>JANNUT010000165.1:0-6501 GCA_031395565.1 Acidobacteriota bacterium | reverse complement strand
TCGAGATGCTCACGATCAGCTTTCTCTTTCCGGCCCTGAGATTCGGCAGCAGCGCCTGCGTCACGCGCATCGGTCCAATCGTGTTGGTCTCGAGTGTTTTCTCGATCTCGCCGAACGTGATCGTCGCGATCGACCCCATCGTCTCTGTGCGCGGAAAGATGCCGGCGTTGTTGATCAAGATGTCGATCGCCGTACCCTTGAGGTTCTCGGCGAGGGCCGCGACGCTCTTGGCGTCGGTCACGTCGAGTGCCACGACGCGCGCGCCGGTCGCACGCAGCTCCGTCGCCTCGGCCGGGGTGCGTGCCGTCCCGATCACCTCGTAGCCGCTGGCCCTGAACTGCTTGGCGAGTTCGAGTCCGATGCCGCGATTGGCGCCGGTCACGAGCACCGTGCCCTTGGTTGCGGCGGCGGCGGCAGCCTTCGATGCGGGCGCGTCCGCGGCGCGCACGCCGGCGAGCAGAAGTAACAGCCCAGAGCAGACGGCGGCGGCGAGAGCGAATCTGCGGAGAGACGGGAGTGTTCGCAGCGTGTGAGTCATGGGATCCTCCGGTGGCACGATAGAAAGGCGGCGAGCGCGATGATACGCAAACCGCGCGGAGGGTAGCTCGATGTTTTGCTTTGACTGGCGGCGTGGGACGGTGGTCGTCGCATTGCTGTGGGCCTTGGCGATGGCCGGCTGCGGCAGTCCGGCCCCACAGTCTGGGGAACGCAGCATTGGCGCGAAAGCTGTAGCCCCGGCGCCGAAGCGACCGGAAAAGAAGGCGTTGATCGCTCGCGCGAAGCCGCTGGAACTGAACACTCCGTACGAGTCCCCCCCCGGCGATCCGCTGGAACACGACACCGCGGGGTTCGCCAAAATCCTCTGCTCGGCGGTGTTCATCACCGGACTTGATCCGAACGACGCCATCGAGAACGTCGGGTTCTTCACCGGCCCTTACGCATCGCGACGAAAGGTCGGCAAACCGTTGATCGACCGTGACAGGCGCGAAGTGCGGATCACGATGCCCAGCGGAACAACGCTGATCGCGCGTTACTTCGGTTCGCAGGGGTGCATTACGCTGCCGCCTGATAACGACGATGTCTACTTCACACCGATTGTGGTGAAGAGCCAGCTTCCCGACGCAGCGACGACGCCGTGGCCGATGGGCGATCTTTTGCCGAACGAGCCGCTGCCAAGCGAAGTCGATGCGGCAAAAGTTCAACGCGCGATCGACGCCGCCTTCGACCCGCCCGAGAGCTTCACGTCGGCCTTCGTCGTGACGTACAAGGGGCGCCTGATTGGCGAGCGCTATATGGCAGGTGTCACGCATACCACGCCGCTCGAGAGTTGGTCGATGGGCAAGAGCGTGACGGCAACGCTGATCGGCGTGCTCGTCCAGGAGGGGGCGTATCGACTCGATCAGCCGGCGCCGATTCCCGAATGGCAGAATGCGAATGACCCGCGCCGCGAGATCCGCATTTCCGACATCCTGCACATGTCCAGCGGCCTTCGCAGCAGAGCGCCCGCGGATCCCGACTTCGATCCGAAGGCCGGCTATCCCGACCACCTCTACCTCTACACCGGTCGCATCGACTCATTTCATTACGCGGCAACACGGCCGTTGCAGTGGCCGCCCGGCACGGTGGGGCGTTATCGAAACGTCGACCCGGTGCTCGCGAACTACTTGATCCGGCTCGCGGTCGAGAAGCGCGGCGAAGAGTACTTGTCGTTCCCGCAGCGCCGGCTCTTCGATCGGATTGGAGTTCGTTCGATGGTGATGGAGACCGATCCGTACGGAAACTTCCTGACGCAAGGGTACGAATTCATGTCGGGCCGCGATTGGGCGCGACTCGGCAATTTGTATCTGCAAGACGGTGTGTACGGCGGCGAGCGAATTCTCCCGGAAGGGTTCGTCAAGTTCGTGAGCACCGTCGCGCCGGCCTGGGCGGCAGACAACAACCCCGTTTACGGCGGCTTCTTTTGGATCAATGGGCGCGAAGATTTTCCAATTGCGCGCGACGCGTACTACATGGCGGGGTCGGGTGGTCAGAACGTTTTCATCATTCCCTCGCACGATCTGGTCGTGGTGCGGATTGGTCACTCCAGAGGGCAGGGTCCTGGACTCGAAGCTCAGCGCAAGGCGCTCAAGATTCTGATCGAGGCCGTTCCGGCAAGTGCGGTTCAGAAGCGAGCGCACAACGTGACTGTCATCGCGCGCTCTCGAGGCCCGCATCAACGAAAAACGGGCGAGCCAGCGCGGCTCGCCCGTTCGATCGATTCGACTGAGCTTCGTTTCAGGGACCGGTGACTGTTTCGACGCGCGGCTGATTGCCCGCTTCCATGAACGCGCCGGTGAAGAACGCTTGATCGCCGCTGTCGTTGTAACCGCCGTCCAGATCGCCTTCGAGCGTAATCGTCAGAGCGGCGCTTCCCTGGTTATAGATTTCGAAGGTGTCGGCATCGGCGCCGCCCACGATCAGCCCGACCGACTTGGCCTTGCCGTTGAGAGTCCAGCCGGGACGGAAGGTGATGATGAGCTTGTCGTTGCCATCGGCGCCGCGGGCGGTTCTTACACCGTCCTTGTCGCCGAGCTTGTCGTTGCCGCAACCACCAAACAGGCGGTCGTAGTCGCCCTCTTCGCCCTCGAGCACATCGTGCCCGTCGGAGCCCTTGAGCAAGTCGTTGCCGAACCCGCCGAGCAGAATGTCGTTGCCGTCGCCGCCGTTGATGTCGTCGTCGCCATCGTTGCCGTAGATCACGTCATTGATGACCGAGCCGCGAATGTCGTCGTCGCCCTGATCGCCGGTGATTTCGACGCTGAAGCCGGGTGTGGTGTTGAGGCGAAACGCCTTCAAGTCGATGTCGGAAAGGTCGATGATGTCGTTCCCTTCCCAACCGCGGACCGCAATACCGATCACCTTCTTGCCAGTGGATGTGAGGTCGGTGGGGTAGTAGCCGTAGGTCGTGGCGTTGATGTTGACCGTAATTCCCTTGACGACGTTCCCTTCCGTCCATGTCCCGACCACGATGTCGTTGTTGAGTGGGCAGCCTTGGATCAGCCAGCGGCCGTCGCCCATCGGGGCACCGCTCGAGTCGGTTCGCTCGATAAAGTTGACCGTCAAGTCGCAACGGGCGTCGTCGAGCACCGAGGCGCTTGCCAGGCCGGTCAACGACATCAGTACGCAAACTGCCGCCAGCTTCTTCATCCATCCTCCCAGCCCGGATTCGCACCGGGGCGCTGGGACTTTTACGTTGATCGATGAAGGGTGTCGAGCAATTTTTGAGCGCGTCTCGGGGATTCAGGCGTTTCCGAAAATTGGTCGGCAGCGAGTCGGAAAATAGGTCGTTCAAACGCTGGGCGGCCGGTGTGGGGAATTGGCGGCGCCGATCCGTCATAAGGGGTGAGGCAGCGTGGTTCTTGCTTCACGGAGCATAAGATGAGCAACCCGATCGATCGGAAAGTCTTGAACGCTACGATGCTGCTGAGCATCTGCATGTTGACCAGCGCCTGCGGAGCATCGCCAACCCACGACGCCAACGCGCCTCACCAAGGAGAGATCATGAACACACCCCCTTCTTCCCCCACGCCTCCCTCGCCGCCGCCGCCGCCGCCGCTGCCGTCGTCAGGCCAGGCCGCTGCGGTGACTGTCATGGTCAACGGTCACACCCTGAGCCAAGCGCAACTCGAAGAGTTTCGCGCGCGCTACGGCACCTATCCGGGGGCGGGTTCGTGGTGGTACGACTCGCGCAGCGGGCTGTTTGGTCAGCAGGGCGGGCCGGCTGTTTCATTCATACATCCCGGGCACGACTTTGGTGCGCTCGATCCCAACGCCTCGGCCGGCAATACCAATGTGTTCATCAACGGGCGCCACCTGCCGCTCGCCGAGGTCTATCAATGGGCTCAACTGATCGGAAGCGCGGTCATGCCCGGCCGCTACTGGTTTGATGGCCAAGGCAACGTCGGCTACGAAGGCTCGGACTTTCCAATCGGCAACCTCTACCAACTCGTGCAACAGCGTGCCGCGCAAGGCGGAGGCCGCAGTGGCGGCGGCGACAACGGCTGGAATACTCGCTTCAGCTCCGGCAACTACACCAGCGACGGGTCGGCCGGATACGTGCATGTGCCGGGGGTGGGTGTGATTGGCAGTTACGGGGTGGATTGACGAAGTGGGCTAACTAGCGGATCGTGCGGCGGTCGGTGGTTCCGGACGCCCAAGAACCAAGTCTCGAGCCTTTACGTGCACGGCAGCTCGCCGCGGCAACGTACCAGAGGAGTCCCAAAATGAAACTGTCAACGTTGGTAGTAGGACTGTGTGTGCTTGCGTCGATCGGGATCGCAAGCGCACAAGAGCATTACACAGAGGGGCCGGTTTGGTCGTGCAGTTCGTATCGGACCAAGCAGGGCCATACCGATGACTACTTGCTGTATCTGCGGAGTCATTACCTGGCGACGACGGCCGAGTCGAAGAAGCAAGGGCTGACTCTCGATTCGAAGATCTTCATGCAGGAACCGGCGTCGCCGGCGGACTGGGACATCATGATCTGCACGCTCTTCCCCAGCTACGGCAAGGCGATGGACTACAACGCTGCCGACGAGGAGAAGAGCAAGGCCATTCAGGGAAAGCACTGGGGAACGATGGACGAGAAGAAGCAAGACGAGATGGCCGCGCAGCGCTATGCGTTCCGCGATCTCGTGGGTACGAAATATGTGCGGGAAGTGATGCTGAAACCGGCACCATAACGACCGACTTGTTCGAGTCTCGCGCCCCCACTGGCCGAAGCGGCACAGTGGGGGCGTTTTGTTTCTTGCTTTAGCATCTGTGACGACATTGCAGGGAACTCTCGCGGTCTACGGCTCGTCGTCCTGGTCTCGATGGGTCGTAGTTCCGTATACCGTCCCCGGATCTCAGAGGTGATTTATGAGGAACGTGTCTGGCATGAGCTTCAGGTTCGCCGCGTTGTTGATTTTCGGCGTTGTGGCGGCAGCAGTTGCCACAGCGTCGGCAGCGACGCCGCTGATTGATCGCGAATTGTTCTTCGGCGATCCCGAGATCGCTGGGGCGCAAATTTCCCCCGACGGCCAGTACATCGCGTTCATCAAGCCGTTCAACGGGACGCGCAACATTTGGGTCAAAGAGACGCAGCAACCGTTCGATGCGGCGAAGCCGTTGACGGCAGACACGAAGCGTCCAATCCCAGGGTTCTTTTGGAGTCACGACAGCAAGGTGATCCTGTACGTTCAGGATGCGGGCGGCGATGAGAACTACAACATCTGGGCCGTCGACCCAGCTGGTGCGCCCGCTGCGGGTCAACAGGTTCCCACCGCGCGCAACCTCACCGAGCTAAAGGGCGTTGCTGCCCAAATCTACGCGGTGCCGCGCAGTGCGCCGGACGTGATCTACGTCGGACTCAACGACCGCGATGCAGCCTGGCACGACTTGTATCGCGTCAAGATCTCGACGGGCGAACGCACGCTCGTGCGCACGAACACCGAGCGGATCGCGCAATGGTTTTTCGACAACAAGGGCACGCTGCGACTGGCGGTGCGCGTGGCCGACAACGGCGACAGCGAGGTGCTTCGCGTCGACGATGCCGGGTTTACCAAGGTCTACTCGTGCAATGTGTTCGAAAGCTGCGGACCTGTTCGATACCACAAAGACAACAAACAGGTTTACATGGCCTCCAACAAGGGGGATGACGTCGATCTCGCGCGTCTCACTCTCTTCGACCCCGATAGCGGCAAGGAAGAGCTGGTCGAGTCCGACCCGGAAAAACGTGTGGACTTTGGCGCACCGATCTTCTCCGACGTGACCGACGAGTTGGTAGCCACCTCCTACGACGATGAGCACACGCGAGTCTACTGGCGCGACAAATCGCTCGAGGCCGACTACAAGCTCTTGAAGAAGCGGCTGCCAGGGATGGAGATCAGCTTGGGTTCATCGACAGCGGACGAGCAGCGTTGGCTGATCGGCGCGGGCAGCGACATCGAACCGGGCGCGCGTTACCTGTTCGACCGTAAGACGAAGAAGCTGAGCTTTCAATATCGCGTGTACGAAAAACTGTCGCGCAAAGATCTGGCCCACATGCAGCCGGTGCGGTTCAAGTCCTCCGATGGCTTGGAGATTCCGAGCTTCCTCACACTGCCCAAAGGCGTGCCTGCGAAGAACCTTCCGTTGATCGTCTTCCCGCACGGCGGACCGTGGTCTCGCGATGCGTGGGGCTACGACCCGTTTGCGCAATTTCTCGCCAATCGCGGCTACGCCGTGTTGCAGCCCAATTTCCGCAGCTCCACCGGTTATGGCAAGAAGTTCCTCAACGCCGGCAACAACGAGTGGGGTCAGAAGATGCAAGACGATCTGACCTGGGGCGTAAAGGACCTGGTGGCCAAAGGGATCGCCGACCCGAAGCGCGTCGGCATCATGGGCGGATCGTACGGCGGTTACGCCACACTGGCCGGCGTCGCGTTTACTCCCGACGTCTACGCCGCCGCGGTCTCGATCGTCGGTCCGTCCAACCTCATC
>JANNUT010000164.1:0-11659 GCA_031395565.1 Acidobacteriota bacterium | reverse complement strand
ACCTCGTGCCCCAGCTCCTCGAGGCACTGCGCCACCCACTCGCTCTCCGTCGACGCTTCGATCAGGATTCGCGCTCGGCCGCGATTCCCCAGCACCGCCGCAAAGCGTCCACGCTCGGTCTGGATCCGCCGCTCGATCAGCGCGCCACCCTCCGTCAGAATGCAGATCTGCGATTGAGCCTTGTGTACGTCGATGCCAATAGGCTCCATGGCTGGCCTCCCTTTTGCGGCCTCGACCGCGTCAGGAATCATGCATGTGGGGCACGCACTGCCACCACGGTTGATCGGACGGCCAGCCACTTCATCCCATCTATCCGCCAGAATCGAGATCGCCGCGAGAGTGCCGACGAGCGGCGCAGTCGCGAAGAACGCTGCTTCGTGCGCGGCTACTCCTCTTCCGGACCGACGAACGACGGGACGTCCGCACGCACGCCGCCCCAGCGTGCGAAAAGCGCAGGCACGACGATCATGTTGAGAACCGTCGAGCTGATGAGTCCTCCGAGGATGACCTGCGCCATCGGGCTCTGAATCTCGTTGCCGGGCTCACCGCCGTGGATGAGGAGCGGGATCAGCGCGAGTCCCGCGGTGAGCGCCGTCATGAGCACCGGCGCCAGCCGCTCGACCGAGCCGCGGCGGACGGCTTCCTGAAGGGTCAGACCCTCGTCGCGTAGGAGATTCTGATAGTGCGTGACGAGCAGGACTCCGTTGCGCGTCGCGATGCCGAACAGGGTGATGAACCCGACCATCGAGGCGACGCTCAAGACGCCGTTACCGAGGACCAGCGCAACGCTGCCTCCGATGAGCGCGAGGGGCAGGTTGACGAGCACGATCGAAGGGTAGCGGTGATTGCGGAACGCGGCGAACAGGACACCGTACATCGCCACGAGGATGAGGACCGAGAGCAACGCGAGGTTCCGCACGCTGCGGGCTCCCTCCTCGAACTGGCCGCCGTACTCGATCCGGTAGCCCGGCGGCACGAGGAGGCCGGAAGAAATGGCGCGTCGAGCCTCTTCGACCGTCCCAGCGAGATCCACCCCCGCGATGTTCGCCGTGAGCATCGCCACCCGCTGCACGTTTTCGCGGCGGATCAGGCTGGGGCCCAGATCGAAGCGCACACGAGCGACGTCGCCCAGCCGAATGAGGACCCCGCCCGCCATCGCGACGGGAAGATCGTCGAGCCGGTCCCGTTCCCGCTTCAACGAGTCTGGGTAGCGGACGACCACCCGGGATACGATGCCCTCCTCCAGGATCTCCCCGACCTCGGCGCCTTGGAAGAGCGCCTCGACGGTCCGTGCGAGCGACTCCGCCGAGACGCCGAATCGCGCCATCGCCGGCCGGTCGAACTCGATCAGCAGCTGCGGCACGCTAGCCTGTTCGGTGTTGCCCAGATCGGCGATCCCCGGGACCCCGCGGAGAATCCGCTCGGCGCCGGCCGCGAGGCCGCGGAGGACCGCAAGGTCGGGACCGAAGACCTTGACCGCGAGGTTCGACTTGCTGCCGGAAATCATGTGATCGATGCGGTGGCTGATCGGTTGGCCGAAACTCACCTGGGCTCCGGGAATCGTCGCGACCGCTCGGCGCATGGCGGTCAGGAGCTCGTCTTTGGAACGGCCCGGCCGCAGCACGACCTCCATCTCCGAGGCGTTCACCCCTTGGACGTGCTCGTCCTTCTCGGCGCGGCCCGTGCGCCGGCTCGTGGACACGACCTCGGGAAAGGCGAGCAGGGCCCGCTCGACCTCCCGGCCGAGGGCGTCGCCCTGCTCCAACGTGATGCCCGGGGGGCTCACGACGGCGACAGTGAGCGATCCTTCGTTGAAGGGAGGCAGGAAACTGCGGCCGAGCCATGGGAGCAGGGCCACCGATCCCGCGAGCAGGACGATACAGATCCCCAGCACCCATCCCGGGCGCCCGAGCGATCGCTCGAGAATCCGGCGGTAACCGGCCTTCATGGTTCGCATCAGCCTCGGCTCCTCGCTCGCGAGCGCCTTCGATTCCCCCAGCAGGAGCAGGCACAAAACGGGGGTGACGGTCAGCGACACGAGCAGCGAGGCCGCGAGCGCGGCGACGTACGCCAGTCCAAGCGGCCGGAGGAGCCTGCCCTCGAACCCGGGGAGCACGAACAAGGGCAGCAGCACGAGCACGATGATGAGCGTCGCGAAGAAAATCGCGCCCCTGACTTCGGACGACGCGGCGAAGACAACCTGGAGCGGCGATCGTCGTTCGCCGTCGGACTTCCGGCGTTCCTCCCGGAGCCGCCGGAGTACGTTCTCGACGTCGATGATCGCGTCGTCCACGAGCGCGCCGATGGCGATCGTCAGCCCGCCGATCGTCATCGTGTTCAGGTTGCCGCCGAGCAAGGAGACCATGAGGAGGCCGGCGACGAGCGAGATCGGGATGGCGATCGCCGAGATCAACGTCGCGCGCACGTTTCCGAGAAAGAAGAACAAGATGACGACGACGAAGATCGCCCCGTCGCGCAACGCGGCGCCGACGTTGCCGATCGCGGCTTCGATGAAGTCCGCCTGGCGGAAGTTCTCCTTCTCGATCGTGACGCCGTCGGGGAGGGTCGTTGCAAGTTCGGCCAGAACGCGGTCCATCGCGCGCGTCAGCTCTAGCGTGTTGGCTTCGGGCTGCTTCTGGACGCTCAGAATCACCGCCGGCTCGCCGCGGTAGGAGGCCGTCCCGCGCTTCGGTTCGTGGCCCTCCAGCACGGTGGCGACATCCGAGATCTTGATGGGGTTCCCGCCCGAAGACCGGAACACGGCTTGCCCGAGATCCGAGGCACCGCGCACCCGCCCCACCCCGCGCACGAGATACTCCTCGCCCTGGTCCACGTAGAACCCTGCCGCAGGGCTGCTGGACACGGAGCCCAGGACGCCGGTGACGTCGTCGAGGCCAACGCCGTGCTGAACGAGGGCGCTCGGATCGACCTCGACCTGATACTCGCGCCGGTCTCCGCCGATCGGCACGACCTGCGAGACCCCGGGAATCGCGAGAAGGGCCCGTCGCATCACCCCCTCCGCCAGGCGCCGCAACTGTACGGGCGAAACCTCGGGGGAGCGTGCGGTCACCGCGACGAAGGCGATCTCCCCCATGATCGAACTGATCGGACCCAGGCCGGGGGACTCCACCTGCGAAGGCAACCGGACCGCCTGCAAGCGTTCGGCCACGACTTGGCGGGCGCGGTAGATGTCTTCGCCCCATCCGAACTCCACCCAGATCACGCTGATGCCGGCCGCCGAAACGGAGCGCACGCGCCGGACGCCCGGCGCGCCGTTGAGCCCCGACTCCAGGGGAAACGTGACGAGGCTCTCTATCTCCTCAGGGGGCATGCCGCGGCCTTCCGCTATGACCGTGACGGTCGGCGCCGACAGATCGGGGAAGACGTCCACCGGCATGCCGGTCGTCCAGACTCCACCGACGAGGAGCAGGAGGGCCGCCGCACCGAGGACGAGGCTCCGGTGTCCGAGCGAGAAGCGGATGAGTTGGTCGAGCATCAGTGCACGTGGCCTTCGACCGGACCCGACGACAGCATCGAGGCCCGGCGGATCGCGGCGCCGCCGCGTGTCACGAGACGCTCTCCCGGCTCCGGACCCTCGACGAGCGCCGCGTCGCCCTGGCGCGCCACGACGAGAACTTCGTGGCGCGTGAACGCTTCGCCCTCGGTCTGCAGGTAGACGACCGGTACCCCGCCGTCGTCCACGATGGCGGAGGCGGGGACGATCACTCCGATCAGCTCGCCGGCCATGAGCACTTCCGCATCGACGGCGCTCCCGATCTGCAGGCCCGCGAGATCCCCGGAAACCTCGAACAGCACGGACACCTTGCCGGTCGAGGTGTCCACGACCGGAGAGCCGGCGACGACGCGCACGTGATGCGCGTCGAAGACGAGGGGCGCCGCTCCGCCCGGCGAGCGCAGGATGAGACCGGCTTGTTGCGAATCGACTCGGCGGGCTTCGTCCGGGCGAAGGGCCACATCGATCCAGAGCGGCGCGGTCTTCACCAACGTCGCCAAGTCGGCCCCTGGTGCCACCGCCTCCCCCGGCGTAGTACGGACCTCCGCAACGCTGCCGTCGAAGGGTGCGCGGACCGCGAGCGTCTCGCCCTCGCCCCGGCCGCCGCGCCGATAGGACCTGGCCGCGTCGAGGTCCTTCTCCGCCGCGGCGAGCCTCGCCTCTAGCGCCTCGACGAGCGCTCGTGCCCGCTCCGCATCGGCCCGGCTGACGGCCTGGAGAGCGAGTAACTGGGTCAGCCGTTCGGATCGGCCGCGGGCCACCGTCAGCTCCGATCGGACTTCGATCGTCGAGGACTCGAGATCGGCAAGGCTGCGATCCGGGCTCACGCGGGCCTCCAGGTTGAGGACTGCGTCGCCGCGCTTGACGTTCTTACCCGCGAACGGCCACGGGTCCGGGAGCAGCACGCCGTCCACGGGGGCGGTGAGCACGACCATGCCGCCGGCGACCGGTCGGACCCGTGCCGGGCCTCGCACGGACGAACGAAGCGAGCCTTCCGCGACCCAAGCTGTGGCGAAATTCGTGCGCCACTGCTGTTCCTTGAGAAAGCTCATCGCCTCGCCCGACCGCGCACCCGTGGGTGCCGCGTGCAGGTGCGCGGGATCCGCGCCGTGCCGGTGCGGCGGGACTCCGACCAGTCCGCCCGGGGTCGGGGCGCTGCCGACACGAACCGTCCCCGCGGGTATGCGCTCGGCGGCCGCGTCGGACTCGACCAGGAAGAACAGCGCGAAGGAGCCTTCGGCAGAGGGTTCCAGCTTCACCGCGAAGATCCCGTCGCGTGCCGGCCGTTCCTGCACGAACGAGGTCTCCGACCCGTCCTCCGCGCGGAGAACCGCCGTGACTCTGCCCGAGGCGAGGGGACGGAACCCGGCCAGCACCGTCACGTGCGTGTTGGACGTGGCCGGTTGGCCGGCGACTAACGGCTCCACCTCGGCGAAGATCTCGTAGAGCTCGCCCCAAGCGGTCACGCTCCAGTTCGCGTCGTCGTGCGCGTGCAAGTCCGCCGGGTCCGCGCCGCGGCACCCGGCGGCGACGAGGATCAGGGCGGAGGCTGCGATCGCGATGCCTCGGATCATCGGTTGTCTCCGTCGGAGGGAAGGAGCGGGCGCCCGGCCGCAATTTCGAGCGCGCGGTGTGCGGCCCAGGCGTCGGACTCGAGCTCGAGTACCGTGAGACGTGCACGCAGCAGGGAACGAAGGGTCTCGAGAAGATCGGTCGTATCGGTCTCGCCGAGGTCATAGGCGGCCGTGGCGCTCTCGACGAGGCTGTCGCCGTCCTTCAGAGAATCGGCCGCGGTCGCGGCCGCCTCGCGCAGGACGGTGAAAGCGAACTCCGCGCTTTCGGCGTCGGCGTTCGAACGGCGCATCGCGAGTTCCGCCCGTGCCTTCGCGGCGTCGAGCCGCTGCGCCGATTCGAGGCGGTCGCCTTGCCGTCGATCGAAGAGGGGAATCGACCAAGCGAACCCGTAAACGGGTCCGCTCCACCGCAAGCCCGACTGCTCGACGCGCTGCCAGCCGAACTCCAGTACCGGAAAGGTCCAGAGACGTCGCGCCTCGCGGGCCGCGAGCTCGGACCTCCGCACGTCTCGAAGTCGAGCCTGCACGTCCGGCCTTACGCCCGGCTCGATGCGGATCGCCGTCGTGGGCAGGGCGGCGACCCTCGGGCGAGCGCCGGCCGGCAGCCGAGGGTGGAGGGCGTGCACGGCAGCGCGTGCCCGGGCCAGCATTGACTCGGCCCGTGCCAGATCGGCGCGCTCCTCGCCGACGGCCAGCTCGACGCGCCTCGCGGACAGCCCCGATGCTTCGCCGGCGTCCGCCCGGGCGCGCACGTGCCGTGCGATGCGCTCGACGACGACGAGCTGGGCCGCGAGGAGCTCCCTGCGACCGTGGGCCAGCGACCAAGCGGCGAACGCCGCGCGGACCTCGCTGCGCCGTTGAAGCTCCGCGAAGGCGAGATCGAGACGAGCCTCCTCCAGAGCCGATTCGGCGGCACGGACCCGTAGCCCGCGACGACCATCCAGAGGCGGCGACCAGGCGAGCGACCACGTCGTCTGCTTCGAAAGATCCCGCGGCGCTTCGACGCCTAAAGCGAGCTCCGGGTTGTCGAGCGTGCGTGCGCGCGCGACCGCGGCCTCGGCGTCGCCGACGGCGACCCGCAACACGACGAGCGCAGGATCATCCGGCGACAGCTCTCGAAGCCAGGCGTCCTCCGTGATCACTTCCTGCGCGAAGGCCGCGCGGACGCCCAGAACCATCGCAATCACAAAACGGTTGTTCGCCATCTTCTCTCCGATCGCACGCATTCCGGGGGAACCGCAGTTCCCCGTCCAGACACACTTGTCCTGGGAAGGCGGATCAGATGCGAAGGACGGTCGGGGTCGCTGGGGTCGGTCGCGGGTTCGCAGGCCGAGCGCCCGCCGCCGCGAGGTCGGCCGATGAGCGCGAAGCCCATGTCTCACCGCAACCCGCAGGCAACGGGCGCTGCAGCGAGCCGCGTGCCTGGGGCGCCGCACTACCCGGGGCCGGCGCCGTCACCGGGTGGTCGTGCTCGGGGGTGTCGATCGTGTGCGCGTGGCCGTGCAACGCCGACATCGCCGCGTCGATGGGTGCGGGGCGGCCGTGTTCTCCGCCGTGCTCGAGGAGCACGTGCAGAGCTTCCCCCGCCGCCGCGACTTGTGGAAGCGCGCTCGCGACGATGCAGGCCAAGACCACTCGCTTGAGAATCGACCCCATGAGCCGGAGGATGCTGCCAGCGCCGGTGTGTCCCGTCAACCGCGCGGCGCGCCGGGAAGCTGGGCCGCCTTGGCCTTGACGCGGTCCTTCTCGACCAGCCCCGAGACGATCTCGATCACGATGCCGTCGGAAAGGCCCGTCTCGACGCGCCGTTTCTCGAACGTCTGCGGGGTGGTCTCGACCTCGACGAAGACGGCTTCCCCTTCGAACAGGAGCAGCGCCTCCTCGATGGCGGCGCGGATCTCGAACTGGATCGCTCCGTTCTCCTCGACGCCCTTCGGCGCGATGTGCTCCAGAACGGCTTTGAAGCGCTTGCCTTCGATGGCGCCGATCGTCAGGACGAGCTCCATCCCCGGGCGCAGCTTGCCGACCTTGGATTCGTCCACATTGCCCTTGAAGATCTCGCTGCCTTTTGATCCGATGCGGCGGCGTCGCTGGACTGATGACACACGCCCGCAGTAACAGACGGGAGGTGGAACTCCGTGCTGATTCGGCCGTGATCGGACGCCAGTTCATTTCAACGGGCGCGATCGAGCCCAAGGGCACTCACCGCACGTAGGACGCGTCACTTGGAGGACGACTTCCCCAGCGCCCATCGGTCGTCGATACTGTGGGCCCGTTCATGAAACCACGCTTAAAACGACTATCCACAGCGGCGCTGTTGTCGTCAGCCTGCCAGTTCATCGCTTTGTTATCTCTCGCCGGTCGTGATGGGACTTGATTTTCAGTAGCACCAGCAGAATTCCTCGCACGCACTAGGCCGGACACCACTCGCGACACCACTGCGCCAACGGACCGCGGCTCGCCTGAGCAATAATGCCCGCGCCATGGACGACACCTTTCTCTCCGCCGCGATCCTGCTGCTGCTCGTCACCGACCCGCTGGGAAACATGCCGCTGTTCATCGTGGCGCTCAAGCCGGTAGCGCAAGAGCGGCGTCTGCGTGTGATCGTGCGCGAGGTGCTGATCGCCTACGGAGTGCTGCTGATCTTCATGCTGTTCGGCAAGCCGATCATGACGGCAATGCGGTTGTCGGACACGTCGCTCGGGATTGCCGGCGGCGTGGTGCTGTTTCTGATTGCGCTGAAGATGATCTTTCCACCAACCGAGGGGATGTTCGGCAAGCAAGGCAAGGGCGAGCCGCTGATCGTGCCGTTGGCGATTCCATTTTTAGCGGGGCCGTCGGCCTTGGCGACGGTGCTGCTGTTGGTGGCGCGCGACCCGGCGCACCTGTGGCAGTGGGTCTTGGCGTTGACACTGGTGATGACGATCAACGCACTGGTGCTTGGATTCGCCGAGAAGATCGCCGCGCTGTTGGGTGAGCAGGTGGTCAACGCCTTCGAGCGACTGATGGGATTGATCCTCACCGCGATCGCCACCGAGATGCTGCTCAGTGGCGTTCGCGATTTCGTCAAGGAACTCTAAGCGTCAAGCGGTGGCGCGAACTTCCGCGACAACCTCTTCGCCCTCGGTCGATGTCAGCTCGTCGGTAGCGTGTTGCTTGGCCAACAGCATGTACAGCGACGGCACGATGAACAGCGTGAAGAACGTACCGATCGCCATGCCGGAAACCAGCACCAATCCAATCGAGTTGCGTGCCTCGGCGCCCGCGCCTGTGACCAACACCAGCGGGAAGTGCCCGGCGACGGTGGCGACACTGGTCATCAATACCGGCCGCAGTCGCGTGCGCGCCGCTTCACGAATCGCATCGAGCTTCGACCTCCCCTCGCGCTGCAGTTCGTTGGCAAATTCCACGATGAGGATCCCGTTCTTCGAGACCAATCCCACCAGCGTCACCAGCCCTACCTGCGAGTAGATGTTGAGCGTGGTGGTCCAGCCATCGGTCCAAAACGACATGTTTGGGTTAGGCATCTTGAGGAACGTCATCGTGAGCGCGCCGAACATCGCGAGCGGCACCGAACCAGCCAGAATCACCAGCGGGTCGCGGAATGAATTGAACTGCGCCGCCAGCACCAAGAAGATCAAGATCACCGCCAGCGTCATCGCCGGCAGGAATTTGTCACCCTCGGTGCGCAACTGACGCGACTCACCGGTGTAGTCCAGTTGATACCCGTCGGGAAGAGTCTTCTTGGCTTCGTCTTCCAAGTACTTCAGCGCTTGATCGAGCGGCACGATTGAAACGCCGCTCAACTTGACGGCATTGAGTTGTTGAAACCGATTCAGCGATCGCGGCTCGGTGGTGTTTTTCAATGTCGCCATGGTGCTCAACGGCACGAGCTGGCCATTGGGACCGGTGACGTAGAGGTTGGTCAACTGCTCGGGTGAAAGTCGCGCGGTGCGCTTGGCCTGTGGAATCACTTTGTAACTGCGGCCGTCAATGTTGAACCGGTTGACGAAATTGCCGCCCACAATCGCCGAGATGTCGTTACCGACTTGCTGCAGGCTCAATCCCATCGCAGCGACCTTCTCGCGGTCGATCACGATTTCGGTCTGCGGCTGATCGATCTTGGTGTCGATGATTGGCGGGAAGGCAAACAGTCCGCTGGTGGCGGCCTTCTGACTCAGTTGCTCCGCAAACTCCAAGATGCGCTCGGGCTCGGCGGTCGAGGCCAGCACGAACTCCACGGGGAACTGGCCGCCGCCGGGCAACGCGGCCGGCATCACCGGAAACACCCGCAGCCCTGCAATGTTGGCGAGCTTCTGCGTGATCTCCGGCATGATTTCAAACGCGGTGCGATCACGATCGCCCCACGGTTTCAATCCAGCACCACCAAATCCACCGCTGGGGAACGTGAGTTGGAAGGTGAACTGTGTTTCGGGGACCTCCATGAATAGCCGATTGACTTCGTTGGCGTACGGCATCGCTTGATCGATCGTCGAGTTGGCCGAGCCTTCCAAAATTCCAAAGATCACGCCCTGATCTTCCGTGGGCGCTAGCTCCGTGGGTGACATCAAGAACAGCGGTACGGTCAGCAAACTCAACACGATCCACACGGTGTAGACCGCAGGCCGCACGTCTAATGTCTTGTCGAGCAGCCGGCCATAGAAATTGCGGAAGCGATCGAAGTCGCGATTGATGCGACCCGTAAACCCCTTGTCGAGTCCCTTCGCGTTGATCAACACCGACGACATGACGGGCGACAACGTCAGCGCCACCACGCCCGAAATCGTCACAGCGCCCGCTAGCGTCAGCGCGAACTCTTTGAACAGCGTGCCGGTCAGCCCACCCTGAAATCCGATCGGTGCGTACACCGCCGCGAGCGTAATGGTCATGGCAATGATCGGTCCAACCAGCTCGCGCGCACCCAACAGCGCCGCTTGCAACCCCGACAACCCCTGCCGCATGCGACGCTCGACGTTTTCGACCACCACCACGGCATCGTCGACGACCAGTCCCACCGACAACACGATCGCCAGCAACGTCAGCAGGTTGATGGTGAAACCAAACACCTCCATCAAGAACACAGCGCCAATCAGCGAGACCGGAATCGCCACCACCGGCACCAACGCCGAACGCAGCGAGCCCAAGAACAAGAAGATCACGATCACGACAATGATCAGCGTTTCGATCAGCGTCCGGATGACCTCGTGCAGTGCATCCTTGATGTACGCGGTGGCGTCGTAGGCGATCTTGGCCTTCATGCTCGACGGGAGATCGGACTGGATCGAGTCGATCTCCTGGCGCACCGACTGAATCACGTCCACCGAGTTGGCGCTCGGCAGCACCCAAATCCCCATGAACACGGCGGTCTCACCCGAAAACCGGACCTCGGTGTCGTAGTCGTCGGCGCCCAACGCGACGTCGGCAATATCGCGCATGCGCACGTAATTGCCGTTGCTCTCGCGAATCACCATCTCTTCGAATTCACCGACCGAGCGCAAGTCGGTATTGGCCGTGAGATTGACCTGCACCAGCAAACTCTTGGTGCGGCCGACGGCAGCCAAGTAATTGTTGGACGCCAGCGCGCGTTGCACATCGCCCGGTGTGACGTTGAGTGCTGCCATGCGGTCGGGCTTGAGCCACAAGCGCATCGCAAAGGTGCGGGCCCCCAGAATGTCGGCCCGTTGCACGCCGTCCACCGCCGACAAGCGCGGCTGGATGACACGCACCAAGTAGTCGGTGATTTCGTTTTGCTTCAACAGATCGGAGCTGAAGCTGAGATAGGCCGACGCAAACGTCGAGTCGGCCGGCTCGATGTTGATCACCGGCACTTCAGCCGAGGGGGGCAAGTCGGCCCGCACCTGATCGACCTTGGAGCTAATCTCCGACAGCGCCTTGGCGGCGTCCTTGTTGAGCTTCAGCCGCGCCGTAATCGTCGACAACCCCTGCACGCTCTGCGACTCGAGATACTCTATGCCGTCGGCAGCGGCGATCGCGCGCTCCATCGGCGCGGTAATGAAGCCGCGCACCAAGTCGGCGTTGGCGCCGACGTAAACGGTGGTGATCTTCACCGAAGCGTTTTCGCTCTTCGGGTACTGACGCACCACCAGCGATCGCATTGCCTGCAGTCCGGCAATCACAATCAAGATGTTGACGACCACCGCCAACACCGGGCGGCGTATGAAGATATCCGTGATCGATGTCATCGCTCAGTCCATCAAGAGTCGGCGGGGCGAGGGTTCGCTTCGGCCACCGGCGCCAATTCGTTGTTGATCACAATGTTGGTTCCGTTACGCAGCTTGAAGACACCGGCAGAGACGATCTGCTGTCCCGCATCGAGCCCCTTTTCTACCGCCACCAAATCGCCGCGGGTTTGACCCAAACGCACCGTCACCATCTTCACGCGCTTGACGGTTTGGCCGGTTGCTTCGTCTTTCTCGTCCGAAATCACAAACACCGAATCGCCGTACGGCGCGCTGAGCACCGCCGTGACCGGAATCACCAGCGGGTTGTTGACCTCGGGCAAAATCACCGCGACGTGCGCAAACATTCCGGGCAAGAGCGCACCGTCCGC
>JANNUT010000163.1:0-96369 GCA_031395565.1 Acidobacteriota bacterium | reverse complement strand
GACCGGAGCGCAGACGATCAAGAGCGGCAAGACGTTCGCGCAACTCCTGCGCGGTCATGGCCTTACAGAGGGCAAGCGCGGGGACATTCGAGGTTGGGTTGGGATAGCGATAGCGGAGCGCGAATGAACCTCTACGCATGGGTTCCAGACAGCAAGACAGCACAGACAGCAGTTCCGGTAACTTTCTCTACCCGCGCGCGTATGGGAACTTTCCGGAAACTGCCGTCTCTGCCGTCTCTGCCGTCTCTGCCCCCGTTTTTTTCAGGCCCTGCGGCCTTTACCCCTCGCGCCGCCCATACGCATGCGTCGTCAAAACTCAGGCTCGAAACCCAGAAAACTCAAAAAGTGGCGGGGGGTGCATGAAGAACACGCGCCGCACCCTGCTCGGTGGCGCTGGCCCCGACGCGCCAGACGAGCTCAGCGATTCATCGCGGCGGCTTTGGAAGGCGATCGTTGCCTCGAAGCAAGCGCGCTCGCCTGAGCGGCTGGAGGCGCTGCACGAAGCCCTGCGATTACGCGACCGGCTAGCCGAGATCCGCGCGGCATTGGTTGGCGCGCCTCTGACAGTGACATCGGAACGGTCGGGTTTGACGCGCGCGAATCCGCTTCTGCGGCTGGAATCTGAAACCGCCCGCGACTTCGCGCGGCGTTGGCGGGAACTCGGGTTGAACGAACGAGAGGGCATCGATTCTCGCGACGATCGCCGGGACCGCGGTTGGAACGAACGCCAGTGATTCACCGAACAGCACACAAACTGCGGCGCTTACCGCAGCAACCGCCGCAGGCGCGGCAAGGAAGGGGACGTATGGAAATCGCAAGCGATGTTTTGCATGACGTGAACAAGAGCCTCGGGACAGTGCTGGACAGTCAACGCGAGATCAAGACCGAGCTCGCAACACACAAGGACTGGCTCACAAAGCTCGACACGAGCTTCCGCGCCCGTAAGTTCACCGGGCTGGGCGATCCGCCGAAGAGCGAAGCGCGGGAGCTACGGGAGCTCGCCGGCCAGTGGCTGAAGGGCATCATTGATGTGAAGCGCGGCGCACAGACCAAGACCGAACTCTACGACGGGCTCGGTTTTGGTGCGGAACTCCGCGCTGCGATGCAAGAGGACACGAACGCGGAAGGCGGCTTCACCGTCCCGACTCCGCTGTTGGTGGAGATCCAGCGAATCGCTGGCGTTGTCGGGGTGTGTCGAAACATCGGCCGCGTGATTCCGATGACGAGCAAGACGATGGGCGCACCGCGCGTGAATGCAGAGCCAACCGTCGGCATCGTGGCCGAGGAGGGCTCGATCGGCGAGAGCGAAGCGACGTTCGCGAATGACAGCCTGACGGCTAAGAAGATCGCGGCCTATGGAATCATGTCCAACGAACTGCTCGAGGACTCGGCCGTCGCGCTGGGCGATTGGTTGCTCCAAATCTTCGCTGAGAAGGCTTACGGCAAGCTCGATCAACAGGCTCTCGAAGGGGACGGCACCGGGACGAACTTCACCGGTATCGTCGCGGCTTCCGGTGTTGGTTCCGTCACGAACGGGACCAATGGTGCCGCGCCGTCACTCGACAAGCTCGCTGAAGTCTTGTTCGCGACCCTCCCGCAAGGCGCGCAACCGAACGCAAGCTGGGTGATGAGTCCGAAAGCGTGGTATCAGCTTTCCAAGCTGAAGGACTCACAGAATCAGTATCTACTTACACCGGACCGCTCGGCCGCTGCGCCCCTGTCGCTCTACAACCGACCGGTGTATCTGACGGATCAGATCAGCGTTGCGCGCACGGTTGGAACCTCGACCGATTGCTGCAACATCTACTGCGGCGACTTCCTGCGTGGCCTGTTCATCGGTGAACGGAGCCTCGCGCTGGATCTCGACCCGTACGGGCGCTTCGACACCGCGCAAACGCGCTTGCGCTTCATCCTGCGCGCAGCCGCGTTGACCGCGCTTCCGACTGCGTTCGTCGTTTACAGCGGGGTGCGAACCACGGTCTAACAACATCGATCTGGAAGCTCCATTGACGCGGCGGCAGTGCTTCCAGTTATGAGCTCTCCGGACTGCCGTCGCGGTGGAATGGTTGCCCGCTGGATTCACGACGGCCCGTCCCTGCCAGCAACCGCACGGCAATGCGCCGATGCGGCAGACCACGGGGGCGGCGCGTTTTACTTTGGAGGAATCGATAATGCTTGAAGGCAGAGCGTTTGAGTCGAGGGGCTACAAGTTGCGCGAGGATGCGCGGGCGCAACGATTCGCAACGATGTACTGCCGGGCCGGTGCCACTGATTGCGAGATCACCATTCACTTGGCCCAGGTGAACGCAGAGACTCCGTTGGTTAATCGCGACACAGTGCTACGTCTCGCCGAGTTCGAGCGTCGGCACGCTACGCGGCTCCAGGACCACTAGTGTGGGTCATTTGGTTGAAGGCGTTCGATGGCACGCGCGTGGGTGACATCGAATTCATCCACGCCGCGGTTGTGACGCTGTTCGTCGAAGCTGGTTTCGTTGAAGAAACAACCGCACCACGGGGACGCAGGCCTGCGGCGCGAATTGAAGTCCTACAAGCGTGACATTGGAGGCACGGAGAAGATGAACAACCAAAGCATCTGGTTCGATATCGACGACGCAGTACTCGTCGCGGGCGCTCCGGCGCGCTCCGATCTCGCAGTTCTCCTGCGCGCTCGCGATCGCTGCAATTCCGAGAAACCGCTTCCGCCCCCTGACGGAGGCAGCGGGCAAACAACATTAGGGTCGCTAACGAAACTCATTTCTCAATGGATCTACGTACCTCAAGACGCGAGCGAAGGCTACTTCTTGTGCGTCCCGGTGAAACTCTGGGGCGAGGACACTGCGGGCGGCGGACCTCATGACGGGGAGCCTGCGTTTAGCGTGAGGTTCGATACTCTCGAGCGCGCAGGCACCCTCGCGGGGGACTTTGAAATTTTTCCAGTCTCAGAGAGCCACGTTGTGTTTGCGATCCCGATCAATCCGTCGTGGCGTGGTCAAGACATTGAGTTCTCAGTCTGGGGTCAACAAATCGGTGGCGTCGGCGTCTGGGCGAAGGCGGCCTGGGCGGATGATAAGTATTGCTCGCTCCAGTGCATTCGATCGAACCTCCCGCTCCTTTACACGCAAGTGAGGAGCGTCATGTACATGGTTCTGACGTGACCGGAGTCTCGATGTGGGCGAGCACAAGTTGTCCAGGGCGCAGATCTGCCCGCGCGCCGAGCATCGAACCCAAACGAGCAGGCGCGTGACGTTCACGACGAAACCGGCACGCCACGCGATCGCGTGCTGCGTTCTGAGAGGCTCGGCCGTGCCTGAGCATGTCCGCTGTAGTCGATTTTCCGAACCGTCCTGTTTGGTCCACGGGGGTTTTGGGTGCTTGCCGGGCGCGCGGTTCGGACTATGAGCAGCGGTCCAGGGGACGACCGGCTGGAGAATTTCGCGGCATCGCGCTTGACACCACCCCAGCACGGCGCAACCCTTCCCGACGAAAGCGGCCCCCGACCGTGCGCAAACACGAGCCGAGGGCCTGACCCGCAGAGCGAGGCAACGCCATGCAGGCTGTCCGAAAGTGTACGGGAATCCTCCCCACTTCGGGGCGCAACAATCGCCGCGCATCGTGCGCGCAGGTGCTTGCATTGTCTCCTCTCGCGGCAACGGGAGGATGGGCAATGAAGTCAACAAATCAGGATGAGTTCGTCCCAACACCGAAGCTCGAGGAGCTTGTCGGGCAAGTTCGATCCGGGGCAGCGGACTACACGCACGCCGAGGTGCTGCGGCGTGTGGCCGAGGAGCTGACGCTCACACGGGACGCGTTGTATCAGTGGGGCGAGGAGTGGTGGCCGTTGGTGGAGCTGCTTCCTGAGACAGCCAGACGAAACTCGCGCGTCCTTAACGAAGTCAAGCTCCGAATCGAAGGCATGGATGCGCGAGCGGCGCGACTTGATGAGATCGCACAGGACCTCGCGGTCTATTTCTCGCCGGCAATCGCGGGCCGCCAGGCAGAAGCGGTGTTGCGATGAAAGCCCCAGCGAGGCAGCCAAGGGCGATCACGCCCACCGCGGAGCCGACGATAGATCACCGGGACCGAGTCGCCGCTCGTGTGTTCTTGATGCTCGACGCAACCGCAGAAGACCTCCTCAAGCTGCGAAACGAACTGATCGGCCATGTCGAGGCCAGCTCAGACCGCGAGATGGCGGCCGAGGAGATCCGCCTGGTCCGAACCGCGGCGCAGCTCGCTCGGCGCTGTAGGCGGACAGCGGACGCGCTGTGGGATGTCAGCATGCCTGGAATCAGAACGGCTCACGATGAGGAGAACCACGACGCGACAGATCGATTCGGCGCCCGCTGGCCTGTTCCAGTCTCGAACATCGCCAACTTGACGGAGGCGCATGACGAACCCTGGCTCGACCTCGCACCGAAACGCGCGCAGGTGAAGTCATGAGCGGCCAGGTGGTGAGGTTCCCTGCGTATCCGAGGCAAAGCGTGGCTCGCGAACTGGCGACGCGGATCTGCCGGCAGATCGACGAGCGGGAGGCGGGCCTGCCAGTGCATATCACGGCAAAAGTGATTCAGTTCCCAGTGACTGACAACCAGCGGGCACTTGTTTTCCCGCCGAAGCCGTAGAGGTAGCCGATGGCCATTCACACTCGCAAGAAAGCAGACGGCAGCACCATCTACTCCGCGGCATTCTTCGCCCCCGATGGCAGGCGGCGCGTGGTAGAGGTCCGCACCGTTCCACCGAAGGCACCGCAGCGGGATCACAAGCTGGCACGCGAGGCTGCATCACTGGCAGCGACACAGCACCGCGCCAACGTCCGCAACGGTGAATGGCAGGACCCAAGCGAGGCCAAGCCAGAGCGACGCCTATCGTTTGAGACGTTGGCGAGTCTGTTTCTGGCCGAGCACGATTCACCGCACTATCAGCACCGCGTCAAGGCGGCCGTGGATCACTTCGGCACCAAGCCAGCCGACCAGATCACCACGATGGATGTTGAACGCTACCGCGACACCCGCAGCAAACAGTCCTTCGGCGGCCGCAGGCTGCAACCGGAGACGGTGCGAAAGGACTTGACGGTGTTGGCCAGCATGTTCACTTGGGCGCGCCGCAAGAGGCTCGTGCGCTTCGAGGTGAACCCTGCCGGTGCCGATATGGTAACCAGGCCAGCGCGCACGAAGCCGAACCCGCGGCCGTTGTCGGTTGCCGAAGAAGCGTTGCTCTTAGAGCACTCGCCCCCCTGGCTCTCGCGAATCATCCGATGGGCCATCTACAGCGGCATGGATAGGAGCGAGATCACTACCCTCTCGTGGCATGACGTGAATGAAGCCGATGGCATCGTATCGGCACCACGAGCCAAGACCGGCGAACCGCGAACCGTGTTCCTGAACCGACCATTGCGCGAAGTCCTGGCCGAGGCCCGCAAGGTCCGAAGCGTCACGACTCCGCGTGTGTTTCTTGGCCGAGAGAGTGAGCCGGTCACTCCCAACGCGGTCAACCTTTGCTTGCGTCGCGTCTATCGTCGGGCCGGGCTGGCGGAGGAGCATCCGTTCAAGCGATTCCGCCACACCTTCGGTTCGCGCGTGGCACAGAGCGGTGCCAGCGAGTTCGAGGTGATGGGTCTACTAGGTCACTCATCGCCCGACATGGCGAGGCACTACGTCCGCATGGCCAACGCACAGTTACGAACCAGAGCCGAGCAGTTAGGCGAAAGTGCTGCACACGAGACTGCACACGAAAATGCACAAGTCCCGAGCAAAACTGCACAGCGGGCTGCACACAACGTGAACGCCGACCGTGTGTCAAAAGTGACACGTTGAAAAGCCGCGCCAGTAAAGGGATTTGGTCGGGGCGGCCGGATTTGAACCGGCGACCACTTGCACCCCAAGCAAGTGCGCTACCAGGCTGCGCCACGCCCCGACCGAGGACTGTCGATGCCTCAAACGGGAGACAATCGATGTTTGCTACGAAAAGCGCGGGATTCTAGCACCCCGACTCGCCGCCGTCAGGGCTGTGCCGGCTTGCGTTGATCGAACAACGGAGCTTTGGGACCGGGCGCCTTGGATGCTGCGGGCTCGGCCTGATCACCGCCGCCGCGCGCCTCGCCCCCCAAACTCACCAACATTCCGGCAACTTCGCCGGAGAGACCCCGGGCTTCGTTGAGCAGTGCTTCGATCTCGCGGGTCAACTCCAGCTTCAATCGACCGTGTTTCTCACCCTCGCTCTTGAGCTTGTCCTGCAGCGCGCGTGTTTGGTTGAGTGCTTCTGTGGTGCGGGTTTTCTCGGCTTTGAGTTCTCGATCGATCGCATCCCGGCGCGCTTGGGTTTCGCTCAGCGTCGCGGTCCGAGCCTTGGCGTCGTGAAGGGTCTTCTGTTCGCGTTCCAGCTGAGCGCGTAAGTCGTTAACGGCCGACTTCGATCGCTCGAGATCTTCGCTTCGGGTCTGCACCTCGGCGCGAGACGCAGCAAGCTGATCGGTGAGTTGCAAAGCCGACTGCTGATTTTCCTCGATCACCGCTTGCGCCCGACCGAGTTGCTGCTTTGTGGCCCGCAACTCTTCCGCCGATTGCTCGAACAACTGCGTGACCTGCTCGTGCTGTTTGGCAGTCGAGGCAAGTTCTCCACGCACAGCACTCAGTTCGTCACGCACGGCCACGAGTGCGGACTGTAGTTCTGCAATCTCGCGACGCGCGCGTGCTTCACGCCCTTCGGCGGCGTCTCGCTCTTGGATCACGTGAGCCAGCTGAGCGCGAACGGCGTCGCCTCCGGCTGTTTGTGTTTCGCTCGAACCGGCTTCGATGTCGTCGACGATCGCGGCCACAACCGAGGACGACATGGCAGAGGACGTCGCTGCTCCCGGTTTGGATGTGGCCGTAGCGCCAAACTCCGCCCGAGACAATTGCCCCGCGATCTCTTCTCGCGCTTCGGCCAGCGTGAGACCGTCGTCTTGTAAGAGCCGCTTGATGCTCTGAGCGATCCGAAAGTCCTCAGGGCCGTAGAGACGCTTCGGGCCGATCCGGCGCGAAAGCTGCGGAAACTCAGCCTCCCAGAACTTGAGGACGTAGGGCTGGATATCGAGTTCTTGGCAAACCTCCGTTGAACGTCGCACCGCTTTCGCCGCCTCCTCGGATGTGTTCCGCATCATGTCCCGCCCCTCACACCGGGATGTTACCGCGACATCGGCTGTCAGCGGGGGGATTGCTCGGATTCGCGATCGAGATCCCGGTGGGTCACGGCGGCTGTGTAACCCCGTTGGTTGAGGAAATGCGCAATCCGGTCGGCGATCGCGACCGACCGGTGTCGCCCCCCAGTGCAGCCGATAGCGATCGTCAGATAGCTCTTCCCTTCCAGGACGTAACGCGGCATCAGGAATTCAAGCAACGACTCGACTTTGGACAGGAATTCACGGTAGTCGGGCAGTCCTTCCAAGAACTGGACAACCTCTGAGTCCCGGCCCGTGAAGTGCCGCAACCCAGGAGTGAAGTAGGGGTTGGTGAGGAAGCGCACATCCAAGACGATGTCGGCATCGCGAGAGGGCCCGTGCTTAAAGCCGAAGGAGACCACCTGCACGCGGAGAGCCCCGTGGGCTGCAGGGCTGCCGGTAAGCGTCTCGTGGATCACGTGGCGCAACTCGCTGGGGCTCATTCCGTCGGTGTCGATCACCCGGTCGGCAAGGTCCTTCAGGCCGGAAAGCAGTTGCCGCTCTCGGGCAATCGCCTCCGCGACACCGAGTCCGCCGGCGTGCGCGAGCGGGTGAGGCCGCCGGGTTTCGCTGAATCGCCTCAAGAGCGTTTCGTTGGTGGCCTCGAAAAACAAAACCTTGAGGTCGATCGCACCACGAGCACGAATGCTCTTCAGCTCTGCCGGCAAGGCTTCGAGGTGACCGCGTTCACGCACATCGACGACGAACGCGCCCTGCGCTTCCTGCTCCTCGCCCCGCGCGAGCAAGTCGATAAACGATCCGACCAAAAGCACCGGGAGGTTATCGACCGCGAAATAGCCCATGTCCTCCAGGCATCTCAACGCGAGGGTCTTGCCCGACCCCGATAGACCGGTGACGACGACGAGTTTGGTCATCTGGCGGCGCTGACCTCCATTGGGATCGCGCGGCATTCTCAACCGCTTGTGAGCGCCCTTCAACGAGGGCAAGTACTTGATCACAAAAGAATTGGTGGTGTTATCCTATCGGCCGAAATTTCCAGAAGCAAGGCTCTTTGGGTAAAGCTATGAGTCCGCCTCACGCGGTGTTTTGGTAGCAGAAAGGACTGTCCGAATGGAGAAACGATTCGTCCACGTCGTTGGAACGGGAACGATTGGAGAGCCGTTGATCGGCCTGCTCTGCGACTTCAAGCAGGAGCTGGGGATCGACGAAGTCACCTTCCACAAGCGCACACCGCTGCTCAACGATCGAGCAAAAGTCGTCAGCCTGATCAAGCGCGGGGCGCGGCTCGTCACCGACTCGAAGTCATTCGACGCATTCCGCGAAATCGGCCTCGAACCCAAGCTCGAGACGCACGAGGCGCTCGAACAAGCCGCGGTGGTAGTCGATTGCACGCCATCCGGAGTCGGTCAGCAAAATAAGATCGACTACTACGAGCGGTTCAAACACAACACGCTTGGCTTCATGGCGCAGGGAAGCGAGTTCGGGTTCGGCAAGCCTTACGCGCGAGGAATCAACGACGCCGCCATCAAGCCCGGAGAAGATCAGTTTCTACAAATCGTCTCGTGCAACACGCACAACCTCGCAGCGCTGGTTTCCACGATCGCACTGCCCGATGGCGGTCCTAGCAACCTGCTCGAAGGGCGATTCGTGTGTATTCGACGCGCTAACGACATAAGCCAAGACTCCAGCTTTTGCCCAGCTCCGGAGGTCGGCAGTCACAAAGACAAGAAGTTCGGCACGCACCATGCTCGCGACGCATGGCACTTATTCGGCACCCTCGGCTACGACCTGAACCTCTACAGTTCCGCGCTCAAGGTCAACAGCCAATACATGCATACGATCTGGTTTTCGCTGGTGCTGAAGAACAAATGCACCGTTGATGACATCATGGATCGACTCGCCAAGAACGATCGCATCGCTTTGACCTACAAGAAATCAGCCAACAGCGTCTTCAGTTTTGGCCGAGACCACGGGCACTTTGGGCGCTTGCTCAACCAAACCGTCGTCGTTCGCAGCAGTCTGGCCGTTCGCGAAACCGAGCGCGGCTGGGAAGTGCTCGGGTTTTGCTTTACACCCCAAGATGGCAACCCGCTGTTGTCGACAGTCGCTGGAATCTGCTGGTATCTCGATCGCTCCAGCTACGAGCAGCGGATCCAGTGCCTCAAGCCGTTCCACTTTACCGAGGTCTGATACCGCCTCCGCGAACCTGCGACCGAAAGAAAAGAGCGCCACTCACCTGGCGCTCTTTTCTTTCAACTGGCTAGCTGATGCGAACTAGGCTCGTTTGAAGATTAGCGTTGCGTTGGTGCCACCGAAACCGAACGAGTTGGACATTGCCGCTCCGATTTCCATCGGCCGCGCGCGATTGGGAACACAGTCGATCGTGATCTCCGGATCGAGATTGTCGACATTGATCGTGGGCGGGACGATGCTGCGCGCCATCGCCAGCACGGTTGCCACTGCCTCGAACCCGCCCGCCGCACCAAGCAGATGTCCCGTCATCGATTTCGTCGACGAAACGGCTACTGGTGTCGGCTTCGCTCCGAACACGCTGGAAATGGCCCGCGCTTCGATCACGTCCCCGACCGGCGTCGAGGTGGCGTGAGCGTTGATGTAGTCGATCTCCTCGGCACGAAGGCCTGCGTCCTTCAGGCAAGCACGCATCACCCGAATCATGCCGTTTCCATCCTCCGGTGGGGCCGAGAGATGAAACGCGTCCGCACTCATTCCGAATCCAGCCATCTCAGCGTAGACGCGCGCGCCGCGACGAAGCGCGTGCTCCTCGGACTCGAGCACCAGCACTCCGCACCCTTCGCCCATCACGAAACCGTCGCGGTCCTTGTCGAAGGGGCGTGACGCACGCGCCGGCTCGTCATTGCGGGTAGACAGCGCGCGCATCGCGCAAAAGCCGCCTACCGCGATCGGCGAAATCACAGCTTCTGTACCGCCGGCGAACATGACATCAGCGTCGCCGTGCTGGATCATCCGCATGGCATCGCCGATGGCGTGGTTGCCGGTGGCGCACGCTGTCACCGTCGCCGAGTTCGGCCCGCGCAGGCCGAGTTGAATCGAAACCATGCCGCTCGCAAGGTTGATGATCATTCCGGGAATCAGGAACGGCGATAGCCGTCGTGGTCCCTTTTCTAGAATGATCCGATGCTGCTGCTCGAGCAGGTGCAGTCCGCCGATGCCCGACCCGATCACAACACCAGCGCGATCGCGATCGGTTTTCTCGAGATCGAGGCCCGCGTCGCTGCACGCCATTCGCGCCCCAGCGACAGCAAAATGGGCGAATCTGTCGACCTTTTTTGCTTCGCGAGCATCCATGAACTGCTCGACGTCGAAACCGCGCACCTCGCCAGCAATGCGCGCAGCGTAGTCTGAGCACTCGAATTGTGTGATCGGGCCGATGCCGGAGCGGCCTTCCAGTAACGCTCGGAAGGAGCTATCGGCATCGAGCCCAACCGGACTGAGAGCCCCGACTCCGGTGATCAGGACCCTGCGGCGCGTGGACATGATGAGTCCTCGTTCCGCGCTCAGCCTTGACTCGCCGGATTCGCCGGGTGATCGGTGATGAAACGCAATGCATCACCGACAGTCTTGATCTTCTCAGCATCCTCGTCGGAGATCTCGACTCCGAATTCCTCTTCCAGCGCCATTACCAACTCAACCGTTTCCAGGGAGTCAGCGCCGAGGTCCTCCTGAAAGGACTTGTCCTCGGTAACCTGAGACGGGTCGAGCTTGAAACTCTTGGCGATGATGTCGATCACTTTGTCGCGAACTTCAGTCGGATTACCCATAACGTCGAAAGCCTCCTCTTGGATCACATATCCATGCCGCCGTTGACGTCCAACACCTCACCGGTGATGTACGACGCAGCGTCGGACAATAAGAAAGCAACGGCACCAGCAATATCCTCGGGACGCCCAAGGCGGCCGAGGGGTATGACCTGCTTGAGTTTGTCTCGCTGCTCTTCTCCGAGAGCGCGCGTCATATCCGTATCGATAAAACCCGGTGCCACGGCATTGACCGTGACATCCCGGGACGCCACCTCTCGAGCCAGCGCACGCACGAAACCGATCAGCCCCGCCTTGGATGCCGCGTAATTGGCTTGCCCAGGGTTACCCATCCGGGCTACCACACTGCTCAGCGCGACGATTCGCCCAAAACGCGCCCGGATCATACCCGGCACCAAAGCCCGTGTCACCAGGAAGGCGCCCGTCAGGTTGGCAGTGATAACCGACTCCCAATCCTCACGGGGCATGCGCATGATCAGGCCATCTTTTGTCATGCCGGCATTCAGGGCTACAAGTGAAACACCCCCGTCGGCTTTGGTCTCTTTGGCGAGAGCCTCGAGCACGACCTGTGCCTCACCAGGGTTGGAAAGGTCGAGTGCCAAGCCGCGGACGTTGCCTCCCCCGGCCGCCAGTTCTTGCGCAGCACTTTCTGCACTCTCGCGATTCCGGCCAGTAATGACTACCTCCGCACCTGAAGCGGCCAGTTCGAGCGCGATCGCGCGTCCGATGCCGCGAGTCCCACCGGTCACAAGAGCACGTCTCCCGCGAATGCCTGGCCACTGCATGTGGTGCTCCTTCTAACCCAAAACGCGATCGTATCGCGAGCGCATCACTGAGAGAGGGCCGCAGTCGCTGCGTCGAGTTCGCCCGGGGTGCCGCCGGCGAGCGTACGAAGAGTCTCGTTGATTCGTCGTGAGAGTCCGCCGAGGACGCGGCCGCATCCAACTTCGACAGCGACAGTCGCACCAAACTCGCGCTCAATGAGCAACATCGTCTCCACCCAACGCACGGGCGAGGCCACTTGGCGAATGAGGTTTTCGCGCGCGGCGAGACCGGATCCAATCGGCCGCGCATCAACGTTGGCGATGACTGGAAAGGCCGGCGCCGAGAACTCCAGAGTGGTCAAGAACTCGGCCAATGCGTCAGCGGCAGGGCTCATCAACGGGCAATGAAAGGGCGCGCTCACCGGCAGGCTGATCGCTCTTTTGGCGCCCGCTGCTGCTGCTCTTTCGATCAGTCTATCGACCGCCGTCTTATGTCCCGCGACGACGACTTGGTCGGGCGCATTGTAGTTTGCGGGAACGAGTACCTCATCACCCTGCCGCGAGCGGACACACAAGTCCTCAACCTGGGCGCCGGTCAGCCCGATTACTGCCGCCATCGCCCCTTCGCCGAACGGGACCGCTTGCTGCATGGCCTCGCCACGCAAGCGAACAGCGCGCACGGCATCGGCAAAACGCAACACGCCGGCGGCAACCAGTGCGGAGTACTCGCCAAGACTGTGTCCAGCTGCCACCCGCGGCGGTGGCAACCTAGGGGCCAAGACGCTCCACGCCGCAATCGAGACAGTCAACAATGCAGGCTGCGTGTTACGCGTTAGCCGCAACGCCTCGTCCGGACCCTCGAAACAGATCTGGGAAAGGCGCTCTCCGAGAGCGTCGTCGGCAATCCGAAACACATCGCGTGCTTCTGGATACGCGTCGTAGAGCTCTTTCCCCATCCCGGGCGCCTGACTGCCTTGGCCCGGAAAAACTGCGGCCCATCGAGAATGAGTGTCGATCATGGACTGAGCTCCGAGGCTAGATCGCGAGCCGTTGTTCGGCTTGATGTAGCGCGGCGATGTCTTCGGCGATGCGAGCCAGTAGAGGAGAGCCCGCACAGGTGTCCGCTACGCGCAGGGCGTTGCGAATCGCTTTCGCTTGCGAGCGTCCGTGAGCCACGATCGCGACCTGCTGCAGCCCCAGCAGCGGAACGCCGCCGTACTCAGCGTAGTCGGCTTTCTTGGCGACCGCTTTCAATCCTGGTTTGAGACCCAGTGCCAGGAGCTTGCGCCAGGGGGACTTTGTGAGTTCGTCCTTGAGCATCTTGAATAGCGTCTCGGCGATTCCTTCTCCGACCTTCAGCGCGACATTCCCGACGAAACCGTCGCACACGATCACGTCGGCGGTGTCGTCGAACAAATGGGTTCCTTCGATGTTCCCCACGAAATTGATCTTCGTCTCGCGCAGAATCGCTGAGACTTCCTTCAGCACCAGATTCCCCTTGGCGTCTTCCTCGCCAATGCTGAGCAGCGCCACACGAGGGTTCTCGACTCCGAAGATCCGGCGCGAGTAGTGGTAACCCATCACGGCGAATTGGCGGAAATGCTCTGCTCGACAGTCGATGTTCGCGCCGGCATCCAGCAAGACGTTGAAGCCGTCCGAGATCTTGGGCAATGGTGCCGGCAACGCCGGACGATCGACGCCTTCGATCAATCCAAACACCGTCTTGCAGATCGCCATCACGGCGCCCGTGTGGCCAGCGCTGACGAAGGCATTGGCACGACCGTGCTTCACCAGCCGGGCGCCGACGTGAATCGACGAATCTCGTTTGAGCCGAATCGACTTGATCCCCTCTCCAAAGGCAATCACATCGGCGGCGTGCTCGATCGAAAGTGCCAGCGAACCGGCTTCCACGTTCAGCGAACTCAGGGCGTTTCGGATCTCTGTTTCGCGCCCCACCAAGATGACGGCCCGGCCAGTCCCACGAGCGTACTCCACCGCCCCGCGCACAACCTCCGTCGGCGCGTGGTCGCCCCCCATAGCGTCGAGGGCGATCGGCAACATCGAATTGTCCAAGGGTCGCGTGGCCTAGGCGTTCTGCTGTGTCTCAACGATCTCGCGGCCTTTGTAATGGCCACAAGCCGGGCAGATCCTGTGCGGAAGCTTCAACTCCTGGCAATGCGGGCACCGCCCAAGATTTGGAATGGAGAGCGCATCGTGGGCACGGCGCTTGTCGCGGCGCTGTTTCGAATGGCGCCGTTTTGGATTCGGCATGACTTACTTCCTCCCGTGATTCTTGTCTTCTCGTTTTGACTCGAACTTCAGTTTCAAATCAGCCAGCCCGCTCCATCGTTCGTCCACGGGCTTTTCACAGCGGCATGTGTCGAGGTTTAGGTTGGCTCCGCAGTTTTGACATAACCCCTGGCACTCTTCCCTGCAGAGCACTCGGTACGGTAGTGCCAGATCGATCTGCTCTTTCAGCACCGACTCGAGATCGAGTGTTGCACCCTCCAAACAAAGCAGGTCGACGGCCTCCGGATTGTCATCGCCAGCTACTTCAAAAACGGGTCGGTCTCTTCCCTCCGCCAATTGCGGAACGACTAGCAGACGAAACGAAACTGCGAGCCCAAGCTCAACCGCTGCCAGGCATCGATTGCATTCGACCTCGACACGCCCGTCGAAGTTACCTAGGAGTTCCCATCCAAACCGGCTTGCGGTAAAACGGCCGCCGAGCCGAAACCCTTCGCACCGTACGGTACCACCCCCGTCCCACGGGAATGATGGCACCACGATCGGTGTTTCGAACGTCGCCCCCCCAAGTGGCAAGTTGCTGATATCAAAAAGCATCTAAGCCTCGGCGAAGCCGGCGGAGTATAGCAGCGGCCCCCTGCCCAGCAAGCCCATAGACAGACCGGGTTCAGGTCCTGCCAAAGGAGCGTTCTAGGTATTCCGGGGTCAACCGCAATGACACTACCCGTCCGTGCGGACAGTGTGTGGGTGCCTCACAGGCGTGCAGGCCGCTGAGGATGTAGTTCATTTGCGGCAACCCGAGTTTCATCCCTTTTCGGACCGCCGTGTGACACGCGACCGTCGCGAGGGCATGGTTGAACAGAGTCTCAGCTCCGGCACTGGCCTCTCGTTCGAGCCGGTCGAAGACTCGAAGGACGGCGTCGGCCGGAGCCGACCTCCCCAACACTGACGGGACTTCGCGGATCATCAGCGTGCCCCCGCCTAGGGGTTCCACTCCGAAACCGAGCTTCTCGATCACGTCGCTCCTTCTGAGCGCCAATTCTTCGATCGCGGGCGCGAGTTCCAGGGTCACCGGGAACAGCAAGAGTTGTCGTGGCAGCGGTCCCGAATCCGCCATTTTGCAGAGTTCCTCGAACAGCAGTCGCTCATGAGCCACATGCTGATCGACGATCAGGAGTCCGTCCTGGTCCTGAGCGACGATGTAGCAGTCCGCGTGCTGCGCCAGCGCCAAGAGGCCGTTGTGGGAAACAGACCGCTGTGCCTCCCCAGCCTCGTCTTCGGTAGGGTTTTGGGCGATTACGTCCCCATAGGGAATGCGATTACCCGGCGGCGAGGACGAAACGAGAAAGTCGATTCTCGGACTTTCGGGCGCGACGAGGTCCGAGGGCCGAAGAGCGGATGGCGAGTCGCGCATGGATGGTTGGTAGCCGCTGGAAAGTGCGGGTACTGCGGCCCAGGAGCCGAGCGCGCGACGCAGTGCCGCCACGACCATTGCGCGCACCTGTTGTGCTTGAAAAAACCGAACCTCGCTCTTCGCAGGATGTACGTTGACGTCGACCTCCGACGGCGGCAATTCCAGATACAGGACCACGACGGGAAAAGCGCCGGATGGAAGCAGATTTCGGAAACCATCCTGGACAGCACGCATCAGCATTGGGTCGCGCACGGGCCGCCGATTGACGAAGATGTGGATCCCTTCGCGATCGAAGCGATGCAAGTCGCTGCGGGCTGCAAAGCCATGCAACCTCATCGACCCGCCGTCGGCGTCGACAGGTACTAAACCGCGAGCCCACTTCGAACCCAGGACATCGCCGACACGCCCTCCGGGATCTGCTCCAGAGGGTGCATCAAGCAGAACGCGCTCAGCTTGGCGAAGCCGAAAACCGATGCCGGGGTTCGCCAACGCCGCGCGCTGTATCACTCGCAGGCAATGGTCGAGCTCGGTTGCCGGGGTCTTCAGGAACTTCCGTCGCGCTGGAATCGCGACAAACAGATTCGTCACACTTAGACTGGTTCCACGTGCCCGGGAGACAGGCTCTACGGTCATGAGTCGCCCCTGGTCGAGAACAACCCGCGTCCCGTCGCCGATCGCCGGTACAGTGACCAATTCCAGGCGGGAGACAGCGCTAATTGCTGCCAATGCCTCTCCGCGAAAACCCAGGGTCAGAATGTTGTGGAGGTCGTCGCTGGAGTGGATCTTGGAGGTGGCGTGCCGCTCGAACGCCATCACGGCATCGTCGCGCTCCATTCCAAGTCCGTCATCTGAAATCCTGATCAGTTCGATGCCGCCCGATGCGATCTCCGCCTCTATTCGTGTGGCTTCCGCATCCAACGCGTTGTCGAGAAGCTCGCGGAGCACCGACGCCGGGCGCTCGACTACCTCGCCGGCGGCAATTTGGTCTGCGATCTGTGGCGGCAATACCCTGATTTGAGCCACGGGCGCCCACTCCCCTCTCTCTTGGTGGAGAAAGCGTACCAGGGCATTAACCGAAACACCGTTCACGATCTCCGTTAAACCCTGTCAAGCAGACGCCCCGCGTCAATTTGACAGGGATCATTGGCGAAATACCGCGGTTTGGTCATTGAAAACTTGGCACCGCAATTGCTCTGGGCAGGGTGGGAAGCAACACAACCCTTAGGATGATGACCATGTGGATCCCCTGGCTGATGAAAGAGAAATCCCTTGATGACTTCGTAGATGCCGAGGGTGAGACCAGGCTCTCACAGTTGATGGAAGACGCTGGCTCGGTCCGGCCGGAAGAGGATTTGTATAAGAAGGAACTTGTCGCGATCACGCGGCAGGCCCTCGACGAGTTGCCAGAACGCGAGCGACTGATCCTTTTGAAGCGTTTCGGGGTCATGGGCAACGATGAAATGACCCTGGAAGAAATCGGCAAGATTCTCGGCCTTTCCCGTGAGCGTGTTCGCCAGCTCGAGAAAGAAGCCAAGCTGAAGTTACGTGAACGACTCGGCTCCCTCCGTAGGCAGTTGCAGTTCTCCCTGACTTGACCCCTCCAAGTGCCACCCCGGACTCTTAGAGTCCGGGTCAGGGCGGAGACCTCCCCCCTCCTGACCGACCTCCTCCCTGAGGAACCTTGGCCCGCCGGCCCCTCCGGCGGGCCACTTCTTTTTGCCCTCGGAGAAGTTTGTGCCGCAGGATAATTTTTCGCGGGGTGCGCGACGGCGCGGAGAGCTTCGTAATAATTGAAGGTCGGATCTGTTTCAGCGTTGTGGCACGCGGTACACGTGGTCAGGCTCGTCTTGCCGTACGCTGCCTCCGGATTGGAAACGTGCGCTGAGCCCGGACCGTGACACGACTCGCATCCCACTCCCGACAAATGCGGTGTCTCGCGTGTCGTTCGAAATCCACTCGACTGCCCGAATCCGACGGAGTGGCATCCGAAGCACTGCAACTGCTTGGGCTCCCCGCCCTCGGCCCGCTCGAGAGTCTTCCAGGCCATCGCGTGCCTTGACTTTGCCCAGTGAGCAACCACCGTCGAATGACACGCGGTGCATGTTCCAACACCGACAAAGGCGCTATTTCCGGTGCCGCTGGACTGATCCGCTGGCAACAACGCCTTTGTGTCAGCCTCGTTGGAGGCTTGCATCGTGGCAAACACGAAGCGCTCCATCGTGTCGTCCGTAGCAACGGCATCGCCGAGTCCTGCAATTCGGCTCTCGATCCGGTATTTGGAGCTCGGCCCGGAGTAAACCTCGATTTGCCCGAAAGCCTTACCTTGGTCGCTTACGTACATGACGCGGGTCTTGTCGACGACTTCAGCTCGTTCGGTCGATCGTGCCGCAAACGCCCCGACGATCAAATCGATACCCGGTACTCGCTGCGCGATTACGGTCGCTTCTTCGATAGGAAGCGATGTCAGCACAACGACGAGGTCGTGACCCTCTCTCAGGCTAGGAATCAGTTTAGAAAGTGACTCGATCGGATCGGCGATACCCACACGACGCCCACCAGCAGTCCGGCCCTCAACCGAGGGGTTGGCACGCGCGACTGAAGTGATGGCCAACTTCAGACCACCCCGCTCGATCGTCGTCGACGCCGTGAACATCGGCTTTCGAGTCTGGACATCCACGACGTTCGCGCTGACAAACGGAAAGCGGGCTCCAGCCGCAAATCGTTGGATTTCTTCATAGCCCAAACCGAGTTCGCGCTCGCCCACACCGGTCGCAAGGTAACCGAGACTCCCCATCCCTTCGATGAGTCCACCTGTCTTGACCTTGCCACCGGGGCTTGGGTCATCCGAGAAGTTCCCGCTATCAAGCAGGATCAGTGGCGTCTCGGGCCAATGGCGTCTCAACCCGATGAGGTACCCGGCCCTTTTTCCCAATCCGCCCATCGGGTTCTTTACGCATCCGCACTGATCCAGATACCCCTCGACGGCGCCGGTTACCAGGATCACAACACGCGGATGTTCAGGTGCGTCGTTCGGTTTGGCAGCACCCAGCGCATCGAGCGCGATCATCGCGTAAAGGACAGGCGCGAGGACCCCGATGGCAACAAGCCAATACCCCGATCTGATGCCTCGATTTTTGCCGCTCATTCCGTTCATCTCTGCGGGAGAATACGAGACAGGAATGAAACCGGCAAAGAAGCGATCCAATACACGAATCATCCTGGCCTCCCGATCACCGCGACGGCGGGATATCTTGGACTCCCTCGGTATCGACTACCGAGTTGTGGACGTGAACGTCGATGAGCGTCCGCGGCGTGGGGAAGCCCCGACAGCGCTCGCGCGTCGATTGGCGCTAGCCAAGGCGCTAGCGGCGCAGCGGGCGCATCCAGCCTCGATGATCTTGGCCGCCGATACTGTGGTGGCCTGCGGCCGAAACGCGTTGGGGAAGCCTCGCGATCAGCGCGACGCTCAACGAATGCTCGAGATGCTCTCTGGGCGCTGGCACGACGTTGTCACCGCTATAGCCTGGCTCGTGCCTGACCAAAAGCCGAAGGTCGCGCACGCTCGAACTCGTGTTCGCTTCTCAGAACTCAGCGCCGAAGAGATAGCCACCTATCTTCAAAGCAATGAGCCCTGGGACAAGGCGGGCGGCTACGCCCTGCAAGGTGCTGCCGGCTGGTTCGTGGCCGAGATACGGGGATCGGTGAGCAACGTGATCGGTCTGCCAATAGAGATGCTCAGATCTCTGTGGCGTGGGCACTCGTCGCTCTCACCCCGCCTCGGGTCGGAAGCGCGGCGTTAGTTCTCGCGCGACTCCGAAAGCACGCTGGCTAATGTGCCGATTCTTCGAGGAACTTCTTGTACGACGCAAAGTCCATCAACTGTGAAAGCGAAGAGGCGTCAGCCAGTTTGATTCTTACCAGCCACCCTCCGCCGAAAGGATCTTGATTGACCTTCTCAGGGTGATCCGCAAGATCGGCGTTGATGGCGACGATCTCCCCCGACGCCGGTGCGTAGAATTCGGCGACCGCTTTGACTGACTCGATCTCGCCAAGCTCGTCACCGACCTTCACGCTTCGACCCGATTCACCGAGATTCAGATAAACGATGTCCCCCAGCTCTTGCTGGGCGAAATCGGTAATCCCGACAACAGCGCCCTCGCCATCTGGGTAGATCCACTCGTGCTCGGGCGTAAAACGGCATTCCTCAGGACGCGGCATATCCTCTCCTCGCGTGCAACGCTTTTAGACCTTCGGCTGGCTCGGCCGGCGATAGAACGGCAGCGGCACGAGCGCGCCCGGAAGGCGACGCCCACGTACATCGATTTCCACTCGTGCACCATCGGCAGCTCGCGCTCTGGCCACATAGGCCATGCCGAGACCGAGCTCCAAAGTTGGAGAAAAACTTCCCGAGGTGACTTCTCCCACAGGACTTCCGTCAACCATCACTGCGTTGTGCTGACGCGGTATCCCAACACCCTCGATTTGAAAGCCAACTCGCCGTCTCAGCGGCCCGCTCTTTTGCTCACGTTCTAGCGCGGCCCTACCGACAAAAGATTCCTTGCTCCAATCGATCGTAAAGTCGAGGGCTGCTTCCAAGACGGTGGTCGTGTCGTCGATATCGTTGCCGTAGAGCGGCAGCCCGGCTTCGAGACGCAGCGTGTCACGCGCCGCCAGCCCGCAAGCGCGGATGCCGAACGGCGCACCCTCACTCATGAGTTCGGTCCAAACATGCGGTGCGTCTGAATTGGAAAGAAAAATCTCGAACCCCATCTCGCCGGTGTAGCCCGTGCGGCTCGCCATCATCGGCCGGCCTGCGACCAAGCCTCGCGCCCAGTGGTAGTACTTCACAGCCATCGCATCCACACCGCTCGCTAATCGCGCCATGATTTCGCGAGCCTTCGGCCCTTGTAGAGCAATCAACGCCGTCGCGTCGGAAACGTCCTCGAGGCTCGCGTCGAAGCCGGAGATATTTTCCTGCATCCAGGCGAAGTCCTTAGCACGATTGGAGGCATTTACGACCGTCATGAAGTGATCTTCGGCCATGCGGTAGATCAAAAGGTCATCGACAATCGTGCCACGCTCGGTCGTCAGCACGCTGTACACGACCTTGCCGATGGGGAGCGTGGAGGCTCTGCTCGGCACTACATGGTCGAGAAAGCGTCCCGCCTCCGGGCCTCTCACCTCGAACTCGCCCATGTGGCTGACATCGAATAGCCCAGCCGCGTTGCGTGTGGCTCGATGCTCCTGCAAGACACCGCTGTACTGGACTGGCATCGAGAAACCAGCAAACGGAACCATCTTCGCCTTCAAAGCGATGTGACAGTCCCGCAGTGGAGTATCTCGCTGCGTTCCGGCTTCGTGTGCTTGGCTCACCCGAGTCTCCGATCAAAGGCTGCGGATGCTAGCACCGGCGCGACACCAGCGGCAACGATGCCTAGCGCGCCTTCCACAGCCGGTCATTGGGATCCCAGCAATAAAGCCGAGTTCGCGCGGTGGCGCCATTGACAACGATCGCACAGACCGAGCCCCCTCCCGCGGTCACGAATACCGAACCTGCAGTTGCCGTTGCGTCTGTCGTGAAGACAGCCATCCGGCTCGTACCAAACCGCACCTTCGGGTCGGAAGCGGAAAGCGGCGTCGCGCTGGGCGGAAGATCGATCAATTCTGGAATGGAGGGACGGCCGATGCGGCACGAATCCACTTCGCGAGAGAGCCAGAACGGCGCTTGTCCCGTGTCGATTCCAGCATCGACATCGTCACGTCGAACTCCATCACCATCGCCGTCGTGCACCCATCGAACAGGTTCGTCACGCCCGGACCTGGGAAACACCAAGGCGAGCGAGCGGCCGCTGATGATGGCCTCGATGGCTGCCCCCCGCATCGCAGCCGCAAGCAATGCAGCGCAGGACTCCGCCCCGCGGCGTTCTGCCGCGGGACGGAGGTTGTCTGCACTCAGCAAGATCAGCAGCGAGACGACTGCCAGCGCAACCACCAGCATGGCGAGCGAGGTCCCCTGCTCGGATCGTGCTGACGGCGTCATCGCGCGTTGGTCTCGACGCTCAAACGCAGCTTGATCTTGTCGAGCATCTTGGGGCCCAAGCCCTTCACGGCAACCAGATCGTCGACTCGCTTAAACGGCCCGTGTTGAGTGCGATACTCAATGATCCGCTTGGCGAGTGCGGGCCCAATACCCGGCAGCGATGCGAGTTCCTCCGCTCCAGCCGTGTTGATGTTGACGCGTGCCGCCGACGCGGCTTCAGCTCGTGCGTCGTCACCTGCCCCGCGCGTACTGTTTTGCGGGGCGGCATTCGCAACGGCAAACAGACTGAGTGTGATCAACAAGACTGCGATTCGATTCAGGGCACGCATGAGTTTCCCTCCGTTTTGCTCGCCGTACGGCGGCGAAGGGATCTAAAGCAACGGGCATGCCGCCGTAGGCCGCGCACGAGAAAGCGCATGGATCGGTCGTCCGAGATCACAGCGTGATTCAACGGCGACCGCACGTGGACGCTGGCCGTACGCGATGGTCGCGGACGGACACTCGACAGTCAGTGAAAGCGATTAGTGCGGGGGCGGCGAAACGGGAGCTTCTGGGCTCGAAGGCTTGGCCGCTTCGGAAGCACTATTGGCGACATAGAACTTCTTCGTATCGAGAAATATGACGGTCGCCGCGAATGTCAGCAGCAGGACGAAGCCGACTTGAAGAACACGCTCCTTGAACCGTGGCGACAGATCACGACGAAGCGCCCCTTCAAACAACAGGATCAGGATGTGGCCGCCGTCGAGCACCGGGATTGGCAGCAGGTTGAACAGTCCCAACTGCAAACTTATGAACGCCAACAACTGCAGGAACGGGATCACACCGCGTTGCATTTGGTCGCGAGAGATGCGTGCGATCTCGAGCGGGCCTGACATTACCTCCATCCCGAGTTCTCGCCGCAAGAGCTTGCCGATCGCGGTGAACAAGTCGGTGGCTCGCCGTTGCGCCTCGGTGAGCGCCTCAGTCAGGGCTTCACCAGGCGGATACTGCACCAGCTTGAGTGGATACCCGAGCGTCACACCGATTTTTGGCTTGCCGTCGTCTCCCTTCGCCGGCGTTACCGTCAGCGACAACTCCTCGGTCCCGCGTTGCACCTTGAAACGAATCTGAGGCTCGGAGCCAAGCTTGATGGCAGAAACGACGGCTTCGCTGCCAGCCGGCACGCGGCCGTCGATCTCTAGAATACGATCGCCGGCCATTAACCCCGCGCGTGCCGCGGGCTCATTCGCCGCAACGTCGGTAATCAAGACCTGCCAGCGAATACGAACACCGTCCCAGCCGATCCCATAGCTCGGATCTTTTCCAACAGTGACGTCGAAGCGCTGGGGCTTACCGTCACGCTCGATGGTATAGGCGAGTGTCTTGCCGGGCTCGAACACAATCGCGTCTTGATAGTCGCTCACCGAGTTGAGAATCTTTTCGCCGACCCTGATGATTCGATCTCCCGGCAGCAGTCCCGCCGCTTCAGCGGGAGATCCTGGCTCGAACCGCTCAACCTGAGGTGGACCGGCCGGAATATCGGGCACCTGAATCCCGTGAATGAAAAGACCCCACCACACGAGGACTGCAAGCAGCACGTTCATGGCTGGGCCAGCCAGCATGATGATCAATCGCTGCCAGCGAGGCTTGGCTGTGAGCATTCCCGGGTCGTCACTCGAGATGCCGGTGTCTCCCGGCATCTCGCCTGACATTCGGACGTAACCGCCTAAAGGAATCGGGGCCAGACGATAGTCGGTGTCGCCCTTGGTGAATCCGATCAAGCGCGGCCCGAATCCTAGCGAGAACACCTCGACGCGCACCTTGAAGTATTTTGCCGCGAGAAAGTGCCCCAACTCGTGGATGAACACGAGCAGCCCCAACACCACGATTCCAGCCAGTACGAGACTCATCGAGTTGAAATCTCCCGGTCGATTAAAAACTGTGCGGTGTGACGTGCGCGGCGATCGGCATCGAGCAGGTCGGCCAATTCGGAAACGGGACGCGTCGATTCGGCGGCGAGTGTCTGTTCAATGACCCGCGGAATTTCAACGAAGGACAACTGCCCCGCGAGAAAACGAGCCACGGCAACCTCGTTGGCGGCATTCAGGCGCGCGGGTGTATCGCCCCCTTCTCGCAAGGCCGCATAGGCCAAGCGCAGGCAGGGAAACGCCTCGAGATCGGGAGCTTCGAACGTGAGCGGTCCGACGCCGAGCAGATCGAGGCGGCTGGAGGCCGCTTCCCATCGAGCTGGCCAGGTCAACGCGTATTGAATCGGGTGCCGCATGTCCGCAGTTCCCATTTGTGCGATGTAGGAACCATCCCGAAACTCGACCATGCTGTGCATCACACTCTGCGGATGAACGACGACGTCGATCGCCGATGGCGGCAGCTGAAACAACCACGACGCCTCGATCACTTCGAGCCCTTTGTTCATGAGCGTTGCCGAGTCGATGGTGATCTTCGGGCCCATCTTCCAGGTTGGATGATTAAGTGCCTGCTCGCGAGTCACGGATTCGAGTCTTGCTCGTGACCAGCCTCGAAACGGACCCCCTGAGGCTGTCAACACCAGCCGGCGGACTTCGCTCACTTGTCCAGCGCGCAAACACTGGTGTATCGCATTGTGTTCACTGTCGACGGGAAGCAGCGGGGCACCGGCGTCCCGCGCCGCCTTGACCATCAACTCTCCGGCAACGACCAACGCTTCTTTGTTGGCAAGCGCAACGACCAGGCCTGCAGAAACAGCGGCGAGAGTCGGAATCAGTCCTGCGGCACCAACGATCCCGGCAACGACCACCTCCGCTCCAGTTCCGACGGCAACCTCCGCCGCGCCTTGCGATCCGAGCCGGATTTCGGGGACACGGCCGCTAAGCAAACGTCTTAACTCGCGAGCCGAGGCCTCATCGGCGACGGACACAGCACTCGGCTGAAACTCACGCACCTGTTCGGCAAGGCGTTCGACCTGTCGTCCTGCGACGAGACCCACGATATCGAACGCGGGCGCATGCCGCCGCACGACTTCCAGCGTGCTGCGCCCGATCGAGCCGGTCGAGCCTAGGATGACAATCCGACGTGCCAAAGGGACCTCGCGGGCTGGGATAGCTCCGGTATTCTACAGGCCGGCTCGTGACTCACCTCAGATTACAGATCGGCGAGAAACAGGCGGTGATACCAAAAGAGCACCGGTGCGGCCAAGAGCAGGCTATCGATGCGATCGAGCATGCCTCCGTGCCCAGGGAGCAGTCCGCCCGAGTCTTTGACATCGGAGGCGCGCTTGAACAGCGACTCGGCCAGGTCGCCGAAAATTCCTGCGGCGCCGAGGATCGCCCCGATCAGGAGCGCATGCCCAAGTGGCAATCGCTGAAAAAACCACAGCGGCGCGAGCGTTGCTCCCAGCATCGATCCGATCAGGCCGCAGATCGCACCCTCGATGGTTTTTCCAGGACTGATCGCGGGGGCAAGTTTGTGCTTGCCGAAGGCCCTTCCACCGAAGTACGCGAAGGTGTCTCCGCAATAGACGGCAAACAGCGCCAAGGCAATCAGGTCCTCTCCGCGCTCGCGTGCTTCCGGGTTTTCGATCGCAAGCAGCCCTCCCAAATGCCCGAGCGTCAAACCAAGATAAAAGACCGGCAACAGTGTTCCGAGCATCCGGTCGACAGCACTCGCAGGTGTTTCACGGCTCACTAACATGGTCACGAACAGCGTCACCAAAAACGCTGCGAGCACCGGCGCCAGCGGGGGCTCGACGCGCATGAACGTCGCCGCGACCGAGAGCGTTCCGAGCAGTGCTAACCAACGCCAGGGTGCCCGGCCGCCGCGTGCGAGCATCGACGACATCTCGAAAACACCGATGACGGCACCCAGCCCGATCGTGAGCCAAAACGCCCACGCGGGAGCGACCTTCAAAACGAGATAGATAGCAACGACGAGAAACGATGCAGTAATGACGCGTGTCACGTGAGCAATCGCTTCAGCGCTCGGACAACCACACCTTTTTCGCTCCCGACACCGCCAAAGCGGCGTTCACGTCGCTGGAAATCGAGAATCGCTTCGTAGAGGTGGCGTTTGCGAAACTCGGGCCAGAGAACAGGGCTGACCCATAACTCAGCGTATGCGATTTGCCACAACAGGAAGTTGCTGACACGCATTTCCCCCGAGGTCCGAATCAACAGATCCGGATCGGGAACGCCTGCCGTCGAAAGCTGAGCAGCAACCGCGGCCTCATCGATCGCTTCTGGATCGAGCGTGCCAGTCTGCACGAGTCGTCCCAAGGCGCGCGCTGCATCCGCGATCTCAGATCGACCGGAATAGGACAGCGCGACCAAGAACTGCATCCCAGTGTTGGCGGCGGTTCGCGACTCGGCGTTGGCCAGCGCCGCCTGTACATCCGCCGGCAGGTCGGAGCTGCGCCCGATCACACGGAAGCGCACGTTGCGGGCGTGTACGCTGTCGAGCTCGCTACTCAGGAATTCACAGAGCAGCAGCATGAGCGTTCGCACTTCAGGTGCCGGCCGAGACCAGTTCTCACGACTGAAGGCGTAAAGGGTGAGGGCTTCCAACCCGAGCCGGCCACAGGTCTCGACCATCTCCCGGACGCTCGCGATTCCGGCCCGATGTCCCGCGACGCGAGGTAAGCCGCGTTGTCGAGCCCACCGACCGTTGCCATCCATGATGATGGCGATATGCCGCGGAAGTGTCGCGAAGTCGATCTGCGTCAGCGACGCCTCGTCATCGATTCGCTCTCCGCGTCGGCGCGGTTTGGATGCGGGTGCCATCGCGCCGCGGAATCTAGCACCGTCCGCCTCGCCGGTCCATGAATCGGCGATCAGACGGCGCCGTGGGGGTCGTCTCCTTCCGGATAGTGAACTCTGACGAGACAGAGCCCCTGTGCTGGGGCCATCGCTGCCGCCGAACCGACACGGGGCAGGTTGAGTAGCGCATCGATCGACTCCGGGGAACGTCGGCGGCGCCCGATTTCCACCAAGACCCCGGCGATGACGCGGACCATGCGATACAAGAACCCATCAGCCTCGGCTTCGATTGAAATCTCAGTGTCATCGCGCGTGACGATCGCGAGCCGCCGAAGATCTCGAACGAAGGTCTTGGTCTGACCGCCGACGGCCGAGAACGAAGAAAAGTCGCGCAGGCCCGGCAGGCGCATTGCGGCGGCGTTCATCGCCTCGATGTCGAGTGCTTGCGGTACTTGCCAGACATAGGGGGCGTCGAACGGTAGGACCATCGGGCGATTGACGATGCGGTAGCGATAGATCTTCCCTGCTGCACTGCGACAGGCGTGAAATCGTGGCGACATCGGCCGCACGGCAAGCGGCCGGACTTCCCTTGGAAGCAGTCGAGCGAGTGCGTGCTGCAGCAAATCTGGATCACGGAAAGTTGGGGGCGAGTAGCTTGCAACCTGCCCAAGTGCGTGGACGCCTGCATCGGTCCGTCCCGCGCCAACGATGGCGACGCGAGACACCCCGTGCACCTTCGAAAGCATGGCTTCAACAACACCTTGCACCGTGCGCCGCTGCGGCTGCATTTGCCAACCCTCGAACGAAGTGCCGTCGTAGGCCAGCACGATGGCGAGTGGCGCGCGAGTGTCGGTTGACGCAGGTGAGTTCATGCGAACGGTGGGTCGATACGTAACGTCCGTCGAACCAAGTCGACCGTGGCCGAATAGCCGAGCGGCACGCCCACCGCGCCTGCTCCATGTCCAACAGGCAGACCCGCAAACGTCGGTACTCCAAGCGCCGTTGCGTGATCACGGAAGATCGTCTCGAGCGTCCGGCTGGCGCGTCCTGCCGGAGGATCGCAGCGCGTGAACTGCGCGAACACCAGAGCTGCGGGAGCGTCGAGCATCCCGCTAGCGCGCAGTTGCCAAAGCAGTCGATCGACTCGATACGGAGCCTCCGCGACCTCCTCGATAAACACGACCGCACCGTCGAGGTTGGGCTGCCAGCACGTCCCCGCCAACGAGGCAAGCAGTGTGAGACAGCCACCGGCAAGTGGACCACACACCGATCGTCGCTTCGATGCGGCGGCCACGGTCTTCAGTCGAAAGCTCTGCACGGTTTCGGGATGCAGGAGCCAGCGAGCCAAGCTGTCATCCGCGACGCGCTCGATGGTGCCGAGTTCGATCACTACCGGCGCATACAGCGAAGGCAGTCCTTGCTGCAACATCGCGGCTTGAAACACCGTCAGATCGGAGAAACCGATGACCCACCGTGGATTGCGTCGCAGTGCCGCAAAGTCGATGGACTCTAGCAACCGTGCCGCGCCCCAACCGCCGCGCGCCGCCCAGACAGCGTCGATGGTCGGGTCCGTGAGCGCCCACATGAGATCTGCGGCACGGCGCTCATCGGTGGCCGCCAAGTCGCCGAGCGGGCGCAGCACATGACGGCCCAACACCGGTTCGAATCCCCAGCCACGCAGCACGGCAAGTCCGGTTTCCAGGCCGTCGGCAGGGACCGCGGACCCCGGCGCCACGACAGCAATTCGAGCGCCAGGAGCGAGTGCCGGAGGGACGACAAGAGACTTGCGCCGCTTCATCCTTCGACCTGCTCGGTGACGAGCGGCACCGCCGCGCGAGAGAATTTTCCGGCGGCGTCGAGGTGCGCATGCCGCACACGTTCGAGCACAGCGCGATCGCTGAGGACCGCGAGACCTGTCAGCGCGAGAGCCGTTGCGGCGCGCATCGCCGCATCAAAGCCGGTAGCGCTCGCACAAAGCTGTGTGAATTCAGCGGTGTGGCTCGAGATCGATCCGTCGCCGAGGCGGAACATTGGATGCAGCGATGGAACGAGATGCGAAACAGTCCCCATATCGAGCGACCCTATCACCTGTCCTGGCCCAGCGTGAGGGTCCATTCCTTCGCTCCGCGCGCGGTCCGAATAGAGCATCGCCAACTCCGCGTTGCTCAACATCTCGTCGTAAAGATTGTCGATGGGTGTCACCGACGCATGCGTCGCTGTTTCTTGGGCGATCACCTCGACGATCTCACGAAAGCGAGCCGCCACCGTTTCGACCAGATAGTGCGCGGTCTCTGCGCGAAGACTGAATCGCGCGCGAGCGCGGGCGGGAATCAGATTGGGGCGAACGCCCCCTTCGAGAATGACTCCGGGCATTCGAGTGCTCGGTCGCAGACTCGCCAGCAGTGAGTTGCGCGCCGAGAACAAGCGGATCATCGCGTCGAGCGCATCGATTCCACTCGCCGGGTCGGCCACGGCATGCGCGGCACGTCCCTCGAACACGACCTCGACGGACCAACTCGCGAGCGTCGAAACGATGGCCCGGTCTTCGCGACCGGGATGCGCCAGTAGCGCCACGTCGACGCCCTCGAACGCGCCCCGCATTGCCATCACAACTTTGCCGCCAATCGTCTCTTCGGCAGGAGCTCCGAACAACATTACCCGACCAAGCAACGGCCCCAGGACGCGCGAAAGCGCCACCGCCGCACCGACACTCGCAGCGCTCAGCAGGTTGTGCCCAGCCGCGTGGCCTAACGATGGGATCGCGTCGTACTCTGCGAAGAATGCGACGCTCGGTCCCTCGCCGGCAGCGCGCATCGCACGAAATGCCGTGGGCAACCCTGCAACCCCGACTTCGACCTGCAGACCTTCTTCCTCCAACTCGCCGGCAAGCCGCGCCACCGCATGAAGTTCCTGCGTGCCCAACTCTGGATCGCGATGCAGATCGCGGGCGAGCAGCGCAAGACGCGGCGCGAGACGTGCGATTTCTTCTCGCACGCGCGCGCTGGCTTGGACTGAGTGTCGAGCGGAGTCGGTCATAAGCCGGATTCTGTTCTTCTCGTAAGAGAAGGAGGTGTCATTCCTCTAGGACGGCGGTTACCCGCCGCCTCAAGCAACCTACCCGGGAGCGGCGCGGGCCACGCCGTTGCTCCCCTATTTGGCCGTGCTCCGCGCGGGGTTTGCCAAGCCATCCCGGTTGCCCGGAATGCTGGTGGGCTCTTACCCCACCGTTTCACCCTTGCCCGCACCGGCGTTGCCGCCGGCCGCTGGCGGTTTGCTCTCTGTTGCACTTTCCGTCGGGTCGCCCCGCCTGGGAGTTACCCAGCGCGCTGCCCTTTGGAGTCCGGACTTTCCTCTCCGAGACCGAAGTCTCGCAGCGACCCTCTCTCCGGCTCCGCTCGACCCGCGGTATTCTACGGGCGCTTAGCTGATTCGTCGCCCGCCAACAAAGGAAACTCATGTCGCTCGGTATTGGCCCACGCGGTGCAGACCCGTCTGACGTCTCTCCCTCCTCCCGATCGGGCAGCGAACTCGCGATGCCTTGGGACGAAGTCTCCGAACGTGCGGTCTTGGGCGCGGTGCTGCTCGACTCGGACGCGCTCGATTCCGCGCTCGAACTGATTACCGCCCAGGATTTTTATCGCGAGTCGCATCGACGCATTTTCGAAGCTTATGTGGCGCTGGTCAGCCGTAGCGAACCGATCGATCCGATTACCGTCCGGACCGAACTCGAGCGGGAAGGACAACTGGAGCGCGCCGGCGGTGCTGCCTACGTCGCCTCTCTCATCGACGGGCTGCCACGCACGGCGAACATCTCGGCCTACGCACGCATCGTGCAAGATCGAGCGATCTTGCGCCGGCTGTTGGCAGTCGCCGACGAAGTTCGTCAAGAAGCGGCCGGGGCCGGGCGCCCGGCAACAGAAATCTTGGACTCAGCCGAGCAACGATTATTCGAATTGGGATCGGCCAAGCGACGCGCCGGTTTCGTCTCGATTCGCGAAGTGGGTCACGAAGGACTCAACCGCATCGAGGAACTGGCTGAGAAGCGAGAACTCATCACCGGCGTTCCGACCGGGTATCGAAAGCTCGACGCGCTCACCGCTGGACTGCAACCAGGCGATCTCGCGATCCTCGCGGGCCGGCCCTCGATGGGCAAGACCGCGCTTGCGCTCAACATTGCGCAAAATGCTGCGACACAGGCGGGTACTCGGGTCGGAATCTTCTCGCTCGAAATGTCATCGACTCAGTTGTTCTTTCGCTTGCTCTGCGGCGAAGGCCATCTCGATGCACACAAGCTGCGCACCGGCCGACTCGACGCCTCTGAATGGGAGCGATTGACCGATGCGTTCGAACGGCTGACCGCGTGCCAGATCTTCATCGACGACACGCCTGGTGTGACACCGATGGAGTTGCGAGGAAAGGCGCGCCGCTTGAAGGTCGAGCACGGTCTCGACCTGTTGGTGGTCGACTACCTGCAGCTGATGCGATTCGAACGCCGGACCGACAGCCGTCAGCAAGAGATCAGCGAGATTTCCCGTTCGCTCAAGGGCGTCGCCAAGGAACTACAGATTCCTGTGATTGCGCTCTCGCAGTTGTCCCGCGCACCCGAGCAACGCACCGGTGATCACCGGCCTCAATTGTCCGATCTGCGCGAATCGGGGGCGATCGAACAAGATGCAGATCTTGTGATGTTCATCTTCAGGCCTGAAGTCTACGAGAAGGACCCGCAGAAGGTGATCGAGAACGACCTGGCTGGCAAAGCCGAGATCATCATCGCGAAGCAACGAAACGGTCCTACCGGAATCGTCCCGTTGTACTTCGTCAAAGAGTTTACGCGGTTCGAAACGCGCGAAGACCCGATCGATTCCTTCGGTGGTTGAGTTGCCGATGGACGACTCGCCGGATGCAGAAGAACTCTCGTTCGAGCAGGTAGTCGAACGGCTCGCACAGCGGACCCTCCTCCCGGTCAACGTGCTTCCACGCGACGCCTTTATCGCACGCCGCATTCCGGGGAGCCTGCACTTGCCGCTTCGCACGCTGCAAGACGAAGCGCCTCTAAGATTGCCCGACAAGTCGCTTCAGGTGCTCGTGTATTGCACGGGCTTCGGGTGAACGGCTTCTACGCAGGCCGTGGGCTTGCTTCGACAAATGGGCTACACGAATCTCAAGCACTTCGGTCCTGGGATCGAAGGGTGGATCCAATCAGGCGGACCGGTGGAAAGCGATTTGCCGACCGAGTCATCGATCCCACTCGTAAGCTCTCCTCGCCGGTCTCGCACTCAGCGTGGCCTCGTTCGACTGCTGCAGTTGTCCCCAGCACGATTGCTCTTGCTGTGGTTGTCGATGGTTGTCGGGTTTGCGATCGTCTATTGGATCTGGGGATTCAGCGGACTGCCTGGCTTGATGACCAATGGCCAACCGATCCCTACCAGTCTCGAAGGCTTCCTCACCTGCCTTTACTTCAGTTTTGTCACCGCTACGAGCGTTGGTTTCGGAGATGTGGTGCCAATGGGAGTCATGCGGGCGATAGCGGTGCTGGAAGCGGCAACCGCACTGCTGGTGTTCGGAGTCTTGGTCAGCCGTCTGATCGGACAAAATCAGGACCGGATGATTCGCGAGATCCACCAAGTGTCGTTCGAGGATCGTCTGGGCCGCGTACGTGTGAACCTGCATCTGGTGCTCACCGAGCTACAGGAGTTGGCCGAGCGCTGTGCCGGCGACACGCTGAACCAGGATCGCTTTCGAAGCCGTTGGGAGAGTTTGACGCTGGTCCTGATCGGCGAGCTGCGCATCGTGCACGAGTTGCTCTACAAGACAGAACAGCACGTCGATGAGCCGGTACTGGAGACGTTGCTTCTCAATCTGGCGGCGTGTTTGAACGAGATGCGCGAGATCCTGCGCTGCAATCCTTTGGCCGCGGGCGATCCCGGGGCTCCTCGACAGAACCTGAAGACGCTCTCGATCCTGAGTGAAGAGATCTGTGGTGAGTGTGTTCCGCGACAGTACGCTCCGGAACTCAAAGCGACGATGGATCGGATCCAATCCGTCGGACGTGAACTCGCCGGATGAAGCTCATGCCAGTTCTGAGCTGGCTGCTTTGGCTGGCGATCGCTGCACCGATTCCGTTGCTACTCCGGCGCTTGGTGCTCACCGACGGAATTCTCACGTCGTCGCGGTGGTTACAGATCGCAACCGCCTTTCAGCCCTACGCGGCGGTCTGCTTGATCGCTGGGGGCGCGATTCTGCCCCCCGGAATCTGGAGAGCTGCGACAGCTTTGCCTTGGGCCGTCGTGATGTCGCTTTGCGCGATTGCGGGGGCACAGCGTTTCGTCAGCACTCGTGTGTTGACGGCAAGCGATTTGGCTCTCTCAGCCGGCCTGGTGTTTGCCGCGATCGGAGCTTTCTGGGTTTTGATCGATGCGCTCGAGTTGCGTCCACTGGGCTTCGATCTTGCCATCGTGCGACTCACCGCGATCCACTTTCTCTACGCCGGCATCGCGCTTCCGATTTTGACTGCGTGGTCGGCCAAGCGCGTTGGAGGCCGAAGCTCCGCGATCGCCTGCTGGGGGGTGATCCTCGGTGTCCCGCTCACTTCACTCGGCAGCACACTTTCGCAACTCCATCTGAGTACGATCGTCGCAAGCGTGGCGGCGGTCGTCACCGCAGTCACAGGAGCGATCGCCGCATCGCTTCAGTGGCGTGTCGCTTCCATGTCCGGCACGCCAAGGGTTGCGCGAGGGTTGTTGCGCACAGCGTCGGTAGCGCTCGGAATCGGGGTGTTGTTCGCAAGCGCCTACGGGCTTCGCGACTATCTGCAGATCGATTGGCTCGGCGTGCCGTCAATGAGTCTGATTCACGGCGTGGCCAACGCGATCGGGTTTGCTCTTCCCGCGGCTTGGGCTTGGCAGCAGCTTGATTGAGCGCTTGGCGCCCTGCCTGGAAAAAAAGAGTGGGGCCCTGGTCGAGAGGTGGCCAAGGCCCCTGGGATGCGGAGGTCCCTAGAAGAGAGGAGAGAGGGTTGAGATCAGCGGAGCGGCTTCCTTGTCGCGCTTCCTGGGATCGCGCTAGCCGCGTCTTCGCGTCTCTCGACGATTCTTAGATTCAATCTTGATGCCAAGCCGATGGATCGATTCAACGTGGGCGCCTCCCCGCATTTCTGAAATGGCGTGAACAGCAAGAGGTACGGACAGTCGATCGGGGCGATGGGCGCTTTGTCCGGACAGCGTGGCCGGCGGCTGGACAGGTTGTCCTCACCCACGACTGCTGCGGCAACTGAGACGAGGCCCTTAGAACGACGAAGACCCCGGCAGTCATGCCGGGGTCTTCCTGTTTGACCTACCATGCGGTGTCGCGAGAGGAAGCAATAACTGTGAAGCGTCTGAGGAACCTCCCTGCGCGTCGCGCAGGCCCAATGGAGGTATCCGCCGAGTTGAGCCTACGCAATGCGAGAGGCGTGCCACGACAGACGAATGAGCTCGCGAGGCAATGGGCTCAAGCGGTTTGCGTTGCGAAGATGGCAACAGCACCACGCGAAAACCGGCGTCAGGCTGTATGAAAAACGACACCCGCGTTCGTAAACCCCGTGCTATGAACTAGTTGTTTGCCTGCTCGAGATCCGCCACGGCAGACGCCTCTGGCTCAGCCCATCGTCCGTGCGCTTTGATCAACTCGACCAGCTTAGCGGGGGCCTCGGCAAACGGGACGTCACGTGTGACCAATTTCTTCCCGACGAACAGTGCAACCTTCCCCTCGCCCCAACCAACGAACCCGAAATCGGCGTCGGCCATTTCGCCGGGACCGTTCACCACGCAACCCATCACCGCGATCTTCAATTTGAGATGCTCGGTAATTTCGCGGATTCTTTGAGTCGTCGTTTCAAGATCGAAGAGGGTTCTTCCGCACGACGGGCACGCAATGTATTCGGCACGTTCTAACCGGCACCGCGCTGCCTGCAAAATGCCGTGAGCCAGGTGAACCTGGTGGCGAGGATCCGGTCCCATGGAGATTCGCACGGCGTCGCCAATGCCATCGATCAGCAACGCCCCCAATCGACCCGACATTCCGACGCGCGAGTCCTCCGCCGGAAAGACACTGTCGCTGAGGACGATCGGCACAGCAGCGCCAGCTCGATCGAGCGATGCGGCCAACAACCGGTGTGCTTCGATCGTGTGGGTCGCCTCCGCTTCGAAGCTCAATCCCGCCAAGAGGCGCGGCCCGAGTCCAGACAAGGATTGCGCGAACGAGACAACGCGCTGCGCATCCGTCGCACTCCAGAGTTTTTCCAGACGCAAGAGCAGCAGCACGGGCAGAGGTTCGAGGACCTTGACCATCGACGCAATGTCGTCGAGTTCAGGGTCGACGGTTACCGCGACTCGATCGACGCCGGCCTTCAAGCGGGCGACTGCGGCGGCATCTGTCAGGAAAGCCTTCGATGTCCCGGAAAGGGTGATGCCCCGAGCGGCGCGCAACTTGGGTACTCGCGCCAGAGTTGCCACGGCAGCTTCGAAACCAGTTTCCGAGTCGACGACGACATCGGCGAGTTCGATCGAAGGACGTGCCATGAGCAGCGATGGAAGCAAAGCGCTCTGCCCCTCAGCCAAGCTGATCTCGACGCGAGGCACTTCTTCCCCGCCCCAGATCCACGGTCCAACCGTGACGCGATGAGCGAGCCGTCGCGCCGGAGACAATCGATTACGTGTTTCGACCAATTCGGGCGCACCGATAAGATCTGGAACATCGAACTCTCGTCCGAAGCGAGCGACCAGCTCATAGGCAACCGGAATCTCGTGAACAGGATCTTCGGTCAATGAAACGCGAACGGTGTCGCCGAGTCCCTCGGCTAGCAGCGTCGCGATTCCAACCGAGGACTTCATCCGTCCTTCATCACCGCCGCCGGCTTCCGTGACACCGAGGTGGAGCGGGTAGGCGTCAGCCAGCCGGTCGAGTGTTTCGGCCAACAGGCGGTACGCCGTCACCATGACTTGGGTATTGCTGGCCTTCATGGAGATGATCAGGTCTCGATGACCACGATCCTCGCAAATCTGGATGAACTCGAGTGCGGATTGCACCATCCCCTCAGGACTATCTCCGTAGCGGTGAACGATGCGATCGGAGAGCGACCCATGGTTGGTGCCGATTCTCAGAGCCACACCACGCTCGCGAGCGCGGTCGGCCACTGGTGCGAACAATGCGTAGAGCCGCTCGATGTCCTGCTGCCAGCGTGCGTCGTCGTAGTCGCCCCCGCCCACCGCTTTCCGGTCGGTGAAATTTCCGGGATTGACCCGCACTTTCTCGACGTGTTCGATCACTTCCAGTGCGAGTTTGGGCGTGAAGTGAATATCAGCCACCAGAGGCACGCCAACGCCCCCTCTCGCCATGATCCGGCGAATCTCCGGAAGGGCCGCGGCATCTGGGCCGGAAGGAACGGTGACTCGAACAATCCCACAGCCAGCGCGTGCTAACTCGATGACTTGCTGCGCTGTCGCTTGCGCGTCAGCGGTGCGCGTAGTGGTCATCGACTGCACGACGATTGCGTTGCGCCCACCCACGATCACGTTGCCGACGGGCACAGCCCTGGTCAGACGCCGCGACGGCATCAGCTGCAGCAGCGCTTCGGTTTGCGGCCGAAGATCAGATGCCATACAGATCGGCCCCGCGATCGAGCATCTTGATTTGTCGTTCGAACTGGAACCGCAGGATGACCATCATGCGGAATGTGACGTCGGCAACGCGCCGCTGTGGACTCTTCCAGTCCTTCTCGAGTCGAATCCAGTTCATGTAGTTAGGCTTGTTGCCGAAGTACTTCGCCGGGAGATCCCATCGACCGTCTTTCTCTTGATGAGCGAGCAGCCATTCCATGTAAGTCATCAACTGCGGGTAGCGGTTGATCAGTCCAAGACGCGCAAACTGCTCCAACACATAGAGTAGCTCCTCGAGCGTACCGTTCTCGAGATACTCTTCGATCGGCCGAAGCTGCACGCCCCATCCGCGCGGAATCGGGCCGCGAGCGGTACGGATAGCGCCGATGTCTCCGCCCAACTCTTGGTACTCGGCCGACACGACGTAATCGAAGATCTTCTTGAGCATGTTACGAGCGCGTGGTGAATCGAGCAGCACTGGTGCGTGCGCAAAAATTCGCAGCGTGTACAGATCGGGGATGAAACAGTAGCCGTCACGCATCGCTTCACGTCGAAGCTGCGGAAGACCAACACCGACTCGCTCAACCGGCCGCCGCGAAACAGGGTCGGCGACGAACGCCATCGTGCGTTCGAGCATGTCGGCGACGGTATCGAGCACCTTGCGCTCTTCGGTCCAACCGCCGCGAACCAGTAATCCCAACGCGACCATTCGCATGAACCAGCGCACATGACGCTCGCGCACCGGATCTTGCTTGACCTGTGCCTTGAACTCGAACAACTGGACATCGGATTTTTGAGTCAGGAACGTCTTCAGCAGCTTGGCTGCTTTCTTGATCTCCTTCGACTCGCGATCCCAGCCGACCTCGTGCCAGAACCACAGTGTTTTCTCGGTCGAACGTTCGACCTTCTTCCCGTCGCCGGCATGGATCACCCCTCCCCAAGAACCGTCTTGCCTTTGGAACCGGATCTCAGCTTTGGCAGGGGCCCAATTGCGGACCTCGGTTTTCAACTTCTGGATATTTGGGTCGGCCTGCGGCAGCGCGTGCAACTCGGTCAGCAGCCGAAGCTTGATCGGCGCAGACGCATTGAGCACGAGCCACTCGCTGGGGTCGGCCCGCATCGGGGACTTCCAGTCGGGCATTGGTTTAACAACCTCCGAAAGACGCTGGCGGCATCAGGCTGTACGCGCGCGGGCCAAACCGGGCAATGGACGCCCTTCCGCGATCAGGTCGATGAAGCGGTCGAACAGGTGCCACGAATCGTGAGGACCTGGCGCCGCTTCGGGATGAAATTGGACTGCGAATAGTGGAACGTCTCTGTGCGCGAACCCCTCGACCGTGCCGTCGTAGAGGCTGCGGTGAGTCACAACAAGCTCGTGCGGCAGACTCGATTCTTCGACGGCATAGCCGTGATTCTGTGAGGTGATTTCAATTTTACCGGTTTGCTCGTCGCGAACCGGATGATTGATCCCGCGATGACCGAACTTGAGTTTGAACGTAGCGCCGCCCAACGCGTGGGCCAGCAGTTGGATACCGAGGCAGATTCCGAAGATCGGGACTCGACCAATCAGGGCTTTGATCGTCTCGATCTGTGGGCTGCAAACAGCCGGGTCTCCGGGGCCGTTGGAAAGAAAGATGCCGTCTGGACGAAGCGCCAACGCATCGGCAGCCGACGTGCCAGCCGGCACGACCGTGAGTTTGAGACCCGTGTCTGCGAGCAGTCTGAGAATGTTTCTCTTCACACCGTAGTCGAAGACGACGACATGATAAGCACCACCCCGCGTTGGGGGACTTTCGCCCATTAGTCCGGACCGCCCCTCTCTCCAAACATACGGTCGAGCACAACTGACCGGCCCAACGAGATCCTGCTCTTCCGGCCGGGGCGACAACTGCGCGGCCTTGACCGCCGCTTCGGCGCTCTTGCCGTTGGAACTGATACAGCCCCTCAACACGCCGCCGTCGCGCAGGTGTCGCGTGAGTGCACGTGTATCGAGCCCTTCGATTCCAACGACTCCGTGGTTTTTTAGATAGTGCTGCAGTTCACCGATCGCACGCCATGAAGAGGAGCGGCCACTCTCACGCACGACAAAACCGGCGGCTTGAACGCGCCCGGATTCGGGGTCCAACTCGTTTACTCCGGTGTTGCCCACATGGGGGACCGTCATTGTGACGATCTGTCCGCGATACGACGGGTCTGTGAGGATTTCTTGGTACCCGGTCATGCCGGTGTTGAAAACGACCTCTCCAGTGATTTCACCTACAGCACCCAGACTTTTCCCGCGAAAGACGCGTCCGTCTTCCAAGGCGAGGATTGCTTCCATCAGGGACTCCCGTAGGGGGCGCGGACCCGGACCGCTAGTCGATCGGGTGACACGGCTGAATTGGCAGCGTTAGCCGATCGCCGTTTTTTCGGCGCATGATAACGGATCTCTTTGTCCAAAGGCAACATCGGACCTCCGTGCGTTGACACCCCCCTAGGGCCGCTGCTACTATCCGGCCGCTTTCTTCGGGGCCATCCCCCGCGGACGGTATCGTTGTAGGCGCGTAGCTCAGGGGTAGAGCGCTACGTTGACATCGTAGAGGTCGGCGGTTCGAAACCGCCCGCGCCTACCAATAAGCTTGGCGACTAGTCGGCATGTCCGGTCTTCCTTCGCCAAATGGAGCAGCCAAGTCGTGTCTCAGGGGTCCGCCATGCCAGGTGCGGCAGCGTCCGATGGGGCGTCGGGCGGACCCTCGTTCATCGTTACTGTCCCCGATGGACGGGCGCTCGAAGTCCCGCCCGGAACAACTCCGTTTCAAGCGGCAAAGCAGGCCGAGCTTCCAGGCGTCGGGAAGGCAGTCGCGGCAAGACTCGATGGCAAAGCGGCAGACCTTCACTTCCCTCTCAAAGGCTCGTGCCATCTCGCTCTTATCTCGCCTACGGACCCCGACGCTCTCGAGATCATTCGTCACAGCACCTCGCACCTGTTGGCTCAGGCCGTAAAGGAACTGTTCCCGCACGCCAAGATCGCTCAGGGCCCCGTTATCGAAGACGGTTTTTACTATGACTTCGGGTTGCCCGAACCGTTGTCGATTGACGAGTTGCCGCGCATCGAAGAGCGCATGCATGAAATCGTCAAACGCAGCGTTCAGATCCGCCGGATCGAGGCCCCCAAAGCCGATGCTGAGAAGTTGTTCGAAGATCAAGCCGAACCGTACAAACTTCATTTCTTGCGCACGAAGAGTGGCGATGTCGCTTCTTACTATCAGCAGGGCGATTTCAATGACTTCTGTCGCGGTCCGCATGTGCCAGGCACGAGTCGCCTCGGTGTCTTCAAACTCCTTTCTGTAGCTGGAGCGTATTGGTTGGGCTCTGAGGAGCACGAGATGCTCTGGCGCGTCTACGGCACAGCATTCGCCACACAGCCAGAACTCGACGCTCACCTTCAGCGCTTGGAAGAAGCCAAGAAGCGCGATCATCGCAAACTCGGCAAGGAACTCGATCTGTTTTCAATTCAGGAGACTGCCGGCGGCGGCTTGGTGTTCTGGCACTCCAAAGGCACCACCGTTCGACAGCAAATCGAAGCGGCGCTACGCGAAGAATTGGATCGGCGCGGCTACATCTTCGTGACCACGCCTCACATGGCGAAGGACACGCTGTTCAAGGTTTCCGGCCACTACGACTTCTACAAAGAAAATATGTACACCATCGAGACCGCCGAACATGAGGAGTTCGCGGTCAAGCCGATGAATTGCCCGGGGCACGTCATGATCTACGCCTCGCGCTTACGCTCCTACCGCGACCTGCCGATTCGGATGGCGGAATTCGGAACTGTGTATCGCTTCGAGCGCTCCGGCACGCTTCACGGACTCTTCCGTGTGCGCGGATTCACCCAGGATGATGCGCACATCTTCTGCACACCGGACCAACTGCTTGCCGAGGTCGATGGCTGCATCGAACTGGCACAGCATATCTACCGGGTGTTCGGCTTCACCGAAGTGCGCTACGAGTTGTCGATCCACGATCCGGCCGATCGCTCGAAGTACATCGGGAGTCCGGACGAGTGGGCCTTGGCCGAGCGGACTCTCGCAGAAGCCCTCGACAAGCGCGGACTCCCCTACCGCACCTATACCGGTGAAGCTGCCTTTTACGGCCCGAAGATCGACATGAAGGTGGTCGACGCGATTGGCCGTCCCTGGCAACTATCGACCGTTCAATTTGATTTCAATCTCCCAAGCCGGTTCGGGATCGAGTTCATCGACAGCGACGGTGGACACAAGCAGCCGTACATGGTGCATCGCGCCATTTACGGATCGTTCGAGCGATTCTTCGGCATTCTGATCGAGCATTACAGCGGCAACTTCCCGGTCTGGTTGGCACCGGTACAGGCGCGCGTGCTGCCCGTCTCCGAGAAGGTCGCCGACTACGCAGAGACGGTCTTCGAAACGCTGCGCGCCGCCGGGCTGCGGTCCGAGATCGATCGGCGTCCCGACAAGATTGGCGCCAAGATCCGGGATGCCGAGATGGAGAAGGTCCCGTATATGCTGGTGATCGGGGCACGCGAGGCCGATAGTGGAACGGTCTCACTGCGCCTGCGGCACCAGGGCGACCATGGAACGCTCAACCTGGCTGACTTCGTAGTGCGCGCCCAGCAGAATGTGGCGCAGCGGAACCTAGAGTTGTGGACGTGATGAGCTTCGGAAAGTGGTACCGAATGGTTGGAACAGAAAGGAAGCGAAAATGCCGAAACTGAAGACGCACCGGGGCGCGGCGAAACGATTTCGTCTCACGGCCACTGGCAAGGTGAAGCGTGGCAAGGCTTACAAGAGCCACATCCTCACCAAGAAGGATTCGAAACGTCGGCGGCGACTGGACATCGACGTGATGATGCATCCCAGCGACGCCAAGGTAATCAAGATGATGCTGCCCTACGGCCGCCCGTAAGCGGCCGAGGGCGACGCACCGAGGTCGGGACAACTCTTTGCCCGTCCGGCCCGGTCGTTCACAAGACGGAGGTGCACTATGCCGAGAGTCAAACGGGGCAATAAGCGCCGGCTACGCCGGAAAAAGATCCTCAGCTACGCCAAAGGATATTTTCTTACCAAACACAACTGCTACCGGATCGCCAAGCTGCAGGTCGACCGCTCGCTGTTGTACGCGTACCGAGATCGTCGACAGAAGAAGCGCCAGTTCCGTCGCTTGTGGATCGTTCGCATCCAGGCGGCGGCTCGGCTCAACGACATTTCGTACAGCCGTTTCATCAATGGGCTCAATCGGGCCGGCGTCACGATCGATCGTCGAGTTCTGGCCGATCTTGCCGTCCACCAGCCCGCTGCGTTCGCCCAGCTGACTCAGCAGGCGCGCGCCGCCCTGGCCTGATAGACCACTGCCTTCCAACCTTTCGAATTTTCGCCTCGCAGTCGCGGCCGGCCTCGAGCCGGCTGCGATTCGCGAGTTGTCGTGGTTCGGGTTGGTTGGTCAGTCCGCTGGCCGTGGCAGCGTCACGTTCAGCGCGAGCCACGAAGATGGGGCGCGCGCCGCTTTGGCGTTGCGAACCGCGTCACGCGTGGTCTGGACTCTCGCGAGTTCGTTTCCCGACGAACGCGATGCCTACTTCGGCGCGGTGACGGAGTTGCCGTGGCCTTCGTGGCTACCGCCTGACACTCCGTGGGCGGTAAGAGCCTTCGGCGAATCCGAGACACTCGCCAGCCCGCTGTTCACTGCCCGTTGGACGAAAGACGCGATCCGCGAAGCCTTCGCTCGTGTGGCGCGCGAAATGCCACCCGTCCTTCCACACGATCCAGAGGTCGTCGTCGATGTTCGGCTCGAGCGCGGTGCCGCATCGATTGGACTAGCTCTTGGAGTAGAGAGTCTGCACAAGCGCGGATTCGAGCGACGGACTCGGGCACCGCTGCGGGAAGACATCGCAGCAGGGATCGCGGTGCTGGCCGAGATCAACCCTGCACAACCGCTGCTCGATCCCTTCTGTGGGAGCGCCACGTTGCTTGCAGAAGCCGCAGCCGTAGCGCTGCGAGTGCCACCCCGACGCGGCGATATCGCTGAAGCGATCTCGCGGTTGCCCGCGTTCTCCGAGGTAAACACCAACCTGATCATTGAAGAACTTCGGGCGCAAAGAATTCTCCAGCACGCGCCATTCTTTGGTTACGAAGCCGACAGTTCCCAGCTTCCACACGCCCGCCGCCACTTGGAATTCAACGATCTGGAGGACGATGTACGTGTTGCCGTTGGACGCGTGCCCGACATCAAGCCACCCGGTGGATTGCCGCTAGGGCTCTTGCTGACCAATCCGCCATGGGGTCGCTGGCTCGACCATGATGTCGAGGCCGCATGGGAGGGGCTCGGCCGATTCGTCAAGGCTGAATTGTCAGGCTGGAGAATGGCGGTCCTCTCTGGCGCCGAAGGGTTGACGCGCGCACTGCGGATGAAGGCCGAGAGGCGCTTTCCTTTGCGCATCGGTAGTGTCGATGCTCGCTTGTTGATCTACCAGATCCGGAGCTATCCGGATCGACAGCCGTCTGCAGACTCCGAGCCTACGGCTGAGTAATCGCCGGTGGCGACGGTGGCGGATCCGAGAACCCGCCCTGGAATACCTCATCGCGCTGAAAAGTCTCGAGTGAGAAGCGCTCCGCAAACTGCTTTTGATCGGCCTCGGACAACGTGCCGTAGACCGCGATCGAGAGGTTGGCAGGGTTGAGGTATCGCTGCGCGACCCGCTTGATGTCGGCGGGTTTGATCAATTGCACCGCGTCCAACGTGCGTTTCGCTTGGTCATATGGCCTGTCGTCGAGCTCGCTGTTGAGCATGCGGCTGACGATCGAAAAGTCGTTGGTGAAGCCGAACACGAAACGGTTGCGCCACGACTCGATTTGCTCGGCGACCTCGGCCTCGGCGACCGGTTCGTTCACGATCTTTGTGAGTTCCTCGATCACGATCTCGACCGAGCGAGCCACCGACGCCTGCTTTGTTTGGTACGACACGCCCAGCGTGCCGGGCTGGCCTGGCCGGCCTTGATGCGACAGCGACGATGACACGCCGTAGGTCAATCCTTCGCCCGTGCGCAGGCGCTCCATCAGGCGCGATCGAAAGCCGGATCCGCCGAAAATATCGTTGAGGACCTCGAGCGCCGCGTGATCGGCGTCCGGCGCCGCGCGGTCGACGGGCAGATTTTGAATCAAACGCACCGCTGGTTGCGGCAGTTGCTTATCGACAGTGTAGACGCCAGGTCTGGCCACAGCGTCCCAGGTCAGCCAGATACGCTGCTTATCCTGTGCCGTGCGCCAGTCGGCGAAAGATCTTTCGATCTGCTCGAGCAGCTGCGGCGGGTCGAAGTCGCCCACAGCGACGACGAAAAGATTGTCGCGACCGGTGAATCGCTCCCAGCCGTGGCGGATCTGCTCCGTCGTGACGGCTTCGATCTCGCGACGCGAAACCGTATACCCGAAACGTGGATGATCGCTCCACAACACGTGACTGATGATCGTGGAGGCTCCGAAAGCTGGACTCTCATAGCGGCGTTTCATCGACTCTATGTATTGCCCCTTGATGGTCTGCAACCGCGCTTCATCCAGTCGCGGCTTCTTCAACATCTCCATCGCCAGTTCCCACGAGTCATTGAACGTGCGTTTGAGCGAACTGAATGACGCCCCGCACGTCGTTCCGGATGTGTACATCGAGAAGTTCATCCCCAGCGCTTCGCGGCGCTCCTGAAGCTCCTTCGCGGTGAGTGACTGCGTTCCACCCTCGGTCAACAGACTGTCGGCGATTTCAAAGGGTGCAAGCTGTTTCACCGGCAACGAATTCGTGCCGCCCAACCAAACAAAGCTCAGATTCACGACCGGAGAAGTGTGGTCGGCTTTGATCAGTACGGTGACACCCGAAGGAAGTACGACGCGCTCGACCTCCTTTCCGATCTGAGGGAGTTTGAACTCCAATTTCGGTGCGGCCCGCATGCTTGCGATCAGCCTCGTAAAGCCGGTGGAATGTCGTTGCCCGCGTTGACCGACGAAACCGCCGTGCTGGTCGACACTGTTCTCGCTTCCGCGGCTTGCCTTGGCCCCGCCCGGGGTCTTGCGAAGCTCGACCACCGCGCGTCGCGACGGCGTGAGGTATCGCTTCGCCACCGACTGAACGTCGGCAGCCGTGACCGCATTGATTCGCGCCAACGATTCGTCGAGCCAGCGCACCGTGCCCGCACTGCGCACCGCGCCGCCAATCAACTGCGCCATCCCGAGATTGCTGTTCAGTGTCCGGGCTCGCCCCACCTCGGTCTGGACCTTGGCTCGCTCCAACTCTTCGGGTGTTACCCCTGATTCCTGTATGCGAGCGATCTCGCGGCCGAAGGCGGACTCGAGTTCGGCGTTGGTGTGCTCCCCCAGCGGTGCCGACTGAACGGTAAACCAGCCGCCATATCGCATCGAGGTTTGAGACGCGCTGACGTAGCTAGCGATCCGCTCTCCTTGCACGATCGATTGATCGAGACGAGAGCTTTCCAAACCTCCGAGCACACGCCCAAGCAGTTCGAGCGCGGCCTGGTCTTGATCTCCAAGAGCTACCGTGCGCCAGGCGACCGAGACTTTCGGCTCGGCATCGAACTCCACCGCCCGCCGCCGTTCACCACTCTGTTCCAAGTCCATGGTGACCTGCAGCCGCGGAATCGATTGACGCTTCCACGCCGCGAAGTACTGCTTGGCCAACCTCTCGACCTCGCTGGATTTGATGTCCCCGACCAGGATCATCTGGCAGTTGGACGGTGAGTAGTAGGTGCGGAAGTAGTCCATGGCATCTTCGACGGTCAAACGCTGCAGATCGGCCGGCCAGCCGATCACCGGCGTGGCATATGGATGGGCATTGAATAGCAGGGCTTTCTGCGCCTCGAAGATCTGGCCATCGGGGCTGTTGTCGTAACGCAGCCGGCGCTCTTCCTGCACGACGTCGCGCTCGGCATAAAACTCGCGAAACACGGGACGCATCAACCGGTCGGACTCGAGTGCAAACCAAGTTTCCAGCCGATTCGAGGGCAACTGAACGAAGTATTGGGTGAAGTCGTTGCTGGTCTGCGCGTTCATCCCGACGCCCCCCGCGCGCGTGACCAACTCATCGTACTCGTTCTGGATTGTCAGCTGTTTGAGTTGCGTGTCTAGCTCGGCGATCCGTGCTTTGAGTTTGTCGATCGTCGCGGGATCGGGAGTTTCGAAGGGAGTGGCCTGCCGATCCAACTCAGCGTGCAGCCTGTGCCACAGGTCCGATTGGTGTCGCAGCAGTGGTTGTTCCTTGGCGGCATCCGTCACTCCAATGGTGGTCGAGCCTTTGAACATCATGTGCTCGAGCAAGTGCGCGATTCCGCTGCGCCCTTTGGGATCCATCGCACCGCCGACCCCGAATTGGTAGAGCGCGGCGAAGGTGGGCGATGTCGGCTTTTCCAGGACGAAGATGCGCAAGCCATTGTCGAGCTTGATCTCTTTGATGGCCTGAGTCGTAACCGCACTCACCGCGCCCTCTACCGAGGGGGCTGTCCACCCGCCGGTCGCGGACAAGAGCAAGAGAGCAAGACCGAGCGACAGTCGATTCAGAGTGGACACGAGACCCCCTTTTGCGCGTGACAGCGTGAGCACCCAACAGCATGCCTGAGCCGGCGGGCAACGCAACGAACGGCTCACTGAACGGAGGGCTCCAAGCACTCGCGGTCATCGTTGCGCGCGTTGTTGACGCGACGCGAAACCGGCTGAATCGAGAGCCCGGCCCATGCACACGGCGTCAGCCATGGAAGCACCACCTCAGGGTCGCGCTGCTGCGGGTCGAGCCAGGCGTGATGAGCCTCAGGAGGGAGCAAGACCGGCATGCGTGTATGTATCTTGCGGAGCGCCTCGTTCGCGTCGGTCGTAATAATCGTGAACGATTCGACCGGGGCGCTGTCTGGTGTCGGCTTCCAACTCTCCCACAGGCCGGCGAATGCAAACACCGTTCGGTCTTGCAGAGTGATCCAGTAGGGCTGTTTGAGTCTTCCTTGCGGCACCCACTCGATGAATCCATCTGCCGGTACCAGGCAGCGGCGCTCTCGCAGTGCCTTGCGAAAGGCTGGTTTCTCCGCGAGCGTCTCGGCTCTGGCATTGATGAGGCGCACCCCGATTCCCGGTTCTTTGGCCCACGACGGAATCAATCCCCACTGAGCCAAATCGAGGCGCCTTGTTGCGCCATCGGCGCCGGCCCGCACGATTGCAGCAGCCTGCGTGGGAGCAATGTTGTAACGAGGGTGCAACGAGGGCGAAGCCGGCAATCCGAGTGCAACCGCGATCGCGTCCGGAGCCGCCGTGAGTGTAAATCGTCCGCACATAGCGCGAGCAGAAGACCACAGACCGGAACGCTAGAGCAACCCCAACGCGACTGTTGCGACCCTCGGCTTAGACCTGTAAGCGTAATTCCAACGCCGCTACTGGGTGAACAACCCGATGGTGCTCGAGTGCGGCGGGGTGAATTTCTCCCAGCCGTCCGCGCATCACGCTATCGATCCACAGCTCGGCACCGCGGCCGGGCACGAACAAGTCGATGTCGCTGCGGCGCCATTCGATCCGCGAGTTCTTGTCCACGATTTCTGCAAGCAATGCATCGGTCAGCGCACGAATGTCGGCGTAGCCAAGGCCATCCCCAGCCAGCGCCGCGGAGGCGACCAGGAACTCGCTGGCGCCGGCCTCGACACTGTCGTCCAGCCGGGCGCACAAGCCAACCTCGAATATCCGCTGCGGATAGGGGTGACCAAGATTCAATGCCAGCGTTTCCAGCAGTCCCGGCAGCGTCGAAACGCGCACCATGGTTTGGTCGATGCTGATCGGATGCGCGAGCGTGACGTGTTGACCGTCATCTGGCAAACCGGTGCGTTCGAATGCCGCCGCCTCATTCGTCAACGGCAGTGTCATTACCTCGATCAGCCCCAATCCGATCAACGCCGCTCGCGCCCGTGCCGCCAACTGCTCTCGCGGATGCGGATCGCCAAAGGTGGCTGAGGTGACCAAGACACTGGGGATGTTGTCGTACCCGAACGCGATCGCGATGTCTTCGACCAAGTCTCGCTCGTGCATGATGTCAGAGCGGTACGGTGCAACGTCGACATCGATGCGATCGCCTTGTGCCCGAGCATCGTGGCGCATTCGTCCCAACAGCTGACACACCTCTTCCGTACTGGCCGTGATCCCAATCAGCCGGGCGGCGGCGCCAGCGTCAACGCTGACGCGTTGCGGCCGGAAGTCGGGCGTGATCCGCGCGCCATCGGCGTATTCGATGGTGACGCTGCGCACCTTCGCGTGCGGCGAGGACTCCAAGAGACTGGTCACCACGATCGCCAGCGCTCGATCTACTTGTCGATCGTCAAGCCCCGTGCAGTCGATGAACAGATCGCGGCTGCTTTGCTTGACACGCGTCCGCTCGCTGTTGATGATCGGAATCATCGCCAGCACATCGCCCGCCGCGTCCTGCAACAGCGGAACGCGCTGTGCCGACTCGAGCAGCCAAGCAAAGGCTTTGCCTTTGGGGTGGCGGTCCAGTATCTCGCGCGGCGTCAGCGCATTCGCCGGGTTGGTGCTGTCAAATCCGAGCGGCACAAAACGCAGCTCATTCCATTCCGCCGCTCGATAGCGCAGTTGTGGGCCGCTCAGTGTCGCCAGCTCGTAGACACCCACCGAAGCGAGTTTTCGATCGCGCCCCAACGCCCAGTGCACATTTTCTTGGAGCTTCATGAGCGAGCGCAGTGAGGCCTCGCTGAATTGCACCCCTTCGACGATCGCGCAGGCGATTCGGGGGCGGCGCACTTGTGGTCCATCGAGAGCCGGATCCACGGCGACATGCCATTCGCTGGGTTCCACGATGTAGTGCGGCGCTCCGCTGGCCAGCCCCAGAAACCCTTTCATGGCGCGCGCCAAACCGGCGGGGTCGAACACGTCAGGACGGACGGCCAGCAGTTCCATGCGCAGCGTTTCGACTTTTCCCTGCGGCGCGGGGTTGTGCGCGCGCAGTTCGGCACCGCATCGATCGCATTGTGGTGGTGGCGGCTCGCCCTCCGGCGATTCCGACAAGGCGCTGCAGGCGGTGCAGCGATACCGGACCACCACGACGCGTCCCTCGACCGAGCAGCCGAAACGATGCAACTCATCAACCAATCGCTCGCTGGGAAGCGTGGTCCCGAGGCACGCGAAGAACTCGTCGAGTGGAACTCCGACTACCGGCACAACGGTGTCTCCTCGAGCCATTTCAGATGCGCGAGATACAGCTCACGAATATCGGAGAGGCCGTAGCGAAACATCGCCAATCGCTCGAGCCCCAAACCCCAGGCCAGCACCGGCGCAGTACAGCCCAACGGGCCGGCGACTTCTGGACGGAAAATGCCGGCGCCCCCCATTTCCACCCAGTCTTGACGCGACTGCAGGTAGACGAAAACTTCGACCGAGGGCTCCGTGTACGGAAAAAACCCTGGTCTGAATTGCAGGCGATCAAACCCCATTTTCCCGTAGAAAGTCCGCAGCAACGTCATCAAGCCGGCAAACGAAGCGTGCTCATCGATGACGATTCCATCGACCTGGTGGAACACCGGCAGATGTTTGTAGTCGATCGTCTCCCGGCGAAAAACCGGACCGACACAGAACACCTTTCGCGGAGCGCGGGGATTTCGAGACAACTCTTGAATCGTGGCCGATGTGGTGTGCGTGCGAAGCACCGTTTGTTCCGCAAGCGAACGATCCCATCGATAACGCCAACCGAGGGACCCGGTCGACCCGCCATCTTCATGCGTCGCGGCCACAGCTTGTACCAGCGATTCGGATGGCAATCGCGCTCGGCCGGGACGCTTGACGTAGAACGTGTCCTGCATGTCGCGCGCCGGATGATCTTGTGGCTGGAACAGCGCGTCGAAATCCCAAAAACCCGACTCGACCCATGGACTCGCCGTTTCGCTGAATCCCATCTCGAGAAAAACGCGTCGAGTGCTCTCCAAGATTCGTCGAAAGGGATGTTCCTTGGCGGCTACCAGACGCGGCCCCGGCAGACTGATGTCGTAAGGGCGAAACTCGACGTCGCGCCACCGGCCAGAGACCAACAACTCCGTGCTGAGTTCGTTGATCTCATCGCGCGACTCGAGCCCTTCGGCCACGGTCTCTCGACCTGTCGCCGTCAACGCCGCGAAGCGCCGCGTCCGTTCTTTTCGATCGACCACCCCGGCCCGAGCCGCGAGCAAAGCAAGGGCGTCCTGCACCGGGATTGCTTCGCTTTTCAACTCTTCGCTGCGAGCAGCGCCGCGGACTAAGCGGGAGACCAGTTGTTCATCCGGCTGTGAGGCTGGCTCTGTGGCCGATCCCCAGACCTCGGTCAGAACCAGATCGCTCCCCTCTTTGAGCGCCCATCCGCGCGATTGAAGCCAGCGCAGCGACTCGCCCACCAACTTTTGATCCAAACCACTTCTCTCGGGGAGAGACTTGATATCGCACCGTCCGCCCACACCGAAGAGGGCGCGAGCGACCGCACGTTCGGGAGCAGCACCGAGAGGCCACGCCGCCCCCTTGGGACCGAGGCGAAGCTCGTCCTCTGAAATCTCATTGAGTTCGACGAGCCCAACTGCCGCGAGACCGTTGAGCGCGCCAGCGATCGGGCTCTGGTCGAGGAGCAGTTGCTCCGCAAGCCTCTCGACCGCCACGGGGGTGCCGTGACACGACAACGCCTCGAGCAATCGCGCTTCGACCGCACGGAAGCGTCGCATACCTCGGTTTTCCTCCCGAAAAGTGCGGCATTCTAGCCCAGAAGACCGGGGCGACTGCCTATAATCTGCCGACTTCAACAGCGGAGAACACCGATGCAACAGACCCCCCGCGGGAATGTGGAAAGGACCGTCGAGGTCACGATGGGCGGCCAGTCCTACCGGTTGCGCGGGACCGATCCCGAGACACTCATCAGACTTGCGGCCGAGGTCGATGCGGCGTTGGCCGACGTTTCACCCCATGCGGCGGCCGTCGAGGACATCAAGGTTGCGGTCCTGGCGGCATTGAACATCGCGGGAGACCGGGACGCGGAACGGCGGGCGCTTAGAAACAAGCTGATCTCGACCGCCGAACGGATCACTCAACTAGAAGCACGTTTACGGGCGACACGGGCCCTCGCGACCGGCGAAAGTCTTTGATCGATCCGGCTTTGGTTGACCTGCCTTGACCGGTCCGTCGATACTACGCGGCGATCGGCTACGGCTTTGTGGGACGATGCGCGCTGGTGCATGTCGACCCAACACCTGAAATAGGGAGCCTGGGCTCCGCCTGCAGTGCGCAAGCCTCTCGAGAGGAGGAAGCCTAAGCCGGCGGGAGGGCACCCACCTGGTTGGTACCAGGGTTTAATGACTCCCGCGCGCCCCGTGGGGCCGTGCCGGTCACTCGATTTAGGCTGCTTCCCTCCACTGGGGAGATTTTGGCGCGATGACGCTCTGGGTTGCGGCCTTTGCGGCCGCTGTAGTGGTTGTGATTGTCCTTGTCGTCTTACTGGCCGGCCGCCAGCGTCATGCGGCCGACCTGCAGACGCGTCTGCGTGACGTTGAGGCTTCCACGGATCGCACCGTCAAGGACGAGGTTGCGCGCAGGCTCCGTCAGGAGGAGTCGCGTCTTGCCAAGGACATCGACGCCCGACGCTCCGAACTGGCCCGCCGTGAGGAAGATCTGACGCGTGGACAGGCCGATCTCGCCGAGTCCCGGCTCAAGTCCGAAGAGCAGGCCGCCGCACTCGATGCCAAAGCCGAAGGCTTGGCCGAACGCGCAGGCCAGTTCGACGTGCGGGCCCGCGAGTTGGAGCAACGGAGTGCGGCGCTCGAGCAGGCCGAATCCGGTGTTCGCGCGCGCCTGGAGGAAGTCGCCGGGCTCACCACCGAACATGCGCGGCAGCGCCTGATGGAAGAGGCCGAGCGAGAAGTCCAAGCCGATGTCGCGCGCATGGTGCAACGTGCCGACGAGGCGGCGCGCCGAGATTCGGAAGACAAGGCGCGAGAAGCGACCTTGCGGGCTATATCGACCCTTCGGGGCTCTGTCGTCGCAGAAGGCACCATTACGGTGGTCACACTCCCGAGCGACGAAATGAAGGGACGCGTCATCGGCCGAGAAGGACGCAACATCCGTGCGCTCGAACAAGCCACCGGTGTCGACCTGCTCGTGGATGACACGCCAAGAGCGATCTTGCTGTCGTCGTGGGACCCGTTGCGGCGCGCCGTCGCGTCCCGATCACTCGCGAAACTCGTCGAGGATGGACGGATCCACCCGGCGCGGATCGAGGAAGTGGTCGACAAAACGCGCCAAGAGGTCGACGAGGAATCGCGCGAGCGTGGCGAGAAGGTCTGCTTCGAGCTCGGCCTCGCCGGCCTGCACGATCGCCTGATTCTCTTGCTCGGCCGGCTCGACTTCATGCGTGATCATGGACAGAACTTGCTGCAGCGCGCGAGAGAGGTAGCTCAGTTGTCGGGCGCGATTGCCGACGAGTTGCGCGTCGGGAGCGATTCGTTGCGACGGGCCGGATTGCTTCACGAGGTGGCGCGAGCCGATCAAGCTCCGTTGCTCACACACTGGGCGCTGGCGAGCGCCGACTTGGCGACACGCTTCGGCGAGAAGCCAGGCGTGAGCGCTCCGATTCGAGCGCTGGCGTCCCCGCCCGATGCTCCCCGCACACCCGAAGGTGTGATCCTCAATACGGCACGCAGGCTGTCGTTGTCACGTCCGGGCGCTCGCAACGAGAACCTGCAGCGCTTCATGGATCGGCAACAGGAAATCGAGGCGCTGGCGATGGCACACGATGGCGTCGAGATCGCGGTCGCGGTTCGCGCCGGCCGTGAGTTGCGAGTGCACCTGCGCGCCGATGCGGTCCCCGATGACGGCGCGCACCTGATGGCACGTGAGTTGGCCCGAGAAATCGAGAAACGCGTCGACTACCCGGGACAAGTTCGGGTCACCGTTATTCGTGAGACTCGCGCCGTCAGCTTCGCTGTCTAAGCCAGAGAGACGATGAAACTACTCGCGATTGGCGACGTGTTTGGCGATCCGGGACGAAAGATGGTGACCACTCACCTTCCCCGTCTGTGTGACGAAGTGGGCGCCGGGCTGGTCGTCGTGAACGTCGAGAACATGCACAACGGACGCGGTGCCGATGCGGTTGGCGTGCGCGCGATTCTGGACGCAGGCGCCGACTGCCTGACCTCCGGCAACCACATCTGGTCTCACAAGGAGCATGAGCGACTGCTCGAACGTGAGACGCGATTGCTTCGACCGGCGAACTATCCGGAGCCTTGTCCGGGACAAGGGGTCACGGTCGTTTCGTCGCGAGAGGGCGCGAGGGTCGGGGTCGTCAATCTCATCGGACGGCTGTTCATGGCGCCGGTCGACGATCCATTCCGAATTGCCGACGAAATCGTCGAAGCATTGGCGGGTAGGGCCGACCTCATCGCACTGGATTTTCACGCTGAAGCAACGTCGGAAAAGCAAGCGTTGGCGTCCTACCTCGATGGCCGGGTCGCCGCAATCTGGGGCACACACACCCACGTCCAGACCGCTGACGCACGCGTGCTCCCGCAAGGAACCGGCTACATTACCGATCTGGGTATGACGGGGCCGTACGACTCGATCATCGGAATGGACAGGCAACCGGCGATCACTCGGTTTTTGACCTCACGCGGCGCGCGCTCCATCCCTGCCGTGCAAGAACCGGGATTGCGCGGTGCTTTGTTCGATCTGGATGAATCGACAGGCCGCTGCCGAGGTGTCACTCGGATCGCCGTGGGTGGTGGTGGAGCATGACCACGGGGCAGCTTCCGTTCGATTCGGACGAGGCACCACCTGCCGGGACTCGCGTGTCACCACTCACGGTGACGCAACTCAATGAATCGGTCGACACGCTGTTGCGCACCGCGCTCGGATCGGTCTGGGTTGCTGGCGAGTTGAGCCGGGTCACGATCCATCGCTCGGGCCACTGGTACTTCACCCTTACCGACGGAGTGTCGAGTGTCGCCTGCGCCATGTTCCGTGGTCGCAATTCGGCCGTTAAGTTCGTTCCGCAAGATGGCTTGGCGGTGTTGCTGCTGGCGAGCACCGGCGTCTATGCGCCGCAGGGCCGCTATCAACTGGTCGTCGACGCGATGGAACCCCAAGGCCATGGCGCGGCAGCGCTCGCGTTGGAGCAACTCAAACAGAAATTGGCTGCCGAAGGTCTGTTCAATGCCGAACGCAAACGGCCACTCCCTCCCTTTCCGAGAAAGCTCGGATTGATTACATCGCAAGACGGTGCAGCTCTACGCGATGTCTTGCGCGTACTTCGCCGCCGATTCGCTGGGCTCGACGTATTGCTCGCTCCTGTTGTCGTACAGGGTAAAGAGGCTCCCGCGGACATCGTGAACGGGTTGCAGGCGCTGGATCGGCGCGGGCTCGATGTCCTGCTCTTGGTACGAGGCGGAGGTGCTCGTGAGGACCTCGCGGCATTCGACACCGCGGTTGTCGTAAGGGCGATTGCGGCCTGCGTCACGCCGGTCGTCACTGGAATCGGTCACCAGATCGACATGACGCTCGCCGACTTTGCGGCCGACGTCAGCGCTGCGACCCCATCACAAGCGGCCGAACTCGTGGTGCAAGAGCGCGCCGAGTTGAACCGGCGGGTAGCGCAGCTGCGTGTTGGCCTGGTACGCGTCATGCGACACCGGTTACAACGCGCCGCGACGCGCGTCTCGCTGGCGCAGAGCGCGCGAGGCTTGCCACGCGTGCCGCAGCGAATCTCGCGCACGCGATTGCGCGTGGCAGAAGCAACGCGGCGACTTGAAGATGCGCACACTGCCATCGTCGCCCGTGCGCGTCAGCGTTTGACCACGCTCACACGGCGGCTCGCTCCGACCGAACAGCTCTCCCGTTTGCGCGGCCGGCGCAAAACGTTGCAACTCGTGGTGGCCGCCTTGTCACGCACTGTCGAGCGCGATCTAGCACGCCGCCGCCAGCAGTTCTCGTCACGAGTTGCAGCGCTCGAATCACTCTCGCCGCTCGGAGTACTTGGGCGTGGCTACGCGCTGGCCACACGTGGGACGATCTCCGGCCCGATCGTCGACGATGTGGCGCAGCTGCAGCCCGGCGAGACGCTCTACATCCGAGTGGCGCGGGGCGCCGCCGAAGCCGTCGTGACAAGACTGCATGCCGCTGGCCAGGGAGAAACACCATGAGCAAGAAGGCAGAGTCCCCTCCGCCAAACTTCGAACAGGCACTAGAACGCCTCGAGACCATCGTGGAGTCTTTGGAGCGTGGAGAGATGCCACTTGGCGATTCGATCAAGCTGTTCGAGGAAGGGGTGACCTTGGCGCGACGGCTCGAAGGTGAGTTGAGCGATGCCGAGATTAAGGTCGAAGCGCTGCTGCGTGACACCCGTGGGAACGAATCGATCGCTCCGCTGACATTACCTGAGGATGATGCGTGAGCCAGCTGGCTGCACAAACGCTCGAGACCTGGCGCTTGAAGATCGATGCAGCCCTCGACGCCTCGCTTGCACCGCACGGGGAAAGCGAGCCTGGGTTGTTGAAGGCGATGCAGCATGCTGTGCGCGCTGGCGGAAAGCGACTTCGGCCGCTGCTAGTGGTAGCCGCTTGCGAGGCGTCAGGTGGCCGTGCGGAAGAGGCCCTGCCAGCCGCGGTCGCGGTGGAGTTGCTTCACAGCTACAGCCTTGTCCACGACGATCTTCCTGCGATGGACGATGCTCAGCTTCGTCGCGGTCAGCCCTGCACACACGTGCTGTTCGGAGAAGCGATGGGGATTCTCGCGGGCGACGCACTGCAGACGCGTGCCTTCGAAGTTCTCGCAGAGAGCGCACTACCTGCCGAACGCGTCGTACGGCAAGTGGCGGTCTTGGCGCGAGCGGCCGGAGTCGCCGGCATGGCGGGCGGGCAGATGCTCGATCTGAAGGCAGAGGGCCGCACTCATCTTCGGGAAGACCAAGTCGCGCAGATCCATCGCCTCAAGACGGGAGCGTTACTGGCAGGCAGTCTCCATCTCGGGGCGTTGGCAGGCGGGGCCACGTCGGAGTCCCTGATGGAGTTCGTCGCCGCCGGCGCCGCCGTCGGACTAGCCTTTCAAATTCAGGATGATGTGCTCGACGCCACATCCTCCGATGCGGCACTCGGGAAAACAGCCGGCCAAGACTCGGCTCGAGGCAAGGCGACATGGCCGGCCGTTGTCGGCATCGAAGAGTCCCGACGACGTGTCATGGCGCTCACCGAGGAGGCGTTACGACACCTCGAGTCGTTGGGAGCGGCGGCTGAACCGCTCCGCGAACTGGTTCGTCGCGCAGCACACCGAGTGTCGTGACCGAGAAACGGCCGGCTCGCGAACGCTTGGACCGCTTGGTACTGCAAGCGGGGTTAGCATCCACGCGCGAAAAGGCCCAGGCCTTGATCCTCGCCGGAAGAGTGCGCGTCGATGGGGTCCTGCGTGACAAACCTGGCGAGTCTTTTTCGCCGAGTGCCGGGCTGGAGCTGATTGGCCCCGAACGCCCGTTCGTTTCACGCGGCGGCCAGAAACTCGACCCGGTGCTCGAGCCACTCGGAGTCGATCCGGCGGGGCTCAGGTGCCTGGACTTAGGCTGCTCCACTGGTGGGTTCACCGATGTGTTGCTGCGCCGCGGCGCGTCTCACGTTACCTGCGTCGACGTCGGCCGCGGAATCCTGGATGCCTCGCTGCGCCAAGATCCACGTGTGCAATTGCACGAGGGGGTCAATGCGCGCTACGTGACCGGTTCGCAACTTCAACCGCCGTACGACCTGCTGGTCGCCGATCTGTCATTCATCTCGCTTACGGTTGCCCTGCCCGCAGCACTCGAGTTTTGCCCGGCAGGGTGCGCACTTGTCCTGGTGAAACCTCAGTTCGAATTGACGCCGCGCGATGTCGGTCGCGGCGGTGTGGTCCGCGATCCAGCCAAACGCGCAGAGGCTGTAAGACGAGTCGCCGAGTTCTTCATCAAACGGAGCTGGACAGTCATGGGTGTTCGGGCGTCTCCGTTGGCGGGACCGAAGGGCAATCACGAACTGTTCGTGCGGGCAGACGCTTCAGCGTGCGCTGACCCACCCGACTGGAGCAAGATGTTGGCCGAGGAGATCGTCCGTGACGTCGAATGAGCCCCGAGCAGCCGTCGCACTCTTCGCAAAACCACACCGCGATGCGCCAGCAGTGCTGCGTCGTGCCGTCTCGTGCCTTCAGCGTCACAACGCGGAGATCTTCCCCGACGACGCGGCGGCTAGCGCGTTGGGTTGGGGTCACTCGTTCGAGCGCGCAGACGCGGCCGAGCGCGCTTCACTCGTGATCTCGGTCGGCGGTGACGGCACGCTCCTCGCGAGCGCGCGCGCGGTAGGAGCGCGTGGCACACCGATCTTGGGTGTGAATTTGGGCAACCTGGGATTTCTCACCGAAACCCGGACAGAGGAGGTCGATCGAATGATTGATCTCGCATTGACGGGTAAGGCTCCTCTAGAGCGCCGCCACGCGTTGGCGGTCCAGCGTGAGAGTCTTCTCAATCCCAATACCGAACTCGCGCTCAACGATGTTGTGGTTTCTCAGTCACTGCAGCGGCTCTTCAGTGTGTCGCTCTTTGTAGATGACGAGTGGGTCGCCGACTACCGCGCTGACGGGGTGATCATTGCAACGCCGACCGGCTCAACCGCTTACTCTCTGTCCGCAGGCGGCCCTGTCATGGTCCCGTCTGTGGATGCTCTCTTGGTAACTCCGATCAGTCCGCACAGTCTTTCGCAGCGTCCGCTGATCCTCGCCGGAACCGCCCGCATCATGCTTGCCGTCGCGGAGGGCGAACGGCACAACGGGGTGCACGTGGCGTTCGATGGTCAGCATTTCTTTCCGATTGATCCCGGCGAAAAGCTATCGATCGTTCGGTCGCCTCACCCGATAAACCTCGTACGTCCACCTGGACGGACGTTCTTTGCAACGCTACGCGACAAACTGGGTTGGGGGCACTAGCCGAGCACAACAAAATAGTTCGGCACGATTCACGGCTAAGGGGACGCAACCTCGAGCTGTCCCTGCTTCACATCGAGGCGCCAAAGCAAGAATCCCCCGCTGATCAGTAGAATGCCGACCGAGCCCATACCGAGGCGCGAGTCGCCCGTGAGTCGCGTCACAACCCCGAGCATTAGCGGGCCGAGAATTGCTGCGAATCGCCCCAACAGGTTGTAGAAACCGAAGAACTCGCCGGCGCGGTCGCGCGGGATCAGTCGAGTGAACAGCGAGCGGCTTAGTGCCTGTACACCACCTTGTGCGGTCCCGACCAAGAACGCCAGCACTTGGAACTGGCTGATTTGGACACCAAAAAGCGAGATCGGTGTCGTCGTGATTTGGGTAGCGCCTAGCGTGACCACTGCATAAGTAGCGAGGCCAATCAGGATCATCGGCTTTGCGCCCACCCGGCCTGCCATCCAGCCGTAGCCCCAGGCAAACGGGAAAGCCACGAACTGCACCAACAAGAGCGCTGCGATGAGATCCGACGTGGCGAATCCCATGTCCTTTCCGATTCCCAGGGCCATGGTGTAGACCGTGTCCACACCATCGATGTAGAGCCAAAACGCCAGCAGGAACGCGAACGCGTGGCGGTAACGGCGCAACTCACGGAAGGTCTGGCGAACCTCACTAACGCCCTTGCGCCAGGCCTGAAACAAGGGCACCGAGGCTCCACGATTTGGATCGGGAACTTTCAGAAGCAGTGGCAGCATGAAAACGGCCCACCAGACGGCGACACTCAAAAACGAGAGTTTGACGGCCAGTGTGCGAGCGGCGGCGATTGCGACGCTGTCGGTACTGCCCTTGGCAACAAGCCCCACCAGCGATGGGTCGTAGGTCGCCGCGGCGTTGAGCGCAAACAGCAGTCCCCCGCCGAGATATCCCAGCGCATAGCCAAGTCCCGAGACACGATCGACGGTGTCCGCTCGCGTCACCAGCATGATCATCGAGTCGTAGATGACGAGGCTTAATAGCCAAGTCGCGAAGGCCGCCGTGTAGGTGAAGAGCGCTCCAAACCACTGACCTTGCGGTATTAGAGCAAGGGCCCCCGTCAGGACAATCGATGTTCCTGCAAACATCACGAGCAGCCGTTTGCGAGACGCCCCTTGATCGATGGCGACACCAAGCGCAGGCGCGAGCAGAGCGACGACCAGGCTCGCAATCGAAACTCCCAGGCTGAGATGGAAAGTGCTCTGCGCGGCATCGACACCCGCGCTCCAGAAGTCCTTGAAGAACACTGGGAACAGTCCGGCAACAACCGTGGTGGCGAACGCTGAGTTGCCCCAGTCGTACATTGCCCACGCCAGCACACGCCCGCGAGGGATCGTCTCAGCCTCAGGCAGCGCGCTCATCGGGTCGGGACGATAGCACGAGCCCAGCTGTTCCAGACGTGTAGAATTCCCGCCGATGAAACGTCGCCTGCTCTATGTTTTCTTGGCTTTGCATGCGCTGGCCTTCGCCGGCGGAGTCGTTGTAGGCCTGGTCCTGAGCCGAGATCTTCCGGACATCGGAACGCTTGATCCTCAGGCTTTGCCTCAAATGACGGTCTTGCTCGATCGCAATGGTGAACCGCTTCGGAGCTTTGCCGAGCAACAGCGGCTATCCATTCCGTTCGGAAAAATCGCGCCGATTTATCGCGACGCGCTGTTGGCGACGGAAGATCCGCGGTTTCGATTGCACATCGGGGTCGATCCACAAGCGATCCTCCGTGCTGCTCTGGCCAACGTCCGAAACCTTCGCTTCAGCCAGGGCGGCAGTACCATTACGCAGCAGTTGGCAAGGTTTTATTTTCTTCACCAACGCAAGGACATGACCCGCAAGATTCAGGAGGCATACCTCGCGTTGAAACTCGAAAAGACCTACTCGAAGGAAGAGATTCTCACACTTTATTGCAACGGTATTTATCTCGGACACGGGCAGTACGGTGTGGAGGCTGCCGCTCGCTTTTACTTCGACAAGTCAGCCGCTGAACTGACGCTCGCAGAGGCCGCAACAGTCGCAGGCCTGACTCAGTCTCCGGAGAGTCTCTCGCCGTTGCGACACGCCGATCGTGCGTTGCAGCGTCGCAATCATGTACTCGAGAGGATGGTCGTTGAAGGCTTTCTCGATCGTCCCGCCGCCGAGATCGCCAAGCAGGCTCCTCTCGGCCTCGCCACAAAACGACCGATACGTGAGTTCGCTCCCTACTTTGTGGAGGAGGTTCGACGCGACCTGCTCGATCGCTTCGGCGAAGAGGGGCTTTATCGTGGCGGGCTGACCGTTCACACTACGCTCAGTCCTGCCGCGCAGCGCGCGGCTGAACGCGCGATTCGCGCTGGACTTGACGGTTATGGGCGTCGCCACAAGCAAGTTCCCACGCCGCGACCACTCCCGAATGGAAAGTCTGCCGCTGACTATATCGATCCGTCGTGGGGGGAGACATTCAGCGACGGGGACGTGGTCGATGCGGTTGTGATGGAGTCTTCCACCTCGTCGGCGACACTTCGTCTTGCCGATCAGACGCTCGAGTTCGGGAGCGACGCGATCGCATGGACAGGACGCCTCGATCTAGGTCGGTTGCTGCCCGCGAACACCTTGGTCCCGGTCCGACTCACCAAGGTCACGACCTGGGGACGCGTGCTCGAGGCGGAACTCGGCGCCGAGCCGTCGGCCGAAGCAGCCTTGATTGCGATGGACGCGAGAACCGGTGAGATCCTCGCCCTGGTGGGTGGCAAGTCTTTCGATAAGAGCGAATTCGATCGGGCGATGCAGGCGCAGCGGCAAGCTGGCTCAGCATTCAAGCCGGTCGTTGCAGCGGCAGCGCTCGAATTCGGTTTTTCACCAGAACAACTGCTCTGGGACGTACCAACAGTGTTCACCTCACCCGGTTTTCCAGAGCCTTATCAACCAGAAAACTACGACCGTCAGTACGATGGGCTGGTCACACTGCGTCATACGATCGAACAGTCCCGCAACATTCCGACCATCCGTTTGCTCGATGCGCTCGGCTACGCTCCTGCGATCGATGTCGCACATCGCTTGGGAATCGGAACTGACCTGAAGCCGTATCCGTCGCTTGCGCTCGGCGCCTTCGAGGTGCGGCTTGTTGACTTGGCAAAGGCCTATGGCTGTTTCGCAAACGGCGGCGTTCTTGTGGAACCACGGCTGATCGCAACCGTTGACGATGCCTCCGCAGGCCAAACTCTTTACTCCACGGCACCAGTCTCACACGAAGCGATTCGGCCAGAGGTCGCGGCCCAGGTCACATCGATCTTGCAAGGCGTCGTGCAACACGGCACCGCACGCAACGCACTCTCTTTAGGTCGTCCTGTAGCGGGCAAAACAGGCACCACAGACGACTACACCGACGCCTGGTTTGTGGGGTATACGCCGACACTGGTCGCCGCCGTCTGGATCGGTCACGACCAGCGCAAATCACTTGGACGGGGAGAGAGTGGATCTGTCGCCGCCTTGCCGATCTGGATCGATTTCATGCGCGGCGCGTTGCGCGATGTTGCTGCGCAGCCATTTGATGTTCCGACTGGCTTGACCTCAATGACCGTCGATAGGCGCACAGGCAAGCGCACGACAACCGAAACCGGTTGTCTGGAAACCACCGAGGAGCTGTTCCCGTCGGATGCTCCGGAACCACCCGCGTGTTCATCGCGGGATCACATACGCGCCGATCTCCCCTATCCACTTCAACGCTTCCCGATCGAACGCGATGGGTCGCTGCGCATTCCTCCGGAGCAGGTGGTGCAGTATGTGTCGCGCGGTGCCGAGCGCTTTCGAGTCATTGGTCAGGGGCAATCGATCCAGTTCAATTTTGGCGGAAGAACGGGTGTCGTCCGCCTCGCATGGAATGCAGCCGACTGGCAGCGCTATCTACAGACTCTAACCCCTAGCACTCCTGAGACTGATGAGCGCCACGGGACGGATGGATGGGTTCCGCTAGAAGTCGAGGTCAATACTAGCGGAGCACCGATACCGATTCAGTTGCCCGTCGACCCGTAACTAGTGCGCAGCAAACACCCGCAAAAGACCAGTTCGTGTCTGATCGGTCGAACTGCGTGAAGAGTTCAGCGCAGTTCGTTGCGCTGCTGGCGCGAAAATGAGCGATATACCGCGTCGCAGCGAACCTCGGCGTCTCGCAGCCATACCGGTGGCCATGACCACGGCCGGCCTTCACGATACGACCCGACGGCCGCAAAGGCAGCAACAATGCTACGCAGCAGGCCGTCACGATCAACGCCTGCGCAAGCGACGGCTGCCTCCGCGCGGAGGGGATCCCATCGATCGGAAAATGACATCCGGCCATCATCCACTTTCGTGAGCGGGATGGCTGATTGCACCAATGCCGCGCGTCCGTAACGGCAGAGTGCTACCCCCGCGACTTTCGTCCGATCCACAACGACCTCGTCACGATCGACGCGCTCAAAGCACACCTCTGCCCGAGACTTGGCGGAGTCCCCACCGTCGAAGACCATTGCTGGCCGTCGGTGAGCCGAGAGTCCGAGCGCAATCGATTGGGCCAGTTGTCGGCTGCACCGCCTCAGTTCCCCAGCGCGCAATGGTCCCGAGAACGCGACGGTAACCGCGAGATCGCCGGGCCAGTGCAACAACCAGCCCCCGCCCGTTGGGCGACGCACGACCTCAACGTCGACCCGGGCTGCATGCTCCGATAGTCCTTCAGGGATGGCCTGAGAGCGACCGAGCGACAGAACGGGTCGATTCCAACCATGGACTCTAAGGATCGTGACCGGTCCTTCTCCACCGCGCTGCCGGCGGACCATCGTCTCATCGCGCGCCATCGCTCTGGCACCATCCTCGGGCCCGTCAGAAAGGACAGCCAAGTCGTTCAAGAGTGCGCGTCCGCGAGAGAAAAGCCCCCTGGCTCAGCCGAGATGTTATTGAGATGCGGGACCGTGGAGCACGCAGAAAACGGGGCGGCGGCCGGCCCGTTGTTTTCCAGCGTCAAGGGAAGGGGTTGGGAAGGGGTGTTGGTCAGGCAATCCGCGTACGTTTGCATGACCGGCCGCCGCAACGAGGACGCATCAGCGCCCCGGTGCTTCTGCTCTCCCACTTTGCACGACGCATGCCAGCGACCCGCGTGATGCTGGGTTGAAACCGAAGAGTCGTTGCTGGATGTCGTTCTCGCGAGTTTCAAGAGTGCACACCCGTGGGTCACTCGTGTATCTGGGATATACACAGCCAATAGTGACTCAAACCTACAGGAAATAGAGCGTTAAGACAGATCTCCCGAGACTCCCGTGAGGTCCGGTGGTCAAATCCCTGACGACCGTCCGTCAAAATTTTGTCACGATCGCGCCACGTAGAGACTCGAGCGCCGGGTGTTCCGGGAACGCGGTCTCGAGACTTCGAAGGTAGCGGATAGCCCGCTCCCCGCCACCTGCTTGATGAGTTGCGAGAGCGAGTGCTGCAAGGAAATCAGCGTAGATGGCCGCACTCATCGCCGCGGCATCGTCGAGAACGGCCTCAGCCCCCACCACGGCGAGCGCTCCTTCTCCACGAGCTGTCCGACGCTGCAAGAGCATCAGCGCCACTTCGACCGCACGGCCAGGCGCAAAGCGTGCACGTTCAAGCATTTCAAGAGCTTGATCCTCTAGTCCCATTTCAAACAGCCCAATCGCCATCTGGTACTGTGTTTCGAAATCTTCTTCTCCGATGGCATCTTGGATATGAACCGCCATCTGATCGATGTTCGTCGGGGTGCCCGTTCGGGTGGACCGGGAGTCCGTGACTGTGGAAAACGGGCCGGTCTCGAAGACAACTGGTGTTTTCGTTCGCACCGCGGAGGGCTCGACCTCGGCGACGCTACCCTCATCGTCCTCGATTACGACGAACATCTCGTCGGCTGGAATTGCTTTAGGTTTGGGAACGGGAGTTGGACGCCGAGGGAGCTTCGCCTCTGCAAGCAATGCCTCACGCTGGAGCCGACTCACCTCGGGGTGCCGGCCCCAGTCTGAATCGATGGCTTGCAGCGTGGCGCGCGCCTGCGAAATCAAACCGTGTTGAAGGAGTGAGCGCGCCTCAGTGATCGCGACTTTCACCTCTTGAGGCAGCTCGCCGCTCGGAGGCTCTGCAAGCCCAGCACGAGGGGGGGGCACCGTAGAACTCTCGGTTTGTGTGCGCGTGAGTTTTAGCAGTAGCGAGGCTGCCTCGCGGTCACCCGGGTTACGGGCAACCAGCCCGGTGATGACGTCCACCAAGTCTGTCACCGAGTCCTGACCTGACCCGATCATCGCCGCTGCGGCCGAGAGCACCAAACTCCTCGCCGCATCCACGTCACCGAGATCGAGCAACACACGCCCCGCCCACAAAGACGTACGCGGCGCTCGTTGAGTCTTTGCCTCGAGTACCGGAGTCAGCATCGACCGGGCCTCAGCGGTCAGGCCTTCGCGCGCGAGAAATGCCGCCGCCGTCACGGCCCAGGCGGACTCCGCAGATGACTTCATCCCGGATGGCCGGTTCTGAAACTCAACCGCCGAACCGAGAGGAAAGATCTTCAGCAGATCCGGGAGTCGGGCCAGGCAGGCCGATCCATCGCCGTGCTCGCAAAGCGCCTCTCGAAAGCAACCGACAGCTGCCCGAACGTCACCATTCAGGGCTGTCGCCATCGCGATCTCCAACCTTGCTTCGACGATGGAGTTGGGAGCGTTACGCCGCTGAGCCAGCCTCAAGAGCGATTGTCGCGAGACGAGATCACGCGGCATCGACTCGGCAACCTGTCGAAAGATGACTTCTGCGCCAGGAAAATCGCCCGCCGATTCACGCAGGGTCGCAGCCTCGATGAGAGGTTCGCGAGCATCCGCTATGTGACCCAGTTCTAGTGTTCGTTCACCGAGGAGCACGAGCAGGTCGGGCTGTGGACCTCCCAATCGGGAGGCGCGCCGAAGCACTGCGAGCGAACGGCTTCGAAACCCGCCCCGCCAGTATTCCTCCGCAAGCCGAAGCAGAACGTCGCGTGCCTCTGGATCTTGACCAGAGCGTGCAAGAGCGTCCCCGAGTCGCTGCAGGAGCGTGAGATCGGTTGGGGTAAACGCTAACAGCTTTCGATAGCACACAGCGGCCGCAGCCAAGTCGCCTCGTCGAGCGGCCTGATCCGCGTCCAGCAATAGGCTGCGGCGGTCTTCCGACACGCCCTAGGCCTGACGGCGTTCCTTAATGCGCGCCGCCTTTCCGGAGAGTCCTCGCAGGTAGTAGAGCTTCGCGCGTCGTACACGGCCCTGACGCACTACCTCAATTCGTGCGATCACGGGCGAATGCACTGGAAAAACGCGCTCGACACCAACACCGTTGCTTACTTTTCGGACCCGGAAAGTCGATCGAGGAGAAGTCTTACCATGGCGACGAGCGATCACGACGCCACGGAAAATCTGGATTCGCTCCTTCTCGCCTTCCTTGATGCGTACATGCACATTGACGGTATCGCCTGGGTGAAACTCGGGGATGTCGTTGCGCAAGTACACTGCCTCGACAGCTCTAATCAGTTCCTGGCTCATAACTCTCTTGCCTCACTTCCTCTCCGCTGGACTAGCTGCGGACTCTTGGTCTTGTAGAACATCTGGACGCACTCTAAGGGTTCGCGCCAGCGCCATGCTCCGGCGCCATGCATCGATTTGCGCATGATGTCCCGACAGCAGGACATCGGGAACTCGCAGGCCGCGAAAATCCGCCGGCCGGGTGTAGTGCGGGTGATCGAGCAGAACTTCTTCGAATGACTCTCGCTCCAGAGACGCCGGTTCGCCGACCACACCGGGTATGAGTCTTGCGATCGAATCGATAGCAACCATGGCCGGGATCTCCCCACCCGATAGAACGTAGTCACCGATCGAAATCACATCGTCCACAAGATGCTCTCGGACTCGTTCGTCGACGCCCTCATAGCGCCCACAGAGCAGGATCAACGATTTCTCGCGGGAGAATTCTCGGGCGAGTGTCTGCCGGAGCGTTCGTCCCGCCGGGTCCAGCAACACGACGCGCGGCTGACAATCGGGCCGCGCTCGCTTGAGAGTCTCGACACATTCAAACAGTGGCTCTGGCTTGAGCACCATTCCAGCGCCGCCGCCGAACGGCGCATCGTCGACTTGCCGGTGCGGAGGCTCGGCGAACTCCCGTAGGTCTTGAACCGTAAGTCGAACGGTGCCACGTTGCAGCGCTTTCCCGACGACTCCAAATCCGAGCGCGCCTGGAAACATCTCGGGGAAAATCGTGACGACGACGAACTCGAGCTGAGTAGTCATCACGCCTCCTGAGGTCCACCAGCGCACTCGGCCAGTTCTGGATAAAGCAGTCCTTCAGGGAGGGATACTACGAGGCGTCGTGCTCGAAGATCGATCTCGCCGAGAAATGCGGAGACGAGCGGCACCAGGACCTCCGCTCCATCCAGCCGGCGAACCACCATGAGCAGCGCAGCAGGGCTCTCGTCGATGCTCTGGACGACCCCGAGTGACTGACCGTCGTCATCGACCAGCGTCATTCCCGTTAGGTCGGAGTGCAGCAGGGTCACGTCTGGCTGTCGAGGAAGCGATTCCGCGGTGGCCACGATTGTTGCGCCTGCAAGCGGTTGCGCGCTGCTGATTGAATCGACGCCACGAAGTGCGAGCAACGGACCTGCTGTAACGAATCGCAATTCTTCGACGATAGCCGTCACTTCGCGGCCGTCTCGGCGTTTGAGCCGCAACTCGACTCCCGAAGCGAATCGCTCCGTTGGCCAGTCGGTTTGTAACTCCACCAGCAATTCACCGCAGCGTCCCCAGGGGCGACGAACCACAGCCAACACCACGAGCGGAGCGGATTGCGCCGCCCCAATTCCAGTTGTTGACTCCGATACCAAAGGACTCATTTCACCATCACCCTGGGATTTCAACTTCGAATCGCCGCTTGTGCTTTGCCGCCAACATTTCGATGGAATTGCGCAGCGATCGGATCGTGACGCCTTCACGACCGATCAACTGACCGCGCTCCCCTTCTGGCGCCATGATCTCGAAACGTGTCGCACGCCGTCCGTCCACAACTTTGACAGACACATGCTCAGGCTCGCTCACAAGATGCTTTGCGACCTCTTCGATCCACGCTCGGATTTGGCTGTCTTGGCTCATTGCGTTTGTTTGAGCTGCTTGCGGATCAAGTTCGCGACAGTTTCCGACGGATGAGCACCCTTGGCGACCCATGCCTGATAGCGCTCGGCGTCGACGTGCATCGCAGCTGGATTGGATTTCGGGTTGTAGTAACCGATGGTCTCAACGACCGGCCCCGTTGGAGTGTTCTTTGAATCGGAAACAACGAGCCGGTAGAACGGGTGGTTCCGAGAACCTTCCCGCCGCAATCGAATCTTTAGCACGTAACCCTCTCCTCGCCTGCGTAACAGGCTATTTATGTATTCCCACGTCAACGCCCTAGCAAGCGCGCCATCTTTCCGCCGCGCTGTGCGGCGCCGACGGTCTTCATCATTTTCTGCATACCAGCGAACTGCTTCAGCAACTTATTGACATCGTGCACCTGCGTTCCAGAACCGCGCGCGATTCGCCTTCGGCGCGCACCGTTGATTGTTTGCGGGCTGCGGCGTTCGAGCGGTGTCATCGAATCGATGATTGCCTCCAGCCTCGTCAGTTCCTTGGGATCAACGTTGACGTTGCCCGGCATCTTCATGCCAGGGATCATGCCGAGAAGTTGTTCGAGCGGCCCCAAACGCTTCATCTGTCGAAGCGCGCTTCGAAACTCCTCGAGTGTGAACTGTGACTTGCGAACCGACTGCGCGAGTTTCTCCGCCTCATCCCGATCGATCGCTGACTCGGCGCGTTGGATCAGGCCGAGCACGTCTCCCATTCCTAGAATCCGCCCAGCCATCTGACTCGGATTGAATGGCTCCAGCGCGTCGAGCTTCTCACCGGTTCCAGCAAACCGAATCGGCACGCCTGTCGCGGCCGTGACTGAAATCGCGGCACCGCCACGGGCGTCACCATCGACCTTCGTAAGAATCACACCCGTCAGCGCAACGCGTGCGCCGAACGCCTCAGCCGATCGCACGGCATCTTGGCCCGTCATAGCATCGGCAACGTACAGAATCTCGTTGGGCTGAGTCGCCGCTTCTAAGGCTACCAACTCACTCATCAGGGCGTCGTCGATATGAAGGCGGCCCGCGGTATCCAGCAGCACTACATCGAACCCGCGCTCGCGGGCGTGTTGGACGCCCTCTTGCGCGCGCTGGACCGGGGAACCACTTCCGTCGTGCTCGAGAACGCCAATTCCGGCTGCCCTGGCAACCTGTATCGCCTGAAGTACCGCAGCAGGCCGCTGTAAATCCACCGGTACCACCATTGGATGACGGCCATGAGCCTTCAGCCAGCGGCCGAGCTTTCCGACGGTGGTGGTTTTGCCAGAGCCCTGCAGGCCGATGAGCATGTAGACGGACGGGGGACGCGGCGCGGTATTCAGCGGCTTGAGTGCCCGAGTCCCCCCAAGTAGCTCGGTGAGTTCGTCGCGGACCACCCGAATCACCTGCTGACCAGGCGTGAGGCTTTTCATCACATCCTCGCCCAACGCCTTTTCTCTGACCCTCGCTAGGAAGTCCTTTGCGACCTTGAAGGAGACATCCGCTTCCAAGAGCGCCATGCGAATTTCGCGCAGAGCCTCATCGAGATCCGCCTCGGTCACACGACCGCCGGCTCGGATCCGATCGAGAGCGCGCGAAAGACGCTGGGTTAGAGCGGAAAACACAAAACGACTCCCCCGTCCGGTTCGGACGGCTCTTCAAAGTGGCCAAGGGTAGCAGAAAGCCCTATTGGGTCAAGCAATTAGGAGATACCGCCCTTTGCCCCAGCGGAAACTGGTCGCGAGCGGCGTCTGCCGTCAACGGGACCTTCGACCGGCACGCCGATGGGACGCCAGTTGAGGGTGAGGCGCAACCTCCGGGAATTCGTATTCGATGGCCCTCTCTGAAAACCGCCGCGGGCCGGCGAGGCCTAGGGCTCGTCGAGCAGGTGTCCCAGCTTGTCTTTCTTGGTCTTCAGGTAAGCGCGGTTCTCGTCGGTGGCGTCAATTTGGATCGGAACTCTTTCGACGATCTCCAAACCGTAGCCATGCATCGCCACGAACTTCCGAGGATTGTTGGTGAGCAACCGGATCTTTCGGACACCGAGATCGTGGAGGATCTGTGCCCCAATCCCGTACTCGCGCTGATCGGGTTTGAACCCGAGTGCCTCGTTTGCCTCTACCGTGTCATGCCCTTGTTCTTGAATCTCGTACGCCTTGAGCTTGTTGAGGAGACCAATCCCTCGCCCTTCCTGGCGTAGGTAGAGCACGACTCCTTTTCCTTCCTGACCGATTCGTTCCATCGCCAGTCGGAGTTGAGGGCCGCAGTCGCAACGCCGCGACAAGAAGACGTCGCCGGTCAAACACTCACTATGAACCCGGACCAGCACCGGTTCGTCCGGCCGGATCTCGCCCAACACCATGGCGAGATGAGTCTGGCCATCGACATCGTTCTCGTACGCATGGAGCGTGAAGGATCCGAAAGCGTTGGGTAGCTTTGGCGACGCCACACGTCGGGCCAGTCGCTCATTCGACATCCGGAATCGAATCAGGTCTGCGATGGTGATCAGTTTCAACTCATGGCGAGCACAGAAGCGTTCGAGGTCCGCGACGCGAGCCATCGTCCCGTCGTCGTTCATGATTTCGCACACGACCCCGGCCGGATAGAGCCCCGCAAGCCGCGCTAGGTCGATCGCTGCTTCGGAATGGCCCGCGCGGCGGAGGACCCCGCCATCCATGGCGCGTAAGGGAAACATATGACCAGGCCGAACAAGATCTTCAGGCCGGGTGCGCGGATCGATTGCCGCCATGACGGTGCGAGCGCGATCGGCAGCACTGATCCCGGTAGTGGTGCCCGTTCGTGACTCGATCGAATGGCAGAAGGCTGTCTTGTAGCGGGTCGAATTCTCCGTGACCATGAGCGGGATCTTCAGTTCGTCCAAACGCTCCTCGGTCATCGGGAGACAGATGAGGCCGCGTCCGTGTGTGGCCATGAAATTGATGACTTCCGGCGTCACGAACTGGGCAGCGATCGTCAAATCACCTTCGTTCTCCCGATCCTCATCGTCGACCACTACTAGCATGCGGCCGGCGCGAATGTCCTCGAGCGCCTCGGGGATCTTGTCGAAAGTCATGGGTCACCTTGTCGTTGGCAAAGCGCGCGCACCAGCCGCGTACTTTGCAAAAAGGTCATACTCGACAATCACTTGATCGCCGGGCTGGCGCTCGCGAAGCGTGGTTGTCGCGAGTGTTTGGGGGATAAGTGCTACCTCGAACCAATTGGGACCGAGCGCTGCAATTGTAAGGCTCGCACCGTCAAGCGTGATCGACCCCTTCTCGATCGTCCAGGCCCGATGAGCAGCCGCGAGTTCCAGACGGAGCACTCTCCAACCTCCAGCCTGTGTTCGCGTACTCAGGACGCGGGTGAGCCCGTCAGCATGCCCCTGCACAATGTGCCCACCCAACCTGTCGCCAGCGCGCAACGCGCGTTCGAGATTGAGGTTTCGCCCTTGACGCCATCGAGCCGCGCCCCCGGTTCGCGATAGCGACTCTGGAGACATCTCGGCGGCGAAGCGCGTTGGGCCGGGCTCGACAGCAGTGAGGCAACATCCGTCGCAGGCGATGCTTTCACCTGGCGCGATCGGTTCTTGACCTAAGTCGTGCTCGACCTCGATACGCCAACCAGCGCCAAGCGGTCGTGCCGACGCAATACGCCCAATAGCCGCGATCAACCCCGTGAACATCACGCCCTCATCTCAACTCGGATAGAGAGTTAGAACGACATCCTCACCCACTCGTTCGAGGCCTGCAATTCTCAGATTCCAGGCCGACTCCAGTGTCCGGCGACCGCCATCCACAGCTGCAGCTCCGCGTGAATCCCCCAGTACTCGCGGCGCCAAGAACCACTGCACCTTGTCGACGAGTCCTGACTGCAGGAACTGTGCATGTGTATGGCCACCGCCTTCCACGATCACGCCCAGCACGTCTTTGGAATGGAGATATTCGAGCATGTCTCGCGGTTGGACTCGTCCTTCATGATCAGGTAACGGAACCACGATAGCGCCGGCCTCTTCTAGGGCGCGTCGCCTGACAGAGCTGCTCCCCTCCGCAGTGAAGATCAGTACCGGGCATGTCGACGCTGTCGAGAACAGTTTCGCCGTCGGCGCAACTCTCAGAGCTCCGTCGACAACGCAACGCAAAAAGGGCCCAGCCTCGGGAGGCAGAGTGGGCGGGAGCAGTTCAGGGTCATCGGCAATGACGGTGCCTGCTCCGACGAGGATTGCGCCATATCTGTCGCGCAGCGCACGTCCCGCCGAGCGCGCCGCCTGGCTCGTTATCCACCGGGCTTGCCCCCATCGATCGGCAATCCGCCCGTCGAGGGTGGCCGCAACCTTCATGACCGCGTAACTGCGACTCTGCGTGCGATGCACCACGTAGTCTTCAATCAACCGAGACGCAGCGTCGCGACCAGCATCGTCCGCCATCGTCACCGACACGCCTTGTGCCTGAAGAGACTTCAAACCGGCTCCGCACACTCTCAGATCGGGATCGCCGACACCAACGACCACGCGAGCAACTCCTGCGGTCACGATCGAGTCCACACACGGTGGAGTGCGACCGTGATGCGCGCAAGGCTCCAGCGTCACGTACAGCGTTGCACCGCGTGCTCGCGATCCTGCTTGGCTGAGTGCGACGATTTCCGCATGAGAAGCGCCAGCTCGCTGGTGCCAACCTTCCCCTACGAACGCGTCGCCAGCGACAATCACGGCCCCGACCTGTGGATTGGGCGCGGTGGCGCGGCCCCCGAGCCTCGCGAGCTCGATCGCGCGCTGCATCCAAACAGTGTCGATCGGGTTTGTCACGAGGAGCGCGCCAACGGACCACTTCCGGCTGGCTGCAACAACCCTTCGAGAAACTCGTCCTGATCAAAATCCAGCAGGTCGTCTACCCCCTCACCAACCCCGATGTAGCGCACAGGAATTCCGAGTTCACGTCCGATTGTGATCACCACTCCGCCCTTGGCGGTGCCGTCGAGCTTGGTGAGCACCAACCCTCCGACGGTCACGACACGAGAGAACTCACGAGCTTGGATCACTGCGTTGCGGCCAGTCGTTCCATCCAGAACCAACAGCGTCTGGTGTGGAGCTCCAGGAATCTCCTTCCCGACGACGCGGCCGATCTTTTCCAATTCATCCATCAGGGGCTTTTTGTTGTGGAGCCGGCCTGCCGTATCGATCAACAACTCGTGGGCGCCGCGGGCCACCGCGGCACGGGTCGCGTCGAACGCAACCGAGGCGGGGTCGGCGCCGTGATGTGCACGCACAACCTGAACACCTGCGCGCTCCGCCCACAAGGCAAGTTGCTCGACCGCAGCAGCGCGAAACGTGTCAGCTGCCGCGACAACGACACTCCGGCCTTCCCTGGCCCAGCGCGCCGCTAGTTTCCCAGTCGTGGTCGTCTTGCCAGAGCCGTTGACACCAACGACGAGCGTCACCCGTGGCGGGCTAGCCGGGAGTGGTTCAGGCGAGAGCGCGGGCAACAACTCCTTCAACTCACGCTGCACCATCTCCAGCAACGGCTCGACGGTTTCAACACTCAGTCCACGGGATCGTTTGGCAAGTCCTGAACGAAGCTCGGCAGCAAGCTGCGGCCCCAGGTCGGCCAGCACCAAGAGTTCTTCGACCTCGTCAAGCAGGGCGTCGTCAACCGTTCGCCCAGGTCGCACCAAGCGCGCCAAGCCGCTGGAAAGCGCTTCTCGCGTCTTGGCCAACCCCTCCTTCAGCTTCTCTCGAAGTTTTCCAAACATCAGCCCAGGGTCCCCAGCAACTCGCCTGCTTGCGCGGCGATCTCGGAGCCGGGGGCGAGTTCCATCGCTTTACGCAGTTCGCGTTGGGCGAGGGATTTGTCCCCAGAACGTGCCAATGCTGAACCGTACCGGAAATGAAATTCGGGATCCTTGGTGTAGCCCGGCTCAGCGGCCACAAAAGCGAGCAACGCCTCGTCGTTTCGCCGCAACTCCGTGAGGAGTCCAGCCATCTCAAAATGCGCTCGGTAATAGCGGGGCTTGAGCCCGACGGCACGCCGCAGTTCTTTGAGCGCCTCTTCGATCTGGTTTGCATGGCGATAGACCATGGCTCGATTGAAATGGATCTGCTCGGGGAACGGATAGGTTTTGTCTCGCGACGCCTGCTCGAGCTGCTCCAGTGCACCTGGAATATCCCCCAGCTCTTGCAGACAGACCGCTAGATGCTGCCGAGCGTCGGTGTAATAGGGGTTGAGTTTGATCGCCTCGTGATACGCCTTCGCGGCTTCCGCCCACTGCTCCTGCTCGAGCCTCACATACCCAAGATAGGCGTGTACCTGCGGCAATTTGTTGTCGAGCTTGAAAGACTGATCCAGTTCCTGAAGCGACTCCTGAACCTTGCCTTGCTCGTAGTACATGCGCGCCAGCTGGAAGTGTCGCAGTGGACCCTCAGCTTGTTTCTGATCGCGTTCAACACGTGTTGCAGAACCACACGCCACCATCAACATGAACGCCATCCCAGCACTCACGCCTCGAACACGCTTTGGCATCGTCATTGGTTCCCTCACTTTCCAAACAGCCGCGAGAAGATCCCCTTGGGAGGCGCGGGCGGCAGAGGTTCTGGTGGTTCGATCGGGTCACCAGCGAGCAGTGCGGCCGGCCAGATTTCTGTTGCTTGCTGAGCTGCGGTCTCGTCCGTCAGCTCAGCCCAGCGGCGTCGAGCGTCTGCCAAACGCGGGGGGCGATAACGTGTGTCGTGCGCGTCGCTCCCAAGCAGATGTACGAGCCCGCGTCGAACCCATTCCTCCGACAGCCGCTGTATCTGCATTCCGAACGTTCCGAGCAGGCTCGAGCTGGTGAGCTGGCCCAAGGCCCCTAATCGCAACATCTCTTCGTAGCGTGTGGGATCTTCTTGGAAATGCTTGATCCTCTCAGGGTGAGCCAATACCGGTGTAATCCCCACAACCTTCAGTTGGAAGATGGCATCTTCCAAACGAACCGGTCGCGTTCGATAGGGGCACTCCAGCAGTAGATAGACTCGCCGGTCTCCATAACTCAGCAACTTACCTTCAGCCACGCGTTCGGCCATGCGTGGCCCCAGGTGGACCTCGGAACCGTAGTGGATCGTGAGCGCGATCGATTCTCGCTTGAGTACTTCGCGAAAAGCGTCTACCGCTTCGATAACTTTGGGCCGCTCGTTGAGGTAGTCGCCTTCTCGCATGTGCGGCGTAGCGACGATCGCCTCCACACCATCCTCGACAGCGACGCGCGCCATCGCGATGGCGGTCTGCTCGTCCTCCGGCCCGTCATCGATACCTGGAAGAATGTGGCAATGGGTATCGATCACGACGAATGCCCCTCCGGCTCGGCACGCAGCGGCCTGGCGAGTAACTCGGCCAGCGCACCTCCCGGCGACTTGCCCGCAAATAGGATGTCATGAACCTGTTCGATGATCGGCATTTCCACAGCGTAACGCTGGGACAGCGCTCGCGCCGCGAGACAGGTGTCGATTCCCTCCGCCACCTGGCTCGTGGAGGCACGAATCTGTTCAAGCGAACGGCCCTCGACCAGCAACTGCCCGACGCGACGATTGCGTGACAACGATCCGGTACAAGTGAGCACGAGATCGCCGAGACCGGCCAGCCCCATAAAGGTTTCACGCCGCGCCCCCATGGCCACCCCAAGCCGCGCGATCTCCGCCAAAGCGCGCGTGATCAGTGCTGCGAGTCCATTACTGCCAAAGCCCAGCCCATCGATCATGCCGGCAGCAATCGCAACCACGTTTTTCAACCCCGCCGCGAGTTCCACTCCGAGCGGGTCGTCCGAGGTGTACACGCGTAGACTCCCAAAGCTGAGCGCTTGCTGAACAAGTCGCGCGATCTCTACGTCGTTTGCCGCAGCCACCAGACCGGTCGGATGTAACAGCGCGAGTTCGAGGGCATAGCTCGGACCCGAGATCACGGCGCAGCGGGCGCCAAAATCCGCTCCCAGCGATTCTCCGACGATCTCGAGCGGAAGAGAAAGTGTTGAGAGTTCGATCCCTTTGTTGGCGATGGCCAATGCACCAAGCGGCCAGTTCGCTTTTCTGTTTGCCACAAGCAGCGGTCGAAGCGCCTGCGTCGGGACCGCCAGGATCGCACCAACACAATCCGACAGCGCCTCGTTCAAATGATACGTTGGGTGAATTGCTGAACTCAGCGCAATTCCTGGCAGGTAGGGCGAACTCCGCTGCTTCGCGATCTGCGTTGCCAACTCGGCTCGCCGGCACCACAGAGCCACATCACCATGCGCCGCGAGATGGTTCGCGAGCGAGGTGCCCCATGCGCCCGCACCCACCACGCAGTACGCAGCTTTCGGCATCAGCGGCCCGGCGAAGCGTTACGACTGCTGCCTCGAACTCGTGGTTCATTGCCACGCAACAGACGCACGATGTTCTGCCGATGACGCCACACAACTACAGTGACGGTTCCGAGAACCCCGCATGTCAACCCGCTAAAACCGTGGACCAGCGGTGCGACCGTGCCCACCACCAACGCGCACCCTACCGAACTGAGTGAAACGAAGCGAGTGGTAGCCATGATCGCCGCAAACGCCAAGACGCCCGCGAGCAATAGACGCCAGTCGATCCAGGTCAGAACTCCCGCCGCGGTCGCGACACCTTTTCCTCCGTGAAACCTCAGCCACGGTGTGAAACAGTGACCTAGCACCGGCGCCGCCAGGAGTACTGCCTCGCGCCAGCCGTGCGGCCAGCCCTGCAAGATCCACATTGCAAGCGATAGCCCCGCAATACCCTTGAGCGCATCGAGCAGGAGCGTTGCGATTCCGACGCCAACTCCGCTCGCGCGCATCGCGTTGGTCGCACCGATGTTCCCCGATCCCACGCTGCGCAGGTCAATTCCGGTTTGCCACCGTGTGAGCAAAAGTCCAAACGGGATACTCCCGATCAGGAAGGCCGCGCTGAAGCTCAGCAGTTCACGCATGTTGCAATCCGAATCCGAATCTGATCAGGCCTGAGAGTGGTGGAAAAACAGCAGCGTTTCCCGACTCAGCTCCCGCCAACGCATGCCGGATAACGTCTCGCAGGACCGCATGAAATCGCTGCCTTCCGCGCGCTGCATGACGACTTGAGGCCACTCGTGGGTCCTTCGGCACGCACCTGTGATTCAAGATCGACGATCTCAGAAACAGCCGCTGCACGTTGTCATCCACCCGCGAGGTCGACCAGCCGCTCGATGATCTCACCGTGCGGAGGCAATCCCATCAATGCCCGTCGTACCTGATCGAGTGCCGTGGTCACCGACCAGATCCGGATTTGCTTGCGATCGCCAGTGAACGTGTGGCGAGTGATCTGTCGGCCTTTGGGCCAGACAATCGCCAAATATGTGAGGCCCACAGGTTTCTCGGTCGAACCGCCGCCCGGGCCGGCGATCCCCGTAGTCGCCAGGGCCACATCGGCACCGAGCTTGCGGCGAACGCCGTCCGCCATCGCCCCTGCGACCTCGGCGCTGACCGGACCGAAGCTCTCGAGCTGGCTCGCAGCGACGTCGAGTAGGACCCGTTTCTCAGAGTTCACATAGGCCACCAGACTCCCCAAGAAGAAGGCGCTCGCTCCCGGCAAGTCGGTGATTCGCTTCGATAACAAACCACCACTCACCGACTCGGCGCATCCCAGAGTCCACTTGTGTTTTAGTAGAAGATCGCGCAACACACTGACCTGCGAATCGCTGCCCGAACCGTAGAGATGATCCCCGAGTTTGTCGCGCAACTCGAGGACAGCTTGGCTCAGAGAGAGTTCGGCGTCTTCCTCGGTTTCTCCTCGCGCCGTCAGCAACACTTCGATGTCACCAGGTTTGGCAACATGTGTCACCTGAACGCCGCGAGTTGCCAGCGCGGCTTCTCTGATGCGTCGATCGACTTCAGCCTCCGGCAAACAGGCGACATGCAGCTCGATGCTCCTCATTGCGATGGCGCCGGCCAGCGAGCGACGCAACAACGGCAGCACCTCGCGATCGAGCATCTCGGAGAACTCTCGAGGGACGCCAGGCAAAGCGATCACTACCGTGCGTCCGCAGCGAAGCAAAATTCCTGGGGCGGTGCCAATCGGATTCGCGATCCACTCCGCTCCAAGCGGTCGGAACGCTTGTCGCGCGGCACCGGAAACCAACGTACGACCTCTTTCACGATAGCGTTGCTCGATCGTCTCCAACGCTTTGGGATCGAGTTCCAGTTCGAGATCGACAGCGGCAGCGAGCCCGTCGCGGGTCACGTCGTCTGCCGTCGGGCCCAAGCCACCCGTGAGGATCACGACGTCGGCTTTCGACGCCAACGCCGCGCGCACACTGCGCTCCACAGCCTCAGCTCGATCCTGGACCAGCATTCTGGATCGCACTTCGCAGCCGAGGCTCTCGAGCCACCGGGACAATCGCTCTCCGTTGGTATCGGGCTGGCGGCCCGTCACCAATTCATTGCCGACAGCGATCAAGAATGCCGATGGCACTCTCATCTACATCCGCTCCGCCGCGCGCGCATCCGCGGCGAGCGGAAGGAGCGTCAGCGGCATCACGATTCCGCCCGACACAACGATCTTCAGTCCTTCTTCAACGGTGATCGAGAGTGCGCGCGTTTCGTGTTCAGGAACCATCAAGAAAAACCCGGCCGTCGGATTGATCGCCGTCGGCACGTAGACTGCCAAACAAGCGACTGGCGGATCGCCCAGTGGTTGGCGGCGCTCGTTGCTCACAAATCCGATTGCCCAAACCCCGCGGCGCGGATATTCCAGCAGCACACAACGACGGAACGCCGAACGGCCGCCTGGTCCGAGCGCATCGAAAAGCTGGCGCGTCCCGCGATAAATTCCACCCACGACTGGAATCCGTTCGATCGCTTGCACGCCAGCTTCGAGCAACCGTTTTCCAAACACGTTCGCGGCGAGCGTTCCAACCACATAGAGCACCAAGAGGAGCACGAGCAGCGCGACAACTCGCGACGCCCAGAGTGCGCCGAACCCTGGAAAACCTTCGAACCCGAGCCAGGGGCGTAGCTGATTGGTCACCAGTCGATCGACGACCCGGAACAAGAAATCGGCGAGCCACAGGCAGACACCCAGCGGCAACAAGAAGACGAGCCCTGCCAGGATCCGAACGCGGATCTGAGGCATCAAGCGGCTCACGGGTCACCTGCTCTGCGGATTGGCGCCGTCGACAACTCAGGGAACAACCTGATGAAGCGCAACACGTAGTCGGCGCCTGACCACAACGCGATGAACATCGATAACCACAACGCCGCGACACCCAAAAAGCCGTACTTGCCCCAGCGCTCCAACGTGTTGGTGAGGATCAACAAGACGATCGCCACCACTTGACTCGCGGTCTTGAGCTTGCCGAGCCTGCTGGCAGGAAGTGCGATGCCTCGTGTTGCAAGCACCGAGCGCAATCCCGACACGATGAACTCGCGGCCGATCACGATAACCACCATCCATGCCGGAGCGAGCGGTCGGGGATTCGGGCCGTGAGTCTGCATCTCGACCAACGAAATGAAAGCGGCAGAGGTCAGCAGTTTGTCGGCTATCGGATCCAGGAGCGTTCCAAGCGTGGTGATCTGGTTGTGCTTGCGCGCGAGATAACCATCGAGGATATCCGTCAGCACCGCCAGCATGAAAATCGCGACTCCAATCAGTTCACGGGGAGCTGGATACTCGTCGCCAAAAAATGGGGTATCCACCCACCGGCCAGGTGGTGCCAGTAGCACCACCACCATCAGCGGGACCAAAAAGATGCGAAGAACAGTGAGCGTGGTGGGCAGGTTCATTGGGTCGCGTGGCCCCTCGCCTTTCGGGCCCGGATCTCGTTTGTTTCTCTAGCGTTCCGCGCCACCCGCGGCTGTTTACGAGGGGCTGGAGGCTAGCACGCACTGTGACTGAGGGTCAATACGAGGTGCGGCGAACGAGCGATACGACCTCTGGTTGCAAATTTCCGTTGCTCCAGCATGCGAAGCGGCGTACCTGCTTACCGCTTCGCTGGTGGCATGGGGGCTTGCACTGCCGAGGCATCGGGGAGACGGGATGTCTGAGTCGCTGATCACCGCGGAGGGATCAGCGCAAAGTGCCTCGCCGCCGTCTACAGACGGTGTCGACACCGCGCTGGTTGCACTAGAACGCATGGATGTGGAGAGCTTCTTGGAGGCCTGCCGCGCGCTCGGCAGCACCGACGATCGCCCCTTCCCTCCGCCGCTCTCCAGTCTTCGGCTTTACGAATTGCTCCGCGCTGCTGGCGAGACCTTGGACGGTCGAGGGTCGACTCAGCAACTGCGTCACGAGCGAGCTCGCTGGGCGGCCATGCTCGATGCGTCGCCCGATCCGCGTGAGCGGCATCGGATGTTTTTCGGCGAGATCGAACGGCTGGCGGGGCCGTATCGACGCAAACAATCGCCCATCAACCCCACCGTGCTCAGGGCCCTGCGATTCATCGAAACGCACGCGACCGAGCGAATCTCGCTGTCGCGGGTAGCCAAAGAGGTGGGGCTCGCCAGGAACTACATGTCCTCGCTGTTCCACCGCGAAACGGGCGTTACGATGACTGAGTACATCCATCGAGTCCGTATCCGACGTGCCGTGAGCCTGCTTCAGGGTGGTGCGCTCCCCATGACGGAGGTCGCAAAATTGGTGGGATACGGGAGCTACCGCCACTTCCATCGGCGCTTCTCGCGGCTCCTTTCGGTCTCACCCACAACATACCAGCGAGAGCCAGCGTCTCCAGCAGCGGTAGAGGCTCTCGTCCCCAAGCCGCGCCACTGATCTGCCGCTAACACAGTGCCGCGTCGCTCCCCTCGCCGGGTTTCTGGCGACATCGCCTCAAGGTCATTAGTCTTACTCGCAGCCGGTATACCGGTGGGCGGCCGGGACGGCGCGTTTTTTGCGCACCGTAATGCTCTGGCCGCATAGAGGTTCCCGATGCCTCGTTTGACTCGACTCCTGACTGCTGTGATCGCCGCATCCCTGTCTACTCCCCTCTGGGCTGCGAGCGCCGATGATCTCAAGCCGGCTATCGCCAAGCTCGCGTCTGAGGCTGCCGAGGATAGGATTCTCGGCTTGCGCGAGTTGATGACCCGAAAGGCCTCGGCAGACCAAGCCCGGCCGGAGTTGGTGAAACTGATGGGAGATCCCGCCCCCTCGGTACGAGCGGAGTTGGTTTGGGCCGTTCACGAACTCCTGGGCGAAAAGGGGTCGGATCTTCTGGAGAAGCTCTACGCCGATCCAGATCACTTGGTGCGCGACGGCGCCGTGCGCGCCGCCTGCCGGATGTTTGACAAGCCTCGGCCTCGAGACCTGTGCAAAGCGACTTTCGATGACCCCGACTTCGCGGTGAAGATCGAGGTTCTGAACACCCTGAAAGAGTATTTTCCGCGCGACCCCGAATCGACCAATTTTTTCCGCAAAGGCCTCACCGATGCCTCGGAAGGGGTCCAGCGCTCGGCCGTGTTCGGCGTTCAATTGGCGCGAGACAGCAAAGCGATTCCCGATCTAGCGCGGCTGGCTCGCAAATCCTCCGACATGGTTGCTGTTCCGGCGGCGGAAGAAGCGCTGGCGACCATCGGGACCCCCGAGGCGATTCAGGCCCTCATCGTCCTGCTCCCTAAACCGCCTCAGGGCGAGACCAAGCCGACCGACAACGTTCGTGCTGCAGCGGCCCGGGCGCTGGCCCGAGTCAAAGCTGTGGAAGCAGCGAGCGCGCTCCGTCCGTTGATCAACGATCCAACCCTCGTGGTGCGTCTGGGTGCGATTGAAGCGTTGATGGAAATCGGGGACAAGGCGTCGGTTCCAGCGTTGCTTGTCCAACTCACCAATACCGAGCCGCGGGTCCGCAAGACTGTCCTCCGTGCGCTTCGCAAGTTGAAGGACCCCAATTCGGCCGACGCGGTCGCTAAGGCGATGCGCGAGGACAAAGAACCGGGCGTTCGCGCCAGTGCGGTGACTTGTCTGGCGGACATTCTGGGAGACAGAGCTATCCCGAAACTCATCGACTTGAAAACCGATCTCGATCCGGCTGTACGACTCGAGGCTGCCGGTGCCTTGGCCGGCCTGGGCCGGCCAGCAGCGGGCGCTCTGGCCGGGTTTTTGTCAGATACCGATCCGAGCGTTCAGTCGATGGCGATCGAGGGGATCGGACGCTTCGGCACCAAGGACAACATCCCCGCCTTGGCCGAACTGGCTTCGACCGCTGCTTGGAAGAACAAGTTCGTGCGCCTGTCAGTGGCACAGGCGCTTGGGGCGATCGGACACAGCGATGGCCTTCCAGTGCTCGAAAAGCTGGTCACCGATGCCGACCCGGGGGTTCGTCAGCGGGTCGCGATGTCGCTGGGACAAATCGGCGGAGCCAAGGCTAAGGCAGCACTCGAGACGCTTTCAAAGGACGCCATTGCCCCGGTGCGCCAGGCAGCCCAAAAGGCGCTGGAGTCACTTGGAAAGAGCTCGAGGGTTGTCAGCCCTGCAGAAGCGCCGAAGCCACAGCCCAAGAAGGCTGCCGCCAAGCCTGGTCGGTAGCGGTCGGTGTCGCCCGGTGGCGGAGCTGAGCCAAAACCTGAATTGTCTTCGCCGCGCCCCGCGAAAGTTTGCGGGGCGCTGTTTTCTGAGCGAGGCAACCAACATATTCTGCGTGCGAACCAGGACAGGCCGGCCGCAAACCGTCCAAGGCAGCGCCTCAGGGAAGAGGGTTGAATGAAGCAGACGGCCCACGATGAACGCACGTGGGATCTCACTCACGTCTACGCCGACGAACACGCCTGGGAGGCGGATCGAGTCGCGCTGACCGAACGGATTCCAACCCTCTCCCGTTACCGGGGACGGCTCGGTGAACATCCGGGCGTTCTTGCCGACGCATTCGATCTGCTTTACTCAGTATCCCGCCAACTGGAGACGCTCTACACATTCGCGAGCTTAGAAGCCGATCAAGACCTCCGCCTTCCGGGGCCATCTGGGCGCCGCCAACGCATCGAGGCGTTGATGGCCGAACATGGCAGCAGCGTTTGCCTGGTTCGACCCTGAGTTACTCGAACAACCGCTGGAACGGCTCCACGCATTTGTCGAGCGTGAACCTCGCCTGCAGCCTTACCGCCGGTACCTCCAGAAGCTAGAGAATCGTCGCGCCTACACGCTCGACCATTCCGGCGAGCGCTTGCTGGGGCTCGCTCGTTTGACTCAAGGGGACGGAAGCACGATTGGCGAGTTGTTGCGTAACGCCGAAATCCCATGGCGCAGCGTGACGCTCTCGGACGGCAGTCAACTGCATGTCGATCCTTCTGGCTATACGAAGGGCCGTCAGGCGCGCAACCGAGCCGATCGAGCGCTTGTGTTTCGCAACTTCCATGAGCCCTTGCAGGGATTCAAGGGAACACTCGCCGCAGCGCTCTACAACACCGTGAAGGGACATGTTTTCGAAGCTCGTGCGCGTCAATACGGGTCGTGCCTGGACGCAGCACTCGCTGCCAACGAAGTCGATCCACGCGTGTATCGAATGCTCGTCACCGAGGTCAACCAAGCGCTCCCGTCGCTGCACCGGTATCTGAAGCTCCGCGCGCGGATCCTCGGTCTTGAAGACCTGCAGTATCACGACATTTACGTGCCGTTCGTTCAGGAGGTTCAAGCCGACTACACGTGGGAGGCGTCGCGCGAGTTGGTGCTGGAATCGCTCAAGCCACTGGGCGAGAGATACGTGGAGCAACTGCGCGGCGCCCTCACCAGCCGCTGGGTGGATGTCGACCCGCGGCCTGGAAAACGCTCGGGTGGATACGTCAATGACGGAGCGTACGGAGTTCATCCCTACATGCTGCTCAACCACCAAGACGACTGGCATAGCGCCTCGACATTGGCGCACGAGGCCGGCCACTTGATGCATTCATTGCTCTCGCAGGCAGCCTGCCCGTACCCCACCGCCCGGTATGTGATCTTCGTAGCCGAGGTCGCGAGTACGCTCAACGAAGCTCTGTTGTTTCATCACGCGCTGGATCGAGCCGCTTCTGACGAACAACGATTGATCCTGCTAGGAAACTATCTCGAGGGACTGCGAGGGACGGTCTTCCGTCAAACCATGTTCGCGGAATTCGAACTGACGACACACGAACTTGTCGAACGCGGCGAATCGCTCACGGGAGAGACGCTCTGCGCCATCTATCGTGAGTTGTTGGAGCGCTATCACGGAACGGCTGCAGGAGTGATGAGTATCGACGCACTCTTCACCGCAGAATGGGCGCACGTGCCGCACTTTCACTACGACTTTTATGTCTATCAGTACGCCACCAGTTACGTGGCGGCGACCGCCTTGGTAAGGCGCGTGCTTAGCGGCGATGCCGAGGGCGTAAAACGCTACTTGGAGTTCTTGTCCTCAGGCTCGACGCAGCCGCCCGTACAGTTGTTGCGCGATGCTGGCGTCGACATGACATCACCCGAGCCGATTCGCGCTACGATCGCAGAGATGAACGACGTGATGGATCGCATCGAAACGATTCTCGCCAATCAGCGGGCGTAGCCGAGACTCTTCAACCGCTCGATCGTTTCCGAGTCCAACTCTTGCTCGCTCGTCCCTAGCGCTTGATGGATTTGTTGGCTCGCCGCCAGGTGCGCATCGACGAGTGCACGTAGTCGCGCGAGATCGTTCGGCCGCGTGCTTGCCAGATCGTTGATTTCGTTTGGATCGCGCGAGAGGTCGTAGAGCGCTTCGCGCCGACCGCGCTTGGTCTCGCGGCGGATGTACTTGAGGGAGCCGTCCCACACGGCGAAGACCGGCTCGGCCCTGCGCCCGATTGCCTCGGCGAATGCTGGCCGCGAGGCGGCGTTCTCGCTCCAAACCGGCTTGAGCGATTCCCCCTGACCCAAGCGTGTGGCCACACCAGCCAAGTCAAGCAGCGTGGCTGGCAGGTTGGTCAGTGAGGTGGGAGCTTCGACCGTGCGGCCAGCAGGGATGCGGCCCGGCCAACTGAGGACTAACGGCACATGCGTTACTTCCTCGAACAACGTATCACCGTGATCAAACTGGCCCCGTTCGAAAATTTCTTCGCCATGATCGCTCGTCACCACGATGACGGTTTGCTCCAACAAACCGCGACCACGCAAGTCGTCGACCAGGGACTGGACGAGTCCGTCTGTATAGGCCACCTGCCCGTCGTAGAGATTGCGAAATGCAGCGACATCGGATGGCGCGGGTGGAAAGAGATCGAGACGAAAACGGTAGTAATCGCGAATCGGTACGCGTGCGCTTGGCCACGCGAACCCCACGTGGTCCTTGGAAGCGAACTTGGTGCGCAGTTCTCGTGGCGCGTGATAAGGCTGATGCGGCGCATAGGTGTGCACGAACAGAAACCATGGGCCGCGCGCCCCGGTCGCTTCTAGTTCGGCGCGCGCGGCGGCGATCGTCGCGTCGCGTGAACCTCTCAAGTCCGAGCGATAGACCCAAAAGCCCTGATCGAACCCGAAGCGGCCCGAAACCCATCCGTTTTCAGTGACCGCTGCTGTGCGATAGCCTGCACGGGACAAATTCTCCGCCAACATCTCTTCGCGGCCGCTGCCGCGTACTGCCAGGCGCCGGTCTGGAAAGAGGTACCCGCGGGTCGAGTCCAGGTCGGGCATAACCCCGTGCGCTGCAGGCGTCAGGCCCGACAACATCGAGTAGTGAGACGGCAGTGTCCAGTTGCCAGCGGCTTCTGCGCGCGCGAATCGTACCCCGCTGTTGGCCAACGCATCGATCGCAGGACTCGTCGCCCGGCCAGACCCCGAACTGCCCAACCGATCCGCGCGCAACGTGTCGAGCGAGATCAGCAGGATATTGGGACGTGGATCAGCGCTCCGCGATACGGCTGTGTTGGGGAGCGGCAAAGGCTCGCTAAAAACTGCCCCGACCGGCGGATCGCGCCGTAACCAGCGTGCCCAGCCCGCCTGCGGACCGACGCGAAACTCGACCGATTGCTGCGCGCCGGCTGGGCCGGGAGGCAAATCGATCAGGTGTGTCACCCAGATCCCCGACTCACCCGAACTCTCGGCGTGGATCGCATCGATCAACGACGCTCCCGCACCATCACCGGTTATCACTTCTGCGGAGAACCAAGCCGAACTGGCGCGATCCACATGGCACGCGACTTCGATCGTAGCCCCGGCCGGGAACGAGCGAACGAATCGCGATTCGACAACTCGAGGATGCCATTCCACGTCGTCTGCATGAGTGACGACAACAGTCGACTCAGGCGGTGGGTCGTCCAAGGCACCTTCTTTTCGAAGCTGCGGTTCATACAGTTTCGCGAACTCCTCGCGCGCAACGGCGTTGGACTGATTCAACCGCTCCAGTACGTTCATCAGCTGATAGCGAGATTCCAAATGAGTGCCGCTCGCTGCCGTCGCTTTTTCAAACTGCAGGCGCGCGGACGCCAGATCACCGCGCGACAAGAAGTTGAGTCCAAGGTGGTAGTGTGCCGGCGCATAGGGTTGACCCAGGCTCGAGGCACGATCGATCGCTGCCTCGAGATGCGCGCGCCCAGCATCGAGTTCGCCGTTCATCATCTCGGAGTAGCCAAGCAGGCTCAGCACTCGCGGGTTTTCTTGCGACAACCCTTTGAGCACAGCGACCGTTTCCGCAGTGCGCCCGAGCGTCGCCAGAAGTTTGGCTCGTTCCACCGCCAATTCCGGCGACTGGGGAAACTGTTCGGCGCCGCGCGCGAGAAGTTTCTCCGCTTCACCGATTCGATCTTCCGCTTGGAGCGCGTGCGCCGCCGCCAGGAACGACTCGGGATCGCCGGGCGTTGGGGCGGCGAGGCGTGGCGAGCCTGCCGGTTTGCCGCAGGCCCACATCGACAGCAGCAGTAGCGAGCACGTCAACTCACGTCGGGGTCTGCGCACGCCTTCACCTCCGCCACAACAAAGCGCACCACTCGTTTCGCTCTCGCTGCTGCGCGAGCGTGCCGCCGGCTGCCGCCCACGCCGCATGCACCAAGGCAGCATCGTCGATCGAGAATCCAGAGAGAATGGCGTGGCCACCAGGAGCGAGTCTGGCGTACAGCGAAGCCGCTCCACGAACCAACGCGGTCCGATGGATGTTAGCCAAGACCAACTCGAACCGGCGTTCGCGTCCGATCTCGCGCAATGAACCTGCGCTGACTTCGATCGCATCGAGGACTCCATTGAGTTCGAGATTTTCCCGCGCTACCGGCACTGTCTCTGGATCGTTGTCCAATGCCAGTACGGCGGCTGCTCCAGCCTTGGCAGCCGCAATGGCTAGAATGCCCGAGCCCGTCCCTAGATCGAGCACACGTGCCCCAGGTTTGATCGTCTCGCTCAGCAGCTCCAGGCACATTGCTGTCGTCGGATGTTCACCGGTACCGAAGGCTCGCCCCGGAGGCAAGTGGATCTCCAAGACATCCGGATCGGCTGTGGGCCGCGGTTCATCAACATCGAGTACAGCGAACCGGCCAGCAATCAGCGCCCCGCGCTGCCGCAGCGTGGCCTCGAGCCAGCCGGTGTCGACGACTCTCTCGGCTGTTAGCGTCTTGGCTTTCACGCCGTCGAAGCGGGTGACTACGGTCAGGGCCGCTAGTGCGTCGGCTTCCGCCAAGAACCAAGCCTGCAGTTCGACGCGACGCGGACCGGCTGGTTCAGTCTGCATTCCCTCCGCGCCATGAAATACCAACAGTCCGCAGGCGTCGTCCTCCAGATCTCGCGGCAAGAGGAGGGCAATTCGAAACCAAGTGCCGGGGATTCGGCGACGGTTCTGAAGCCCGCTCACGTTAGCGATCCCCAGTGAAGAGATCCTTGACCTTGTCCAGCAGCGTGCGGTCATCCTCGGGCGGGGATTCGCCGCGCGCTGTGCGCCGCGCCGTTTCGATCTGCCGAAGTTCTTCCCATAACGCGCGCTCTCGCTCGCCCATCGCCTCGGCAACTGCAGCCACAACGTGCACATGATGATCGCCGCGCGATCGGCCGTTGAGTTTTTGCACGCCCTTACCGCGCAGACTGAACACCGCGCCTGGCTCAGTCCCAGCAGGCAGCTCGAACGGCTCAGCTCCATGAATCGTCGTCACGGAAAAGTCTCCGCCGAGCACCAAATCGGCAAAACTCACCGCCAATGGCGCGTGGACGTCGGCCCCATCGCGCCGGAAGATCTCGTGCGGTCGAACGCCAATGTCGACGTACAAATCGCCCGGAGGGGCGCCTCGATCCCCCGCTTCTCCTTCGTTGGACAAGCGCAGACGAGTGCCATCGTTCACACCAGCGGGAACTCTCACCTTGACGCTGCGCTCTGTGCGCAAGCGCCCCGCGCCTTTGCATTCGCGGCAAGGTGTCGTGATCCGTTTGCCGGTTCCGCTGCAGTGCGGACAGGTCTGTGCCAGCCGAATGAAGCCGGTCGACATCACGATCGTGCCGCTGCCACGACAGCCGCTGCAGGTTTGAATGCCCTCGGGCGCTGCCCCCTCGCCGCGGCAGACCGGACAGGACTCATGACGCGGAATCTTGAGTTTGACCTCGGTGCCGAACGCCGCCTCCTCGAAATCGATTTCGAGTTGGTAGCGCAGGTCGGCGCCTTGGCGCGGCCCACTGCGTCGCCCACCGAACCCGCCGCCGAAAAACGACTCGAAGATGTCTTCGAGTCCACCCGAAGCCGCTCCTCGAAACAGATCCTCAGGGTTGAATCCGCCAGGCCCAGCAGCCGGGCCATCGCTTCCAAAGCGGTCGTAATGAGCTCGCTTATCGGGATCGCTAAGTACGGAATAGGCCGCGGTCAGCTCTTTGAAGTGCTCCTCGGCATCGGCTCGATCCGGATTGCGATCCGGATGAAGCTCCATCGCCTTACGGCGATACGACTTCTTGATCTCGTCCGCCGTGGCGGTACGAGGGACCTCGAGGATTTCGTAATAGTCGCGGCTGGCGGGCACGGGGCGGGATATTACGCGGCCGCCCGAGGCCGGTCCAACTGGTTGGCCTTAATGCGACCCGCTGGGGTCGTATAAAGCCACCTCGGTCAGCATCCGCGAAACCCCGGCAAGGCTATCCAATGCCGATTGGATCTCCGCCAAATCCTCGGTGACCATCGCGGTCTTGCAGCCGGCGAAGATCTCTTCGATCTCCTTTTGCTGAGCCGGAGAGAGCAACTCGCGGAACTCCTTGAAGGTCTTGTCGTTGGCTTGCAGCAGTCCTTCCAGTTTGGCCTTGGCGCGGGTGGATGCGATTCGGCGCTTGTCGTCTTCGGCGTACGTGTCCGACTCGCGGATCGCGCGCTCGATCTCTTCCGAAGTGAGGCCAGAGGTGGGGGTCACGATCGTTTGCTGTTCGAGCCCCGTAGCCAAGTCCTTGGCAGAGACGCTCACGATGCCGTTGGAATCGATATCGAATCCGACTTCGATCTGCGGTGTGCCGCGCGGACAGGGAGGAATTCCGATCAGTTCGAAGCGCGACAAGCTCTTGTTGGCGCTGGCCAATTCGCGTTCACCTTGCATGATGTGCACTTCAACCTTGCTCTGATTGTCCGCTGTCGTGGTGAACACCCTGGTACGGCGGCACGGCACGGTGGCACCGCGTTCGATCATGCGCACAAACCCGCCGCCCTTGATCTCGACTCCCAACGAGAGTGGGGTGACGTCCAGCAGCACGATTTCCTTCACGTCGCCGCGCAGGATCCCGGCTTGAATCGCCGCACCGACCGCCACCACCTCGTCGGGATTCACTCCGCGATTCGGTTCGCGCCCGAAGATCTGTTCCACCATCTCCTGGACCTTCGGCGTACGCGTCTGACCACCCACCAACAACACGTCCGCAATCCGGTCCGGCGTCAAGCCAGCCTTCTCGAGCGCATCCTCGCAAGGGCGACGGGTCTTCTCGATCAGATCGGCGACCAGTCCTTCAAACGTCTCGCGAGTCAGCGTGCGATTGAAGTGTGCGGGGCCCTTCGGCGTCGAAGCCAAGAACGGCAATTGGATCTCGGTCACCGTTTCGCGGGAAAGTTCGCACTTGGCCTTTTCGGCAGCTTCTTTGATTCGTTGCAACGCCAATCGATCAAGCAGCGGATCGAGTCCGGTTTCCTCTTGAAATTGCTTGGCCATCCACTCGATCACGCGTTGATCGAAGTCCTCACCGCCGAGGAACGTATCGCCTGCCGTGGCCAGCACTTCGAACACGCCTTCGGCCAGACGCAGGATCGAAATATCGAAAGTGCCGCCACCCAAGTCGTAGACGGCGATGATTTTTTCGTTGATGTCGCCACCGAGCAGCCCGTAAGCCAAGCTGGCCGCGGTCGGCTCGTTGAGAATTCGAAGGATGTTCAGGCCTGCGATGCGGCCTGCATCGCGCGTTGCTTGACGCTGACTGTCGTCGAAGTATGCCGGAACGGTAATCACCGCATCTTGCACCGGCTCGCCGAGGTATTCCTCAGCGGTTTCTTTGAGGTGCGTGAGAACTGCTGCGCTGATCTCTTGCGGACTGATGATCCGATCGAGCATCTGTACATGCGCGTCACCGTTGGGCGCACTCACGATGCGATACGGCACGTTACGCGCCGAGACTTCGACTTCCTGATCGGACCGCTTGCGGCCGAGCAATCGCTTGATCGAGTAGAAGGTACCCTCTGGATTGGTGGCCGACTGGCGTTTAGCCAAGGCACCGACGAGCCGTTCGCCGCGTCGCGAGAAGGCAACGATCGACGGGACGGTATGACTCCCTTCCCGCGATGGAATCACGACCGGACCTGCCTGCTCCATGATCGCGACGACCGAGTTCGTAGTCCCCAAATCGATGCCGACGATACGGCCCATTTGCCCTCCTGCAATTGTGTCGGCCGCAGCATGTCCGGAGCCCCCCAAGCTCATCCGAACGTGACGCGGCTAGTCCTCTTCTGAACCAATCTGGTTCCCAACAGGCACAACGTCCATGGGAATGGCGACGCGCACCAAGGCCGGGCGCACCATCTCCCCCCCCAGTACATAGCCGACTCGGAGGGTCTCGAGAACGGTTCCTTCTGGAACACGATCGGTCTGGGTTACAAGTGCCGCTTCCTGTACCGACGGGTCGAACACCCCCCCCGATTCCTCGATGCGCTCCAGGCCGTTTTGGCGATAGACGTCCCACAAACCGCGCAGGGCCAGACGCACTCCACCCTGCATCTGCTCGGGATCCGGGCGCTTTCGAATGCAGTCCTCGAGGGCGTCGAGCGCGGGCAGCATGGCGATCAGCGCCTGACGCCACCCCAGGCGCCGCCCTTCCTCTCGCAGTATTGCGGGGGGAATCGCCGGCAGCGGTGGCAGGACGGGCGGCTGCACCGCCGTGGTGGGCGACTCGTCGTGGATTTCGTTGAGGTCCTCATCCAGTCCAACGATTTCGAGAATCTCGACATCCGGACCCTGGTCTTCGTCCCTACTCATCCAGTTCCCTCGGACGTATCGCCGTCACCACGCCCTAGGACATCACTAATAGTCCTGGCGAAGTGATCGACCAGCGCCACCGCCCGGGCGTATTCCATCCGGCGAGGTCCCACGATCCCAACCAGACCCTTCAACCGGGGTCCGGCCAGATAGGGACTGGCGACCACCGAGACGCCGGAAAGCTCTGGATCCAGGGCTTCTGAGCCGATGATGACCTGAACCCCGCGTCCGATGAGGCACCGGTCCAACAACCGAACCAGGCGGGTCCGCTCATCGAAAGTTCGCATGATTTCGCGCAATCGGAGCACGTCCTTGAACTCGGGCAGATCGAGAAAATGCGAGGTCCCCTCGAGGATCAGGTCGGCCCCTTCGCCGGCGAGCGGTGTTTCCAACCATTGCACCAACGCAGCAACCGCTCGCTGGCCCAAGAGCTGAGCCCAACTGTTGTCCTCGCGCATCGAGACCACGATCCCGGTGCGGGCTTCGGGCAAGGTGAGCCCCGCAAAGTGTTCACGAAGCCGTGATGACCAGCGATCGAGTTCCTCTTGCGTCAGGTCTTCCTCGCTCTCGACCACGCGGTGCGTCACCATCCCGTTTCGGCTCACGAAAATCGCAACAACGCGGCGCGGCGCGATTCGCACGAACTCGACGTACTCCAGTTGTGCCGCCTCGAGGTCGGGCGAGAGCATCACGCTGACTTGGTTCGTCAGATCGGAAAGCAGTTTGCTGGCCATGCTCAGCATGGTCTTGATTTCACCTTGGCTCAGCAGCAGTTCCTCGATTTGGCGCGCATCGCGAATCGGGAGTTTGCGGGACGAAGCCATCAACTCGTCGACGAAGTATCGATACCCTTTGTCCGTCGGCACGCGTCCCGCCGAGGTGTGCGGCTGTTCGATGAAGCCGCGCTCGGTGAGGTCGGCCATCGTATTCCGGATTGTTGCCGGCGAAAGCTGCTCGGAGGAGAAACGCGCCGCGAATCGAGACCCGATCGGCTCACCCGTCTTCACGTGTTCGTGAATGATGATCCGCAACACCTCTTGGTGCCGTTGGTCGAGCGGGGGCTGGTCACTGAGACGGCTCATCTATCCTCAGCTTATAGGGGTTACCGCCCGATTCTCGCAAGCTCCTTGATGAAAGTGACCCCGCAAGCGACCGCAACTAGGCCTGGGCTTGTTCCAAGAGCCATGCCTTCATGAATGCATTCAGGTCACCGTCCAAGACCCGATCGGCGTCGCCCACCTCATGGTCGGTGCGATGGTCTTTCACCATCCGGTACGGCGCCAATACGTAACTGCGAATCTGCGAGCCGAAGTTGATCCCCATCTTGGAACCCGCCGCTTTGGCGCGCACTTCGTCTCGCTCGCGCAGCGCTCGCTCGTACATCCTGGCCCGTAAGACTTTCATCGCCTTGTCGCGATTCTTGAGTTGGCTGCGCTCGTCTTGACAGGTCACCACGATGTTCGTGGGGATGTGCGTAATGCGCACCGCGCTGTCGGTCACGTTGACATGCTGCCCGCCGGCGCCGGAACTGCGAAAGGTGTCGATGCGCAGGTCTTTGTCCAGAATGTCGATCTTGATCGCGTCGTCGATTTCGGCGATGACGTCGACGGCCGCAAAGGAAGTTTGGCGGCGCGCTTGTGCATCGAACGGACTGATTCGAACCAGCCGATGCACGCCGCGCTCGCTCTTGAGCCAGCCGTAGGCGTCGGCTCCCACGATGCGGAGGGTCGCGCTCTTGATTCCGGCACCATCGCCATCGAGCCGATCGAGCAACTCTGCAACAAAACCCCGGCGCTCCGCCCAACGCAAGTACATCCGCAACAACATGTCCGCCCAGTCCTGAGCTTCCAGTCCGCCGGCACCGGGGTGGATTTCGACGATCGCGTTGCGATGATCGTTCTCACCCGACAGGATCAGCGCGACTTCCACGTCACTGATCGCTGGTTCGAGCACATCCAGATGAGCCGCGAAGTCGGCATCTAACCCGCCACCCTCCGCATCGAGTTCGAGCAACGCTTCGGCGTCAGCCAGCAGCATGCTGACCCGCTTGCTCTGCGTTACGCTCGCGAGAATTTCAGACCGTTTGCGGTTGAGTTCGGCCGCCTTTTCGGGATCGTTCCAAACATCGCTCTCGGCGAGTTTCTGGTCGAGCGCAGCGAGTTCGAGATCCGACTCGCTGGTGTCAAAGAAACCTCCTGAGCGGCTCGCTCTTTTTCTTCAGTCGTTGCCAACGCATCGTCAAATCGTCACGCATCGTCGCCTCTCACTTTCGAGTTGCCGCCGGTGATAGCCGACGAAGCAGACGTGCCGCCTTGCTGCGGGAGCACGGCCCTCACCGATCGGTGGGGCCTGGCACGACGCTCGCGAAAGCCACAAATCAAAGACCAGGCCATCGCAGCGGCCGCGAGTGTAGCACACGCTCCTGCCAGCACCCGGCCCAGACTCGAGCCGGGAGGAATGCGCGTTCCGAGTTCTAGATCGGCGATCAGGTAACCCGGCTTCATCAGCGGTTGTTCAGCGACGACGCGCCCGCGCCGATCGATCAACAGCGAGATCCCTGTGCTCGCCGCACGCGCCATGGGACGTCCCGTCTCTGCACTCCGCAGCACGGCGTGCATGACATGTTGTTGCGGTCCGCCAGTCGTTCCAAACCACGAATCGTTGGTTTGGTTGATCAACAGGTTGGCGCCGCTTTGCGCGAGTTCACGCGCCAATTCGGGAAACACCGCCTCGAAACAGACCAGAGGTCCCAGCGTCGCGGATCCGCTCTGCATCACAAGCGGTTTGCTGCCCGGAACGAAGTCCTCGGTCGTCGCCAGCGCGGGCAGTTCACCGAACAACGGGCGCAACGGAAGGTACTCACCAAATGGGACCAACTGCCGCTTGGGTGCAATCGCAGTGATTCCCCGCCCAGGTTGGAGCAGCACGGAGGAGTTTTGCCAGGTGTCATCACCCAGTTGCGTCACGCTGGTCAAGACCAACGGCAACCGGAGTCCATCGACCAACGCGCGAACCTCACGTTGGTAGGGCGCATCGGTATCGATTTCGTAGCCCGTCGCCGATTCGGGCCAGACAAGCAACTGCGCTCCGTCGCGGGCCGCGCGCAGGCTCAGCTCGAAGTACGCCTCGAGCTTGTCGCGACCGGCTTGTTCCCGGGAAATGGCCGCTTGCAGCACCGCCACACGAAGCGTTGGACCCTGAGGCAGTGTGACTTGAATCAGAGTGCCAACCGCAAACGCACCCACCAAGGGCAGGGTCGCAAGCGCTGCGAGAGTCACCGCTCGTTGGCTGGGCCGCAACATCCAGCGGGCGACGGTGGAAGCAAGCAGGGCTAGCAGTATCGAGAGCCCCGTAGCACCGACCAACGCCGCCACCGGCGCTGCGAATCCTTGCATAGCGTGTGCTGCGGCCAACGACCCCCACGGAAATGGAAACGGTATCCACTCACGCAAGGTCTCCCAACCTGTCCACAACAACGGTGCCGCCCACCAACTCGCGGCCAAACCGATCTGCCGTGAGCATCGCGCCAACGCCGCGAACAACAAGACGGTGTAGAAACCCATGACGGCGGCAGACATCACGACCGACGCTCGGGCCGCAACAGGACCAAGTGTGCTGTAGACCTCGATCGGATTGATAAACCAACGCAGCATCACGCCGTAGGCGACAAAACCCGCGAGCCATCCTTCAGTCGCAATCCGCCCTCGTTGAGCGCTGAGTGCCAGCGCGATCCAAACAGCCACTGCGGGAACCGCGAGCCACCACCAGCCAGGATGAGGAAACGCCGCTCCATAGGCCGCGCCCGCTAACGCAGACAACAACGCACGAGCCAGGCGAGGCCAGCGTTCCAATGACAACATCGACGGACCGATCAACGTGAGCGCGGAACGATGCGCACGCTGCCTGGCGGCAAGTTATCGAGTTTGTTGGCGGCGAAGCGAGCCGCACCCTCGCTCTCGAAGGGCCCCGCAGCGACTCGAAAACTACCTTGTGCCGTGCGGACCACGATCGCGGCGACTCCCGCCTTGAGCGCCAGGCTGCGCCGCGTTTCGGCGGTACTGCGATCCACCACCGTACCGAGATCGAGATCCCAACCAGGGCGTGTGGTGCCGGCGTCGGTGGCTCGATCGAAGACGGTGCTCGCACTGCTCTCCTCGACGGGACTGGTTCGTTCCCCAAGCCCAGTCTGTTGCGGTGCGGAGGGCGATGCTGTCGCGCGGCCCAACGCGTAGGCCGCAGCCAAAAGCAGCAACGCCAGAGCCACGATCAACACCACGCGCGGCATGTCGAGCGTGAGTTCGACTTCAGTGACGATCTCGTCCGGGGAGCGCGGGTTCACGAGTGGAAGTCCTCAGGGAGCTGCGCCACACCGACGGCGTTCTTGCCGGCGGCTTTCACCCGGCGCATGGCGGCGTCGCCCGCCTCGAGCACGCTGCGGGCTTCTGGGCCGTGCTCCGGCCACGCCGCGACTCCCGTCGATGCGGTGAGTACCAAACCTTGACCGCCAGGCATGTCGAACGGTTTGAAGGCGATCTCGCGTCGCACTCGCTCGGCAACCTCGCGCGACCCTTCCAACGACGTCCCCGGCAACAGGATCACGAACTCATCCCCACCGTAGCGAAACAACTGATCGATGCTGCGCACGCAACGCCGCATCCGGACCGATGCTTCGTAGAGAGCCCGCGACCCGGCGCCGTGACCGAATCGCGTATTGACTTCTTTGAGGTTATCCATATCGACGAAGATCAGCCCAAATCGCCCGTCGAAACGCCGCGCGCGTTCTGTTTCATCATCGATGCTGCGGTCTAGATGACGGCGATTGAAGCAGTCCGCGGTGTCGTCGCGAATGGCTAGATCGCGAAGTGCTTCAACAGTGCGCAAGTTGTCGAATGCCGGCGTCATCTCAGCGGCAAGTCGCGCGGCTCGCTCGCTTGTCTCCAAGGCGACACCCACTCCTGGTGCAAACACCAAGAGCAGCAAACCGTCGACTCCAGGAGTGGCAAGCAATGGCACCAGTAATGCCTCGCCGAGTTCTGGGAGAGTTCCCGTTTCACCGGTGGGCAGCAACGCTCCCGCATCTGTCAACAACACGGGTGATTGTGTTGCTGTCTGACGGATCAAACCGGCGTCCAAGATCGCCAATGACTCGCACAATCCGATCGCCGCGGGGTCTGCATCGAAACCGCCGAGGACGAGATCATCGCCATTCGCGCTGAGTCGATAGACGAATACCGCCAGATTTCCGATCCAGCGGCGCGTCCCGCGAGCCAGCGCTTGCAAACATGGCTCAGGAGACAACTCCCGCGTGGCGTCGAGCACCACCGCTTTCAACCGATCGTCGAACTCGGCGATCATGGTGCGTTGCTATCTCCCAACCGACGCATCAAGGCACCCATGAACTCGACCGGCACCGGGAATACGATCGTCGAGTTCTTCTCGGTAGCGATCTCGGTGAGCGTTTGCAGATAGCGAAGTTGTACCGTCAACGGGTTGCCCGACATGACGTTGGCGGCCTGCGAGAGTGCTTCGGCGGCCTGTTTTTCGCCTTCGGCATGAATGATCTTGGCACGTTTTTCGCGCTCGGCTTCGGCTTGTCGAGCCATCGCGCGACGCATTTCGTCGGGCAGATCGACATGCTTGACCTCGACCGCCGAGACTTTGATTCCCCAAGGATCGGTGTGCCGGTCGAGGATTTCCTGCAACCTTACGTTCAGCCGGTCGCGCTCGGAGAGCAGCTCGTCCATCTCGACCTGCCCGAGCACCGAGCGAAGAGTCGTTTGAGACAGTTGGCTGGTGGCGTAGTGGTAGTTTTCAACCTCCAAGATCGCCTTGCGCGGCTCGAACACTCTGAAATAGACCACCGCATTCACCTTGACCGAGACATTGTCGCGGGTGATCACGTCTTGGGGCGGGACATCGTGGACTACGGTGCGAAGCGAGACACGCACCATTTTGTCGACCAGTGGAATCAGCAGGAACAAGCCCGGGCCGTAGTCCTTTTCGCGGATGCGTCCCAAGCGAAACACGACGCCACGCTCGTATTCGGGCAGAACCTTGACGGCCTGCGTAAAGATAAAGATTCCAAACAACAACAAGAACAAGAGTCCAGGCAGGAAGGTGGTCATTGTCTTTTGTCTCCAGATCCGTCGGCAGTGGGCGTCAGCGGCTCCACAGTCAACCGTAGCCCTTCCGCACCCACCACCCGGACCTGAGTTCCGGCTGGTATCGGGCGGTCGGAGATCGCATTCCACAATTCGCCGTGCACAAACACTCTGCCTTCCGGCTCGAGCGCTGTACGTGTCTCGGCAATCGCGCCGAGCATCTGTTCGCGCCCCGTCGCCACGGGCGCGCGCTGAGAGCGCGAGACGATCCAGGTCACCACACTCAGCGCGCCGATCAGCGTCAATGCCACCGGTATCAGCGACCCGAGAGGCAGTGCTAACCCGGGAACGCCACGCGGGAAGAGTAGATACAAGCCAACGACGATCGCGACGCCGCCCCCCAACGAAAGCATTCCATACGACGCCACCTTGATTTCCAAGATGAACATCACCACGCCAACGGCGATCAGTGCCGCGGCCAAGAAATTCACCGGCAGAACTGATGATCCGTAAAGAAATACCAACAGTGCGACCACACCAACGACGCCCGGCAGAATGAGGCCTGGATGAGTCAGTTCGATGTAGATCGCCAGTGTGGCGATGCTCAACAACAACGCCATGACCATCGGATGAAGCACGACCCCTGCGATGCGCTTAGTCCACTCGATCTCGTGCCTCACGACTTTCGCTTCAAGCAGATCGAGTGTCACACGCGATCCATCGGGTCGCACCACGACACGCTTGTCGAGCTGGCGAAGCAAGTCCTTTCCGTCTCCTGCGATCAGATCGATCAACCGATTCTGAAGCGCCTCCTCGGCCGTCCAACTGGTCGCGTCGCGAACAGCTTTCTCAGCGATCTCGGGCGGTCGTCCGCGCTGTATGGCCGTGGCTCGAATCAAGGCGCTCAAGTCTTCGGCGACCTTCTTGAGTGCAATGTCGTCAGGGCTGTTGGCGCCACCCGCGGTGATGGGATGTGCCGCACCCGTGCGAGTGAGTGGTGACATGGCGGCGACATCGGCAGCGAT
>JANNUT010000162.1:0-43676 GCA_031395565.1 Acidobacteriota bacterium | reverse complement strand
GGCCCTGCTAGGCGTCAAAGGCAACCGTCCCGTCTCCGAGTTCCACAAGCAGCTCGGCAAGATTCTTTGGGATAGCTGTGGCATGGCTAGAAATCGAGCCGGCCTGGAGTCGGCGCTGCAGAAGATACCGGCGCTGCGTGCGGAATATTGGCGGGACGTGAATGTGCCTGGCAGCAGCGAGTCGCTCAACCAGTCACTCGAGAGCGCAGGACGCGTCGCGGACTTCTTGGAGCTAGCGGAGTTGATGTGCCTCGATGCGCTGACGCGCGAGGAAAGCTGCGGCTGTCACTTCCGCGAGGAGTACCAGGAAGAAGGGGAGTGCAAGCGAAACGACGAACAGTTCGCGCACGTGGCTGCGTGGGAGTTCAAGGGCGAGGGGCAAAGGCCGGAGCGTCACACCGAGAACCTGGTTTTCGAAAACGTGAAGCTCGCCACACGCAGCTACAAGTGAGCCGAGGAACGCATCGATGAATGTCACCTTGAAGGTCTGGCGGCAGCAGGGCCCCGACAGCGCGGGGCGCTTCGAAACATACGCGGCCAATGACCTCAATCCGAACATGTCGTTTCTAGAAATGCTCGACGTGGTCAACGACAACTTGACCCGCGCAGGAGACGAGCCGATTGCCTTCGCGCATGACTGCCGCGAGGGGATCTGCGGTACGTGTTGCCTGACCATCGATGGACGCCCGCACGGCCCCGGTCACGCCAGCGCCAGTTGCCAACTGTATATGCGCGGCTTTCGTGACGGCGCCGTCGTGACGATCGAGCCGTTCCGCGCGGCAGCGTTTCCTGTGATCAAGGATCTGGTCGTCGATCGCAGCGCGTTCGATCGCATCATGCAGGCTGGCGGCTTCATTTCTGTGCGTGTTGGCGCGGCGCCCGATGGAAACGCGCTGCCGATCTCCAAGCACGATGCCGATGCTGCCATGGATGGAGCCTCGTGTATCGGTTGTGGCGCGTGCGTCGCCGCCTGCAAGAACTCCTCGGCAATGTTGTTCGTCTCGGCGAAGGTCGGGCAGCTTGGACTGTTGCCGCAAGGACAACCGGAGCGGTTCGAGCGCGCCTCCAAGATGGTCGAGCAGATGGACGCCGAGGGGTTTGGCGCCTGCAGCGTGACGGGCGCGTGCGAAGCGGTTTGCCCGAAGAGCATCAGTTTGGATTTCATCAGCCGCTTGAATGCCGATTACCGCAGGGCGCTGTTTTTCGGAGCTGCAAAACAATCCGGTTCGGAAGCGGCAGGCTAGTTACAGATCGACGTTATCCCAAGGTCTTCGAAGCGCCTTTACCGCTAGCCGCGTGTCAGCTTGCGGTACTTCAGGCGATGCGGACGATCGGCATCGGGACCCAAACGCCTCTTCTTGTCCTCGATGTACTCGTCGAAGTTGCCCGGGAACCAAACGGCGCTCGACTCTCCCTCGAAGGCCAAAATGTGGGTTGCGATGCGATCGAGAAACCAACGATCGTGGCTGATTACCAACACGCAGCCCGAGAAGCCGAGGATCGCTTCTTCCAGGGCGCGCAACGTGTCGACATCGAGATCGTTGGTTGGCTCGTCGAGCAGCAGCACATTCGCGCCTTGTTTGAGTAGCCGTGCCATGTGAACCCGATTGCGCTCGCCGCCCGACAGCATCTTCATCAGTTTCTGTTGATCGCCACCCTTGAAGCCGAAACTGGAGGCATAACCGCGCGAGTTGATGGTGCGCTTGCCCAGCGCGATGTTTTCCTCGCCGCCGCTGATCGCCTTCCAAACGTTGTCGTCATCGACGAGCGCGTCGCGTGACTGATCGACATAGGCCATCTTCACCGTTTGGCCGACGGTGATCGCTCCACTGTCGGGTTGTTCCTGGCCGGTGAGCATGCGAAACAGGGTGGTCTTGCCGGCTCCATTGGGACCGACAATTCCGACAACCGCCGCTGGCGGGATTTTGAAGGACAAGTTCTCGAACAGCAGATTGCCACCATACGCCTTGCTGACGTTGTCCAGTTCGATCACCTGGTCGCCGAGGCGTGGACCCGGGGCGATGAAAATCTCGACCTGCTCGGGCAGTCGCTCGCCCTCTTCTTGCAGCAGCTTCTCGTAGGCATTCAACCGCGCCTTGCCCTTGGCCTGACGAGCCCGCGGCGCCATTCGCACCCACTCGAGTTCGCGCGCCAACGTGCGTTGCCGGGCGGAGGCTTGTTTTTCTTCCTGTTCGAGACGCTTCTGCTTTTGGTCGAGCCAAGAGGTGTAGTTGCCTTCCCACGGAATCCCAGCGCCTCGATCGAGTTCCAGGATCCAGCCGGCCACGTTGTCGAGGAAATAGCGATCGTGAGTGACCGCAACGACGGTGCCTGGAAAGTCGTGCAAGTAATGCTCGAGCCAGGCAACCGACTCGGCGTCGAGGTGATTGGTCGGCTCGTCGAGCAACAGCAGGTCGGGCTTTTGCAGCAACAACCGGCAGAGCCCGACGCGCCGCTTTTCGCCGCCCGAGAGCGTCGTGACAGTTTGATCCGCGGGCGGACAGCGGAGTGCATCCATCGCGATCTCGAGCATGGTGTCGAGATCCCAGCCGTTGACAGCGTCGATCTGGTCCTGCAGGCGAGACTGCTCCTCCAACAACTTGTTCATTTGGTCGTCGTCGAGCGGCTCGGCAAACTTATCGGAGACTTCATTGAACCGATCGAGCAAGGCCTTGATGTTGGCGACGCCCTCTTCGATGTTACCGAGCACGGTCTTTTCAGGATTGAGTTTGGGCTCTTGCTGAAGAAAACCGATCTTGATGTTCTTGGCGGGCGATGCATCGCCGTTGAAGGCGGTGTCCTCGCCGGCCATGATCCGCAACAACGAAGACTTACCAGCGCCATTGGCTCCGAGCACACCGATCTTGGCGCCGTAGTAAAAACTCAACCAGATGTTCTTGAGAATGTGGCGCTGCGGCGGAACAACCTTGTTGAGCGCCTGCATCGAGTAGATGTATTCGGGTGCCATTGGCAGTAGTGCTCCTGAAGCTCAGTGGTGCTGACCGTGATGTCCGTGAGCATGACCATGCTCTAACTCTTGCTTGGTTGCAGATCGTACCGAGACGACTTCGACATCGAAAGTGAGCGTTTCGCCGGCAAGTGGATGGTTGATGTCCACGAAGACCTGTTCCGCCGTCACCTCCGTGACCCACACAATGAGCGGATCGCCGTCGTCGTCGTCGCCAACCGTAAATTCCATGCCCGGCTCGATTTCGAGGTCAGGGGGGAATGCATCGCGAGGATAGGCTTTGGCGCCGTCGCCTTCTCGGATCCCGAAGCCGTCTTCGGGCGGTACCGTCGCCACGAACTTGTCGCCGGCGAACCGGCCTTCGAGGGCCCGTTCAAGGCCCGGGATGAACTGCCCTGAGCCGTGCAGATAAACAATCGGATCATTGCCGATCGTCGTGTCGAGGGTCTCACCGCTCTGATTGAAGAGGGTGAAGTGCACAGACACGACGCTCTGGTCAGCAATGGGGAGTGCGCTCACGATTTGCCTCCAAAAAAGGTTGCAAAGACTACCTGGTTACGGTGGCCAGCGCACCTGTCCAGATGTCGCCGCAGTGATCCAATCTCGTTCGTTCGAAGGCTGTTCCATTCAACCCCCGCAGCCTTGCTCCGAACCGGAACAGCCCTTCGGCGAAAACCGAGCCCGGTCGCCTTGCATCGCGGCCTTCCGGGCCAAGATTCAACAGCGAGGAAAGACGCGGACTACGAGGAGTTCCGAGGGTTGATCAAGCCGCTCGATGGCAGAGGGCAGACGGTTTTTGCGACCGTCATGGCAGCCGGTCTGGTTGCCGGGTGGTGGTGCGTCTATCAACTGCTCTCGAATCCATTCGATGCTTGGCTCGGTCTCGCGATTGTCTCGGTAGTCACACTCGCCCTCGGCTTCGTGTCATTGCGCCTTCCCGGCCTGCAATCACTGTTGTCACTGACCGATGCGTGCGTGTTCTTGGCGGTGCTGCTTTACGGGCCCGCACCCGCAGCACTCCTGGCTGGATGCGACGGATTGATCTCGACGTACCGCAACACCAAGCGCTGGCTCTCGGTCTTTTCCAGCGCCGCCGTCATGACGTTGTCGGTGGCGATGGCGGGATTGTCCTATCAGCTGATGCTGGGTTGGTTCTGGCCTCAGACCGACGGACATCCCCCGTTGACGCGCATGATCGTTCCGCTGGCTGCCATGGGCCTCACCCACTGGCTGGTCAACAGCGTGCTGGTCGCAACGCTGACTGCCACAGCGCGGCGCCTGCCGCTTTTGAAGTTGTGGAAGGAAAATTACCTCTGGACTGTGATGAGCTTCTTCACGGGTGCCAGCGCGGCAGGCATCCTGGCGGTCTTGATTCAGCACGGCCTGGCCTTCACCGCATTGCTGATCGCAGCGCCGCTGGTGGCGGCGACCTACATCACCTATCGCGTGTTTCTCGGACGTGTCGATGCACAGCGCAACAAGCTGCTGGCCGCAAACGCTCTGTACCTGAAGACGATCGAAGCGCTGGCCGCTGCAATCGACGCGCGCAGCCAAACAGCATCCGGCCACTTGCGACGCGCGCAAGCCTACGCGGTCGGGATGGCAGATTTGGTAGGCGTCGACGACGACACGAATGAAGCAATCCGCACCGCGGTTTTGCTGCATGAGATCGGCAAGCTAGCGATTCCTGACTACATCCTCAACAAGCCAGTGGCGCTGACCAGTGCCGAGATGAGCAAACTGCGAACCTATCCCCGGATCGGCGCCGAGATCTTGTCTCAGATCGACTTTCCTTATCCGGTCGTGCCGCTGGTGCGCTCCCACCGAGAGCGATGGGATGGCACCGGCTACCCCGAAGGGCTGAGCGCCGAGCAGATTCCGCTCGGTGCGAGGATCGTCACCATCTCCGATGCCGTCGATACGCTGCTGTCGGGCGCTAGCCACACACCGGCGCGACCGCTGAGTGCTGTGGTAGAACACTTGCAGCAGCAATCCGGTCTGAAGTACGACCCGACGTTGGTGACACTGTTCGCAGAACACGCGATTGCACTCAAGGCCGCGGCCGATGCCGTCGACGCCCCACTGGTGGGCGGAACCGAAGAAATTGCGTCGATGCAACGTGAGCATGCGAGATCGCTGTTCGAAGCGAGCGAGCCGACCGGCGCCCTCGACTCGATCTCCGCGGCGCGCCGTGAGGACCAGGTGCTGGTCGAGGCCGCGCGCGAGTTGTCGAATGCACTGCAGGTGTCTCACGCGCTCGAGTGCGTTGCCGGTCGTATCGTGGAGCTGGTACCGCAAGAGACACTCGCAATCTACTTGGATTCGGAAACCGAGGAAGGCCTGGGCGTGAGTCATACGGTTGGAGCGCGCGCTGAGCTCTTCCGCGAGAAGCGGCTCTCGCCAGGGCAAGGTGTTACGGGCCGCGCGGTGGCTTCCAGCAAGACCGTGATGAACGCCGATTGGGATGAGGAGTGCATGGCGTTGGGTGTCGCCGAGCCTAGTTCAGCGACCCGAGTGTTGGCTGTACCGATGTTGATCGAGAATCGGTGTATCGGAGCGATCACGGTGATCGGATCGAACGAGCAGCCGCTGAGCGCCGAACATGCACGCGTGATCGAACGTATCGCCGCACTGGCCGCTCATGCGATCCAGAAAACTCGCAACTATGAGCGCGCCATGGCCAGCGCGATGACCGATGGCTTGACCGGTCTGTTCAACGCGCGCTACCTGTTCTCCCGGTTGGACGACTTGCTTCAGACTGCCGGCCGAGCCGGAGTTCCAGTGGGCCTCGCCGTGATCGATCTGGATCGTTTCAAGCCGATCAACGATCGGTATGGTCATGAGGTCGGCGACGAAGTTCTTCGTCGTTTGGGTGACTGCCTGAGGAACTACTTCCGGGGTGGCGACATCGTCTGCCGTTGGGGTGGTGATGAGTTCGTTGTTGTCATGCCGGCAACCAACTCGCAACTCAGTGAGAGCCGCCTCCTAGCACTACAGCAGCAGATCGAAACCTGGCAGATCCCAGTTTCGATCGGCGTTGAGTTGAACGTCGGGATGAGCGTCGGCTGGGCGAGTTTCCCGAGCGATGGCGCCAACCTGCAGGAACTGCTGGCGGTCGCGGATCGTCGTATGTACGAAAACAAGCGCGTGCGGCATGCGGCACCGGCCCCGTCATCGCGCTGAGGCCGGCCGCCGCCGGTCTATGGCATTCGATTGATGTTGGCGAACACGGTATCTGATTGAGACATCACTTTCAGCAGATCGCTGCCACTGACGATGGGTCCCGACAGCGCGAGCGACTCCTCCAACGCAGACTGCCCGACGAAGTCGACGCCTTGAGGCTCGGGCCCGTTCATCTCAGCGAAAACGATCCCTTCGGCAAACAGAATCCCCTCGGCGAAGATCAACCCTGAGCCGTTGTAGAGCGAGCCGTAACCCAACGAGGCTGACTCAGCGAAGATCAGCCCTGACGCGTTGAGATAGCCCTGAGGGGTGAGCGGCAACGAGCCCTCGGCGAACACAATCCCCTGAGCGTTGAACGAAGCGGTCTCGGCAAACAAGATCCCTTCCGCAAAGACGATCCCTTCGGCGAACAGGATTCCGTTGACACGCACCACGCCTTCGGCGAACAAGATCCCTTCGGCGAACAGGATTCCGCCCGCTTCCGTCAGGTTGGTCTGTCCGGCCTGTTGGACGAGGATCTTGCCTTTCGCCCACGGGAAGGTCTCTCCCGCCACGGTGGAATACGGTGCCGGCATCGAGCCTGGCGGCAGAATCACGCCTCCCACCGGCGCGGCATTCATTGCGTAGTTGCCATCGTCAAAGAGCTTGTGCGCGAACCGCACAGCGCCCTCGACGTTCAACTCACCAGCGCCCTGGTCGAAAACCGATTGGCTGGGCAGCGTTTGCGCGGTATACAACAAAAGCGCCTTGACTTGCGCAGGGGTCAGCTCTGGATTTGCTTCGAGCATCATCGCTGCGGCGCCCGTGACCGCGGCTGCGGCCATCGAGGTGCCGCTGAGTTTCATGTAGGCGAGATTCTTCGAGGTTCCCGACCACACGACCTTGGTGGGGAGTGCCGTGCGCAACGTCGTCGTCCCGATTCCAGTGGGTGCGACGATGTTGACGCCGGGCGCCACCAGGTCGGGCTTGAGCAGGTGATCGTAAACGCCGCTGGCCGCATCACGCGAACGCGTTGGGCCGCGCGACGAGAAACTCGCCAGTTGATCGTCCGAGCGTTGCAGCGTGCCGCGGTCGTCGACGGCGCCGACCGTGATGACCCAGGGTGAGTTTCCTGGCGAGGTGATCGTTCCATACAGCGGCTTGCCATCCGGCGCCTTGCCAATGTTCCCGGCTGACGCGACCACGACAAACCCAGCCTGGTAGAGCAGCTTCGTAGCTTGGCAGAGCGGATCGGTGTGATAAGACTCCACCGCCGGTGCCCCCAGACTCATGTTGATGACGCGAATGGAATAGGTAGCGCCGTTCGACAATACCCAATCGATGCCTGCCAAGACGTCGGATGTGCGGCCTTTGCCCGAGGCGTCCAGCACCTTGACCGAGATCAGGTTGGCGCCTGACGCCAAACCATCGAAGTTCAAACCTGCAGAACGCGCGGTGGTGACGGTGTTACCGCGAATGATGCCGGCGATGTGAGTTCCATGGCCGTAGCCGTCGACATCGCCGGGGCTGGAACTCGTACTGGTGAACGTCGACAAGTACACGCCAGAGTTTTTGGAGACACCCGAATCCAAGACGGCGACATTCGCGAGGTAGCCATCAATCCAGTTCGTCTGTGGATCCGAGAACAGCGCCGCCCGGCCGGTGATGAGTTCGAGTTGGCTATCGGCTGGTGCCGCGTGTGCTTCGACCTGCCGGTCGAGGCTGATCGCGCGAACCTTGGGGTGCGCGGCCCAACGAGGTAGATCACGCATCGGCAGCGTGAGAGCCATCATCGGAAGTGACCCGAATCGGCGCACGTTGGTCGCCGACGTCATGAGATATTCGTAGTCGCGCTCGCCGAGTGCCTGCGCCAGTTGAACGATGACGTCGACCGGTTCGTCGAGGCGTTGTTTGTGGCTCAGCGCCGAAAGCAGATCGGGTGAGAGACTCGCTGCGGAAACCACCGGGACCGCCGAGGTCACCAGCAGCAGCACCAGCACTCTTGCGAACACCCTCATCGTCACACCCGTCAGCAAGCCCGATCCCCACGGGCCGCTCACCCTAGCTCAGCAAGTCAGGGGCCAGCTCGAGGGGGGAGCGATAGGACGGGGGGCGGCAGGAACGAACGGAGGGGGCCCGCTCTCTTGTCCGGCCGGGTGCGACCGAAAATCGGAAACAACGTCCGATCTCTAGCCTTTGAGCGCCTTCTTGCGCAGCACGTCGCGCTGACTTTGCCCCAGCACCTTTTTGCGCAGCCGGATGCTCTGGGGGGTCACCTCCACGAGCTCGTTGTCGTTGATGAACTCCAAAGACTGCTCGAGGTTGAGCGTGCGGTGCGGGGTGAGCCGGATGGCATCGTCGGCACCGCTGGCGCGCATGTTGGTGAGCTTTTTGGTCTTGACGACGTTCACATCCAAATCGTCGCTGCGTGAGTTCTCACCGACGAGCATTCCCTCGTAAACAGCGGCACCAGCCCCGACAAACATCTCTCCACGATCCTCTAGGCCGGCCAGTGCATACGCAGTGGTGTCGCCGGCGCGGTCGGAGACCAAGACTCCCGTAATGCGGCGCTGAATGTCGCCCTGCCACTCGATATACCCTTCGACCAAGCGATTCATGACCGCTGTCCCGCGCGTATCGGTGAGCAGCTCGGTACGGATCCCGAGTAATCCGCGCGAAGGGACGTGGAACTCGAGCCGCACGCGGCCCGAGCCGTGATTGACCATTTTCACCATCTTGCCCTTGCGCATCGCCATTTTCTCCATGATCACGCCCATGTACTGTTCGGGCAGGTCGACCATGAATAGCTCCAAAGGCTCCTTCTTCTTGCCGTCTTCGATGATGGTGAGTACTTCGGGGTTGCTGACGCCCAGTTCGAATCCTTCTCGACGCATCTGCTCGATCAGAATCGCCAACTGCAACTCGCCACGACCCATCACACGAAAGGCCTCGGTGGACTCTGTCGGCTCGAGTTTGATCGAAACGTTGGACAGCAATTCCTTCTCGAGTCGATCCTTGATATTGCGCGACGTCACCCATTTGCCCTCGCGTCCTGCAAACGGCGAGGTGTTGACGCTAAAAACCATCGAGAGTGTTGGCTCATCGATATGCAGCGGCGGTAGCGGCATCGGCGTCGCGGCTGACGTGACGGTGTCACCGATGTTGATTCCTTCGATGCCTGCGATCGCTACGATTTCGCCGCAGGGTGCAACGTTGGTTTCGATTCGCTTGAGGCCGTCGAAGTTGTAGAGCTTGGTGATCTTGTTGGTGCGTACCTCGCCTTTGGGAGAGACGAACGCGACGTTCTCGCCGAGCTTCATCTGGCCATTGAAGATTCGGCCGATGCCGAGCCGGCCGAGGTAGTCGCTGTAATCGAGGTTGGCGATGAGCGTTTGCAGCACACCCTCCGCATCGCCAGCGGGTGGGGGGATTTGTTTGACCAGCGCTTCGAAAAGCGGTCTGAGATCTTGATCCTCGCCGTTTGCGGTGGTGCGGCACACACCGGTCTTGGCGATGGTGTACAAGACCGGGAAGTCGAGTTGGTCTTCGGTCGCGTCCAGGTCGATGAACAAATCGTACAACTCACTGAGCACTTCGTCGGCGCGTGCGTCTTGGCGGTCGATCTTGTTGACCACCACGACACACGGCAACTGCGCCTCGAGCGCCTTGCGCAGAACGTAACGTGTCTGTGGCAGCGGGCCCTCCGACGCGTCGACCAACAGCATCACGCCGTCGACGATCTTCAACGCGCGTTCGACCTCGCCGCCGAAATCGCTGTGCCCGGGTGTATCGACGATGTTGATCTTGTAGTCGAGGTAGTGGACCGCCGTGTTCTTGGCCAGGATCGTGATGCCACGCTCGCGTTCGAGTTCGTTGGAGTCCATCACACGGGTGGTGAGTTCCTGGTTGGCGCGGAAGACGCCCGATTGACGCAATAGCGCGTCGACCAATGTGGTCTTGCCGTGGTCGACGTGCGCAATGATGGCGACGTTGCGGAGCTTCATGTGCGATCACTTTCGAGGAGAAACGCGGAACCGACCATCGGTCCCACAAGAGCGCGTCAGGATGTCACGGGAGCGGGATTCGCGCCGCCCCCGGCGGAGAGCTCAGGCCAAGGCCTTCAGTGCGGCCCCGAGGCGGGGCAGGGCGGCCTGGATATCGGCCACGCTGGCAGCGCCGACGCTGAGCCGGAACCAGCCGCTGTCATCGGGAACTCCGAAGGCCTGAAACGGCACGATTCCCAGCTGGGCCGCTTCGAGTACGTAGCGGCGAACTTGGTCATTGGTAATCAACGACTCGCCCTGGGGGGTCTTGCGGCCGAAGGGGTGAATTCGAGCGGTGAGGTAGATCGCTCCCATGGGTGGCATTGACTCGACGGGGAGTCCCTGTGCCTTGAGCGCCTGAATCCCGTCATGGAGCGCGTGGAGTCGCTGCCCGATCCCTTCCAGGAACTGATCGAGATACGCGCGAGTTGCGGCCGGGTTATCCAGGATAGCGACCGTCGCGACTTGTTCGGCGCGCGGTGCCCAGGCGCCGACGTGTCCAATCACGGCGGAGATGCGGTCGACAACGTCGACAGGTCCGACGGCCCATCCGACGCGGACTCCAGTCGCCGCGAACGCCTTGCTGATGCCGTCGACAAAAACGGTGTAGCGCGCCATTTCAGGCACAAGTCCTGGAGGCGTGACGTGCGGGACGCTGCCGACCGTGAGCATCCAGTAAATGTGGTCGTACATCAGATAGACCGGCTTCTCGCCGCGTCGCTCACGCCCGTGGTTTTCTTCCAGCATCGCGTCGCAGATGCCACGCAGTGTGTCGGGTTCGAGTGCGGTCCCCGTGGGATTGAGCGGCGTGTTGAGGCAAACGAGTCGCGCGCCAGGAAGGGCCCGAGCCAGGTCATCTCGCGTCGGGAGAAAACGGTCCTCGGCACGGCATGGCAGCGGCACCCCTACAGCGCCGGTCATGTGGATGTAGTGATTGTTGTTCCATGACGGCAGTGGGAACACCACGCGATCGCCTGGATCGACCAAGGCACGATACACGCCGTAAATGACTGGGCGCGCACCGCCACAAATCAGAACCGATTCCAAGGGGTACGAAAGCCCGAGGTCGCGCGCGTAGAAGCGTTGCACGGCCTGTCGCAACTCGAGCACACCGTCCGACGGCGGATAGTTGGTCTCACCGTTTTGCAGTGCGGTGATGATGCTGTCGCGCAACAGTGCGGGAATAGGGAATTGTTTCGGATCGAAATCGCCGACCGTGAGGTTGCAGATTTTCGCGCCATCGCGCGCCATCGCGCGGATATCGGCAGCAATCTTGAGAATCTCCGAGCCGACCAGACCGGCCGCCATGGTGGAGACTCGCGCCGCCTTGGGGGCGCTGGATCGAGCGAATTCGGTAACGTCGATTGGGCGATTGTGTGTGTCTGACATGATCGCGAACTATGCCACACTCTGCGGCCATGAACACTTCGAATCGGTCATTTCCGGCCTCCCGGCTGCGTGGTTTCGCAACCACGATCTTCACTGAGATGACGCTCCTGGCGCAGAAATACAATGCCGTGAATCTTGGTCAGGGTTTCCCTGATTTCGACGGCCCAGGCTGGCTGCTGGAATCGGCGGTCGAGGCGATCCGGTCCGGGCGAAATCAGTACGCTCGGATGTTCGGCTTGCCCGAACTCAATGCCGCGATCGCGAAACACCAGCGCCGGTTTTACGGGCTGGAATACGACGGCGAAACCGAAATCACTGTGTTTGCCGGAGCGACCGAAGCGATCTTTGCCACGATTCAAGCGCTCTGCGAACCGGGCGACGAAGTCATTATTTTCGAGCCGTACTACGACTCCTATCGAGCCAGCGTCTCGATGGCCGGTGCTCGCGCTCAGATCGTCAGCTTGCACCCGCCTGTAATGAGCTTCGATCCGGAGGCGCTGCGCCGAGCGATTGGACCGCGCACGCGAGCGATCTTGCTCAACTCACCGCACAACCCCAGTGGCAAGGTCTTTTCGCGCGCAGAACTGGAAACCGTTGCAGCGCTCTGTCGAGAGCACGACTTGGTCGCGATTAGCGATGAGGTCTACGAGCATCTGGTTTACGACGGTGAACATCTTCCACTCGCGACGCTGCCGGACATGCGCGAGCGAACCGTGACCATTTCCTCCGCCGGAAAGACATTCAGCGTCACCGGCTGGAAGATCGGATGGGCCTGCGCTCCGCCCACTTTCACTCGTGGATTGCGAACGGCGCATCAGTTCATCACGTTCTGCAATGGCACACCGTTTCAAGTTGCGGTCGCCCAGGCGTTGGCCGCCGACGATAGTTTCTATCGCGAGCTGGTGAGCCAATACCGGGCTCGCCGCGATCGGCTGTGCCAGGGGCTCAAAGCCGCTGGACTGGATGTCGTGATACCGGCTGGAGCGTACTTTGCGGTCGCCGACATTCGTTCGCTGGGCGAGACCGATGGTGAGGAGTTCTGCCGGCAGCTTCCGGCGCGGTGCGGCGTAGCGGCGATTCCTTGCAATGCGTTCTACTCCACCCGCGAGTTGGGTTTGCCGTACGTGCGATTTGCGTTCTGCAAGACGGACGCTGTCATCGACGCGGGGCTTGAAAGGCTTCAAGGACTGGCACGATGAAACTCGCCGCATTGCAGTCCGACATCGTGTGGGAGCAGCCAAAAGCCAATTTTGCGCGCTTGTCACTGCGGATCGCTCGCACGGCCGCAGACGGCGCGCAACTGATCGTCCTGCCGGAGATGTTTGCCTGCGGCTTTTCGATGCAAACCGCGAATGTTGCCGAGGACTACGACGGCCCGACGGCTGCCTTCTTGATGGAGCAGGCGCGAACTCACCAGGTTTGGATCTGCGGCACCGTACCCGAAAGAGCGCGCGGTGGTAGCGATCCACGCCCCTCCAACACACTCGTGCTGGCCGCGCCGGACGGCAACAGCTGGCGTTATCACAAGTTGCACCCGTTCACGTTCGGAGGTGAGCACCAGCACTACGCTGCGGGTCGCGATGGACTGACAGTCGAGATCCACGGGGTGCGCTGCAGCTTCTTCATTTGTTACGACCTGCGGTTTGCCAACGAGTTCTGGGCGACCGCGCGCGATACCGATCTTTATGTCGTGCCCGCGAATTGGCCGGCACTCCGGCGAGAACACTGGATCACGTTGTTAAGCGCGCGAGCGATTGAAAATCAAGCCTACGTTTGCGGAGTCAACCGCGTGGGTGAGGGAGCCGGACTCAACTATGCGGGGGACAGCCGGATTGTTGGGCCCGACGGCGCCGTGATCGCAGCGGCCGGCTGCGAAGAGGCAACGCTCTGGGCCGACGTGTCGGCGTCCACGGTCGCCTCGTGTCGAGCGAGTTTCCCGACGTTTCAAGATCGCCGCCGCGTCATAGACCGGGACTAGGGCCCCAGCGACTAGACCGTGGGACGGCGAGCGAACAGAAAGCTCCGGCCCATCTGTCGCACTTTCCGGTACCCGAAGGCCCGAAACACGCGGCCCGGGAAAAGCCGAGCCACACGAGTGTCGACCCGCAGCGCATCGTTGCGCTGTGGGTCGCGGCGGACACCGGGGAGTAACGGCAGCACCACTTCGACATGCAGCTTGCGAAGAATGTGCCCCACGTCCATGCGCCAGCGTGCCACACGGCCGCCGAAGAAAAACCCGTCTTCGCCCTTGCCTTGATACAGCGGCAGGATCACGAACCCGTCGGCCTTGGCGCGAATTTCTCCGCGCCAATCGCGGGCCAGAAGATCGCCTTTCTTGACGGGATGGATGTTGGCGAATCCTTTTTCCATTCGGAACTGATGCTCAGGTTTGATCGGATGTCGATAGGTGACTTCCATCACGCGCGGCAAACCGCGTCGTACTCGATTGAGCAAGTTGAACGCGTTGGTTTGCTGCGGGAGTGCTCCCGCTTCTACCAAGCCGGCGGCCTCGAGGGCCAGCCAGAGGATCGATTCCAAGCTGTCGATCGAGGCCGGGTTGTCATGCTGTCCGCCCTCGACGCCCAACGTAATGCACCCGCGTTCGGTCATGTACTCGAGCAGCACACCATCGACCGCTTCCTCCAGTCCGAGGATGACGGGCAGCGGGAAATTCTTGGCGAAGGCTCGATGGCGCAGCGTATCGCCAATCAAAACAAATGGAATACCGTCGGCCGACGTGGTGTGAAGATCGATGAAGTAGGTCACGCCGGTGGCAGAGGCCAACTCTTGATCGATGACTGCCAGCAGTTCCTGTTGCTCGATCCGTTCGTCGCCCTCTTCGAATTCTGTCCGGGCCTCGCGCATCAGCGCGAGATTGTCGGGGGTCCATAAGCGATTCAGATCGCGCGACAGATAGCGTTGATGTTTTGACAGGGCCCGCAAATTGCCCACCACCGCCACGAACTCACCTGACAACGTGAAATCGCGATCGGCGAGCCGTTGCAAGACTCGTCGCGCTGCGGCCACACCGGCCGGCTCGTTGCCGTGTATGCCACCGCACACAACCAGCTTCGGGCCAGGCCGATCGCCAACCTGGCGTCCGATCAGGCGCGTATATTCCTGCGTCGTTGTCGAAGGTCCTGTCAAGGTATCTGGCATCCTCGCACTCAACTGTTCAGCTTTTGTTCGAGCAGTTCACCCGCGATGTTCATGAAGGTCTCTTCGGTCAAGATCCCAATCAATCGACCGTCTTGCACCACAGGCAAACACCCGATGCGGTAGCGCCGCATGATCGCTATCGCTTCCAAGGTGGGAGTGTGCGGCGAAACTGTGATTGGGTCACTCTTCATGATGTCGGCTACCGCGACCGGCTCTTCGCCCTTGGCGAATCTACCGCTGGAAAGCAGTCGAAGCACGGATCGATACGAAACCAGGCCGACCAGTCGATGCTCGGTGTCTTCGACCGGTATGTGCCGGATTCGTTCCCATTCCATCAGATTCGCGACCAGGTCGACGGGCTCATCAGGGTGCACCGAGAAGATGTCGGTGGTCATGTACTGTTCGACGCGCAGGTAGTTGTTTTTCCAGCCGCCCGCCTCGTCGAGCCGGGCCCGTTCCCAATCGGCCACCGGACGGCCGGTGTTCTGGCGCGCGATCGTGGCCGCGACCAAGGCATTGAGGCGCTCGCCAACCGTGCCCTGTTCCTTCATGCCGGCCAGAGAGTGGAGCAACCAGCGCGATCCGGTGCGCATCGTATTGACGCGCTTCTCGACGATCCCGAGGTATCGCGCGATGTCCGCGTCGTCGATTCCTGCGGACTTCAGCCCCGTCTCGGCCGCAGGCAACAACTCATCCATGATCAACCGCTGAGCGCCGATTTCCTGGCCACCAAACCACGTCAGGTGCGCTGCCAGACCATCGCGCGCCGCGGCGAAGAAATTCGCCTGAGCCTGCTCGAAGTCCATCAGTCGAGTGACGTCCTCGTAGCGGCGGGACAACTCGTTCATCAAGCCCCACCAAAACGCGCCATTGGCGACTTCATCGATGATCGTCGGACCGGCCGGCATCACGCGGTTTTCGATGCGCAAGTGCGGTTTGCCGTCGAGCACGCCGTAGCAGGCGCGCATCCAGCGGTAGACCGTTCCGTTGTGCAAGCGCAGCGCTTTGAGCTTGGGCGCGTCGCCTTTGGAGAGCACCTCGAATGGATCCTCGTCCAGGTCGGTGCCGACCAGGGTTCTGAAGCGCGCAACATCTTCTTTGTAGAGTTCGAGCACCGACTCACGCACCCAGCGCGTTCCAAAATTGACGCGTGGGATCGACTCCCGCAGATACTGTGCGGAGCTGCGTGTATCGACGGCTTGCTGGAAGAGCGCGATGCGTGTCTCGGCCCACAGTCGCTTTCCAAACAGAATGGGCGAGTTGGTGGCGACCGCCAGGCAGGGAGCGGCCAATGCTTGCGACAAGTTGTACAGCCCTGCGAATTCACTCGGTGCGACCTGATAGTGAACCTGGAAACTTGCATTGCAGGCCTCGACCATCACGGAGTCGTGTTTGACCATCAACTCGTCGAGGCCTTTGATCGAGAAGTCATAGGCGGTGCCGCGCAGGGCGGTGAGGGCTCGGTTGATCGCCTGATAGCGTGGACTGGGCACCATGTTCTCGAGCCCGAGATCGCTCTTGCGGATGGTCGGCAGAATTCCAATCAAGACCGGCAAGATTCCGAGATCCAACATCGCCAACCGCGCCTTGTCATAGAGTTGCAGCAACTGCTGCTCCATCCGCGCGATGCCATCGCCGTGAAACATCTGCGGGTCCGCGTTGATCTCCAGATTGAACATGCCGAGTTCGGTGGCGAAATGCGGATCGTTTACCTTCTCGATCACGCGCAGCGCACCTGGCGTGGGGCGCCACTCGCGATCGATCAAAAACAACTCCTGCTCGGCGCCGATTCGACGCACGCCGGTCTCGAACATTCCCTCGGTCAGCATTTGCTCGAGAGCCTGCAGGTCGAGCAGCAGGCTGCGCATGAACTGCCGCCGGCTCTCACCCTCGAGTTCAGCTTCGACCTTGTTGTGCTGTCCCATCAGCTCAGATCCACTCGGAAAGGTACTTGGGAGCGAGTGTTCGCCAGAGCGGCCAATCGTGGTGCGCGTCGGGTCCCCAGTTGTCGACTCGATGCGGAACGCCCTTACGGCCGAGCAATCCCGCCAGCCGCTGCGAATCGCGGATGTTCTCCGCGCGGCCTTCACCGGCGGCGAACAGGACGAAGCGGCGGCGAATCTTCTCGACCCGTTCGTTGTCGAGCGCACTCAAAAAGTGCAGGGGCGACGAATAGTAGAGGTCGAGGGTGGGGTCTTTCAGACGAAAGACCCGTTCGAGATCGAAAGTCCCGGACATGCAGAGTGCGCGCTCGAAAACTTCCGGGAAGCGGCAGACCATGGCCGCCGCATGGAACGCACCGAGCGATGCGCCACAAGCAATGACCGAGAGATCGAGGCTGTGACAGTCCTGCTGGATGGCCGGGACGACCTCGTGACGGATCGCGTGCTGGTACTCGTTCTGCAGCCAGAGCCGGTGCTCGACTGATCCTTCCTCGAACAGCCACGCTTGGCCAGACACGCTATCGACGGAGTAAAGCCTGATCTTGCCTCCATCGATCAAGTCCGAGAGCGCATCGATCATGTGAAAGCGTTCGATTTCCTCGGCGTCACCGCCCGCCGTGGGGAAGAACAGCACCGGGGCGCCGAGATGGCCCCATCGAACCAGCGTCAGTTCACGCTGCAAACGCGGCGACTCCCACCGAAAAATCTGTTTCACGACGACGCCTCCGTATCCGAGCGCCAAGCCTGAATGCGTGTCCAGAACAAGTCGGTGAACGAGTCGACCTCGTGTTCGGGAAACAGCGCCGCGACCTTCTTGCGCACTGCGGCGTGAGCGATCTCGCTGCCAAAAAATTCCCACGCAATTTCATCGAGATGTGAAAGATGTTTGCGGCAGAACTCTTCGAAGCGATCAGCTTCCATCCGCTTCCGCGTGATCTTCGCCAGCGCGGCCATCTTTTCGCGGAACGGCAGGTCTTGCAGGCCCACCTCGTAGTACGGATCCCAGTCGAGCGTCTTGCGCATTTTCCTTTTTGTCGCAGCGAGGAAGAGTGACCACTTGAGATTCGACTTGACGATCCACGGGAAGTGGTAGTGCAGCGACGTGACCTGCGAGTCCGGGCACGGATTCGCAAAATCGATCGGGTACCACGTTCCGTCGTGGCGCAACGCTTCGCAGGAGTTGAAGTCCCAGCCGAACATCCCGTTGATCACCAGCGTGATGTCGGCGAGCAGCGATTGTTCTTCCGTCGAAATGAAATCGCGCGCCATGGTGTAGCGGTCGTGAAGCGGGGCTGCTGGGTTGTATTTGACGCATGTCGTCTGGGGCCCAAGTCCAATGCAGCGCACGAAACAGTCGAAGGGATGCACCGCCTTCTGCAAGTGCATCACCAAGGTACCGCTTTCATCGTAGGCGGTCCGCAGCGCCTGCTCGTCGTCGATCCGCGTCACGCCTTTCCAGGCGCCGCCGTCGTATGGCTTCATGAACAATGGGTAACCAAGCTCTGCGCCGATGGCGCCGAGGTCGAACAACTTGGCGTAGCGGTCCAGGGTCGACTGCAGATCGGGGTTCTCGGCGTACGACTTGGGAGGCAGCATCCATGTTTCGGGAATCGGCAGGCCGAGCGTCATCATCGCCGTGTAGGTCGTGTGTTTTTCCATCGATTGCACCGACCACGGATTGTTGAAGACGTAGGTGCCGTTCATGATCACCGCCTTCTTGATCCATTCACGACTGGTGAAGTACCAGTGCGTGAGGCGGTCGATCACGACATCGTATTTGACGTCCTGTTTGAGGTTGAAAGGCTCGATGGTGACGCGCTCCACCTGAAAGTCGACGGTGTCACCACCCACAGGGATTTTCAGGTCGAGCTGGCGCAGGATCTCTTCGTAGCAGATCGGCCAGCAAATGTCGGCCCCCAGAGAAAGACCGATGTGACGGGTGACGTTGGCCATGGCGATCCGAAAACCCCCTTGCTGAAACGGAAGGTTACCGCGTTGGAGCCGGGATTCTAGCGGCATTTCTGCTTGATTCCGAGGCTGAGAGAGATCTCTTCGGATGCTGACGATTCGACGGGTTACGGCAGGATTGACCGAATGGACCGAGGTCCGGAACCAAGGGGGGGCGAACGCGTTGGAAATGGATGCCCTGGTGGAACACGCCGGGGCGAGAACTTACTCGTACACCAGCCAGAGCGGTCCTGGGAAAAGGTAGGACATTCCCTCACGCAAGCGGTCCCGCCAGTTCTCCCAATTGTGGCCATCACGGGCCTCCACGTATTTGATCTCCATCCCCGTGGTTTGAAGCAGTGGCACGAGCGAGCGGTTCTCGTAGATCAACGATTCGTACTGGCCGCAGGCTACGAACATCCGTTCGGCCAGCCGCCGTGGATCGGACCTGAATTGATTGACGAACTGGACGATCGGGTCGAATAGCGGTCCGCGGTGGTTGTGCCGGCCGATATCGGTGAACGCAAAACTCCCCGAAAGCAGCATCAACCGGCCGAACGTCGAGGGGTAGCGATAGGCGGCAGAGAGCGACGCCACGGCGCCGAAGCTAGCGCCCAATAGCCCTCGGCCGCGAGGCTCGGCGATCAACGGATACCCACGCTCCAGTTTGGGGATCAACTCCTCGGCGAGGAACTTGGCGTGGCGTTCGTCGTTAGCGTACTCCAGCAACCGGTTCTGAGGATTCTCGAAAACCACCACCATCTCGGGCAGTTCCAGCCGGTGGATCATGTTGTCGAGCACTGTCTTCATCGAGGTGAAGCGCAGGAAATCACCCCCATCGTGGACGATCAGCAGCGGGTAGCGCCGCGTTTGCCGAAACCGTGCCGGCAGGTAGATCTGACAGTGGCGCGTGTGCCCGAGGGCCTGACTCTTGACGATCAGCTGTTCAATGCTTCCAGGTCTGGACTCGGAATCGGTGTTGATCCACTCCGGGTTTTCGTACCCCTCACCCGTTGCGACCGAGTTACGGCCAAACGGGTCGCGCGCTGTCTGCGAGTTGAGCGGGTCTTCGATCAGCCGGGTGCGATCGCCCTGGGTGACCAACAGCTTGTATTCGACGCGCGAACGCGGCGGCAACTCCATCACCAGGTACCAGAGCTCGGTCCCTTCGATGCGCCGAAACTCTTGTTGCGTGGTGAGTCCGTAGATCCAGTGCTGCAGGCGAACTTCGTCGGCGTTTCCGCGCCAAGCAAAGGTGACCGTCGGCCCTTCGATCAGCGGAAACGAATGGCCGGCCAAGAACGCGTCGATCTTCTCCGGTGTAACCGGAAGCTCGTGCTCGAGCCGTTGAACCGCTAGGCGCTCGCCGTGGTGAGGAGCGGGGTGAACTGCGTGTTTGGAACTCACGCCGCTTCCTCCACGACGGTACCGCCAGCATCGAGCCGGCGAACACCGCTCGGGGCCGACCAGATGCCGTCCTCGAGGAACAACTGCGCGCCATCGTCGAGCGCGAGGCAACGGGCGGGAGCGAAACGCCTCGCCATCAGGCTGACTCGCTCGTGATCGTTGAGGCGCAATCGGCGATGTGCGTGGGGCAACGGCACGATCGCGGGCAATGCACCGAGCCCACCCTCGAGGAGTTCGGCATTGCCCGGACCTTGCGGCGGATTGTCATGGAACAAGATCACGCGCTCGCTGCATGCCATGGCTCCGGCCGACCAAGCGATCAGCGGCTTGTTTCCCAGGAGTTCGAGGACACCGAAGAGCCGCAAGCGATTGGTGAGCACCGCCACATGACCACCCGCGACCGCGAGCGCCCCAGATTTGTCCAGCACCTGGGCAATCGACTCCCGCTCGCGCGCGACGAGTTCGCGCGTGGAGACGGACCACTTTTGGTCGAACTCGGCATGCACGCGTTGGCAACGGCCGAGGTGTTCGGCATCGAGCGAGCGCAACGCCTCGATCGCACCGGCGCGTTGTTCATCGATCAAGGCTGACGACTCGCGCCGTCCATCCAACGCTCGCGCCGCTGCCAGCGCATGAGCCAGGCGCACGCGATAGAGTTCCTGCACTTGCCGCAAGGTTTCCTGACGTGCGTGCAGCGCGATTGAAAGTTCGCGATCGCCGTTGAAGATTCGCTCGGCGCGCTCGTAGAGGCGCAAGTTGTAGGAACGTTCGTGCAAGTGCTGATGCAACTCTGCATCGTCCGGTTCGCGTTCTTGCCAACCGGCCGTGATCGTTGCGATTTGACCCTCGACCTTCAGGCGCGTTACCGCCTCGATCAATGTCGGCTTCAGACGCTGAGGTCCCAACACGGCGGCATTCATTCTTAGCGCGCCCTGACCTTTACGCGCCGCCCGACCTCGTCGAGCATGCCGCGCAGCGTGTCGTAGTCGGGATGACGCATGCGAATCCACGCGTTGGCCATATAGCCAGCTTCGACCCCTTGAGTGGGCGAGCCCGCCGGAGGCAAGTGACTGTCGATCACCCACTCACGGTACGTCTGCTCGATCAACTGCATGCCTTCGTACCCGGCGATGACGCCATCGCGATCGGGGCGCAACGTAATGATTCCAGCGCTGAATCGACGCGATGGGCGTGTCTCGATCCGTCCGTTGCAGATCGCGTTGGCCCACTCCCGATACAGATCGAAGTCGTTCGCGGCGCAGTACAAATCCCAACAGCCGACACCGGCAGGCCGGCATCCGATTTCGGAAAATTTCAGGCCGCGAGGACCGTAGAACCACTCCATGTGCGTCGCCGAGGTTCCGATTCCCAACGCTTGGATCACCTTGCGACCCATCGCCCGGACCTCGTCATACGCCTCGGCAACCTCGACCCGATTGGTGGTGATGAACTGCGGCGAGATCCACCTCGTGCGCATCGCTTCCAAGACATTCGGGTAGTAGTGGGTGATGAACTCCACTGCCGGCTGGCCACCGATCGACATGGTGTCGTAAAACCCTTCGTGTCCCTCGATGAACTCTTCGATCGCGATGCTCTTGCCCCACGCCAAACCGGACTCCGCCAACGCCTGCTCCAATTGCGCGTCGTCGGAGACCTTGGTGGCTCCCGAGGCTCCGGCGCCCGAGGGTGGCTTGATGATCAGGGGATACCCGACGCGTCTGGCGAAATCGCGGGCTTCGTCGGCGTTGTCGGTCCCCAGCGACTGCGCACATGGCACGCCGGCGGCGCGGAGCGCCTCTTTCATCGACGGCTTGTCGCGGCAGAGCCATGCGGTCTGGGTGCTGGTTCCCGGGATCCCGCAGGCCTCACGTACCTTCGCCGCCGTGGTGATATGCGCCTCGACCGTGGCCTCGAGCCGATCGACCCAGGCCCGCTCTTGGATGCGGCGCACGGCGCGGTACACAGCCCCCTCGTCAACCACCGACGGGACCTGTTCGTAGTGCCACAGCGACTGCTTGACGTCGCCCGGCAAGTAATCGACAGAGGCTTCGCCGATACCGCTGACGCGGGCTCCGATTTCGGATAACCCGCGCGCGAACTCGCGCTGATTACGAGGAAAGCTCGGCTCGATGAAGATGACGTGCATGAGACCCTCCTGAGAACTGCGGCAGTCTAGCCGATGAAGATCGGTCGCCCACCTCGGGTTGGTTAACCGAGTGCGGCGAGCCGCTCATAGAGTGCCGCGTAGCGGCGGGCCTGTAGTCCCCAAGAAAAGTCGGCCGCCATTCCGTTGCGTTGAATCCGGCGCCATTGCGCAGGATCGTCGTAGGCGCGAAGCGTTTCCACCATTGCATCCCAGAACGCTTCGGGTGTGAACGGTCTGAACGAGAACCCGTTTCCTTCGCCGATGAGTCGATCCCAGGGCTGGATGGTGTCCGCCAGACCACCTACCCGGCGGACCAACGGCACCGTCCCATAGCGCAGGCTGTACATCTGATTGAGGCCGCACGGCTCGTAGCGGGACGGCATTAGAAAGATGTCGGCGCCGGCCTCGATCAAATGCGCGAGCTCGTTGCTGAAGCCTCGATAAAACCCAACTCGACCGGGCTGTTGACGCTGGAGTTGGGTGAAAAACGCTTCATAGCGCGGCTCGCCGCTGCCGAGCACCACCAAGCGCGCGTCGGCCTGCGAGAACAGCCGGGGAAGCGTCTCGAGCAGCAGGTCGAACCCCTTTTGAGCGGCGAGGCGGCTGACGATCCCGAAGACCGCCACCTCACGCGCCGCCGGCATGAGACCCATCTTGGCCAGCAGTGCCTCACGATTGAGCGCTTTGCGATCGAGCGATTCGCTATCGTATGTGGCCGGAATAAGAGTGTCGTTCCGGGGGTCCCACGGCTCATCGACGCCATTGAGAATTCCAAACAACCGATCGCTGCGGGCGGAGAGGTATTGATGTAGACCCGCTCCGAATTCTTCGGTCTGAATCTCGCGCGCGTAGGTTGGGCTCACCGTGGTCAGCGCGTCGGCATATAAGATCCCGGTCAACAGCAGATTGATGAAACCGGCCCGCAGGTTGTCCTGGTGCAAGCGCGAGTATGCCGCTTCGGGCAGCCCGAGCGAATCGAGCATTGTCGTCGGGCAGCGCCCCTGATAGTTGAGATTGTGGATCGTCAGCACCGACTTGGCGCCGGCCAAAAACGACGACCATCGATAGGCCGTGTCGAGGAGTAACGGCAAGAGCCCCGCCTGCCAATCGTGGGCATGCACGATGTCGGGGGCGAAACCAGTTCGATGCGAGGCGATCAGCGCTGCGTGGCACAGCAGTACGAAGCGCAGCGCTTCGTCGGCGTCGCTGGTGTAGATCCCATCGCGGTGGAACAGCGGTGGACAGTCGACGAGATGTACCGGCACGTCGCTGCCGGGGAGCACGGTCTCAACCACAGAAAACCGGATCGTTCGTTGGCCCAAGACACAATCGAGATTCTGAAGCTCGGGGATCGGAGTGAATGACAGTCCGTCGCGTTTGATCTGCTTGTACAACGGCAAATAGCAGCGCACCTCGTGACCTTGGGCGCGCAGGGCGCGCGGCAGTGCCGCGCAGACATCCGCCAGACCGCCGGTCTTGGCGAAGGGCACCAGTTCCGAGCTGACCGAGAGCACTTTCACGCGGGCGAAACTAGCACGGGCCGCGGCCCTGTTGGGCGGGAGTAACGGCAGGTTCCAGAACTCCGCGGGGTTTAGGGTTAGCATTCTCGCCATGCCCAACGTCGTCTTCGTTGCACCGTTCTTCCGCGAGGCCACCCTCCGATTCGTCGAGGCGGTGGCGGCGCTCCCGGGGGTCCGGCTCGGTCTCGTCTCTCAGGATCCCGAGGAGCGGTTGCCACCCGGACTTCGTCAGCGGCTGGCGGCTCACCAACGCATCTCGGACGGGCTCGACGCGCAGCAGATCGCGGACGCGACACGGAACTGCGCGCAGAACCTCGGGCCGATCGAGCGTCTGGTTGGAATGCTCGAGGATCTGCAAGTGCCGTTGGGTGAGGTGCGCGATGCGTTGCGCATCGGCGGGTTGGGTGCGGAGGCGGCGCGGAACTTCCGCGACAAGGCCCGCATGAAAGATCTGTTGTCGCGGCATGGCCTTCCCTGTGCCCGGCATCGCCTAGCGCACAGTGTCGATGAGGCCCTCGGGTTCGCGCGCGAGGTCGGGTTTCCGTTGGTGGCCAAACCGCCTGCCGGTGCAGGAGCGCGAAATACGTTTCGCATCGACGACCAGGACCAGATGACCTCGTACCTTCGGATGCACACACCGACGGCAGAGCGGCCAGCCATGGTGGAGGAATTCATCCTCGGCCAAGAGCTGTCGTTCGACAGTGTCTGCATCGACGGGCAACTGGTGTGGTACTCGATCAATCACTATTTCCCCGGGCCCTTGGAGGTCGTTGAAACACCTTGGATCCAATGGGCCGTCCTGCTTCCGCGCGAGGTGCAGACGCCGGAGTACCGCGCGATTGTCGATGCCGCGCGACGGGCACTTCCGGTCTTGGGCATTGGCACCAACATGTCCCACCTGGAATGGTTCCAGCGCGCTGACGGAAGCGTCGCGATTTCAGAAGTCGGCGCGCGGCCACCGGGTGCGCAGTTCACCACACTCATCTCCTACGCTCACGACACCGACTTCTATCGCGCCTGGGCCAAGCTGATGGTCTTCGATCAATTCGATTCGCCCGAGCGTAAGTACGCGGCAGGAGCGGCGTATCTGCGCGGCCAGGGCCAAGGCCGAGTCAAAGCGGTGCATGGACTGGAGCAAGCTCAAAAAGAGCTGGGTGAGTTGGTGGTCGAAGCCAAATTGCCTCGACCTGGTCAGGCACCAGGGGGCGGGTACGAAGGGGAGGGGTACGTGATCGTGCGGCACCCCGACACCCAAGTCGTGGCCGAAGCGCTGCGACGGTTGATTTCACTCATTCAAGTCGAACTCGGCTGAGTTCCCGCTGGTTCTCGAGGGCCGCTTCATGAAGACAGTGTTGATGGTGTCACCTGGGTTCCCTGTCGAAATGCCTTTGTTCACACGCGGCTTGGCGGCGGTCGGGGCACGGGTGATCGGACTCGGCGATCAGCCGGCGGGTGCGCTGTCCCCGGAGCTGCGTGACGCACTGCAACATCACATCCAAGTGCCCAACTTGTGGAACGAGGACGATGTCATCCGCGAAGTCTTCGCGGTGCATCGTCAAGTGCGGATCGACCAGGTCGAGTGCTTGTGGGAAGCCGGAATGTATTTGGCAGCGAGAATCCGTGAGGCGCTCGGGTTGCCTGGAATGACAACCGAAGAGACCAAACCCTACCGCGACAAGGAACTGATGAAGCAGGTGCTCGAGAATGCCGGAATCCGTACGCCGCGACACGGTAGCGCCACCAGCGAGTCGCAGGTACGAGATGCTGTCGCGCACGTAGGTTATCCGCTGGTGATCAAGCCGATCGACGGGGCCGGTTCCAACGACACGTTCCGCATCAACAGCCCCGATGAATTGGAGCAAATATTGCCGCGTGTGCGACACGTTCCGGAGGTGAGCGTCGAGGAGTTCGTAGACGGCGCTGACTGCACGTTCGATACGGTTTGCATCGATGGCCGGGTGGTCTACCTCAACATTTGCTTCTATCGGCCCCGCGCGTTGGAATCGCGTCTCAACCCGTGGATCAGTCAACAAACTGTCGGCATTCGCGACCTTCAGATGCCCGATTTGCAGCAAGGAAAGCAGATGGGTTTCGAGGTGCTCAAGGCGCTGGGTTTCCAAACCGGCTTCACACACATGGAGTGGTACTGGAAGCAAAACGGCGAGGCGGTGTTCGGCGAGATCGGCGCGCGTCCGCCGGGTGCGCGAACCGTGGATGTCATGAACTTCACCAGCGACATCGATCTGTTCCGAGGCTGGGCCGAGGCAGCCGTACACGGCCGTTTCTCGCAGCACGTCGATCGCAAGTACAACACGGTGGCGATTTTCAAGAAGGCCCGCGGAGAGGGTCGGATCCAACGGATCGAGGGACTGTCTCGATTGATGGCCGAGATCGGACATCACATTTGTGCCATCGATCTAACACCCGTCGGGGCGCCCACGAGGTCGGGGATGCGTTCCGTGATTGGTGACGGCTACGTGATGCTGCGTCATCCAGACTTTCAGCGCACGCTCGAAATGGGCGACCGGGTCGCCCAAGAACTGCAGTTGTACGCCGGTTGATTCAGCAGCCGAGCGTCACAAGCTCGACTCGTGCAGGCGTGAGCGCAGACGGGCGACGGCCGGTTCCCAGGCAGACAGGTTTTTCACCTTGGCTTGGAAGAGACGCTCGGTGCCACCCCCGCGCCCCGCGAGATCGGCGACTACCGACGATCCCATCGCCCGTACATCCACGGTGCATTCCGGGCCGGCGGCGATCAGTACGATCCCCTCGAGATCGCTGCCGCTGGCGAGCAACAGCAAACTGCGTGGTGCCAACTGGCAGAACTGTTTCGCGACCTGGTTCAGGAATCCTGAATCGCGACCGGTGAATCGATGCGCAACCAGCGGCGTGGCGAGCGAGGCGAGCCGCTCGGCTTCGAGTTCGGCCAGCGCGCCGAGAATCTGACGCTCGCGGCGGAGTGCTTCGCGCAGAGCATCTTCCTTGGCAATCGCGGCGGCATGCAGCGTGTCGTCATCGGCGCCGAGTGCGTGGCGTAACAACCGGCCGCGTGCTTCGCTCGCGGCCAATCGGCGACGTGCTCGTTGACCACAGACGAAATAAAGCCGGGTGCCGCCACGCATCGATTCCGTTTCGAGCAAACAGACTGTTTCGATCTCGGCTGTGTTGGACAGATGTGTGCCGCCGCAGGTGTTGAGATCGATGCCGTCGATCTCGACCAGGCGAACGTCACCGGCATGCCCCTCGGGTAACCCGCGCGTTCGGACCACGAGCGTTTCGTACTCACTTGCGCTGACGCGTCGCGCACGAACCACACGTGCGGCACGAATCTCGGCGGCAACCGCGTCCTCGAGGGCGGCGAGCTGACGCTGATCGAGTGTCGGGACGGCGAGTTCCACGTCCGCTATCGACTCCCCCAGATGGAAGGCCGTGGTTGGCCATCCGAAGCGATCGTGGGCAATCGCCGAAAGCAGATGTTGGCCCGTGTGCTGCTGCATCAGATCGAAGCGGCGAGCCCAGTCGAGATGGACTGTGACAATGTCGGCCGCCAGTCGACTGGCAATGAAGTGCCGCAGTTCGCCGTCTTGCCGTTGCACATCGATCACGGGTACGCCGTCGATGCTGCCACGATCGGCAGGCTGTCCGCCGCCCTCGGGGAACAGCACGGTATCGGCCAACACCACGAAGCGGCGCCCCGCGTGCTCACCCTGGCGCTGTACCCGAGTCGTCAGCCCGGTCGCGTACGGATCGGTTTCATATCGATAGATCGTCGTGGCCGTCATGCGGTCACATGTTGCGCCAGTTGGGTTCGGGTGCCGGCTTGTTTTGAAGGATCGATTCGATGCGGGCCATGATCGGCGCCTCGAGTTTGGACAACAGGTCCAGTGCCCGCATGTTCTCCGTCACCTGTTCGGGCCGCGACGCGCCGGTGATGACGGTACTGACCCGTGGGTTGCGCGCACACCAAGCCAGCGCGAGTTGAGCTTGGCTGCATCCCAATTCGGCGGCGAGGGCAGCCAACGCGCGGAGTTTCTCGCGCCGCGCTTCCGCTTGCTCTCCGACCAATCGGCCTTTCAGCCAGGCGTGAGCCGGAAAACTGGCACGGCTGTCTGCGGGCACATCGCCGTCGTTGTACTTGCCGCTGAGCAGGCCACTGGCCAAAGGACTCCAAATCGTCAGCCCGAGTCCGATGTCCCCGTACAGACGCGCGTACTCCTTTTCGACGCGCTCGCGATGAAACATGTTGTACTGCGGTTGTTCCATCACAGGCGCGGTCAAGTGTTGTGCGCGGGCGATGTGCCAGGCATCGCGAATCTCTTCGGCGCTCCATTCGCTGGTGCCCCAGTAGAAGGCGCGTCCGGTATCGACGAGGTGACTCATGGCACGCACTGTCTCTTCCATCGGGGTCGTGGGATCTGGACGGTGGCAGAACACCAGATCGACGTAACGAGTCCCCAAGCGTTCCAAAGCAGCATCGGTCCCTTCGATCAGATGCTTGCGTGAGAGGCCCCGATCGTTGGGGCCCGCCCCGCCCCAAAAGATCTTGGTGGAGAGCACCAGATCGCTGCGCTTCCATTCGGTCTTGCGCAGGATCCGGCCCATCACCGCCTCCGACTCTCCGGCCGCATAGACCTCTGCGTTGTCGAAGAAGTTGACCCCGCCGTCGCGTGCCGCACGCATGCAGGCCAGCGCACGCTCTTCGTCGATCTGAAGGCCGAACGTCAACCACGATCCGAGCGATAGGGCTGAAACCTGCAGGCCGCTGCGCCCGAGACTACGGTATTCCATGATCGATTCTCCACTCGCAAGGGTGAGCGGATTGTAGCTGTCGGAAAGCCAACGGACCTCAAACAGAGGTTTTGTCCAGGGGCAGCCGAACGAAACGCTCGTGGCCGCGCGGGCGCGGTATCCTGCGCTCATGAGTTGTCGGGTCTTTGATTTCCGTGCTGTGGCGTGGACGCCGGGGGCACACCCTCTCGAGCGCAAGCGAGCTATCGACGGGGCACCAGCCGTCGAGTTGATTTTCGAGCCTGGTTTTCATGATCCTCATCCGTGCCGGCACGGCCACTGTGGATACGTACTCGAAGGGACCCTCGCGTTCGATCTCGAGGACGGGGCTCAACGAGTCATCGAGGCCGGAAACGGATTTTTGATCGACGCGGGCACACTCCACCAGGCACGTAATCCCAGCGCAGCAGCTGTGCGCGTTTTCGTTTACTCCTGGGAATAGGGAGTGTTCAGGGGCAGACCGGGTTGGGTATGCCGGCGCCGTCGCGCGCCGTCCCGAAGATCCCTCGCCCACACGCATTGGTCGCGCGAGACAGGTAATAAAACCCTTTGCCGGCGGCGGGAAGAAGCGAGTCCGTACCATTGGGGGCGCCTAACGCTTTGGCAATGCACGCGTGGTCGTATTTGAAGTAGAACGCCCCGAGATTGCCCCGACACAGATCGTAGTTTGTAGCGCCACTGACCGTGTCCCAAGCAAGCGCTGTCTTGTTGACGAACCTCAGATTGGTGGTTTGGCCCGGCGGCTTTTGTGAGGCGTTGGTCGGCTGGCAATCGCCGCAGGCAGGAAACCCGTCACCGTCGGCGTCAGAAAGGTCGACCATGTTGATCTGAACGACGTCGATATCTGTCACATGGGTGTCATCGACAGTCAGTTGGAAGAACAATGGACCGGTTGTCTGTCGAGGAGCCTTGAACTTAGCGACCACTTTGTCCTTGTCGACCAATGTCACCGTGGTTCCCGCGGTCTGATCCCAGCGGTAAATCAACGGCTGATTGTTGGGGTCGGTGGTACCGGTGCCATCGAGATAAATCCACTGGTCGGGGAGCACGCACGAGGCTGTCTGATCGACGCCCGCGTTGGCGACCGGCGGCTCGTTGAGATAGATGAAATTCCGCTTGGTGTCTTGAAGCCCGGACGAGTCCGTCGCCGTCAAAATCACTTCGTAGTAGATGGTGTCGCCTGGCGCCCCATGGCCGCCCTCCGCAAAGAAGGAACCGCTGGGGCCGATCGAGTCGTGGTAGGGGTGTTGATGTTCGTTGTGATGCTGAACGATCGTCCAAACCAGTGCAGAACTTCCCAGGACACCATCATCGGGATCGTTGGCCGAGCCGCTGTAGTTCACGGTCTCGCCTTCGGTGTACGTGCGATAAGGCGTGGGCTCGATGATTCTCGCGGCCGGCGGTAACGAACCTACGGTGATCGTGAGCTTGGACTCTTTCGTCACCCTGCCGTCGTTGACCTGCAGCACGGCGAGATACTGCCCGTTGACCGTGTAGGTATGTGAGACCGAGAACCCATCGGCCTCGACCCCATCGCCGAATCGCCAGTGATAGGTGAGTGGGTCGTTGTCCGGGTCGGTCGTTCCGGTGCCGTCAAACTGGACGACCAAGGGTGCGTACCCTGCGGTCGGCGTCGCGTTCGCCTTGGGTCGCGGGGCGCGATTGCCTGCACCGACGTAGAGGATGCGATTGATCGAGCCCGTCGCAGCGCTGAAATCGGTGGCGAGATTGATGTAGTAAAGATTGCCATCTGGGCCTTGCTGCACATCGATCGGCCGGAACGTCGCTGGTCCGGTCGCGAAGTTCGTGACCGAGACGAACGCGTCGGTGGGTGAAAACTCGAGGTACTTGATCCACTTTTGCGCGTAGTCGGTGAGGAAGTATCTGTTTTGAAACTTGGCCGGATAGTTGGTGGCTGTATACCAGCCGCCGCCGGTAATCGAACCACCTTCGCCGGAGATGTGGGGGTAGGTCCAGTTTGGATTGGTTCCCACCACCCCCTGGCATTGGGTTGGGAAGATCTGGCTGTAAAGAGGTTGCGCCACGTTCCCTTCGAAACAGGGCCAGCCCCAGTTGGTGCCCGGGGCACCGACGTTCAACTCTTCCCAGTCATACCAACCGACATCGCTGATATAGAACTTGTTGGAGCCGGGGCGGAAGATCGCTTTGAACGGGTTACGCAAACCGTACTGCCAGACCCTCGAACGTGTCGCGGTGGGGGTGGTGTAGAAAGGGTTGTCGGTGGGTGCGCTGCCATCGGGATTTAGTCGCAGGATCTTGCCGGAGAGTTGATCGAGGTCTTGCGAACGGAACGCCAGCAAGTTGGCGAGGTCGTACGACGCGCCATCGCCGATCGAAAGGTACAGCTTGCCGTCCAACCCGAACTCGACCGATCCGCCGGTATGTGAATCGGCGTCACTGGGGATGTTATCGAGGATGACGGTGTAGCTTCCGGGAGCTGCCACGTTGCCGTTGGCGGTGTAGCGCACCAATCGCGAGATCCGCGATTTGGGATTGTCGGGGTTGACTGGCACGTCGTTGCTGGCGAAGTAGGCGTAGACAAACTTGTTGCTCGCGAAATTGGGATCCAACGCGATTCCGACCAGGCCGCGGTCGTTGTCAGCGCTGACACTCATCGTTACGAAAGGCGCGGGGAGCAATTGCCCGTCGGCAGTGACGACACGAATGCGGCCGTTTTTTTCGGCAACGAACGTGCGGCCATCGGGCGCGAAGACAAAATCCGTCGGCTTGTCGACACCGGCGGCGAAGACTTCCTCGTCGAAATCGGGAGGCAGAGTAGCTTGGGCTAGCGTCGGCAACGCACTTCCAGCCACAAAACCGCTGACGCCGAGCGCCAACAGCCAGGTCCTCAACTGCACAACACCCTCCGAAGCGAACCCCCCGATCCCTATAGCCCGGCAGATTTATACGCCGCCTGAGAAATACATCAAGCAAACAACGCGTGACGAACAAATGCGGAAGGTCATTTCTTCAGATTTGTTCCTCTGAGCGCCTCATCGGGTGGCGTCAACCCGACCAGGTCCCACCACAAAGGACCAGCGAAAAAGCCCCGGCGAATACCTGCCGTCCCGCGGCCACGGAGCGCAGCGGCCGTGGTCTCGGCGGAGGCGCGCAAGACCAGCAGCCGTCCTGGACTTGGAATTCGCAACTCCGCCTCACCCAGCGCCGAGGTCCCCGCTAGCAGCTTTAGGAAGGCGAAACGCTCCCACGGATCCCGCGGGATCTTGGGGAGCCGATGCGTTGGGCCCAGCGGCAGCTTGGCCATCGCGGCGCGCGCCGTTTCGAGGGAGGGCTCGAATCGGTCGCCGATCGACAGCAGCCACAGCCTCCCATTGCGGATCCCTGAATCATCGTTCCAGTGGCCTGCGCCCTTGGTATCCAGCACCAAGACCGGCGACTCGGTGAGGACCTCCCAGACGCCGTCCTTGAACAGTACCGTCGCGTCCTCGTCCAACCCGATGGCGAGCCGCAAGCGATGGCGGTCCGCCAACGCGACCATCGCTCGGCCCGCGCGCCCTTGCGAGAAACAGCCTCGATCGAGCAGCACGTCTGGAACCAACCCCAGCCCGTCTTCGATCAAGAGGCCAGGGAGTTCGCTGCGGTCGGTCACTCCGTATCGCATGGCGGCGTGACTTTCTCCGCTGACATTCCTCGCGTCCCCGAGTGCTGTTGCCATCGTCTCGACCCCAACGGCCACCCCGCCGGCAGCGATCAGGGCGCGGATTCCACGCAACAGCGCGGTGTCGCGATGATGCGGGCGCAGCGCGCGAGCCAAGTCCGACGCCTCGTCTCCGACAAAGATCACTCCGCCACAGCGCGCGAGTGCGGTAACGGTTTCGGGTTGGTCCGCCGAGTCAGCATCGACGGCCTTCAGGCTGAACAACACCGCCGCCTCGTCGCCGGCCCTTTTCGTGAAAGCTGCGAGCGTTTGAGAGGCCGTCGCCACAGCGGCTGGACCGGCCACAGTGATCACACAGAGTGGGCGCGAGGCGAGCCGTTCACGCAAGACGCGGTCCAGCACGCTGCCTGCTGTCGACGACAACGGACTGCTCAACGCGACCACGCTGCCAGCCACGCTCGAGCCTGCTCCCAAGCCGCAGATCAAGGCGGCCCAGCAGCAAACGAATTTACCGCTGAAGCCGCTCATCCGTCTGGACACCGGGCCTCCTCGCGTCCGAAGCTCAGAACGCGTGACGCTGATAATCTAAGCGCCTATGCAGAAACCGGTTCGAATCATTGGCGTACCGATGGATCTCGGGCAATCGCAACGCGGCGTCGATTTGGGCCCGGGGGCGGTTCGCTACGCGCATGTGGCGCAGCGGCTGCGGTCGCTGGGCTACACCGTCGAGGATCAAGGCAACTTGCCGGTGCCGGTCCGCGAGTCTTTTCCAGGTGAAGGGGGAGAATTCTTCCTCCCGGCGATTCTCGAGGCTTGCCAGAGCGTCTATGACCTCGGCAGACGAGCTGTCGCGGAAGGGTGCATTCCGGTTTTCTTGGGCGGCGATCACTCGATCTCGATCGGCACGGTGGGTGGGGTCACTCACGATGGTCCGGTTGGGTTGGTCTGGATCGATGCGCATGGTGACTTCAACACGGCCGAAACGTCGCCGACCGGAAACATCCACGGGATGCCGCTCGCGGCGTTGTGCGGATTGGGAATCCCGCAGCTGGTCAACCTCGGACGCCCTGGACGGAAGATCGCGCCGGAGAATCTCGTTTTGATCGGGATCCGCGATCTCGATGTGGCGGAGCGGGCACTGCTTCGCGACTCGGGTGCGGCGATATTCACGATGCGCGATATCGACGAACGCGGCATCGCGGCCATCTCGCGCGAGGCTCTGGAGCGACTGCGCAACTGCACACGGCTGCATGTCAGCCTCGATATGGACAGTCTCGACCCGAGCGAAGCACACGGCGTCGGCACGCCGGTTCCGGGTGGCCTGACGTACCGCGAAGCCCACGCCTTGATGGAGATCTTGGCGGATCGTGGGATCGTCGGGTCGGTCGACATTGTGGAGATCAACCCGATTCTCGATCATCGAAACGAAACAGCCGAGGCGGCGGTCGAATTGTTGGCGTCGTTGCTCGGCAAATCGATCTTGTAGGCCGGTTAGAGACTAACGATCCTTGTGCAACAACTGAGCTCCGAGTTCGACACCCAAACCCGCGCAGCAGGCCAAGCCGTCGAGCCACAAGAGTGGAACGAACAAAGGCCAGCCACCCACGCTCGCGCGTGCTGCAGCCCACAGAAAATCCGCATTCAGCAATGGTGCTGTGGCCAATCCGGCAGCCGCGAGCGGCCAGAGCCAGGGAACCGCAATCGCTCCGAGTGCCGCGGCGGTTCCCCCGGCGGTTGCCAGCGCGCCCCAACTGAAGCGGCGTCCGACGTTGGCCTGACGCGGTTGCGCAATGACTCCTCCCACGCCACGCGTGTGCATCGCGAGTCGAACCCAACCGCGGGCGCGCCGGAAATCGTTGTCGAGCAGTGTGCGCAACGTGAATCGCTTGTGATGCATGACCTCTGTCTGTGGATCGAGCAGCACCGGACCGAAAGCTTCGTGCAGTCGCCGGCCGAAATCGAGGTCACCTCCACCGCGGCGAGCGTTGAACCGTTCTTCGAACCCGCCGACAGTTTCCCAAGCCTCGTAGCGAACGAACGCCACTGAGGTGTTGAGCCACTTCAACGGACGCGGAGCGGACAAAGTCGTGTGCCTAATCCAGAAGTTTTTGTAGCGCTCCACCACGCCAAGCAGATGTGCACCACGATCGTAAACGCCGAACGTCGCGGCGGCGCCGCTGTCCTGCGCACGTTGCAACGCATCGACGAGGGCGCTGGCGCTGACCTCTACATCAGAGTCCAGGAACACGAGCCAATCGCTTCGCGCCACACGTGCGCCCGCGTTACGTGCGCACGAGTCGCTGCGCTCGCCATGAGAGGCGATCACGCGCGCTCCGTGCGCGCGTGCAATCGCGACGGTGTCGTCCTCGGAATGATCGTCGACCACGATCAGTTCCCATCCGTCCGGCATCGCGTGAAGGGGGCGTAGTGTGTGAGCCAGCGTTGCCGCGGCGTTGCGTGCCGGCACGATCACCGTCGCGACGGGCTGTGGGCCATCACTGGGTGCAAGCGCGGACTGTTCTCGACGGCCTGAGGGCATGGCGAGGCGCACTGTATCACTGGCCGAGGGGTGTCCAGACCATTGGTGCAGAGACAAGTTGAGCGGCCGCTTCGGTCGGCCCGCGAGGGAGCGTCAGCAGCCAACGGGCGCTCAGCGATCCCGTGAGAGTCGAGGTCTCGATTCGCTTCCACTCGCTCCCAGATGGGTCCTCGCGGAGATCGACCGCCTCGAATCGAACGGGGTCCCAGAAGAAACTGGTCAGCGGTGCCACCTCGCCTGGCCGCAACCGCCGGCTACCAATCAACGTGTGCCGGTCCAGACGGCTGCGCACATGCCGGCTGTCTCGCTCGCCGACGATCGCCACCGTGTACTCGGCACCGTTCAGCGTGACATCGGTAGCGCTGTTGTTACGCAGCCACAGCCAAACGAGCTGACCCTGCGTGCCGGCGAGCGGTGCCGGACCCACCGCTAAGCTCAGCGTTCCGTCGCTCGCGCCGAACTCTGCGGGGGGAATGCGCGTCGAGTGCAGCAGAGCAGAACCCGCAAGGCATGTCGCGATGGCTGCGATCGCAGGCAGCACGGCGCGGCGAGAACCAGGTGCCGAGCTGTCAGAGCCCGGAGCGGCGCAACAGATCAGCGCTAACCAAGTCACGGCGCCGAACGCGTGCGCTGGCAAGTCCCAGTCCCACGGATAGGGGAGCCCATGCACAACCAACGCCGCATAACAAACCTGCGGGAGAGCGATCAAACCAAGCATCGCAAGTTGAATGCGTCGCGTGTCGCGTGCCCCTCGCCAGGCGGGGACCACGGCGAGAACGATCCACGCGAGCGCGAGCGATTGGGATGTCGCGATCACACCGAGCAGATCGCGCAGGTGCCATTCGGAAAACCAATACTGCGGTGCGATGAAGTTGGTAAACCAGGCCCAATGCACATCGGCAGGCAGAAACGGCGGGAAGGCCTTGGCGTTCATCGCGGCGCCGACGCCGAACTGAGAGGACCAGGTCTTACCCAACGGCCTGTTTTGAGCCGCGGGGCCCAGAGCCAGCAGCAGACTCGGCAACACCACCGGCACTGCGGCGAGCCACAGCGCCCCTGCTCGCTCAGCGAGTCCGCGACGCGCGCGGAGAATCCACCAACCAAGCGCCGCCAACCAGACGGGAACCAACAGCAGCCCACCGACGTATGCCGAGAACGCTGCGGCGAGCGCGAGTCCAAGATATGCGGCGCGAGACCACTGCGGTCCTTCGGGCAAGAGCACAAGGCGATACGCGACCCACGCCGTCAGCAGCGTCACGAGCGAATAGATTTCGCGATGACCCAGCCCCACCGCGACCAAGCCGAATGCTCCGATGTAGAGCCAGCGCCAGGCAGGGAAACGCGGATCGAGCGTGAGATGTGCCGCGATTCGCGCGGCGATCCACGCTTGCAACGCGCCACAGAACGCTGATCCCAAAGCGACCGAGGTCGAGGCGTCGAGTCCCGCGGGGGCACCGATGAGTTGATGCATCAAGCCGTACGCGAGAGCGGCCCCGTACCACTTGCCGAGCGGCTGCCAAGTTTCGGCGCACCACGCGATCACCTGCCAGTCGCCAATCGGAGCCTCGAATCGCACGGCAAAAAACACCACCGTCAAGAGCCCAATCAGCACGGCGGAATCCCACGGCCGCTTCTGGGGACGTGCCATGCGCGGCAGTGCGAGCGTCAATGCCGCGATGGTTGCGGCTGCGCGCAGCCAGGCTTGCGGCGCAAGCCCTATCCGGGCGCCCGGCCAAGACCAACCGCCGAACAGCAGCCCGGTTACTAGCATCGCGGCCAAGGCGCCGAGCGAGAGCCATGCGCTGAGTTTGAGTCTTGCCTGCGGATCGTTCACGGTGTGCAGTCTAGAATCAGTCCTCGAAGGAGAGAGCCATGGCTGTCACGATTGATGTGGTTTACCAAGGCGACTTGCGCTGTGAGGCGGTTCACGGACCGTCGAGGACCCGATTGCACACCGACGCGCCGGTCGATAACCAAGGGAAAGGTGAGTCGTTTTCTCCCACCGATCTGGTCGCTACTGCGATCGGCACCTGCATGTTGACCCTGATGGGAATGGCGGCCGCGCGGCGTGGAATCGTGATGACAGGTGCCACGGCACGTGTCGAAAAGCACATGGTGGCCGATCCGTTGAGGCGCATCGGCCAGCTCCCAGTGGTGATTACGTTGCCGAGTCTGCTCGATCCTGAAACGCGCCAACTGCTGGAACGCGCCGCGCTGACATGCCCGGTCTTCAACAGCCTCGATTCCAGAATCGACAAGACGGTGACCTTTCGTTACCCGCAGTGAGCGACGCTATTTCGCTGTGTCCTTCGCCGCTGGGCTCTCGATGGGAGCGAGAGGGGTGACGCCCGTCTTGGCGGCCTCGATGAACCGAATGCTCCCAATCATGGCAGCCGCGACAGGGCCGTCTTCTGGTTCTCTTCCGGGCGGAAACACCACGCGGAACAGATACAAGAGATCGCTCTTGACCACGACCCAGTAACGAACGAGCGTAATGTCCGCACCGGGTCTGACCTTCGATTCGTAGGTGATGGTCCACGCCGCGAGTCCACCCACCGTGGCGTCGCCCCGCGACGTCTCGACGACTTCGGTGAAATGGAACTTGGTCCAGTTGGCGAGTTGCGGTTCGATCGACGGTGGCAATCCAGCCAAGAAGGTGTGTTCCGCTCCGACCAGATTCTCGAGCTTGAATGTCAACTGTGTGGCGTGTTTGTTTTGGAGGTCTCCCGCGATGTTCATCCAATCCGACGGCATCTCGAGTTTGAATCCGAACTCGGGAAACTCTTGTGCGGTGGACAGGCGTTGCTCAGAGCCGCCACAGCCAACCAGGACGAGCATCATCAACAGCGAACAACCGAGCCGAGCACAACGCATCTCTAGGGTCTCCTCGATGGTGTCAAGCGGCTGGTAGGCCGTGTTGGGCCACGTTTTCCATGGCGTCTGCAAAGCAATCGACTTCGTCGCAGGTGGTGTAGACGCTCGCCGTCACTCGCAGACCCTCGAACTGAGCATGCTTGATGCCGACGGTGAAGATGCGGTGTTTGTTCCAAAGGTGTTGCTGCAGCGCCGTGGTATCGATTCCTTCGATCTGCACACAGCCAATTGCGCAGGAGTAGCGCGGATCGAGACTGGTGTGCAGCCGCACACGATCGGACTGCAGCAAGCGCTTGGCCCATCGATCGCGCAACCATCGCAAGCGTGCAGCCTTGCGCTCACCGCCCAGGCCCGCGTGGAACATCAGCGCCTCGGAGATTGCCAGGACATTCGCGGCCGGATGTGTGCCGATCTCTTCGAACTTTCGGATGTCACGATCCATCGCAGGTGGCGCCGCCATGAGCGGCCAGATGGCGGGGATCTTGTTGCGCCTCACGTACAACAAGCCGGTTCCGATCGGAGCAAACAACCATTTGTGGAGACTGACCGCATAGTAGTCGCAGTCCAACTCGGCTTGCCGAAACGGAAACTGTGCAAAGGCATGAGCGCCATCCACCAAGACAGGCACGCCATGGCGCCGCGCCATCGTAACGACCTCGCGTACCGGTAGAATTTGACCGGTGAGGTTGATCGTATGACACATCAAGATCAACTTCGTGCGAGGCGTAAGAGCGCCTTCAAAGCGCCGGACCACCTCGGCCGGATCCTCGCACGGCACCGGAATGTCGAACTGCTTGAGCACGATTCCTTCGCGGCGTTCGCGCTGTTGGAACGTGGCGATCATACGCGGGTAGTCTTGAGTCGTGGTCAAGACCTCGTCGCCACGCTGTAGATCGTGACCGAGTTGCAGCGTCTGCAGCGACTCGGAAGCGTTGCGGGTTACAGCGATTTCCTCGCGATCGCAGCCAAACAGCGCCGCCAAGCCGGTGCGCACAGTTTCCCGCTGCGGCTCTTGCAACGACCACATCGTGTAGGCCGGCGCTTGGTTGGTGAGATCGAGTTGTCGCTTGAATGCCTCCATGACGGCGATCGGGGAGGGGCTCACGCCACCATTGTTGAGATTGATCAGCGATCGATCGACCGCGAACGCCTGCTGCACTTGAAACCAAAACGCTTCATCACTCGCAAGGTCGTCGGCGTGGCCAGCCGTGCTGGCGAGTTCAGCGAGCATCGCTGGCGCCGGCGCCCTCAAGGTTGCGGCGAACGAAAGTGGAGCGAGCCCGCTCAGCGCGGGCAGCGCAATCGCCCCGAGAAACTGGCGTCGACTTCCTCGCATTTGGATCCTCCTCGTCGCGATGTTACCCATGAATAAAGCGGCTCTCGACTAGGGCAGCGTAATCGCCGGTCGCGGGATAGCTCCGACGCTGCGGTATCGTTGAAACAACTCGGTCTGCCGGCTCTTGAGTTCGATCCGTCGTCCGTGAACATAGAGTTGCTCGAGTTGCGTCGAGAGTTCCAGCGGATCGCCACTCCAGACCGCAACGTTCGCGACAGACGATGCCGTAAGCGTGCCGTACCCCGGCATTCCGAAGAGTTGTGCTGGGGCGGCAGTGATCGCGTCGAGGCCCGCCTCCCAAGGCAATCCTTCGCGCACGGCGTTGCCGGCAAGCTGTCGCAGCTTCCGAAGGTTGTGAGCCGAGAATGTGCCGATCGCTACTGTGACACCGGCACGCTGCAGGAGGGCCGCATTCTCGCGGCGCCCATAGAGCTGATCGAAGCCGCCCGGTCCATAAACCAACGGATCGATCAACACGCCTACGCCTGCTTTGGCGAGCCGATCGGCCACCAGGTGACCCTCGGCCGCTCCGCGAATCACGAGCCGGATGTTTTCTTCAGCGGCGAAACGGATCAACGCTTCAAGATCGCTGGCGCGATCGGCGGAAACAACCAACGGGACATTGCGTTCGAGCATCGGGCGCAATGCCTCCAAGTCGACGCGACTGACGGAGAACTCGCGGCTCTGACCGCGCTCCCAAGCCGCTTGTTGCGTGACGAAGCGGCGTGCGTCTTCGAATAGTTCGCGCAGCGTACGAAGCGATGCACCGACATTGCCCGATAGATCGGCGATCAGCGCCAAGGGAGAGCGCTGGACCGCCTCGTTTTGTCGCACCCCCGTCAGATCGACCCATGCGGCTTGACCGCTGATCAGCCCACCGGCGGGCATCACGACGGCGGAAGTGACGCCACCCAGGCGTGCCACGGGAATAAGTGACGAGCGTGGGTTGTACCCATCAGCGACCCGGAAGGCCGCGCGGACGGGTTGAACGCCGCCCGCGTCGGAATCTTGTGTGACCGGTTCGAGCGAAATCTCATCCACACCCAAACTCGAAGAACCGTCGATGAGACCAGCGGTAATGACTTTGCCGGTCACCGAAACTCGCGTGCAGCCGGCGGGTACCACGACGCCAGCGCCGGCAGCGGCGATCGACTGATCGACGATCACGAGTGTGCCTGCGGCCGGGCGCGCGCCCGGCAGCACCAACTCGCCGCCTTCGAGCGCCAGGCACTCGGCGCGTGCGTTGCCGCCGGTCGCCAAAAAGCACGCGATCGCGAACCAAACGTAGCCGCGACTCATGGTTCGATCTCCTGGCCGAGCATGAAGTCGCTCCATGGTTCTTGCCTGCGTTCACGGTCGTAGCGAAGTTGACCGTCGATAAACACCCAACGTGCGTGCGCATAGACACTGAACGGATGCGCGTCCCACACCACCAAATCGGCGCGTTTGCCCGCCTGCAGCGTGCCGACTTGATCGTCGATGCCAAGTGCCCACGCTGGATTGGCGGTGATCATTCGCAGCGCGCCGTTCTCGTCGAGCGCAACGCCACTACGCTGCGCGCTCGCATACGCTTTGGCGGCTTCTTGATTGAGGCGCTGGATGTCGATCGCCGAGTCACTCTTGATAATGGCGCGCACGCCAGCCTCGGCCAGCAGCGCCGCGCCTTCGGGAATTCCGTCGTAGGCCTCGACCTTGAATCCCCACCAATCGGCCCAAGTCGCCACACCGATCCCCTTGACAGCCAAAATATCTCGGATCTTGTAGGCCTCGAGCGCGTGATGAAAGGCGCGGATGCTGAATCCAGCTTCGTCTGCAAGTTGTATCGCGTTGAGCATGTCGTCGGCTCGATAGCAGTGCCATTCCACCAACACGTGTCCGTCGAGCACCTCGGCCAACGTCTCTAGCGAAAGATCGCGTGCCGGCGGCGCCCCTGGATCCTCCGCCTTGGTGCTCTCGCTCTTCGTACGCTGCTGGCTGTTGCCGGTACCCGCCGTCGCGAACTTCTCAGCCTTCTCTTGCCACCGGCGCCAATCGTCGCGATAGCGCGCTGCCGCGAAAAACGCCTCGCGCTGGCCACGCAAATTACCCATCCGGGTGGAAGGAGCACCGCCCTTTTCACCGTAGACGCGTTTGGGATTTTCACCGCAGGCCATCTTCAGCACATCAGGCGCGCCAGGAAATCGCATCGCGCGACTGCCGCGGGCCGGAACCAAGTGCACCGTCACGCCGCGTCCGCCGACAAGATTGGCCGAACCGGGCAACACCAGCATCGTGGTGACCCCGCCGCCGACGGCGAGTTCCAGGGCGGGGTCTTGCGGCCATAAGCCGTGTTCGGCCCAAACACCTCCCGTGACAGGTGCCGTCGCTTCATTTCCATCGTCGTGCGCTTTGAATCCTGGGGCCGCGTAAACACCAATGTGTGAATGTGCGTCGATCAACCCGGGGGTGACGAACAGACCCGTGGTGTCGATCACACGCAGCCCCTCCACAGCCGGAGGTGAGCCCTCTCCAACAGCACTGATGCGGCCGCCCCGAACAACGACATACCCGTCTTCGAAGCGCTGCCCCGCAGCAGTCAACACTGTACCGCCGCGAAGCACGAAATCGGACGCTGCTTCGGCCGGATTGGCTTCGATCGCGGCGTGCCCGCGGCGCTCGGCGTCCTCGCGTGACGGTGCCGCCGTCAGGCCAAGCGATGTCGATACGGTCAACGAGAGGGCGAGTGCCGTAGGAGCGATTCGCAGCGAGATCCGCACATGGGCCTCCGAGAGGGGCCGACATGATACGCGTCAGAGGGCGGGGAAGAGCCTCGGATCGAGTAATGCCGACGGATCGAACGGCAGCGAGCCCAGTTTGGCGCCCCAATGAAGGTGTGGACCTGTGACGCGTCCGGTGGCGCCCGAAAGGCCAATCGATGCGGCGGCGGCAATGGCGGCGTTCTCGGAGACATCGATCCGCGAGAGGTGTGCGTACAGCGTAAACAAGCCACCGCCGTGATCGACGATGACCGTGTTCCCCGAGTAGTAAAGGTCCCTGGCAACCAGAACCGTTCCGTCGGCGCTACAGCGGACGGGCGTGCCGGAGGCCGCACGAAGGTCGATGCCTGGGTGCGGATCGCGCGGCTTTCCGTTGAAAAAGCGGCGCTTGCCGAAGACCGAATTCGATTCTCCAGGAACGGGACGCACGAACGCCTGCAGTCGTGAGACCGGTGTACTACGGCGCGTGTAGATCGTCGCCAAGAACTCCTGTTCCCGGGCGATTCGCTGTTGAATGTCCTGAGGCGGGTCAACGAACTTTGGCGCGACCTTGAGCCGCTCCTCTGGGAAGCGCTTGGCTTTGATTGCAATCGGTGACTCGAGATGAACCGCAGCGCCATCGATAAACGTCAGATCGAGTTTCGCTGTTGTGAGACCGGCGCGCGCGCTGAGTGGGATCACGGCCCAGGCGCTCCATTGTCGCCGGCCGGTATCGAGGGGGAAAAACGAAAGAGACTGCTCGAGCCATCGACCACGGACTGCCTCGACGGTGCGCTCGGCCTTCACCATCAGGCGCACTGGTTCTCCCGGCTGCAAAGCGCGGGCGACCACCGTTACCACCGCTGCAGGTTGCGGCGGCGCCGCGGCCGCCAGCGCAACCGTTCCGAACCAGCCGACAATCATCACGAGTGAGCGCATCTGCATACAGCTTTCTAGGTTACGCGGTCTTAGGCGGCACTGTCACGGCCGGTTGTGTCCTCACCGTTTATCCAACGGTGGCGATTCGAGGCGAGAGCCATGCCGCGCGACTCAAGGACCAAGCGGAACAACCAAGACGCTCGCGGCCACGCGATGACGCAGCTTATCGGCGGTGGTGCCATACAACCAATCCCACAACCCACGATGTCCGTGGCCGCCCAAGATCACGAGTTCCGCCCGGCACTCCGCCACCAAGCGCGCCAACTCGCGCACCTGGTCTCCGCTGCCGAGTCGTGCGTCGACCGCGAAGCCATGTTGTCGCAACGCGATGGCGTACGTCTCGAGCCGCTCGGCATCATCGACTGTCTCGGCGTCGGCAGCGACACGACCGAAGGCTCGAGCCACCGGGCTTTCTGTCACGTGGAGCAGTGTCAGGTGCGGCCGCGCACTGCCAAGTGCCCGCAGGGCGCCAGCAAGCAACTCGGACTGACGGCCGGAGAAATCGAGTGCGATCGCGACGCGCTCGAACGGTGCGGGTGCGGTGGTCGAGTCGAGTGCAATGCTGAGCGGCGCGTGAATGGCGCGCAGATCCGGTTTGCGACTCTGTCCCGTCAGCCGGTCGATCAACGGTTTGAACGTGACGTATAGCAGCAGCATCAGCAATGCGCTGAGTACCGCATATACAGCGATGATCGTCATCGAGTTCGCACCTTGTGTTCGCCGCGAAACTTCCCCTACAACCAGTGCCGCATTCAGTCCAACGATGATGATGGCAGCGCTCCAGCCCAGGAGTCTGGCGATTCGACCGATCGCGAAACTTCCCATCTGCTCGCGGTCCGCCACGAAGTGGAGCAAGGGGATGATGGCAAACGGCAGCTGCAACGAGAGCACAACTTGCGAGAAAATCAGCAGGCCGCCGGTCGACGACTCGCCGAACAGAAAGATGCACACGAGCGCCGGGATGACGGCCAGGAGACGGGTCAGAAGCCGCCTCAACCACGGGCGAATCCGCAGGTTGAGGTAGCCCTCCATCACGATCTGACCTGCCAGCGTTCCTGTGACCGTCGAGCTCTGGCCCGACGCCAGCAATGCCAACGCAAAGAGTATTGGCGCGAGTGCCGTGCCGACGATCGGTTCGAGC
>JANNUT010000161.1:0-9167 GCA_031395565.1 Acidobacteriota bacterium | reverse complement strand
GTACGACGCCCGGCGTGATCGTAGGTATTGGTCAGCTCGACGCACGCGGTTTCTACGGTGTTGCAGAAGCCTGTCGTTTGTACCTGACCCAACGCGGTGTAGGCGGTGCGCTCGACACGACCATCAGGCAATGTTCGCTTGGTCCGGCGGCCGAGCGCGTCATACGCGTAGTTCGTCGTCTGCGCTGTGATTCCTGCTCCCTCACCCGTATCGGGCTCTACTGTCATCGCTGTCATTCTGCCCGCGTCGTCGTACGAGAACTCCACCTCCTGCCAGCCATCATCAATGCCCGTCTGTGGTGTACCGATATGTCGCTCCTCGCGAAACCTCCGATTGAGGCCATCGTACTTGGTTCGCGTCTTGTACGAACTCCCGGTTGCGCCGTTACTCGCGACACCCAAGGGCGACCACTGCGCGACAACGTTCCGACGCGCATCGAAGCGGCGCTTGATCTTGCGCGTCAGACTATCTGTCGTTCCGTCTTGTAGCCACATCTCAACAGGCCGGCCAAGCCCGTCGTATTTGTACTCGCTCCTGAAGGTTCGCTTGTCGCTGGAACTACCCGAGAGCTCTACCACCCTGCGTTCGATCGGAAGTCCAGCGAGATTGCGATCGACGATCGTTTCGTTGAGGAGCGCGTCGACGGTTCGGCGCCTCCGTCCGGCGCGATCGAATTCCGTCTTGGCGATCGCACGACCACTGTTCGGCAGTGGCGTCGAGAGGATCACGGCTCGATCGGCGAGATCATACCCTGTGTTCGTTTCACGCCAGTTGCACGCTGGCCCCGTGCAATCGACCGCACTCACGTCCATAAGCGCCGAATCGGCCACACGGGACGTGATCGCTCGCCCTCGGCTGTCGTAGTCCACTTCACTCCAGGTGAGTAGCTTGACGGCACCGGTCGCCGTCGACCAACCCGTCACCTTGCTGCGGATAGGCCGGCCTTCCTCGTCGTACCAGGTCTCCGACTGGTTGAGAATAGCCGAGGCGTCGGTGCCGCACACCGGCGGTGTGGTCCCGGTAGCGATGGGTGCGTCGCTGCAGGTCTTTTGTCCCTTCAGTCGCTCGTGGCCGTCATATTCGTAAAGTGTCGTCGGGCGCGAGCCTTGGCCCGAGCCGCTGGTCTGCGACGCAACAAGCTTGCCGCTCGTGGTGTCAAACCACAGCTTCTCGCGCGTGTACGGACCGATCATGTCGTCGTTACCTGTTGGTTGCCCCCAGATGGGCGGCGCCGCGTGTGTCCATGCATCAGCATACGAAAGAGTCTCTACACGGCGGTTCATCGTGTCATACGAATGTCGAACTACGCGCCACTTTGGTGACGCGCCAGCGGAAATCCTGACGGCCTCCTGAAGCAGATTCCCGAACACATCGAAGGCGAACCGGCGTTCCGACGAATCTCCATTCCCAGTCCACGGCCCCGCGTCGCCGCCAGTCGCTGTCGCCCACGCGGTCTCGCGATTCACCAATCGGGAGGAACCGTCGTAGTCGTACTCGACGAGAGCGAAGGTCGGTGTTCCATCGCCCTCAGGGTCGGTCGTCTCGATGCGCTTTTGTGTGGCGCGGCCGAGTGCATCGTATCGGAAACGGGACTCGATCGACGAACCGGTCTCGGTTGGGTTTGCAAGCAGTGTCTCTTTCGTCACCAGATTCTGAAAGTCGATCGTACGTTCTGTCTTGATCCAGTGCGTACCATCGAGCTGCGACTGCTCGATGACAACGTTGCCCCAAACATCGTAGGCCAGCTGCCTGGCATTCAACCGCGTGGCATCGGCAGCAGAGGAGTCGTAGCGCGCTTCCTGTGCGAGGCGACCAAGCCCGGCGTCGGTTCCTGCACTCGGGACGGAGGCGGTCGAACCGTGGTATGTGAGTCGTGTTTCACCGCCATCCGGGTGCAGGATCCGGGTCAGCGATCCTTGCGTGTTGTACGTGTACTTCGTCACTGGGCGGTCCTGATCTGCATCGCCCGGCGGAACCGGTTCTATCAGTCCCGTGGTTTCGTTGACCCTAGTTTCAGGCGCTCTTCCGCTCTCCTCGACCTTCGAAAACCATGGCCAGCTAGCGGTCGAGATCCCGGACCCAGTGAATGGGAGGCGCTGCGATCCGCCGCCCGTGTTAGTGATCTTCCACGTGTCCAGGTACGCTTCCAGGACCGGGTCCGTTGTCTCGACACCAGCCGCAGACGAAGCTACAGCTGTTTGCCACCCGGCTTTCGATTCAGTCGACTTGGCCGTGAGTGTCTCGCCTGGTGTGAAGCTACAGCCTGACTCCGTTGTCGCAACCTTGGTCCGATAGGGTGTGTCCGTCAGGGGGTCGATGTCATAGCAGGTCCATTGTTCCTGCTCTCCGTGATCAGTACTGCCCGGGATCTCCCCGTACTTCACAGGCTGCTCTGACACGAGCCCCCATGGGCTAGAGCCATAGATCCACTTCTGTTTTCGACCGGACGGCCACTTCACTTCCAGCAATCGCCCTGTTCCAGCAGCGTCGTAGGAATACTCAATGATGCTTTGGTCCGGCCGCTGGACTTTCTCGACGTTCCCATGCACGTTGAAAGTGTGAATCGTCGTCCGATTATCGCTCGTAAGTGTAGCAGTCTTGACGCGGACTCCTTCGTTGAAGGCGTAGCCGGCGAGTGCCACAGTCATCGTTCGTGATGGTGTGACGACCTTACTCACCGTGCCCCGCTGGACCTGCTCAACGTAAGTCGTTCCGAAGTTCTCAGAAACGTATTCCAGATTAATTACTTCGTTCCCACTGGCATCGAATGCTTTGCAGAGCGCGTGGCTAAGCGAATCCGCCGTTGGGCAAGTCGACTCGAAGTTGTAGAGATAGCTCGCAACGTGCCGCTTTGGCGTCGACCCATCGAGAACCTCGAAATCGACGGCAGAAAGATACGAGCCACCCAACTTCGCAGAAGTCTGGAATGAATACGTGACCTTTCTTGTCTTTGCGGGCACTGCGGCGCCGCCCTCGTAGGGAATCGCCCGCGCAGCGAGCAGACGTGGAGTACCCCCACACGTCCCATCGTAGTCAAACTCGATTCGCCCGATCTCCGTTGGCGCGCACGCAGCGTATGACACGGGGTTCGTCGAGGGCTCGTTGTCGCAATCAAGTAGGCGCGCCCGCTGTGCGCGCCAGGTTCTACCGGGATCTCCGTTGCACTCGCTGGACGAAGGTTTTACCCAATCCACTTCTAGCACTCCAGACCCCGGTCGCGTGACTCTGACGGGGCGCGCGTCGGTGTACTTGCCATCGACGTTCTCACCTTGAACAAACTCCTTGAATCGTCGAACTGTTCCATCGGGGTAACGGAAGTCGAGGTAGTACGTCGAAGGCGTAGTCGCGGTCTTCCAACGCCGTATCTTCCCGAACGGTGCGCTCGTGGCATTGTCGAGAGTGATGTCTAGGCCGGCAAACTCGATGAAGCTACCATCGCCTCGTTCCCACCGCAGCGTGTTTCCACAGCCTGCCCACATGATCTTCTCGTCCAAAAGCGGCACGAACCATCCGACACCAAGGGCGTTGCGCGCCGTCGACAGCGTGCGATACGAACGTTGTAACGCCAAGTCGAGGTCACGCCCGGGAATCTGAAGATCGGTGATGGTCGATGTGTATTCGCCATTCGAGAGCGTCACGCCGAGGGTGTGTTCGTCCGGGTTTCGCAAAGGCTCCAGGGACTGCGTCCGGCTGATGGACCCGCAGCCCACAGAGCCAGATCCGCTGCCGCAGCCTGTGTCCCCGGGGCGAGCGATGCATTTCTGCTCCCAGTAATCGCCGCCGATCAGTACAGGCCTTCCGCCGTTCATCTTCCAAATCTTCCGCGTCTCTTGCTTCCCCCGACTGCAGCCCGCCCATTGATCCCCATACACCTCACAAAACGGAGATTTCGTTTCGGGGGGCGGCTCTCCGTCCACCGTCGACATGTTGAACGTGTGCGATAGCCCCATCGACTCATCGGTGAAGGTCGGATCGATCTCTGCGCTCGTGAGTTCGGTTTCGATCTCGCCGAATGCGGTAGCACCTTGTAGACCCGCGGCCAGACTCTCGGGGTCAACTATTGGCATCTGCGCGTTGGAGAATGCACCGCCCACGAATGACGCAAGCGAGATGGCACTACCGTCGAACCCCAGTGCGATGTAGCGGCCTTCGTCGCGCTCGGCGAATCGCCGACCGGGCTCCACAGTTCGCCATGAACCGGTTTCGAAGACATCGAATGTGGAGGCGATCGGGCGCGTCCAGGTATTGCCACCCGATAGGTACTCTCGAACAACAGGGCTGCCCAGCCCAGAGAAGAACCGCGAGTCCGACGTCGTTGTTCCCGAAGACGTCGCCGAGAACTCTGCAACAGCCGTCGTTCGACCGCCGGGTTGCCAGCGATACGAGCGGCGAACTGTGGGCGCTGCGGCATCGGCATGCCGCACGCGCCGAATTCGCATGTCACTGTCATACAGCAACAGCATGCTAGGCTCGCTCGCGGATCCTGTGAGGTCACGCTTTATCTCGATCGCCATTGCTGGATCAGCGGGATCAAACTCCCACTGGAAAGAACGCTGACCAAAAGGACCCGCGTGAGTCTGAACGCGGCCCGCTTGATCATACGAGAAGGATTCCGTCTGCAGCGGGGACCCGTCGTTGAGCCATGTGCGCGTGAGCAGTTCGCCCCGGCGGTTCCAGATTCGCTCCTCCCAGTTGCGACCGCTCTGATCACCGAAGCTCCGTAGCCTGCCTGACGCGTCATAGGTGTAGTAGAGATGCGGGCTCCCCTCGATCAGTGAGTTCTCGATCTCGCTCACTCTTCCGGCGGAATCGAGCGTGTACTCCTCGTTCGTCAGCCCGGATCCATTCGACTCGGTCCACTGGATCAAGCGCCCGGCGTTGTCCCACGTGTATGTGTCTTCGACGGCGCGGTCCGCGTGATAACGGCGTGTCAGGAAGCCGGTCCACGGATCCCAGTCCAGCGCACTCGAAGCAAGCCCGGAAACAATCGAGACGGCTCTTCCCCGTGAATCGCGGGTGATGCTGGTTTGACTCCCGCCTGGCGCGATGAATGAGGTCAAGCGGCCTGACAGATCCCACACCCAACTCGCATTCCGTGTGAGCGTGCCCGCTTGGTCGGCGGACTCCTGGACTTGCGACAACGGAAGGCCGCTGCCGTTGTAGGTCCAGGTCCATTGATCGCGGATGAACTGCGCGCCCTCGTAGAACTCCTGTTTCATCAACGTGAGGTTGCCGACGCTGTCCCAACCGAAGGTCTCTACGCCACCACCGGGCAGCGTCCGCTGACGGACGCGACCTGCAGCATCCCGCGTGATGGTGACAACGCGCCCACCGGGCGTTTCGGCCTCGCGTAGCCGACCGGCTGCGTTGAATCGGTTCTTCCAGACCAAATGCGTGGGATCTTCGATTTCGATCGTTCGGCCCATGCGATCGAGAATACGCGTCCACACTTCGCCTTCTTGGTCGGTGTACCGGTAGGCCAGGCCCGCGCTGTTGTAGTCCCACAGCCTGACGCTTCCCAACGCGTCTTCGATTCGAAACAGCTGCCCATCCTGACGCCAACCGTAGGTGGTGACGGCACCGTCCGCCGCGGTGGTCGTGATTGCCTGTCCTGCTGAGTTTCGCCCGATCGTCCGGACATGTTCTAGTGGGTCCATTATCGAGGTGAGTTGACTATCATCGTTGTACCCATATGCCCAGTTCGCCCAACTGCCTGAGGCAGTCGGCCATTTCATCATCTCTACCCGGCCCTTTGGATCGTACGTGTACTGAATCTGCGGGCACACACTTTGCCCGTTGACGATCGTGCAGGGCGGCTGAATCGAAGTGAGTTGCCCTTGGGGCGTGTAGGTGTACTGCGTGACGCGACCGCTCGGGTCGGTACGTGAACTGATATCGCCGGTGGTCGCGTTTCGTGTGTATGTCGTTTCGGATTCTGCTGTGCCGTCGCGGTTGGGATCGGTCGCTTCTTTGATAAGCCAGCCCGGCGTATCGTAGGTAAACGTGGAGGCCGCGCCATTCGGTGCCAAGACGCGAGTTAAGCGACCGTTCGAATCATAGCTGAAGTTCCATTGCGGAGAGGAGCCGTCGACGAGCGGCGCTGTGTACTGAGTGATCCGATGAGAACCGTCATGCTGGAACGTGTGGACGCCACCCGCCGGCTCGGTCAGTTGCGTGAGGTCGTTGGTTGTCGCATGACGGCTCATCTGTGTAATGCCGCCTTCGGCATCTGTGATTTGCGTGGTGTTGCCACGTGAGTCGAAGGCGTAGGTGAATGTGCCGCCACGTGGATCAGTGACCGTCGTGAGGTTCGTCGAGTATGCGAATGAGGTCACCGCGCTCTGAAACTTGAGCATCGTCGTCTTGTGATTCGCGGTTGTCGTGGCCTCGAAGACCACTCGTCCGAGAGGGTCCTCGACACGGTTAATGTGATCCGCTTGGTCGTAAAAATACGACCAGGTCGCGCCGCCGGGGCTCGTTGCCGTAGCGATCGCGTTGCTTGCGTTGTAGGTGAAGCTGACTTGGCGGCCTGCGGAATCGTCGATTCGCACGATGCGTTTCGTGTTTGTTCCGGCGGGGGCAGAGGCGCCCCACATCGGCCTCGCGAACGTGACCCAAGATCCATCCGTGGCGTCGATTCGTTGCAGCAAGCCGTTGGCGTACGTGAAGGTGAGAGCATTGCCTGATGGATCTTCTTGCTTGGTGATCCAGTAGCCCGTGCCGTCGCCGGGCACGGTTCGGTAGGTGTTGCGGAGTCCGTTGGAGAGCGAGATCCGATATCCGCCATCACCCGTTGGAATTGCTGGGCCATACGGCAGCGGCCGATCCGGGGATGGATAGTAGGTCGTACCGCCCGTTTGTTTCTGGAACGGCACCACATGGCCTTCGTCGGTCAAAAGTAGGAATGTCGTGGGACCGTTGATGATCAAAACAGAGTTGGGGCGAAGCATCCAGTTCGCGCCAAAGTCGTAGTTGCAGCGCGGCTCCTGTGTCGGAACACCCGGGATCATTCCAATGATCCCCGCATCAAAAACGCGGCCGACCTCGAACGAGACGCGAGCAGGGAGCGTGAGATCGGTGGTCGCGAATCCGAATCGCCCACTCGTGGTCTGCACCCATCCATGGCGCACACCCTCTGTTGGGTCGCGATCCAACGGACGAAGTGGAAACTCGGACGGTACGCTCGGGAGCGGGAACTCCCAGCCCTGCTCCGCGATGGATACACCTTGCCGTGTCGATTGCGCCGGGTCTGGAGGCGGCGCCGCGTTCGCTACCAGCGGCGAAACCATCAGTGCTGTGATTGCGAGCAGCAACTGGGCGGGAATCACCCTTCTCTGATTCTTCATCTCGCACCCCATAGATCGAAACAAAGAGCGACTTGCGTAGTGGTGGCTGGATCGGAGCGTCTTGGATTCCTGATGATGAGGGCTGACGTGGAGGCGCGGTGCGAAGCCGCGACAGGGTCGACGAATGGACGGGGCTGGACCGAAGCTAGGGCTTACCGCTTGATCGGAACGCAGATGTGGAGGCGCTACAAGCGACAAGTCGCCAGCCCAACGTGCTCGCGGGATGACCGCTGCTGGCTGGCTGGAGTCCACACGCGAAACGCAACCGGATGCTGTTCGTAGCATCGTCGTGCACCCCTCGTCGGTTAGCGTCCACCCCACCCTGCTTGGACGGGATGCTACGCTTGCCGTTGCTTCCCGCAAAGTGGAAATCGCTTGAGATCTGTCAAGTCATGCGGGCGAGTTGCCACACGCCTGTACGCCGCCGCTCGGTGGAGACATGTAAACAGAGGATCAGCGCCACCGGTTCTCCTCCCGTCCCGCTGCAGCCGCGTCTGGTTTGGTGGGCGCACTGCGACTCGTGTTTCGCTTCGTGACTCCTCTGCGTTAGAGGCTAGCCTGTGCCGAAGAGTCTCCGCTTCGACATGGTGATCTCGGCCACGCTGGCGAACGTCGGCATCAGATGCGCCTTGGTGATTCTCCGCCGCCAGAGTATCTGCTCAATCGCCGCAGCCTGGTCGAAAGGGACAACGAGCTTCCGGAGTGGCTTGGATCCATGTCTTCTGCGACTGCCGATGACATCCTCGAGCCGCGGCCACCGGCCATAGGCGTCGAAGAGGTTCGGTCCGACAGGGTACCAAAGGAACAACCCGCTCTGCGCGTGCAGGTATGAATTGTCCGCACGCGGGACAATTTGGAGCTCGACGTGTTCAAGGGGGAGGCCGATGTCCCGGTGTACGCTCAGGCCTCCCTTTGGGATTTCCTCGATGTTGAGCGCCCACACCGCGAGATGCCTTGGGGCGAACTGCCAATCCTCTGGTTCACACCGTTCGAAATCCTCGCTGATCTCGCGAGCTTGGACTGCGGCGAAGTAAGCTGCCACAGCACCATCCCACGTGAAATCCAGCAACGAAGTCGGAATCCCGTGATGTTGCGCAAGCGCTGACGTCTCGTTCGGCCAGATCCTCTGATCTCCGAAAACGACATCCCTCAGCAACGGCAAATCGACAAACCCTGGCACGCGGAGGCCCAGCGCATCCGCTGTGTCTGCAAACTCATTGACGAGTAGCCATTCGGCGGCTTCCCAGTATCGGGAAGGACGCGCGGTTCCTGAAGGTGGGTACTGGCGACGGATCTCCTCATACGAGGGCCGTAACAGGGCGCGTCCGTCGCCTCGCCAGGCACTCGGCTGGAGGTACCATCTGGCGTCGCCATGTCCCCTGAAAATCCAACTGATGTCCGGCCCTGTACCCCAATGTGGCTGCGCCGGATCCAGGTACTTGAGGAACTCCGAGGCCGAAGGGAACTCGACCTGCTCGATACCTGGGTAGTTGAGCGTATTGGCCAACCGCACGCCGTCCGTCGACAGCTTCGCGTCTTCCTCCAGTAGCCCCTTCTCGGTAAGCCGTGCCCGCGCCTCCTCCATTGCACGACTCGCGAGTTCCGCGACATCCTTGAGGTGCGGGTCTTCTTCATCCCTCTTCCTGTGACCCGCTAGCTCAAGTAGGAGTTCACGTTCGATCGTATCGAGATCGCGCTCATTGGTCACGGCACACTCTCCCACTCTTCAGTATCGCGTTCTCGGCAAGCCACCACATGTCGTCTTTCACTGGATCAACGACATGCGGCACCCCATCGCCACGTGCGGAATTCTAGGGCCAC
>JANNUT010000160.1:0-4081 GCA_031395565.1 Acidobacteriota bacterium | reverse complement strand
GTAGCCGATGACGTGCCGGAGCGTCGGGAAGTCCTTCAGCTTCAGGCCTTCCTCACGCCCCAGGCCGAACCGCGCCCGCACGAGCGCCAGCACCTGCGCCTGCTTGATCGTGTCGACGCCGAGATCTGCCTCCAGGTCGTGGTCCAGTTCCAGGACGTCGCGCTCGTAGCCTGTCTTCTCCGCGACGATCTCGAGCACCGCCTCGCGCACCTCGTCGTCGCTCACGGCCGGCGCGGCGCTGCCGGCAACCGGCGCCGAGGCGAGCGTGGGCGGAGACGCCGCCGCCGAGAGCGACGGCAAGGCCTCGCGCTGCGGTGCGTTCCGCGCCGGCGCGGAACGCGCGACGTCCTTGACCCGCAGCGTGCGGTTGACGATCTCCAACTCTGGCTCGGCGATACCGGTGATCTCGGCCAACCAACACTGGTGGCGCGCTCGATCGGCGATGCGAACGGCATCCCGGCTCACGACCCGCACTAGGAACATGGCCAACTGCGACCCGAAGCCGGCTGCGAAGCGGAACGCATAGTCCCGAACGATGGCTCCTCCGCGGCTGAGGTTGACGCCCGCAAACTCCGGATCCGCCTCGGTGTGGTTCACCACTGGCGGGAGTAGACCGAGTTGCAACGCCTTGACCGCGACGACGTCCTCGATCCCCGCTCCCTGCGCGTGGCCGGTCATCCCTTTCGTGTTGGTGACGGTCACCTTCTGCCACGCCTCGCCAAACACGCTTCGCAGCGCGCGGATCTCGCTTTGGGCGCTGCCCCCCCGCGCGGGCGTGAAGGTCTCGTGCGACATGAAGTGCAACTGCTCGGCCAGGTCCGCGCGGCTGAGGCCGTGCCGACGTTCGACCCGGTCGACGAAACGTTCCACCTCCGCGGCGACATGCTCGGCGTCGAGGCGCGTCGGGTGGTACGCGCTGTTGGCCAGGTGCGTACCAAGCAGTTCGGCGATCCCCTCCATGCCCCGTTCTGCGGCGGCGCTCGCCGTCTCGAGCACCATGGCCGACGCGCCCATCCCCAGGAGCAAGCCGTGGCGCCGTCGATCGAACGGCAGCGCGGCGTCCGCTACGGCCTCGTCCGTGGCAGCGGCCCCGGCCGCGAGGAATCCTGACCCGATCCAGGGCAGCAGCCGCATCGACGTGGGATCGTCGGCCGCCAACACGATCACGCGGCGCGCCCGGCCGCAGCGCAGCAGGTCCTCGGCCAGGGCCACCGCGGCCGTCGCCGAACTGCAGGCGGTGTTGACGTGGAAGTTCGGACCGCGAGCCTGCACGAGCTGTGCAAACAGGCTGTTGCCCATGCAGAGGAAGTCCTTCACGAAGCCCGGATTGAAGCTGTAGGCCGTGGTGGATCCGGACGCCGCCCGTTTGGTACGTTCGGCTGCGAACCAGTCGTCGAGCGCCTGGCGCTCGGCTGCGGTGCGGGCGCTGTCAAGCCGCGCGAGGTAGAGCGAGCGCAGCGCATCCGCGGCCGCCGCGGCGACCCGTTGATCGTCGAAGGCCATTACCTCGCCGATCAGCTTGTCGAGGCCCGGGTAAGCAGAGGCGAAGATGACCGCGGTCTCATCCCGCAGGGCTTCGGGGAGCACCCAGCCCCCCGGAATCGCGGATCCGGTCGATGTGAGTCGATAGTGGCGCTGCAGCGGAATCCCCGCGTCGCGCAACGCCTCGATGCCCGCAGCGATCGCTAGCCGGTAGGTGATGTCGGTACCCTGCAGTTCTGCGTCGTCGAGTCCGTAGTCCGCGGCGAGGTCGAACGCGCCGCGCTGCCCGGCGAGCTTGATCGAGCCGGCGCGACTCTCGACGGTCTCGAAGCGCGTTGCGCCGTCTTCCGACTTCACGAGCCGCACGATGTTCTTCGCGACGATCTGCTCTTGCTGCGCATCCATGATCGGATCGATCAGGTTCTGTCCGGCGAAGATCCGCTGCAGCCCGTCATCCGAGAAGACGGAATGTGCCAGGCCAGGCAGACCCACGGCGGCGCCCGTGATGACGAGCGGCTCTGTGTGCGACGACCGGTCGCTGGCGGCATCGCGTCCAGGAGCTGCGGCGTGGGGCGGGGCCACCTCGACCGCGCGGGGCGTGGTGGGTTTGGAAGTCTCGCTTCCGCAAAGACCCAACGCTGTCAGCTGCGCCAGAGCGCGGTGCAGCGCCTCTCCGCCGCCCTCCTTGGGGTGATTTGTGTGGGTCGAGGCATGCGGGCGATCACCGAGGATCTCGGACACAAACGTTGAGAGGGCCTTCTTTGGCCCCACTTCCACGAACGTTCGCACGCCGTCGGCATACAGACGCTCGATAACTGAGATGAAATCCACCGGCCGCTCGAGCTGGTCAAGTAGCCGCGCGACAACACGATCGCGGTCCGCCTCGCCTCCGGTATACAAGGCGCCGTCGACCGTGGAGCGAACCTCGAACTGCGGCTTGCGCACAACCAATGCCGAGAGGGCCGTGGCCATCGCGGGACGGATCTCGCGGGCGATCGCCGAGTGGAAGGCGCCCGCAATCGGCAGCAAGCGGCATTCGACACCCTCGCGCTCGAGCCGTTGGATGACGCGCGCCACAGCCGCACTCTGACCGGAGACCACGGTCTGGAAATGGCAGTTGAGGTTGGCGATCGTGGCGAGTCCCCCGGCGTCGGCGAGCGCTGGCTCCACGACGTGCGCCGGAGCTGAGACCATCGCCATGCTGCCCGCACCCCCACCGCGTTCCGCCAGGCGTGCCATCTCGCGGCCGCGCACGTAGACGGCCTGCAATGCGGGCCCGAACTCAAGACAGCCCGCGGCAACGAGTGCCGAGTACTCGCCCAAGCTGTGGCCGGCGGCAATCTCGGGACGTAGCCCGAACGTCCCCAGGAGGCGGAACAGCGCGACGTTCGCCACGACCAACGCCGGCTGAACGATCTCGCTGCGCATCAGCCGCTCTTCGACCGCCGCCGCCGCGCCGCCCCGCGACGTGAAGATCAGGTCCTCGAGCGGTGCCCCGAGCAGCGGGATCAACGCGGTGTCGGCCTCGCGGAATGTCTCTCGCACCACCGGGAACGCTTCGTGGAGGTCGCGCAGCATGTCGGCGTACTGGCCGCCTTGTCCTGGGAAGAGGAACGCGAGCCTTCCGCCTTGAGCGACAGAAACCGCAGCGGCGTCGGCGAAGGCGATGCCCTGGGCGGCGAGGATGGGCGACTTCTTGCCCCCGGCGACCTCACGCGCCGCGACCAGCAACTTCGCGCGCAGGTCGTCGAAGGAGTCGCAAGCGAAGGCGAGGCGGCACGGCAGCGTTCCCGCCTCGCGCCTTAGTGTGTCGACGAACTCCCCCAAGTGCCCCGCGTGGCCGCTCTGCACTTCAAGGCGCGCAGCGATCTCACGCGCGCCGGCGACGAGAGCGTCGCGCGTCGCGCCTCCGACTACCACGAGTTCACGACGACGCGGGTGGGTCGCTTCGATGGTCGCGGGCTGGGTCCGCTCCGCAACTAGCGCAGCATGGTATTCGGGGACGAACTCCTCCACCGTCACGTGGCCGTTGGTTCCACCGAAGCCGAACGCGCTGACCCCCGCGCGACGCGGCTGACCGTCATTGTCCGGCCACGGCGCAGGGGTCATCACCGGGCGGAACGGGCTTGCGTCGAGGCGCAGGACCGGGTTGAGCTCGCGTAGGTTGATCGTAGGTGGCAGCGTCCGGTGGCGTAGGCCCAGGACGGCTTTCAATATCCCCGCTGCTCCGGCGGCGCTTCCCGTGTGGCCGATCTGCGACTTGACCGAGCCGATACCCACGCTCCGTCCCTCGGTCACAGCGGAACCGAAGACGCGGCGCATGGCCTCGATTTCGGACGCATCACCAGCTTGGGTCGAGGTCGCGTGGCACTCCACGAGTTGGACGCTGGCCGCGTCGTAGCCCGCATCCACGTAGGCGCGCTCGAGCGCCAGCGCCTGGCCATCCGGGTTCGGTGCAGTCATCGAGTGCCCGCGGCCGTCGCTCGACGTTCCGACCCCCCGAATCACGGCGTGAATCCGGTCGTTGTCACGCAGCGCGTCGCGGAGGCGTTTCAAGACGAAGACGCCCGCGCCCTCGCCGAACACGACGCCGTCCGCT
>JANNUT010000159.1:0-3059 GCA_031395565.1 Acidobacteriota bacterium | reverse complement strand
TCCCGCGCCGCCGCTCCCGTAAGTGCATCACCGGCACAACCCACGCGTTGAAGTGGCAGATGTGAAACGCCCCCTCGTCAATCGCGATCCGCGCCGCCGCCAGGTCGCCGCGCACCCGCCCGGTATGCCCCACCTCCAGCGCATCCGCCGCTTGAACGTGCCCCTCCACCGCCCCATCCACCACCACCGCGCGCCCTCGAACCGACCCCAACACCACCGCGCCGGCCAGCACATGCACGATGTCGGCCGATTCGATCGGCCCTTCGACACGCCCCGCCACCACCACCGCCCCTTCGGTTTGGATGTCCCCCGCGAAGGTGAATCGCGGCCCGATCACGGTGGTCGCGTCGCCCCAAACTGTGGAGCCGCGGAAGCGATCGAACAGACGACGGCGTTTCATGGGGAGGGAGGATACCCGCGACCGGGGGGTTCATGGCGTCAGGGTCTGTGTTTGGCTAGAATCCCGCGGCTTTTCGGTTTGGAGTTGTGGGTTTGTGAGAGTGTTGATCGTCGCCACGCCAGAGTAGCTCAGTGGCAGAGCAGCTGATTCGTAATCAGCAGGTCGCGGGTTCAATCCCCGCCTCTGGCTCCAAGAAAGCGTCTCTTCCGAGGGCCTGCTTACCGCACTAGACTGCACTGCCGCGTTACTCGAACTGAACAGCCCAAGCACACCACTCGCGGGAAACTGACGCCACGGACAGGACAGCAGCGCCTAACACTCTTCGAAGCGGGATCGCCACGTGGTTGCCCACCGTCAAGGGAGCATCAAACATGGCGCGCAAAGCTGAAATCAAGAGTCTCTTCTACATCACGCACGTAGAGAACGTGCCGGCGATCCTCAAAAACGGCATTCCCTCGCACGCGCTCGTCGAATCCCGCCACGTTCCTTTCACGCCGATCTACGATGCCGGAATCGTCTCCAATCGAAAGGCCAAGGCGACCCCCGAGCGCGCGAGTTTGTGGGAGTACGCCAATCTGTACTTTCAGCCCCGCAACCCGATGATGTACCGGGTCGTTCACGAGAAGACGACCAAGAACCTGGCCGTGATTGGGGTGAAGCCCAGCGTCTTGGAAAGACCGGACGTGATGATCGCCGATGGCAACGCAGCCAACACCCCCACCCAGTTTTTCAAAGCCGGCAGGGGCCTGAAGGTCATCGAAGCGCAATGGCCCGTGATCCAGGCCGAGTACTGGAACGATCAAGACGGCTCCAAGCGCAAGATCATGGCCGAGTGTTTGGTACCTGAACAGATTCCCCCAGAGTACGTCCACACCGTGTTCGTAGCGGATCACGAAGCCAAGAAGCACGTTGAAGCGATGATCGGACCCAGCTCCATTCCCGTTGTGCCGGAGCCCAACTTCTTCTTCAAGCCCTCCTACGCCGCAAGAATCGGCAAGAACATCTCGCTGGTCGAAGGAGACATGTTTTTCTCAGGCATGCAGACGCTTACAGTCAGCGTGAATCTGCAAGGAATCATGGGAAAAGGCTTAGCGTCTCGGGCCAAGTACCAGTTCCCAGACGTGTATGTTTTCTACCAGGACGCGTGCCGCTCCAAACGAGTTACGGCAACAAAACCGGCCCTCTACAAACGTGAGGCCTCGCTCGACGAGGATCTCGCCGACTTGACGACGCCATTGAAGACGCCGAATGCCGTGAAGTGGTTTCTCTTGTTCGCAACCAAACGAAAGTGGCGAGACGACTCCCGTCTGGACGACATCGAAGGCGGATTGGTTTGGTTCAGAGATCACTTCCATGAGGAGGGCGTGTTGTCTCTCGCCCTTCCGGCGTTGGGCTGTGGGCTCGGCGGACTGGATTGGGCGGATGTGGGGCCTTTGATGTGCAGGTACTTGCATGGCATCGGCATCGACGTTGCCATCTACCTTCCTCGAGAACGCGCCATCGACCGCAAGTTGCTTACTGAAACGCACCTACTGGGAAGGACGTAGAGCCGGCTCAGGACGCTGTTTTCAGCCGAGAACTCACGCCGCGACCGGAAAGGAAGTGAATGGTTACCAAGAAAACGAGTACTAAACGGCGGGACGAACTGCGCAGCGAGTACGACCTTTCGGAGCTCGAGAACCCGGTCCGGGGGAAGTACTACACGCGGGCAGCCGCCGGCACCAACCTAGTTTTGCTCGACCCAGACATTGCTGACGTGTTTCAAGATGCGAAGTCGGTGAACGACGCGCTGCGCACTCTGGTGACAGTGGCGCGCGCTAAGGTCGGACGCAGAGTCCGAGCGCGCCGCAAGCCGGCGTAGTCGAGTCTGAAGGGAGACGCCGCGGCTCTCGAGCTGCGCATCGGCATCGCGAGGGGGATTCACGTCAAGCTACGAGGACCCAGATACACGACATTTGACGATCTACTTGCCGCGAGAAGTCTCGATGACTGTTTTGGTGGCCAGGAATAGCGCCGCGATACTGTCGACACCAGCCGACGCAAGCTCCATCCGGAAGCGGCCGCGACACTCGCGGAGGACCCGACTCTAGTCAAAGCCTCGCTGGGCCGCGCACAGGCCGCTGCCGGCTTCAGGCGCTCGCCCACTCCCCCGACAACAACGCCGCCTGCTCCAACACAATCTCCGTTGCCTTCTCCTGCTTGTCCGGCGGATAGCCGTACTTGCGGAGGATCCGCTTCACCAGCACCCGCAGCTGCGCCCGCACGTTCTCGCGCATCGTCCAGTCAATCGTCACATTCGCACGCACGGTCTTGACGAGCTCTTGCGCGATCGTGCGCAACGTCTCATCCCCCAGCACCTTCACCGCGCTATCGTTCGTTTCCAGCGCATCGTAAAACGCCAGCTCGTCCTCGCTGAGGTGCAGCTCTTCACCGCGCGCGTTGGCCGCCCGCATATCCTTGGCGAGCTGGATCAGCTCCTCGATCACCTGTGCCGTCTCGATGGCGCGGTTCTGGTACTTGCGTACCGCCTGTTCGAGCAGCTCGGCGAACGAGCGCGCCTGGACGACGTTGCGCTTCTGCCGCGTCTTGATCTCTCCCCTGAGTAGCTTCTGCAGCAGCTCGACTGCGAGGTTCCGCTGCGGCAGACCGCGGACCTCGG
>JANNUT010000158.1:0-15643 GCA_031395565.1 Acidobacteriota bacterium | reverse complement strand
GGCGTTGGTCGGACTCACCCGCTTCGACGAGATGCGCGCCGATTGGGAAGCGTTCCCATCCGAGGATGCCACGCAGTGGGCGAGAGAATCGCGGACGCTGGGCTTGGGGTTGATTGCTGCTGGGAGGGATTCCGACGTGGTAGCGCTCTATCAGGGAAAGCTCGACACGATGGAGGGCTACGAGTACGAGCAATCGTCGTTCGTCTTGCTCGCGGCGCTCGAAGGCCTCGGCGAGTATGCGAAAGCAGCTGATGTTTGCTTCGCCTTGCTGGCACCGAATCGCGAGATCTCATTCGATCGTACTTGGATGCAGTTGAGGGCGATGGGCCTGCTGCGGCGCGCCGGCCAGCTTGAGCGCGCCGAGCAAGTACTGAAACCGCTGATGAAGAAGTCACGTGAGCTGGTGCTCGAGACCGCCGCAGAGCTACGCCGCGCTCAGGGGCGCGGGCGAGAGGCCCGTGCACTGTGGGAAGAAGAGCTTGCGCCGTTGCTGAATCGCGACTCCAAGTTCAAGACCAAGGCGATGGAACAATCAGCCCTCTATCGTGCGGCACGGATCCTGGCGCGCCTTTCGCGCCTCGACGAGGCCCGAGCCACGATTCAGCGCGCCGAGAATCTGTCTGTTTCCGAAGAAGAGCGGCGCCCCTGGACGCAAATCACCACTTGGGCACTCGTGGGCGACTACGAGAAAACCGCCGAGTTGGTGCGAGCCGTCAACACAGCGGAGTGGACACTGTATGTGACCTGCCGCTCGGAAGAACTGCTCCCGATGCGCAGCGACCAACGCTACAGCGATCTGTTCCAACACTGTCCGCCGCTTGTGGCGCCGCGTGATTCGAGCAATTAATGGGAAGCGCTTTGCACAGCGCGTGAAGGAACGCTAAGACCGGAGATCGGCTTCATGCACCGCCTACTCAGGTAACGGGGGGGTCTCGCTTCGTCCAGACGCGCTCTACTTGATCATTCGCACCGTTGCCACCGGCGCAAGCTCGAACTTCTTCGTCTTTGCGTTCCACACGACTGCGCGATCGCAGAAGTTCTCGCTCGCAAAATCGGCCGCAGGCTTCTTTCCGCAGGACTCCCCTTCGGAAACTCTGATAGAACCGACTGATGGCGGGAAACGAAGTTCCAGAACCCTTAACGCAGGGCGGTTGAAGTCCTGCATGCATACAGGTACACATCGGCGACTCGAGGGGGGGAACGTGAATAGCAACCGCTACCGCAAAGTGCCCGCCATCGCTGGCCTGGCAGTTCTAGCGATTGTCGTTGTCGGAGTCGGATGCATCGCACTCCCTCGCTACAAGTCGGTGCAACCACGCAAGGGCCCGGCCCCGCTGACGCGAATTGCAGAACGCATCGACCCGTGGCTTGTTGCCGATGGGCTGGCGAAGAAGGTGGTCATCGAGGTCGACTGGGTTGAGGGCTGCAAACCCGGACCGCTCACGCTGGCAGGGTTGCAGCGCGTCGTCGAGAAGTACGGCCCTCCTGGGCGGCCCGTAGAGATTCGCACCGACGATGAGATTCCGCTCAGCGAATGGGAGTCCAGCGCGAAGAGCAATGACGGTGAGCGGGTCGAGGCATTGGTCGGTGCTCACGCAGAGCCGGTTCACGAAACGGGTGTGGAGCCGCGCTACATCCTGTTCGCTCCGCTCTCGAAGCGAGGCCTGTTCGGTTTCAGCACGACATGGCAGTTTCAACGCGACGGCCTGGACGACAGCGTCAGTGGCGTTGTCGTGTTTCGAGCAGGTCACGAGCGTTACGCCAAACTATGGATTTCGCTCGACAAGCTCGAGCGCATGACCTTGGTGCACGAGTTCGGTCATCAGTTCGGGTTGGTTGCCGATCCGCGGCACGAGCGAACGGGTTATCACAGGGGCCACTGCACGCGGCTCGATTGCTCGATGGCGCATCCAACCCGGCGCGTGATCGTGCGCAATTTCATCCCCGGTGTCTTTGGCCACTTCTTCACGGACTACTGTCGCGAGTGTCAAGCCGAGATCCGCATGGCGCAGGTCGAGTGGCGCAAGCAGCAAGCGGCCGATTCAGAATGGGCGGCCAAGAGAATTCGGGAGCGCCAGATTCGGGGCGGCCTACAAGACCTATTTCGTCTGTACAGCGAGAGGAAATTCATAGAGTTGTTGGAAGCGGTCGACGCTCGGTTGCGACAGGACAGTTCATCGTCCTCTTTGCACCGGTATCGACGTATGGCGTTGGTTGGGCTCGCACGCTTCGACGAGATGCGTGCCGATTGGGAAGCGTTTCCTTCGGAAGGTGCCAGCCAGTGGGCGAGGGAGTCGTGGACGCTGGCCCACGGGCTGATCGCTGCCGGGCGGAACACCGAAGTGGCAGCGCTCTACCGGGGAAAGCTCGACTCGATGGAAGACTTCGAGTACGAGCGATCGTCGTTGGTCTTGAAAGAGGCGTTTGAGGGTCTCGGCGAGTATGCGAAAGCGGCCGATGTTTGTCTCACCTTGCTGGCAACGGATCACCACATCACATTCGAGCGCTCGGGGATGCAGCTGTCGGCAGTGGACCTGCTGCGGCGCGCCGGCCAGCTCGAGCGTGCCGAGCAGGTACTGGAGCCGCTAATGAAGAAGTCACGTGGGCGGGCGCTCGGAACCGCGGCACAGTTACGCCGTGCTCAAGGACGCGAACCGGAGGCACGTGCCTTGTGGGAAGAAGAACTGGCGCCGCTTCTGAACCGCGACTCCAAGTTCAAGACCAAGGCGATGGAACAATCAGCCCTCTATCACGCGGCTGAAATCCTGGCGCGTCTCTCGCGCCTAGACGAAGCCCGAGCCACGATTCAGAGCGCCGAGGGTCTGTCCGTTTCCGAAGAAGAGCGGCGCCCCTGGGACCAAATCGACGCTTGGGCTGTCGTTGGAGACTTCGAGAAGACTGCAGAATTAGTGCGATCCGTCAACGCAGCGGGGTGGACAGCGTACGACACCTGCACGCCGGAAGAGCTGCTCCCGATGCGCGCCGATCAACGCTACAGCGATCTGTTCCAACACTGCCCGCCGCTTGTGGCGAAGGGTGCTTCGAGCCATTGAACGGAACCGCTCCATGCTGCCTTATTTGATCGCTCGCACCGTTGCCACCGGCGCAAGCTCGAACTTCTTCGTCTTCGCATTCCACACGATCGCGCGATCACAGAAGTTCTCGCTCGCAAAATCGGCCGCAGGCTTCTTTCCGCAGGCCTCCCCCGAGACGGTGAGCCAGAGTTTGGCAGCTGGCCCTGTACCTTCGATCGTTGCGCCGAACACCCATTCACTAAAGGCGTTGGTCGCGCCGCCATTTCCGTCGCCAACGTAAACGGTGACGCCCTTCTCGCGGTCGCCGTAAATACTCGCGGCGCCATCGCAACTGATGGCACCAACGTCGAGCACGAAGTCCTCTTTACCGTCCGCATTCAAATCGGCGCGTTTGATCGCGGCGTCCGTGAGCGCCTTGCCCCCCGCCTCGCGACACTGCTCCGCGATTGCATCCAGATCTCCAGCGACCGTTGCTGGCAGCTTCGCAGTTGGTGCGGGCTTCTGCGGCGTGGCTGCGGCGAATGCGAGGGTGGAACAAATCGCCAAACTCAAGGTTGTCGTGCAAAGGGTCATGCGCATTGGGGTGTCTCCAGCCGGAAGGGTGGCAGGACGCTACGCTGCGTCGCCTTGGCGGTCAACCAGTCCACCCTCGCAGTACGATCAGCGCACAGAGTGCGCTTGCACTCGCCCCTGCACTCTGCGGATGGCCAAGCGCCACAACGCGTTTCTGAAGTAGCTGTGCCGCCACCGTCCTGCCCACGCTAATGGGAGCTACGCTGGCCGCGTGCCGTTTCGGGCCTACGTTTTGGGGCGAGGGGGTGAGCCCGTATGTCGAATGCCTCGAATCATCGCGCCTCGCGCTGGACCGTGATCGCGCTCGTTCTATTCATGCTCTCTATCTCGGCCTACGCGCAGTCGGATCGCAAGCCAGCGGCGACCACTAGCGGCAACTCGCATCTCAAAGCCCGCCAATCGTGCACCCCGCAACCGCTGCTGGGGAGCTGGCTAGCCGCCTCGCTCACCTTCGACGGCGAGCCCAGAGATGACAATGAGATGCTCGGCTCCACGCTCACGTTCACCGGCGAACGGTTAACGATCGAGACACCAGAGCGGGCGCGACTGGAGTTTGCGCTTGAAGTCGACGCCGGCTCGAATCCGTGCGCGTTCCACCTCACCCCGCTGGGTGGGTCGAAGGAGCCTCCGGGCTGGATGCTGTTTGCTGTCGACGGCGATCGCCTCCAGTTGGGATTTCACGACAACCTCAGTCACCGCGCCGAGGCGTTCGATTCACGCCCCGACATGCTCGTTCTGCAGCTGTCGAGGCAGGGAGCGGCACGATGAACCACACGCGAAACGCAGCCTGCGCGGCGGTCCCTATGTGTGTGGCGATTCTGCTCTCGGGTTGCTCGATGGACACCAATTTCACGGCGCTCGCCAACATCAAGCCGGTCGATCCGCAGCGCTACGAATCGTCGATCACCGCCGTCGACCAGGAGATCTTCACCAGTGGCTTGCTTGATGACGCGCGTCGCGAGTCGCTGTCGAGTCGCCTTCAAGCGCTCGCGAGTGAAATCGATATTCACGAGGGGGGCAAGCCGGTCGTTCACTTTGCCAGCGAGCTTCGCACGTTGGCTCGGCTGGCAGAGCGGTTACGCGCCGATCTGCCGATCGAGGACTCTCTGTTGCAGGATCAGTGGATGCGCATTCGCAACAGCGTGTTCGACGATGCGAGCTGGTTTGCGCGCAGTGAGGCCGATCTGCATCGGCCGCCGCCCGGCCCCAACCCAATGCTGGTGCCGCGCGCGGTGGTCACAGCGCTGAAAGAGACGCTCGATGAAATCGCGCAACGCGCGCACGAGCTTCCCGAAGAGCTGGCTGAGTTGTCGGTAGACGACGCGCCGGCATGGCAGGAGTCATGGCAAATGCAGTTGGAGCCGATCCGTTCGAGTCTGCCGGCCGAGCCGCCGTTTCCGGCCAATCCATTTCTGGTCAGGGCGATTCGAAACGCACAAGAGGCGCTGCAAACCATTGGCCGGCTGCCCGATTCCAACCGCCCGTGGGAGGGGCTCGAGCGAGAGCGCTGGACCGAACTCTACCAAAGCGCGGAGAAGATGATCGAAGACGCGCGTCAGGACCTCGCAAAAGTCGAGGTGAAGGAAGTCGAACGGACGCGAACCCAAAGAACCAACTAATCCGATCGAGATCGTGAGCCAAGAAACAAAGTGGGGAGCTTACTGACAGAAGCTCCGCGGCTCCGCTCCTCAATCGAAACGCGACCATTCCCGTCGCGACGAACCTACATTGCACCAGGCAACTGGGAGTCATCGTGACGGGTATCAGCGCATGCACTTCTCATTCGATTTCACGCACGTTCGCCGGGGTGTGTTCTCCGGTCTTCTAGTCGGGGCTGCGTCGGCAGCGTTCGCCATGCCCCCCAACGCTCTCGATCGCGATCCTCAGCGACAGGCTCGTGCGCTGTTCGCAATCGAAGACCCTCAGGCGCTCGGCGACACACCGATGACTAGTTCGCCTGCCGCAATCCGTGAGCGGGTGGTGCGCATCGATATGGAAGCGTTCAATCCCGCGCGCCGTGGTGTGGCGCTGCCGCTATTGGGCGGCAAGCAGTACGTGGCCGACCGTCGCGATCTTGAAATACGCGACCTGGACGACTACACCTGGCGCGGCAGCATCCAACTGGAAGACGGCCGTCAGGGTGAAGCGACCTTCACGGTGCTTCACGGCGCCGTGGCCGGCGTGATCAACACGCCCGATGGCGACAGCTACGAGTTGCGCGCGATTGCGGGCGGCAAGCACTTGCTCACCGAACTCGCGCCCAACCTTTTCCGCGAGTGCGCCGATCCACGTGAACCGCTGTCCTACGAAATGGCGCCGCAAGTGGCGGGTGAACCTGTCGCCATGGCCGACAGCGACGGCACAATCGACATCATGGTGCTGTACACCGACGACACGCGCGCTGCGGCGGGCGGAACGTCGGCGATCGAAGCCACGGTGCAGAGCGCGGTCGACCTGGCCAACACAGCCTACGCCAACAGCGGCATTACGATGCGAATGCGCTTGGTCTACAAGGGCGAATACGCCTACACCGAGACCGGCAGTGCCGTATCCGATCTCACTGCACTCCGAAATGACGCGGCGGTCGCTGCACTGCGCGATCAGTACAAAGCCGACTTGGTCTCTTTTGTCGTGGAATCGTGCGACTACTGCGGAATTGGCTACCTGATGAGTTCGCTCTCCGCGGGGTTCGCCCCCAACGCCATGAACGTGGTGGCTCGTAGCTGCGCGGCAGCAAACTTGACGCTGGCGCATGAGTCGGGTCACAACATGGGCTGCGATCACGATCCGGCCAACGCGGGCGGAACTAGCATGTTCGCGTACAACCGCGGTCACTATGTCGATGGCGTGTTTCGTACGGTCATGTCGTACAACTCGCAGTGCGCTTCGGGCTGCACGCGCGTGCCGTACTTTTCCAACCCGGCGGTGAGTTATTCGGGATTTCCCACCGGCATTGCGTCGCAGCGTGACAACCACTTGGTGCTCAACAACGTTGCCGCAACGGTGGCCAACTTCAAGCAGCAGGCAACAGGCGGCGGCAGCAACGGTGGTGGAGGTGTCACGCCTCAGGTCCCTGCGCCGCCGAGTGGGTTGCGATTGGTGCTTGCCGGTGCGGCCAGCTTGCAGGTGAGTTGGAACGACAACGCGAGCGATGAGACCGGCTACAAAGTGTACAAGTGGGCAACGGGCAAATGGGTGCTCGTCAAGACCTTGGGGGCGAACGTCACCGGCACCACCGTCACCGGGCTGGGGCGTCGCAAGACGGTCTCGCTGATCGTGCGCGCGTACAACGCCGTGGGTCAGTCGTCGGTGTCCAACCAGATCACCGCCAAGACCAAGTAACGCATCGCGTGCGGGCAGCCGCCTTGGGTCGCTGCCCGCACGATTAGGGCCCGTCGCTACACCCCGCCGCTTCCAGAACCTACATTCACTACACGACAGTACGGGGAACGGGGAAGGGACAGACCCATGCACCGCTCGCATATCTCCGGATGCGTTCGCACCGGGCAGATCTTCATCGCACTCGTTTCCTGCTTGCCTGCCGCATGGGCCATGCCCCCTCAGTCCGAGGGCGCGTTGGGCGACGCTGATGTGTTGCCGCCCGCGGCTCTGTTTCATTCTGTCGGCATGACGGCCATGCGCGAGCTGGCCTACACACCCTCGAACGCCGCTCTGCGCGAGCGCACCGTCGAGATCGACTTCAGCGCACTCGATCCGCTCCGTCGCGAGATCGATGTCGATGTCCTCAACGGCAAGACATGGCGCATCACTCGCAGCGACTACGAGGTGCGCGGCGCCAGCGACTACACTTGGCGCGGCACGATCAAACTAACCGATGGGCGTGAAGGCGAAGCGACGTTAAGCGTGCGCCGCGGACAACTGGCCGGTTTGATTCACACACCCGATGGCGATGTCTACGAGATTCGGCCCGTCGCGGCAGGTCAGTACCTCATGTCCGAGCTCAATCAGGATCGCTTTCGCGAGTGCGCCCCAGCGCCAGCCGCGCCGCAGTTGCGCAGCGCAGCGGCCGTGGCCGAACCGGCAACGGCCTACTCCGACAGCGGCGATTACATCGACATGCTCATCCTCTACACCGATGACGCGCGCGCGGCCGCCGGTGGGACGACCGCGGTCGAAGCGACCGTCCAAAGCGCCATCGACCTCACCAATACTGCCTACGCCAACAGCCAGATCACCACGCGTCTGCGCTTGGCGCACACCGAGGAAGTGGCCTACACCGAAGGTGGCGACGCTAACGCCGACCTGACGTGGCTCACCAACGACCCGGCCGTGGCAGCGCTACGCAATCAATACGGCGCGGATGTGGTGTCGATGATCGTCAACACCAGTCAGTACTGCGGCATCGGTTGGCTCATGACGCAGGTCGAGGCCGGCTTCGGCAGCTACGCTTTCAACGTGGTGCTGCGCGATTGCGCTGCGGGCAACCTGACGCTGGCGCATGAGACGGGTCACAACCAAGGCTGCAATCACGATCCTGCGAATTCCGGCGGCGGCACCAGCTACTCGTACTCGTACGGTCACTTCGTCGACGGTTCTTACCGCACGATCATGTCGTACACGACGCAGTGCACGCTGGGTTGCCCCAAGTCGCCTTACTTCAGCAACCCCGCCGTGTCGTACTTCGGCACGCCGACCGGCATCGAGGGTCAGCGCGACAACCACCAAACCATCAACAACACGGCGCTCACCGTGGCCAACTTCCGCGCCGCCGTGCAGACGCTGGGGACACCGGGCAACCTGCGCGTGATCAAACGCGCGAGGAAGGTCGTGAACGTGGGATGGCAAGACCAAGCGGCCGGCGAAACCGGATTTCACGTTTATCGCTGGACAGGCACCGACTGGGTCTTGCACCAAGACTTCCCAGCCGACACCACCAGCGGAAAAATTACGGGGCTCAAGCCAGGCAAGCGTTACACCTTCACGCTGACGTCGTACAGCAACAGTGGCGAATCGGCCGCGTCGAATCAGCTGACGGTGAAAACCATCCAATAGAGCGCTGAACTGGTTGCGTTACGCGGCCGAACTCTTGGCCTCGAGCGCAGCCAGCTTGCGTTCGAACTGCATGCCGAAGAGCTTTGCCATGGCAGCCAGCTTCAAGCGCTGCCAATAAAAGCTCTTGTTGCTCAAGCCACGGCACTCTTCGGGCAGCATCACCAAACTCACATGCACGTTGGGGGCACAGCCAATCGGCAGACCGTGCTCCATGCACGCCTCGTACAGACGGCGATACACCGGCACCATCTCTTCGGTGCGTGGCGGCGGCACGTCCTCGAGGTCGGTCCCTTTCAGGGGCCGGAAAACGCAGACGGTGGGAATCGCACCGACCGACGTAATCCAATCGATGGCGGCAATCGATGACTCGGGTGGTTCGAGTCCGCTAATGATCTCGCCGTTGGTGACCCAAGGCTCGTTCTTCGGGCCCTTGGCGCCCAACGTCGCGCAGTAGCGAATCGCTTCGAGGTAGTAGTCCAAGCCGTACTCACGATGCTTACCCGGGCAGATCTCGATGAACTTCTCGCGATCGTAAATTTCAAAGCAAAACGAGACGCGATTGACGCCCATCTCACGCAGCTTGTCGTAGCGCTTCAAATCGCGATGCGGCGGAGTTTGCACGCCAATCAAAATGCCGACTTCGCTCTTGATGCGGCGGATGTACGGTTCGAGGATGTCGAGATAGGTGTCGCCTTCGTAGTGACCGGTATTGAAATCGACGTACGTAATGCCCGACTCGCGCCGCGCCGCCCGCACCACTTCCATCACTTCATTCACCGACTTCTCGTCGGCGTCGTCCACGCCCAGGTTCAACCCGATCGAACAGAACTTGCAGTTGTCGCGCTCGGGCTTTTGCAGCCAGTACTCGCACACCTTGGCGGGATACACGCCGAGGTACGTTCCCTGCAGCGTACCGATCTTGGTCATGATCTTGCCGGTGGTGGTGTGGGCGTCGTACCACTCAGGCCGGGGGGAGAGCGTGACATCGACGATCGGCTGGCCGCTCCACGTCAGGCTGTAGCGGCTTCCAATCTTCTCCAGAACGTACGGACTCTCGGCGGCGAAGCCCTCGGAGACCGGAACGTTGGTCCACATGTTGCCAGGCAGGATGAGTTCTAGACCGCTGCCCAGGCCCGCCCGCGTGCGCAGGATTTTGCGGCCACCGTCCTCTTCGATGAAGCAGGAATCGGCCATCCGCAGGCCTTTGCAGTACAAGTCGAGCTTGAGCAATGAGGTATTTGAGCGAAGCGATTCGGCCGAAATCATTTCGATCTCCAGTGACCTGCGTGTGGAACTGAGACGTTACGGTGCTCGATAGGGGGTTCGACATGACATGGATCAAGTCATCGACCTCGAATCGAAAAAAAACGGCGCCCCGAAGGGCGCCAGCAAAGCGGAGAGGGGTTTTCAAGAACACGAGCGGAGGAGAGGAGGTGACGGCTCGACTCGTCTGCATGGTGTGAACTGACTGACTATCAGGTACTGCGAGACGGGATTACTGCAACCTCGAATCAGGGGTCCCGAGGTTTTTTCTCGACGACGCCCCCGATTGCCCGAAGGGCCGGATTGGTTGGCCGTAGCTCGAAGACGTCCGGTTCCATTCATTCCAGCCCTGCAGAACCGTCGAGTGATTGACGCCGCAGTCGGAGAACGGCTGCGCCCTTCTGAACGGGCCGTGGATAACCGCCGTTTTCGGACCTGGCTTGTGCCGATCGGGAACAGTTTGTGATGCGTCGCATGGCACACCCCTTGCCATACCAACACCGTGATCAAACATCTGGAAGCAGGACGACGCGACATCGTTTTATGGGAAACGCTCTGCGGGTCGCTCCACGATACCGGTGCGCGTGAGGCGGCGATTGCCGCCGCCGCTGAATCGGAATTGTGGCGTGATGCACGCCGGTTGGCGCGTGAATGGAGTGCCGGCGGCGCGCATATCGATGCGGGTCCCTTGGTCTCGATCGTGATCCCAACCTTCAACCGGCCCGAGCTACTTCGACGCGCCTTGGAAAGCCTTGCGGCACAGCTGTATCACCCGCTGGAAGCCGTGGTGGTCAACGATGCGGGCTGCGCGGTGGAGCCGGTGGTTGCCGAGTTTCGCGATCGATTGTCCGTGCAGTTGATCGAGCACGATCAAAATCGATACCTCGCCGCCGCTCGCAACAGCGGCGCCAAGGCGGCGCGCGGCGAGTACATTGGGTATCTCGACGACGACGATCGTCTCTATCCGCACCACATCGGCCACTTGATGTTCTTGATTCAATCGGTGAAGCGGCCGGCCGCACGTGCGGGTGCTTTGATTCGCCGTCGCTCCGAGCAAGGCCACGGTCCCGACTTCTTCAAGCCACTGCCGTGGCGCGCCTTTGAATTGAGCGAGCTGCTCGAGGAGAACGTCACGCCGGTGCAGGCGGTGCTCCATGAGCGCGCGCTGATCGATGCCATCGGCGGATTCGACACGATGATGCGCGCCAACGAGGATTGGGACTTCTGGATTCGCCTGCGCTCGGCGGTGCCAGTGGCGGAAAGCCCAGTGCTGACCAGCGGCGTCGATGCAACGCGTCCTCAGCGTATGAGCGCCGAAGGGCATGAAGCGTTCCTTCAGGCCCATCGCACGATCTACCGTCGCTACCACGATCTAGCGGTTGCCAGCGGCCCAGACACGCTGCTGGCCAAGCAAGCCGAGCAGGTGAAATGGATCGAGCAGCGGCGGCAGCACGAGCCAGCGCTCCACATGGGAACCGAGCCGCCTGCTGTCGTCCTCAACTATCACCGCGTCAACCCGAATGTGGGCGACGATCCGTTTCGCCTGGTGATTACACCTGCCGTGTTCGAATCGCATCTCGACCATCTCTGTCAGCACTATCGCGTGGTTTCGGCCGATGAGTTCTTGCGCGGTGCGCCATCTTGGGACTCGCGGCCACGCGCCTTGCTGACCTTCGATGATGCGTATCGGGACTTCTACCAATATGCCTGGCCGATCTTGCGCAAGCATTCCGTACCCGCCGTGTTGTTCGTACCGACCGGCAACATCGGGCCACAGCGTCCCTACTGGTGGGAGGTGCTGACCGCTGCAGGCCGCACCGATCTGCAAGAGATCTACAAGTCACTGCCGCCAGAAGAGCGCAACGGAGCGGCGGATCGAATGCTGGCCGATCTGCCGAACGAAGCGCGGCGCAGCTTGTCGGCGATCAGCTGCACGTGGGCAATGCTGCGCGAGATTGCTGCGGATGGGCTGATCGAGATTGGCGCGCATACCAAGTACCACTCCTCGCTTGGTGTACTGAGCGCGCCGCAGATCGAGCAGGAGATCGATGACTCACTTGTCGATCTGGAACGCGAGTTGGGGCGGCGGCCACGGTTGTTTGCTTTTCCTCACGGCGGGCCCGCCGATGTCTCGGAGACGGCGTTCGAGTTGCTAGCGGCGCACGGAGTCACGGCGGCATTCACGACCTCGAGCGGATCTGTCGATTCACAACGTCGCCAGGCGCATGGTCAGCGCGCTGCCATGGATTTGCCGCGCGTGATCGTACCGCCCTGCGATGCTCAGGAACTGGAGCAGAAACTTCAGAGTGCGCTGGCTGCGGCCTCGCAACCGCGCACCGGTCGAAAGCTCGTCGTGCTGAGCGGCATCAGTGCGCACAACCTAGGCGACGATGCGATGCTCGTCGCCACGGTGCGTGACCTGCGGCGCCGCGACCCTGCAGCGGCAATTACGGTGCTCGCCGAAAACCCCGCAACCTGCGAGGCTGTTGCTGCGCAGATCGACATGCCGATCAAGCGATCCCTGCAGACATTCGTCGCGCGCGAACTCGCTCAGGTCTTTCCAGCCGAGGTAGCGGCCAAGCGTGTGCTGCTGGCGGCGCGCCAATTCGTGCTGGACAAGGCGCGCATTCTCGAGGGCGACTTTCCGGAGTGGTTGCCCGAAGCCTATCGTGAGGGCGTCACCGCGCTGTTGACGGCCGATGGCGTGATCGACTGCGGCGGCGCCAACCTGTCGTCGCATTGGCAGTCGTACTTCTACGAGAAGTGCCTCGACTACATGATCTCGGCCAAGCCGTTGTTCGTCACCGGGCAAGGGATCGATCGCTGTATCGCGATGCCTGACGAGGTGCTGCTGCGCACCGCGCTGTCTCGCGTGACCGAGATCACGCTGCGTGAAGCGCGTAGCGAATCGTACCTGCGCGACCTGGGCGTCACCGCCGCGCTTTCGACGGTCGGCGATGACGCGATCAGCCTCGAGCCCGCGCCGAAGAGCCGCGCGCAGGCGATTCTGCGCGAGGCTGGTTTGGCTGACGGCCAGCCGTACATCGCGTTTCAGTACCGCCACTACTTGGATCACGCCGACGATCACGCCCCGGCCTACTTCGCCGCATGCATCGACGCCGCCATCACCGCTACCTGCCTGCCGGTGGTCGGCATTCCGATGCACTTCGCGGGCACCGATGAACGCGAGCACTTGGAACTGCTTTCGTCGCGTGTTGCCAATCGAGGCGAGTTCGTCGTGTTGAAGAACGTACTGACGGCGCCCGAAGCGAAGGCACTGTTGGGTGGTGCGCAGTTGGCATTCGGCATTAGCTACCACAGTGCCGTGTTCTCGCTCTCGTCGGGCGTACCGTACTTGGGTCTTTACCGCGGAGCGCACTACGAACAGAAAATGCTCGGCTTGGCTGATTTGTTCGCCGTGCCGAGCCTGCCCGTGCCGATCGACGACACGCCACCTGCTGTCTTCGAAAGGCGGCTCTTGGATCTGTTGGAGGCGCGTGACCGGTTAGGCCCGCGCCTGCAGCAGCGCGCCGCGCAGATCGCTGCTGAAGTCGGCGCCTCGCGCGCTCGCTTCTTGGCAGCCGTGCCGCAACCTGCGCCGCCATCGCCACTGCCGTCGTCCGCAGTTCCAGCCAAGCCAGCACTCCCCGCGATCAACTGGGGCCAACTGCGCTCGATGCAACCGGTCAGCAGCAAGTGGGGCTTCGATCGCGGCACACCCGTCGATCGCTACTACATCGAGCAGTTCCTGCAACAGCACTGCGATGACATTCGGGGCAGCGTCGCCGAGATCGGCGGCGATGACTATGCGCGCCGCTTTGGTGGTGCGCGCCTCGCACAGGTGGAGGTGGTCGACGTGACGAGCACCAACCCACGCGCCACGCGCCTTGCCGACTTGAACGAACCAGACTCGCTGCCGACTGGCGCCTACGACGCCTTCATCCTGACGCAAACCTTGCCGCACCTTCGTGACCCAGCCACAGCGCTTGCCGAAGCGTATCGATCGCTCAAGCCAGGAGGCACACTGCTGCTGACCGTCCCATCGATCATTCGGGTGAGCCGCGAGCCCGAGGATCACTGGCGATTCACCGTCGACTCTGTTACGCGATTGATTACCGATCGCTGCCCGGGCGCGCGTATGCAGGTGAGCTCGCACGGAAATCTCGTGACAGCGATTGCATTCTTGATCGGCGCTGCCGCGGAGGAACTGAGCGCCAGCGAGCTGGCGCACGGCGACGAGGCCTATCCCATTTCGATCTCCGCCTGGGTGCGCCGCGAGGAACTCCAATGACGCAGCAAACGGCAACACCACTGCGCTCGGTGAAAGGCGCTTCAGCCTGGCGCGAGGAGTTCGCGCGCCTCATGACGGCCGGCATTCCAGAGCGGTCTGCCGCGCCCTCGACCGGCCATCGGCCACGTGTGCTGATCCCTATGTTGGTAGGCGCCAGTGAGCTGTTCGCGGTGCGCGAAGGGTTTGTCGCGCACGCCTTACGTCAGCGTGGCGCCGATGTCGCGCTGGTCTTGTGCGATGGCTACGACGCGTGCGATGCCCGTACCTTCGATCACGACAGTGCAGCGATGTGCCTGAGCTGTGCTCATCACGGCGAGCAACAACTGCGCGGTCTTAGTTTGCCCGTGCTCAGAACGAGCGAGTGGATCGATGCTTCCACCAGCGCCGCGCTCAAGCGTCTAGCCCAGCAAACCCCCTTGGATCGGATCCTCGATGTTCATCACGCCGGAATCGCCTTGGGGCGCTTCGTGTTCGGCTCGACGCTGCGCTACTTTCGCGCGGGCCGGCTTGACCTGAACGATCCGCAAATGGCCTCGATGCTGCGGCGCAACCTCGCCACCGGTCTGCTGATGACCGAAGCCGCGCGTCAGATGTACGAAACGCTTCAACCCGACGCGATCTTCAGTTCCCATGGTGTCTATGCCACCTGGGGACCCTGGAGTGCGCTCGCGCGTGCGATGAACATTCCCAGCGTCATCTACGGCGGTGGCTGGCGGGCCAATACCTTGATCTGCCAGAAAGACATGGAGCGTCGCCTGCATTGCGACGACATTTGGCCCGCGTGGCGAGACGTGCCGCTCAGCGCCGACCAAGAACAGCAACTCGACGACTATCTCGCGACGCGCGAAGACAACAGCGCCGACTTCACGCGCTACTTCGAGCAGATCAACCAGGATCGCGCCGCGTTTCTGGAGCGCCATGAGCTCAACGGAAAGACCTGGCGTCGCACCTTAGGCGCTTTTGCCAACGTCGCCTTCGACGCTGCCGAGCCAGAGTCCAAGGGCGCCTTCGTCGACATGTTCGAGTGGCTCGAGGCACTGGTGACCTGGGCCACAGCGCATCCCGACGTGCTGCTGCTGATCAAGGCGCACCCGGCAGAGAGCCGCTTCGTCGAGCAAACGCCGCAGGACTGGCGCATCGCCACGATGCTTTCCAAGCAGTTCGAAGCGTTGCCAGCCAACGTGCGCGTGATTGCACCCGATGATCCGATCAGCTCATACGTGCTGTACCAACTGATCGACGCCGGCCTGGTCAACACCTCCACCGTTGGTCTCGAAATGGCGCTGCAAGGCCGAACCGTAGTCACCACGGGTGCCGAGGTGCACTACGCCAAGCCCGGAATAGTGCTCTCGCCGCGCACACGCGACGAGTACTTCGAGACACTCGATCGTCTCGCCGATGGCAGCGAGCTGTTTCGCCCCGATCAAGACATTGCGCGCCGCTACGCGTACACGATGTACTTCCGCAA
>JANNUT010000157.1:0-2419 GCA_031395565.1 Acidobacteriota bacterium | reverse complement strand
GCCAAGTGCACCACCCTGGTGCTCGGCCGCCTGATCGCCGACGTGTCGAGTCCTGCCGGCTGGCGATAAAGATGCCGTTTTGCTGAAACGCATTGGTGAGCAGTTTGGTGGGAACCGGATTGGTATGGTTATTTTGAATTGCAACAATGTTTTTACTACTGAAGTAATAAATCAGGTAAAACAAATTTCCGATTCCGGGCCCAACCCCACGCCACGCGCCGCACCCGCGGCCCCCCAACCAGTGGCCCGCGCCCAGAGCACCCCCCCCCTCTCACCCCGTGCACCCCCCCCCTATCACCCAGTGCAGGGCTTAAAAGAATTAAGAGTTAAAAGAAAAGCAAGCAGCACGCGGGCGCCCGCGCCCACTCGCGCGAAGGTCCTCACACCTGCCGATGCCTCGCCCCAAAACGCTGCTGCCTCGTTGGACCGAGTCCTTCCCCCAGAGCTTGGCCAAGCCCTCAAGCTCCGGTTTGGCCTGCTTCTGTTCGGGAGTCTCTTCTTCCTGCTTCGCCGAGATGCCTGCCTGGAGCACCCAGAGCTCACCCAACGTGCCCTAAAACGGCTCCTCGAAGCGAGAGACGTGCGCAACCCTGGCGCGTACTTCTTTCGGGTGTTCTCAGACGAGCTAGCGGCTTTCCAACTGCTCCCTAAGCCAAGCCCGGAAGACCTCGTGCGGGAGCGCAAACGCGAGGAATCACAAGCTCTTCGAGACCGACAACAAATCCTCCAGGCCCAACTCGAACGCGTCCAATGCCGGGACTGGGAAGCCACCGCTCGAGTGCGCTCCGAGCTCGAGGCGGTTCAGCGCGAACGGCGGCGCAGACAGAGCGCGGAGCAGGGGCACGCGGTCGCAAGCGAGGCCATCCCAGCGCGTCGCCTCCAGACTCCCGCGGCGGCTCAACCCGAGCCGCTAAGCCCGACTGAGCAGCAGGCCGAGGCCGAGCGCGTCTTGGCGATGCTGCGTGCCAGACGGGCCGCCGCATGAGGTCACAATTTCACACCGATCTGGCCGGTACTCTTACAAGGGGAACGAAACATGGGGAGCGCTCGAAAACCGAAAAAAGAAAGCCTTGAACTCGAAGACCTTGGCAGCCTGGAGAGCTACTCCGACGATGAGCTTGCCTGGCTGCGAGAGAAGTTGATCGTGGACGTCGAGCGCATCCACCAGGAGAGCGCCCAGGCCCAAAAGCGCATCAAGGAGCTCAACCACTCGCGCCATCTTCTGCAGGAAGAGACCGCACGGCGAGCGCGCGCGCTGCGCGCCGTCAAACATCAGCTCACTCAGCGCAACACTGGGCGCAATACGGGTGTGTTCGAGCGCCCAACCGCCAAGGTCGCTCCCGTGCGCGCCAAGGCCCGCACGCGCTAACGAGAAAGGATAAGGGGCATGGCCTACACTCGAAAGAAGCCTGGCCGCCCATGGCCGCTTTTGACGTGGTTTGTGGCTCGATTTTTCGCCTGCGATTTACCGAACTTTTAACAGCTTGAACGTTTTCGATCGCGCTCTCTCTCGTCATCGACGACGGCCACCCGTGCGTGCCTCAGGTCGTCTCGTTCGATCTGAGCGCGTTGCTCCCGTCGTGCGCGCTGGGGGTCCCCTCGCCCCCAGCGCAGATGGCGCCGAGAGGACGGGGCGGCGGCGGACCTGTCCGAGACAGAGGCTTAACCTGCGGCGCTCACCGCTCGTGCCCACTCCCGCGGCCCGCAGCATGCGAGAGGGAGAGCCCACCCCGTGGCCCGCTGCGGGTGAGCGTGACGAGCAGCCCCTTCTCGATATCGAGGTTCGAGCCCGGCTGCACTTCCATCAGCACGCGGCGCCCATCGGCGCCCGCGAGCGCGACCACGCGCATCTCCTTGCCGTCGCTGAGCTTGCCGAGCTTCACCGCGTTGAGCACCCGGAGCTCTTGGCCGAGCTCCTGCTCGCCTGCCGCTCGGTACTCGAAGCCACGGGTCTTGAAATGATCGAGCGCGTGCTCCATCAGCCCGGCGCGCTCCACTTCAACCACCAGCCCCCGCCACCGCGCGAGACGCTGATGCTCGGACATGAGCCCTGTGTTGTGCTCGCCCGCGAGCTCCTCGGCCTGAGCCCGCAATGCCGGATCCCGCTCGACGTCCTGAAGCGCAAACCGCGCATCGTTATGCGCCGTCTCGGCGAGCCGGCACGCCTCGCGCAGCTTGGCTTCGGAGACGCCCAGCTTGTCGAGCCAACTTAGACGGCCGTAGTCATCGAGCGCGCGCTGTGCTTGCACCACCCTCGACGAGCTCTCTTCGACCTGCCGCTTGGCGGAACGTGTCAACGAGTTTGAGACAGCGGATAAGCGAGTTTACTGAAGCGAAGTGCTGTCTGACGGCTGCGAAGGGGGCTCGGCTTTTGGTGTTGCAGGTCGGTTGATCCAGACCTCGCTGGGCGGCCTGCGAA
>JANNUT010000156.1:0-8012 GCA_031395565.1 Acidobacteriota bacterium | reverse complement strand
GCACCCAGTCTTCGCGGGCTGCGGCATCGCGGTCGTTGCTTTGTGTGCTCGATGTGGCCTCCGGCCACACCTCCGCGCCCAAAGCACCGGCCGCTTCGCCTCGCTCCGCGAATCCTCGGGTTCGCCGGAAAACAGGTTGTGGAACCGCTTCTAGTCAACACGCCGCTCGCGATCAACAAGTCGAAGGATGCGCGGGGCCGTCAGCCACAAGCGACGGCCTCGCGTCGATCGAAGTGGCACGGTGACCAGATGCTCCTGAGTTGCCGCACTGGCTGCGCATCGCTGCCGGGTCGTATCGCAATCGGCCCGCAGGCCAGACAGCGTTTGTTGAAACTGGGTCATCGTGACGATCCCGAAAATCTTACGACTATCCGCTGCAGCTCCATCGAGTTCGAAAGGCAGCGACTCTTGCGGATCGGGTCGTGCGAGTGGATCTGCACGAGGATCTCTATCAGTGCGCGGCGGCAGCGCAGGGTATTGGACACAGCGGGAATGACCGGTCCCTCGCTAAACTCCAATCCGGCTCCCTCGATGACGACTGTCTGAGGCGCGCGCTGGGTAGTAACGGTTCCACGCCTGTTCATCGACACCCAAGCGAGTGCCTATTCGCCTTTCGAAGACTCTGCGACCCCGGGGGGGACGCTGTATTTCGTGGACAACACCGAAGGATCGCGCCGATTGAGCCCCTCTTGGTAGGGTAAGGGACTGCTTCCACGTCGACCGCACCACGCGATGAGCAGGCCGGTCGGCGCTGATGGAAGACAGATGCCCTGGAGGAATGCCGATGAGACAAGAGACGCAATCAGCCATGGGGCGCATCGTACTTGCTGTCGTACTGGCGGCGTGGGCGTTGCCCGAGACGGCGCACGCGCAACGACTTCGTTACACGGAGGACTTCCTGCTCTCGCAGTGCGAGGGGTTCTCTTCCGAAGGCAGTCATCCCTACTGGGTACTCGAGCCGGGACACGAAACGGTGTTGGAGGGAAGAGAGGGCGGAGCGGATCTCCGCGTGATAATCACGGTCACCGACGAGATCGAGGTAGTCGATGGGGTAGAAACACGAGTGGTCATTGAATCGGAAACCGAGGATGGCGAAACGGTCGAGATTTCGCGGAACTTCTTCGCGATATGCAACCGAGACAACAGCGTCGTCTACTTCGGCGAAGACGTCGACAACTATGAAAACGGTGTGGTCGTCAATCACGACGGCAGTTGGCGTGCCGGCGTAAACGGGGCGCGTGCCGGCGTGATCATGCCTGGGACCCTGCTCTTGGGCGGTAAGTACTTCCAAGAGATTGCACGTGATGACAAAGCGCTCGATCGAGCTGAAATCGTGAGCACCAATGTCAGCTTCGAGACGCCGGCAGGTACGTTTTCGAACTGCTTGAAGACCCGCGAATCGTCCCCGTTGGAGCCGGGCAAGGTGCAGGTCAAACATTACGCACCAGGTATCGGGTTGATTCAGGACGCCAAGCTGAAGTTGGTGTCTTCCAGCACGCTTCGATAGGTCACCGCGTCACCGAAGCCAGCCGCGTCGCGTGCAGTAGTGTCACGTGACGCGGCTGGGAACGCGCGAATCACCACCTACCGAGTCAGGAAGCAGTTCTCCACGGCGGTATTGTTGCCGGTGGCAGTACGGGCGATGATCTCGAACTTGAAGCGATTGCCGAGTCTCAGGATCTCCCGCGGCACTTCGAATTCGGTCACGGTGGGCGGGAGGTCGACGGCTAGCTTGGTGCTGTCGATCTCCACAAAGAACTGATAACGCACGATCTCTACGGGGCCCGTCCTGCCGATTGTCGGGTGGGACATCACTACCGGATCCCAACGAATGACGACCGGCCCGGAGATGACCGGCAGGGTGTCACTGCAATTCCGCGCCGCAGGCGTGCCTGAGAGCGTGATGTGTGACGGCGGTGCGGCCATCACGTGCGAGAGCATGACGTCGCCGAACAAGATGTCACCTTCGAGGCTGATCGCCTCGATGCTGTACTCCCCCTCTGGGAAACGCTTGAAGAACTCGGCGGGAGAGAGTTCGTCGAACGTGGGTTCAGCGCTTTCGAAGAACAGCTGCGTCATCCCCTGCTGACGAAGCCGCCCCATTGCGGATAGCCGGAGGATCGTCCGCTCCCGCGGGTCCTCGACGGTAAGCAAAGACCACGCATCTCCGTCGATCGATCCATGGATGCCCAGATCTCCATCGGTGTTGTTGAGCTCCAAGTACAACTCTGCTTCCGGAAACGGGATCTCAACGGGGCGAGGCGCCGCGGCCACGGCCTTCGTCGTGGCGCTCGGCGACGATCCTCCACGATGACCGCCGGCCGCCGCTGCCGAGAAAGCCGCAGCCACCAACAAAAGCGTGGCGACTGACATCGTTGCTGGGTACCTGACGTGCTTGTTCTCACTCATGAACCGTCCTCCTCGCCGCATCGGCGTTGGGTGATTTGGATTCGAGCTGCTTGCGGCACAGCTCGATCCCATCGCACGGTTGGAGTGGGTCTGACGGTCGGATCCTTCGACCTTCCGATAGCCACTTGGTGACAACTACGCTAAGAGCCGAGGCTGTCTCACCGGCACGGACCTGCTCGAGGCGCTACACGACGGAATGGCACAATGTGGACCCGTACGACATCAGGCGATCGTCAGGCTCTCGTCGAAATGGGCAATCTGGATGCGGACCGACGATTCCTGTGATTACCGCGAAGGATTCGACAGCAGGCAGGGGCTCATACTTGGCAACGCCCCGAGGATTGTCGCCATGAGGTCTATGTACAACGAGGATCGCGAACTGGTTGGTCACCTGCTGTCGGGTGACGAGCGGCAGTTTCGCCTGTTCTTCGACGATTACTTCGGGCGACTGTTTCGTTTCACATTGCCTCGCGTGCGCTACGATGAGAATGCGGCTGAGGACGTCGTGCAGGAAACGCTGACTCGCGCGATCTCCAAGCTTCACACCTACCGCGCCGAAGCCAGCCTGTTCGCGTGGTTGTGCACTTTCTGTCGACACGAAATCAGCCGCTACTACCGCGCCCGTGGCGGCGCGTTCAGCCCTGTGGAGCTGATCGAGGACAGCCCAGAGATTCGTGCTGCGCTCGACACTCTCACCAACAACACCTCACCTTGGGACGAGTTGACTCAGCAGGAGTTGACGCGTCAGGTACATGTAGCCTTGGATCACCTTCCGGCGCACTACGCTGACTGCTTGGAGTGGAAGTACTCCGAGGACTTGCCGGTGAAGGTGATCGCGGAACGACTCGGGATTGGTCCCAAGGCCGCCGAGTCACTACTGACCCGAGCTCGACAGGCGTTTCGCGACGGCTTCGGAGCGATTGCCGACACCTACGGGATCATCAACGGCAGGCAGACATGAACGACAAACGCGACGACGTGATCGAGAAGCTCATTGGTGCGGCAGGTGCGCGACCTGGGGCCCGAGCCGACCAGAAGGCGCGCGTCGAAGCTCACGTCTACGCGGCGTGGCAACGGCAACTCCACTCTCGTCGCGTCAAGCGACGGTTGTGGTGGAGCGGCGCGCTCGCGGCCGGGCTTTTGGCCTTCGCGTGGTTACGCACCCAGCAGGTGACCCAATTACCGCCGGCAACGCTCATCGGCACGGTTGCCGTTTCGCACCGGCCCTTCTCGGCCACACACGATCCGCTGATCGCCGGGTCGAGTTTGGACACCGGACCGCTCGGCGGGGCCAACATCGCGCTGGCCAGCGGTGTCGAGTTGCGGGTCGATCAGGCGACTTCGGTGGAGTTGCTGGATGCGACACGCCTCAGGCTGCTGACCGGCAGGATCTATGTCGACAGTCATGACTCGGCTCGGCAGAAGCGATCGGTTTTGATCGAGACCCCTTTCGGGACGTTCGAAGACACCGGGACCCAATTCGAATTGCAGCTGCAACCGCATCAACTCCGATTGCGCGTGCGCGAAGGATCGGTTCAGCGACACGCCGGCGCGGCGCACGAGCGATTCGAGCGCGGCGTCGAGTTTGTGATCGAAGGATCTGGCGCGACCCGTCGCGGGTCGATCGCCGCACACGATGCAGAGTGGGGATGGGCCCAATCGCTAGCAGTCCCGTTTAGGCTCGATGGCGCCACGCTGGCTTCGTTTCTGGACTGGGCGACACGTGAACAAGGGATGCAACTGCGCTACGAGAGCGATCGTGTCAGGCGGGTCGCGGAGCAAACAGTGCTGCACGGTTCGATGGACGGCCTCAGCCCGCAGGCCGCGATCGACAGCGTGCTCGCGACCACAACGCTACGCACTGCGCACCGCGACAATGCGTCGCTGGTAATTGCCACGCCGCCATAGCGACGTCTAGAAGCGATACGTGGCCGAGACAACCGGCGCGAACCCGGTCCACGACTGTAGCTCCGTTTCAAGTGCACCGGAGTCTTGGTCGATCATGACGTCGACGCAACATGGATTGAACCGATCGGTGAGATTGGTCACCGCAAGATCGATTCGCATTTCCGACAGCAACCAGCGGTGCAGATACGACAGTCGCGCGTCGAATCGATAGTAGCCAGCGAGTCTTCGGCTGTTGCGGATTCGTGGCGAGATCTCAGGATGCGTCAGTCCGGATCCATCGAGCGTCGCCGAGATCGCCACCGGAGTCGTTGGCCAACCGGTCCGGGCGAGCGCCGCGAACGACAACTGCAGACGCTCGCGAAAACGAAACGTGATGCTCCCTGTCAGCGCGTGCCGCTGGTCCCAACTGCGTGGTACCCAAACGCCCCGGTCGCGATCTTCAGCGACGGCATACGTGTATGCGAAGCTGCCGGACACGCGCGCCTGGTCGTTTGTCGTTTCGACGCCGAGCTCGAGTCCCGCGGCACGGGCTCGGTCTGCGGGAATCCGCACTCGGTCACGCTCCGCCTCGGGAAGCAGTTCCAGAGAGCTGAACAGATTTTCATAGCGAGGACGCAGGTGGGTCAGTTGCCGGTAGTACGTCCCCACTCGAACTCGCAGGTCGCGAGGCAGATCTGCTTGCCAGGCGACGCTCAACTGATCCGAATGCTGTGCGCGCGCGAAGTCCGTCACCCCATCCTCGATCTCCAACTCGTGGACTCGTTGCGATTGCGCGTAGCGCCCCAGCGAGGCGCGCAGGAAGTTCTGTTCACCCAATTTCCAGGCAAGCTGCAGGCGTGGGCTGAGTTGTTGGTCGTTGGTGTAATCCTGACGATCCCAGCGCAGCCCGGCGTCGAGGATCAAGCGCTGCGAGAGCTGGACGCGATCGTTGCAATACAGCGCCGTCGAAGTCCCCGTCGGCGCCAAATCCAGATCTCGCACCCGTGTCCCCGACTGACTCCTTGCCACTGCCCGATAGTCGTATTCAGCGCGCAGGTGCCGCGCCTCGGCACCGGCGCTGAAGCGGTGGCGCGTGCCGATATTCGTGGCGTAGTGCTGGGTCACCGAAAGAAACCGAACGGATCGTTCGTCGCGAACCTCGACACGATTCTGGGACTCGTCGACAAAGAAGCCTGCTCTCGAACGGTCGATCCAACCGAGGCCGACCACGGTCTCCCAGATCGAGGACGCGCCTGCCGAGGTTCGGATTCGAAGCCAGGCAAATCGATTGTTGGCGCGTGCATTAACCGTTTCATCGTCCTCAGGCGCTACGAACGTGATGCGATCGTGTCCGGCGAGCACGTGCGCGCTCACCAACGTTTGCGACGAGGGCGCAAACTGGAGCTTGACGAGTCCATCAGACAGTCGTGGATCGATATCGTCTTCGCCCACGTTCACCGTCTGCCAGATCAGATTCGGGTACCAAAGCCGGGCAGAACCCGTCCAAAAGCCGTTTCTCGACGGGCGGCCCTGTGCCGAAAGACGCGAACTCACCGTAGACAACGAAACCGAGCGAGGCACTTCGCCAAGCACTGCCGGGGTCTCGACCCGCACGAGCCCACCGAAACGATCGCCGTACTGTACCGGCATCGCCCCACTATGAAACTCGAGGTCGTTGATCGCATCCGGATCGAGCAGTGAGGCGGGGCTATGGAAGTCCGCCAGATGATACGGTTCGTAAAGTTCGAGCCCGTCGACGACCACGGAAACATCACTTCCGCTCGAACCACGAATGCGCGGCGCCGATTCGTCCGAACCGATCGCTACGCCGGGCAGCAGTTCGATCGCGGAGAAGGCGTCGCCGGCGCGCAGCGGTGACTCCGACAACCTGCGGGCATCGATTCGTTGCCGATCCACAGACTCCGGATCGGCGAGGTCGTATTGGTCCGGCGACACCACAAGCTCCTCGAGCCAACGCTCCTCTCTGGCGAGTCGAACCTCGAGCGTCAATACCGGCACATGTGGCACCAGTTCAATCTCGCCGTTCCATGGATTCCAGCCGTTAGCCTCCACCAGCAATCGATAAGTCCCGGCCTCGAGCCGCTCGAACAAGAACGCCCCAGCGTTGTCGGTCAACACCACGCGGGGCTCGGGAGCGGCAAGCACGACTCGCACTCGCGCGATCGGGAGCGAGGCGACCCCTTCCAACACGCGGCCCCGGATCGCGTGTGACCTCGGTGTGCGCGCAACCACGGCATAGACACCTGGCGAACTCGACACCAGATCGAGTCCATGATGGGCCAGCGCGGTGCGTACTGTTTCGATCGAAAGTGCGTCCTCGATCGATGCCGGGATCGTCAGTTCAGGCCGAACCAATTGGTCGCTGTAGATCACTTGAACGCCCGAGAGACGTAGCTCCTCGAGCAGTTTCGTCAATGTCGTTCCCGCAGCGATACCAGCACGAGCCGGAGTCGGCCACAACAGTAAGAGCGTCAACAGCAAGTATCCCGTCTGGAACGCCATGCGTCTGCCGCCGTTGGCGCGTGTAGGGCGGAGTAAGGGCTGCGAGGAAGTCAAGGGTCGCGAAGCCATGACAGGATCCTGCCACAGGCGAGAGGGTTGGTCACCAGCATCGCGGGGCTCGTCAATGCTGGCGCATCGCTCGATCTCGCGCTCGCCATGCAGAACGACGCGGACTTCAACTCCCTCAAGCCGGGCGACGCGGCGTCCTTCGGGCTTGATCTCAGCGCATCACTCCCCTCCTCAACCATCGCGGGACGCCTCGTCCCGTGGGGCGGCCGCGTGGCTTACGTCGAGGGTTGGCAATTCGGCGACGCGGTATACAAGTCCGGCGGCGTTCGCTGGACCGATGGAACCTCCGACGACGACAAGCGTGCGCATAGGTTCAGCGCGGGCGTTCTTTACCTCGGGCGGACCGTCGTCCCGGGTGCAGCGCCTTCAGCGAACGAACTGCCACCTTCTCGGCGCGCAACGTAAGAGAACGGTGTTCTCTCGTTCGACGCCTCGGTCCTACCAGTGGGGCTGCTTCAGAGATGCGAAGCTGCGCATCGGAATCAGCTTCGCCTCGACGGCGCGATGTTCGGGCAGACAGTGGTGAGTTGCGACGGTCTCCTCTGGGCGGATGGCGTCCTGTGGGGCGATGGTGTCCTGTGGGGAGACTGAACTTGCCGGAGGAATGCGACGAGCCGGGAATGGGAGTCCAACCCACACAGACTTCGCCAAGGAGATCTCAAGCAAGAAGTTGAGTGGTACCGAGTCAGCAACTCGCCTTCGATGCGCCTGACGCCGCGTTCAGCATCGTGCTCTACGGCAAGGACGTGACGCCGGCGCGCGGGCGCTTGGCGCAGTCGCCACGGCAGTGCTGACCGGCGCCGTGCATGCCCAGACAATCGAGAAATTGGACTGCCTTCAAGCGTCGGAAAAAACAATCACGCTTGCTCCTGACGGAACGATCGCCGAATCATGTCCGAAAACGGGTTGCGTCTCGCGTTCGACGAAGCAGGCGAAACGGGGCTAGTAAATTGTTCTGCCACGAGACACCGCTGCGATCGGCTCGCGCCAAGAGCAATGTGAGGTCGTCTCCGACCGGAGCTGTGGTTTGTTCACACAGGGCTCCGAGCAGACTGGTTAGCAGCCGGTCTGGTTGCGTGGCGTCCAGCGAATCGACTAGCCTCAGGAGCCCTTCGGTGTTCAGG
>JANNUT010000155.1:0-21800 GCA_031395565.1 Acidobacteriota bacterium | reverse complement strand
CGCGCGGCCGTGCATCGATGTCGATCCCGATTCACGCTTCATGGCCAAGACCACCGACCCGAGGCGGTCTTGGTATAGGTGCAGTTCCACTCCGCCGGTGGCGCGTGACTTCAGCAGCGTGGCGCCGGCCCAGATGTAGGTTCGCTGTGTTGCGCTGGCGGTGCGCTCGATGATCACGTGATCGCCATCGGAGATCAGGTACAGCTCTTCGGCCGGAATGGGTTGGATTTCGGTCCGATAGCGATACGCCAGTCGGCCATCGGCGGTGTAGCCGTAGCGCACCAACTCGGTTTCGGTGCCGTTGAGACGACGACTGATTGTCGACAAGCGGCCGAGCGCGTCGTGACGATACAAGAGGTACTGACCCTGGCTTTCTTCACGCTCGTACAGGAAGGCGCGCGCGGCGTCGTAGCTCAGGCTGAGCGACTTCTCTTTCTCATTCGATTCGATCGTGCCGTTACGGTTGTAGTCGACGCGGGTTGGCCAGCTGGTGTAGGCGTTGACATTGTCGACGGGTGGAGTCCATTCCACACCGGGGGTCGAGTCTTGGTCGCTGTGTTTGTTCCAGTTGCCTTGCTCGTCCAGCGTCCAGTCGTGCTGAGCGCTCAAGGTGCCGGAGAAGGTGCTGCCGTTCCAGGGGCCCTGCTCGAAGTTCACGAGGCGCGACAACTCGTCGTAGCTGTAGACCTGCGCGGCGGTGCCAGTAACGGGGAGGCCTTTGGACCATTCGACGCGCGTGACGCGATCGTCGGCGTCGTAGAACAGCGACTCCTCGAAGAAGGTGGTCGCGCCGGCGGTGACCTTGGCGCCGGTTCGTCGGCCGGCTTTGTCCCAGCGCGTGGTCGCTGAATCGATCGCTGCGGTCCAGAGCGAACCGTCGGAGTCACTGCGCTCGATCATGCGTGAGCCCACGTACTGGAATGCCGAGACGGTCTCGACGGGGTTTGCGCCGAGATCGTTGACGGCTGTGAGGCGCGAGAGTGCGTCGTACTCGTAGGAAAGCTTCGTCTCGTTCCAGCCGGCGCCGACGGGGTAGTCCAACGTCTTCTTCCGGCCCGCCTCGTCGAACTCCGTCGTTACGTTCCACAGTGCGGATCCCGCATTCTCTCCCCAGCCCTGCGTCGGCACGCGAGACAACATGTCATAGCTGTAGCGCGTCACGATATCGTCGGCGCTACCGGCACCGTTGAAATCGGTGGCCTTGAGTACACGATTCAAGCCGTCGTAGTCCCATGTCTGAGAGGTAGTGCCGGTGTAGTGTGCTGCCAACGATGCGGGCACGGTGGCGTTGAGTGCGGTACGACGCCCGGCGTGATCGTAGGAATTGGTCAGCTCGATGCACGCGGATTCTCCGACGTTGCAGAAGCCCGTCGTTTGTACCTGACCCAACGCGGTGTAGGCGGTGCGCTCGACACGGCCATCAGGTAGCGTGCGCTTCGTTCGGCGACCGAGGGCGTCATACGCGTAACTCGTCGTCTGCGCGGTAATGCCGCCCGTTCCCTCATTCGTATCAGGCTCCACTGTCATTGCTGTCATTCTGCCAGCGTCGTCGTACGAAAACTGAACTTCCTGCCAGCCATCATCAAGGCCGCTCTGCGGTGCGCCGATATGCCTTTCCTCGCGATACTTCCGGTTGAGGCCATCGTACTTGGATCGTGTCTTGTATGGGTCCCCGGTCGCGCCGTTGCTGGCGACGCCCAGGGGTGACCACTGCGCCACAACGTTTCCACGCGCATCGAAGCGTCGTTTGATCTTGCGCGTCAGATCACCTGTCGTTCCGTCTTGTAGCCACATCTCGACAGGCCGGCCAAGCCCGTCGTATTTGTACTCGCTCCTGAAGGTTCGCTTGTCGCTGGAACTACCCGAGAGCTCTACCACCCTGCGTTCGATCGGAAGTCCAGCGAGATTGCGATCGACGATCGTATCGTTGAGGAGCGGGTCGACGGTTCGGCGCCGCCGTCCGGCGCGATCGAATTCCGCCTTGGATATCGCCCGCGCATTATTCGGCAGTGGCGTCGAGAGAACCACGGCGCGATCCGCGAGGTCGTATCCGGTGTAGGTCTCACGCCAGTGGCACGTTTCACCCGAACAATCGATCGCACTCACGTCCATGAGCGCCGAATCGACCACGCGGGAAATAATCTCGCGCCCTCGGCTGTCGTATTGCTTCTCGGTCCAGGAGAGCAGTTTGTCGTCACCGGTTGCCGTCGACCGACCCGTCACCTTCGTGTGCGTAATTCGATTCTCTGAGTCGTACCAGAACTCCGACTGGCTGAGAAGCGCCGAAGGATCGGAGCCGCACACCGGTGGTGTATCGTCAGAAGCGATGGGTGCGTCATTGCAGGTCTTCTGCCGCTTCAGTCGTTCGTGACCATCGTAGTTGTAGCGCGTGGTCGGGCGTGATCCTTGGTCGGACCCGCTCGTTTGCGACGCAATCAGCTTCCCGTTCGCTGCATCGAACCAGAGCTCCTCGAGCGCATACGGACCAGTAACGTCGTTGCACTTACTCGCCGAGTCACCGGCGGGTGGTTCCGCCTGCATCACTGCGTCAGCGTATGAGCACGTTCTTATGCGACGGTTCATCTTGTCGTACCAGTGTCGAACCACGCTCCACTTCCCTGTGGAGATTCTCACCGCCTCCTGAAGGAGGTTTCCGAACTTGTCGTACGCGAAACGGCGCTCCGATGAACCGCAAATCCCGTTTAGATCGCAGGCCGTCCCGGTCCACGGCCCATCATCAGGCCCACTGGCTTTCACCCAGGCTGACTCGCGCTTGAGCAGTCGGGACGAACCGTCGTAGTCGTACTCGACGAGGGCGAAGGTCGCAGCGCCACCAGCCTCGGGGTCGGTCGTCTCGATGCGTCTTTGAATGGCGCGGCCGAGGGCATCGTATCGGAAACGGGTTTCGATCGACGATCCGGTTTCCGCTGGGCTTGCGAGCTGTGTCTCTTTCGTCACGCGATTCTGGAAGTCGATCGTGCGTTCTGTCTTGATCCAGCGCGTTGCATCGAGCTGCGACTGCTCGATGACAACGTTCCCCCAAACATCGTAGGCTAGTTGCTTGGCACGTAGGAGCGTTGCGTCAGCGGCAGTGGAGTCGTAGTCAGCCTCCTGTGCGAGTCGGCCAAGCCCCGTCTCGGTTCCTGCGCTCAGTGCGGTGGGATCCGCACCGTGATACGTCAGCCGGGTCTCGCCTCCGTCTGGATGCAGAACCCGAGTCAACGACCCTTGCGCGTCGTATGTGTACCGGGTCACTGGCCGGTTCTGAGTCGGCGGGATCGACTCTATCAGTCCAGTGGTTGCGTTGACCTGTTTCTCAGGCGCCCTTCCGGTCTCTTCAACCTTGGAAAGCCATGGCCACTTCGCCGTCTCACCAGTGCCGCCCTTGAAGGGTAGTCGTTGTTGAGATGGGTTGATCGCGTAGGAGATTCGCCAGCGGTCCAGATACGCTTCCAGCGCCGCGTCCGTTGTCTCGACACCTGCCTCAGTCGATGGCGCAGCCTTCTGCCACCCGGCTATCGATTCCGTTGACAGAGGCGACAGTGTCTCGCCTGGTGTGAAATCACAACCAGATTCTGTCGTCGCGACCTTGGTCCGATACGGCGTGTCTGTCAGCGGATCAATGTCGTAGCAGGTCCATTGCTCCTGCTCTCCGTGATCAGTACTTCCCGGTGTCTCGCCGTACTTCACCGGCTGCTCTGAAACAAGTCCCCACAGGCTAGCGCCATAGACCCATTTCTGTTTTCGACCAGACGGCCACGTCACTTGCAGCAATCGCCCTGATCCGGCAGGGTCGTAGGAATACAAAATGGTGCTTCGGTCAGGACGCACGACCGACTCGACGTTCCCGTGCACATTGAAGGTGTGGACTGTGGTTCGATCGTCGCTTGTAAGCGTTGCGGTCTTGATGCGGACCCCTTCATTGAAGGCGTAGCCGGCGAGTGCCACACGCATCGTTCGTGCCGGTGTTTCGACCATACTCACCGTGCCGCGCTGGACCTTCTCGACATCCGTGGTCCCGAAGTTCTGGGATACGTATTCCAAATGAATGACCTCATTCCCCGCTGCATCGAACGCCTTGCATAGCGCATGGCTCGAGCTGTCCTTCGTCGGGCAGTTGGATTCGAAGTTGTACAGGTAGCTCGCAACCGGCGTCTTCGGTCCCCCACTATTGAGGAGTTCGATCTCGACCTTCGAGAGATGTGAGCCACCCAGCACTCTATCCGTTTGGAATGAGTACGTGACCTTTCGCGTCTTTGCCGGTACCGCCGCGCCACCTTCGTAGGGAATCGCCCGCGCAGCGATCAGGCGTGGGGTCCACCCGCACGTCCCATCGTAGTCAAACTCGATTCGCCCAATCTCAGTAGGCGTGCATGCCGCGTATGACACAGGATTCGTCGATGACTCGTTGTCGCAATCAAGCAACCGCGCCCGCTGAGCACGCCATGCTCCACTCGGATCCCCGTTGCACTCACTGGACGAAGGCTTCACCCAATCCACTTCCAACACCCCTGATCCTGGCCGCGTGACTCTGACTGGGCGCGCGTCAGTGCCGAAACCATCAACATCCTGGCCAGGAACAAACTCCTTGAATCGGCGGATCGTTCCATCGGGATAGCGGAAGTCGAGATACTTCGTCGGAGGAGTAGTTGCGGTTTTCCATCGCCGGATCTTACCGAACGGTGCGTTCGTGGCATTGTCGAGAGTGATGTCCAAGCCTGCAAACTCGATGAAGCTGCCATCGCCTCGTTCCCACCGCAGCGTATTTCCGCAGCCCGTAGATACGATCTTTTCGTCGAGTAGCGGTACGAACCATCCAATACCGAGAGAGTTCCCAGCAGTCGACAGCGTGCGATACGACCGTTGTAACGCCAAGTCGAGATCGCGTCCGGGCATCTGCAGGTCAGTGATGGTGGATGTGTATTCCCCGTTCGAGAGCGTCACTCCGAGTGTGTGTTCGTCTGGATTTCGCAGAGGCTCCAGGGACTGCGTTCGGTTCGTGCTCCCGCAACTCCTAGACCCGCCACCAGCGCCACAGCCCGTATCGCCTGGTCGCGTGATGCATTCCCGTTCCCAATAATCACCTCCAATCAGTACAGGCCTTCCGCCGTTCATCTTCCAGAATTTCCGGGTGACTGTCTGCCCCCGGCTGCACGCGATCCAGCCGGCCCCATAGGCATCACACACCCAGGGGCGGCCCCCCCAACCGCCATCCTCTCCAGACGTGTTGAACGTCTGCGATAGCCCCATCGACTCATCGGTGAAGGTCGGATCGATCTCTGCGCTCGTGAGTTCAGTTTCGATGGCGCCGAATGCGGTAGCGCCTTGTAGAGTCGCGGTTAGTCGCTCTGGATCAACTATTGCCATCTGTGCGGTGGAGAATGCACCGCCAACAAACGATGCAAGCGCCGTAGCTTCACCGTCGAACCCCAATGCGATGTAGCGGCCTTCGTCGCGCTCGGCGAATCGCCGGCCGGGCTCCAACGCTCGCCATGAACCGGTTTCGAATACATCGAATGTGGAGGCGATAGGACGCTTCCAGGTATTGCCGCCCGATAGATACTCCCGGACGACAGGGCTTCCCAGCCCTGAGAAGAAACGCGAGTCCGATGTCGTGGTGCCCGAAGCAGTCGCCGAGAACTCCGCAACAGCCGTCGTTCGACTGCCGGGCTGCCAGCGGTACGAGCGACGAACCGTGGGCGCTGCATCGTTGGCGTGCCGCACGCGTCGAATTCGCATGTCGCTGTCATAGAGCAACAGCATGCTGGGCTCGCTCGCTGACCCTGCGAGGTCGCGCTTTACTTCAATCGCCATTGCTGGATCGGCGGGGTCAAAATCCCACTGGAACGAACGCTGACCAAAGGGACCCGCGTGAGTCTGAACGCGACCCGCCTGATCATACGAGTAGGACTCCGTCTGCAACGGGATCCCGTCGCTGCGCCATGCGCGCGTGAGCAGCTCGCCTCTGCGGTTCCAGATTCTCTCCTCCCAGTTTCCGCTGCTCGGATCACCGAAACTGCGTAGCCTGCCTGTCGCGTCATAGGTGTAGTAAAGATGCGGACTCCCCTCGACTAGCGAGTTCTGTATCTCGCTCACTCTTCCGGCAGGATCCAGCGTGTACTCCTCATTCGTCAGTTCAGATCCAGTCGACTCGGTCCATTGGATCAGGCGGCCAGCGTTGTTCCACCTGTATGTGTCTTCGACGGCGCGGTCCGCGTGATAACGGCGTGTCAGGAATCCGGTCCATGGATCCCACTCCAACGCACTCGACGCGAGTCCCGAAACAATCGAGACGGCTCTTCCCCGTGGATCGCGAGTGATGCTGGTCTGACTCCCGTCCGGCGCGGTGAATGAAGTCAAGCGGCCCGACAGATCCCACACCCAACTCGCGTTTCGTGTGAGCGTGCCCGCTTGGTCGACGGACTCCTGGACTTGCGACAATGGAAGGCCGCTGCCGTTGTAGGTCCAGGTCCATTGATCGCGGATGAACTGCGAGCCCTCGTAGAACTCCTGTTTCATCAACGTGAGGTTGCCGACGCTGTCCCAACCGAAGGTCTCTACGCCACCACCGGGCAGCGTCCGCTGACGAACGCGACCCGCAGCGTCCCGCGTGATGGTGACAACGCGCCCGCCGGGCGTCTCGGTCTCGCGCAGTTTTCCCGCTGCGTTGAATCGATTCTTCCAGACCAAATGCGTGGGATCTTCGACCTCGATCGTTCGACCCATGCGATCGAGAGTACGCGTCCAGACTGCGCCTTCTTGGTCGGTGTATCGGTAGGCCAGGCCAGCGCTGTTGTAGTCCCAGAGCCTGACGCTTCCCAACGCGTCTTCAATTCGAAATAGCTGTCCATCCTGACGCCAACCGTAGGTGGTGACGGCACCGTCCGCCGCGGTGGCCGTGACTGCCTGTCCTGAAGAGTTTCGCCCTATCGTCCGGACATGGTTCAGTGGGTCCGTTATCGAGGTGAGTTGACTATCAGCGTTGTACCCGTAGGCCCACCCCGCCCAACTGCCCGCGGCAGTCGGCCATTTCATTAACGTTACTCGGCCCTTTGGATCGTACATGTACTGAATCTGCGGGCAGACACTCTGCCCGTTGACGGTCGTACAGGGCGGTTGAATCGAAGCGAGTTGCCCTTGCGATGTGTAGGTGTACTGCGTGACGCGACCGCTCGGGTCGGTACGTGAACTGATGTCGCCGTTCGTGGTGTTTCTTGTGTAGGTCGTTTCGGATTCCGCTGTGCCGTCGCGGTCGGGATCGGTCGCTTCTTTGATGAGCCAGCCGGGCGTGTCGTAGGTGAACGTCGAGGCCGCACCGTTCGGCACCAAGACGCGAGTTAGGCGACCGTTCGAATCATAGGTGAAGTTCCATTGCGGAGAGGAACCGTCGACGAGTGGAGCTGTGTACTGAGTAATCCGGTGCGAACTGTCATGCTGGAAGCTGTGGACGCCGCCAGTCGGCTCGGTCAACTGCGTGAGGTCGTTAGTTGTCGCATGGCGGCTCATCTGTGTAATGCCGCCTTCGGCATCTGTGATTTGCGTGGTGTTACCACGTGAATCGAAGGCGTAACTGAATGTGCCGCCACGCGGGTCGGTGACGGTCGTCAGATTCGTCGAGTATGCGAACGACGTCACCGCGCTCTGAAACTTGAGCATCGTCGTTTTGTGAGTTGAGGTTGTTGTTACCTCGAACACCACGCGGCCGAGGGGGTCCTCGACACGGTTGATGTGATCCGCTTGGTCGTAGAAATACGACCATGTCGCCCCGCCTGGACTCGTTGCGGTCGCGATCGCATTGCTTGCGTTGTAGGTGAAGCTGACTTGTCGGCCGGCGGAATCGTCAATCCGCACAATGCGTTTGGTGTTTGTTCCGGCAGGAGCCGAGGCTCCCCACATCGGTCTTGCGAACGTGACCCATGATCCGTCCGTGGCGTCGATCCGTTGCAGCAAGCCGTTGCTGTATGTGAAGTTGAGAGCGTTGCCGGATGGATCCTCTTGCTTGGTGATCCAGTAGCCCGTGCCGTCATTGGGTACGGTTCGGTAGGTGTTGCGGAGTCCGTTGGAGAGCGAGATGCGATACCCACCATCACCGGTTGGAACCGCCGGGCCGTACGGCAGTGGCCGATCTGGAGCTGGGTAGTACGTGGTACCGCCGGTCTGTTTCTGATACGGCACCACATGACCCTCGTCGGTCAACAACAGGAACGTCGTGGGGCCGTTGATGATCAAAACCGAGTTTGGGCGAAGCATCCAGTTCGCGCCAAAGTCGTAGTTGCAGCGCGGCTCTTGTGTCGGAACACCGGGGATCATTCCAATGATCCCTGCATCAAAGACGCGGCCGACCTCGAACGACACGCGAGCTGGGAGCGTGAGATCGGTAGTCGCGAATCCGAATCGACCACTCGTGGTCTGCACCCATCCATGGCGCACACCCTCCGTTGGGTCGCGATCCAAGGGGCGGAGTGGAAACTCGGAAGGTGCGCTCGGGAGCGGGAACTCCCAGCCCTGCTCCGCGATGGATACGCCTTGCCGTGTCGATTGCGCCGGATCAGGAAGCGCGGCTGCACTCGTGAGTGACGGGCAGGCGATCAGGAGACTGATGACAACTAGTGCTAGCGAACTCCCCCTCGAAACGTTCTTCGACATACTGCACCCCCGAACTTGGCAGCCTGACTACTTCGACGGTCGTCGGCGTTGGCGGAGCAGCGCGGACTAGAACTGCGGAGCCCTGCCCCGACGACAAAGCGGTTCTGGGAATCGAAGATTCCCGAGACGCGTGTGGCGATTCGGAAACTGCGCCGCGACGAGTTGGACGAGATCCCCGTCAACTCAGTCGCTGACAACAGCCGTTTCGAATGTGCTCGGGAAAACGCCATCCTGCACCCCGGCATTGGACCAGCCGAGCGCTGAGTCCGAGGCGCACCCTACTCGTGTCGGTCAGAAGGAACACTTGACTTGAGTCATGCAGGCGTGGTGCGGCAGGAAACTCCGCGGCAACCGTTACATGGACAGTCTGATGCGAAGACTCGACCCCGCTAACCCTTCACCTCGAAATGCGGATTCTCGATAATCCCCAGCGCGTTCCCAAACGGATCCTTCACCGTTGCAACCTTGATCCCCTCACCCACATCCTGCACGGCGCTCACCGGTTGCGCGCCCAACTGCAGCAATCGCGCGTACGCAGCCTCGGCATCAACGACACCCCAATACGCAACGGCGCCGCCCAAACCACTCAAGCCGCCCTCGGGGTCGGGGTTCAAACCCAGCTCGTAACCGTGCACGTTGAACCCGACATAAAACGGCTGGTCGAAGTACGGGTCGATGCCGAGCACGTCGGTGTACCAAGCCTTGGCGCGGTCGAGATCGGGGGCGTGATAGGCAGCGGTGCGCAGTCCTAGAAACATGGTGGCTCCTTTCGGCGTTGTTCGGCTCGGGGCGAGGTCGTTCCGGCTCGCTGCGAGATGATACGACCGGGCCAGGGCCACGCGGGGCGACTCACTTTACGGGCCCGCACCCACAGGGTAGATTGCCCACCGGCCGGCGCTTCCGGCCTCACCTTCAACCTCGCGAGCTAATCGAAAAGACCATGGGACGCATCTTCGAAACCAGAAAGCATGTGATGTTCGCCCGCTGGGACCGGATGGCGAAGCAGTTCGCCCGAATCGCGAAGGAAATTGCGATTGCGGTCAAGTCGGGCGGGCCGGACGCAACCTCCAACCCGACGCTGCGGCGCGTGATCCAAAATGCGCGCTCGGTCAACATGCCCAAGGACAAAGTCGATGCCGCGATTCGTCGAGCGTCGGGGCAAGAGGCGACCGACTACGAAGAGATTCTGTACGAGGGGTACGCGCCGCATGGGATTCCGGTCATGGTCGAAACAGCGACCGACAATCCAACGCGCACCGTGGCCAACTTGCGCAAGCACTTCAACAAGGGTGGCGGCAATTTGGGTAACTCGGGCGCGGTGGCTTTCATGTTCAAGCACATGGGTGTGTTTCGCTTGAATCCTGCGGGCGTTAACCAAGACGACCTCGAGCTCGAGCTGATCGACTTTGGATTGGAAGAGATGGGCGAGAGCACCAGTGAGAAGGGCGAGCCGCAGTTGGTGATTCGCTGCGCGTTTTCCGATTTTGGGCATCTGCAACGCGCGCTTGAAGAGCGCAGCATTGTGCCGCTGTCGGCCGAACTGGAATACGTCAGCACCACGCCCACCGAGTTGCCCGAAGCGCAGGCCACCGAAGTGCTGAGCCTCATCGACACACTCGAGCAAGACGACGACGTGCAGAAGGTGTTTCACAGCTTGGCGTAATGCTGCCGCTGCTTATTCGTCGAGCCAGTCGAGCACGCGCTTGACGTGAATCTTGGTGGTGTCAAAGAACGTGACGCCGTTGACGGTGGAGTCGCCAAGAATCAACGGCAGCTCGGTGCCGCCTAGAATGACACCGTCGATTTTGTCGTCGTCGCGCATGCGCTGAATAACCGCGAGCAGCGCTTCGCGTGTTTGCGGGAGAAACACACCTTTGACGAGTTCGGCGAAGTACTTCTCGTGGATGAAGTCTTGTTCGGCGGCGTTGGGAACGACAATCGGTACGCCGGCAGCTTGAAACACCTTAGGGTAGAAGTCGGCTTGCATCGTGAAGCGTGTGCCGATCAGCCCAGCGCAGGTGACGCCATGGGCTCGGGCGTGGTCGCAGGTCGCTTGCACGATGCTGATGAGCGCGATCGGCGAGCGGCGTTGCAGCTGATCGAACACGAGGTGCGGCGTGTTGGCAGCAAGCAGGGCAATGTTGGCGCCAGCGTCGGCGAGTCGCTGCAGCTCGACCAGCAAGTACTCGGTGAGCGCATCGAGGTCGTTGCCATCGAGAAATCGCAGGGCTTTGTCCAGATCGATGCTGTTGATCACGATCGAGGGGTAGCCGGTGCCGCCGTGCCTGCGGCGATACTCGGTCACCATAAATCGGTAGTAATCGATGGTCGATTCGGGGCCGATGCCGCCAATGATGCCGATCGTTTTCACGGCTTGGGTTGGCAGGCAGCGCTCATCTCATCGCCGCTGATGATGTTCTTGGTGCCGAGGCCATCGAGCGGCCAGGTGGCGACAAACTGCTCCGGTTCGAGGCCGAGCTTCGCCACCGTCTCGCAGACCTTCTTCGATCGCCCGGTGAGCGGCTTGCCGGGCCGATAGAACAGCAAGTCTCCGGTAAGCAAGACCTTTTGCTGCGGGAAGTAGAAGATGAAGTACTCGTCGGTGTGCTCGGACTCGACGTTGTACACCTCGAGCGTGTTGACGCTGTCCTCAAGGCGGCGTGTGTCTTTGACTGCCTCGAGCTTCAGCGGCTTGGGAGTCTGTGACAGCACGTCCGGTCGCAGGTCGAATCGCGCCGCGGCGACCGCTTCAATGAGTGGTGCTGTGCTTGGGGGGACCAGTACGGTGGCGCCCTCGGCGATCCAGCTGCGCGTGCCGCCAACATACTGGCCGTGCAAATGGCTAAACGCGAAGTAGCGCACCGGCTTTGCAAAGCGCTCGCGAATCTTTTGCGCCAAGCGATCGGCGTTGCGCGAGGTGTAGGCGCCTTCGAGCACCACCAAGTAGTCCGCGAACTCCGCGACGAAGACGCGCGAGTTCAACGCGGGCAGATCGATCGAATACAGGTGCGGTGCCAGCTCTTGAAACGAAACGTCGCGCGCAGCAATCACCAGGTTGCGATCGCGTTTGGCGTCGCCTGCCGGAACGGCGGGCATCGGTGTGGTTGGCGATGTCGGCTGCGGCGCGGAGAAGTCGATGCGGCAGGTTTCGCGACCGCGCAGGTTGACGGTGACGCGCGCGGGATCGGGTTGATACCTCACCTGCTCCTCACCATCGCCGAAGACATCGCTGAATACTCGCCGTGTGAGTGAGACGAGTTGCGTACCTTTCGTCTCGACGCGGGCCGACCAGAGTTCATCGTTGGCGGCAAACAGGTACGAGCTGTTCTTCGCAGCCGGCGCACCCTCGAGGCGCACGCTGTCGCGCCGCTCGCGCATCGCTTCGATTACCAATGCTGGGTAAAGCGTGGCGACGGTCGCAGGAGAGACATCACCGAAGGGTTCTGGTGCGACCTCCTTGCCCTGCTCATCTACTTGAAACACACGACCGCGGCGCACGAAGTAGCGATCGGTGCTCTTGTCGCTCCCCTCGCCGGTTTCGAATTCAAGCACCGCCTCGCCCAACTCCGGATCGATCGACAGTGTCAGCGTCAACGCATACTCGCGAAAATCGCCCGGATGGACGGGATGACTGGCGTCGGTCACCATGCCGCGGCCGAGCACACGGTAGGGCGCGGTGTGCGTGTCTTTGAGTTGATCCAGTGGCGTGGCCGCGGTGGCGGGTGGTGCACTGGCAAAGGCGACGAGTGTGATGGCAACGACGGCGAGCTGGAGCAGGCATCGGTTCATGCAGCGCATGGTAGCCCGAGAGGCGAGCTCCGTCCGCGCAGATCGCGCTGGGCGAGCGTGTCGAGCACTACTTGATGCGGATCGTCTTGGGATCGAAGTCGGGCTCGGGATAGCTCATCTTCAAGTCTTCGAGCGTGTCGACCAAGATCCTCAAAATGGCCCAGTCTCGGTACCACTTTTTGTCGGCCGGCACGACATACCACGGCGCTTCTTTGGTGGACGTCTCAGCCACGGCTTCCTGATACGCCGCCATGTAAGGGCCCCACAACTCGCGCTCTTTCAAGTCACCCGGATTGAATTTCCACTGATTCTCACGATCATCTAGGCGCGCTTGAAGCCGCGCTTTTTGTTCGTCCTTACTAATGTGCAGGAAGAACTTCACGATCGTGGTCCCCTCTTCCGCGAGCATTCGCTCGAAGTCGCGAATTTGCGCGTAACGCTTTCGCCACACGCGCTCGGGAACAAACTCGTGCACACGCACGACCAACACATCTTCGTAGTGGCTACGATTGAAGATCGTCAGTTCGCCGCGGCCGGGGACTTGAGCGTGCGCCCGCCACAGATAATCGTGATCCAGCTCGACCGGCGTCGGAGCCTTGAAGCTGGCGACGCGAACCCCCAAGGGGTTTACACCGTCGAAGACGCGACGGATCGTTCCGTCCTTACCGCCGGTATCCATCGCTTGCAGCACCACCAGCAGCTTGTGTTTGTGCTCGGCGTGCAGCAGTTCTTGTAGCAACTCCAAACGAGCGTTGAGCTTTTCGGCCGCTACCTTGGCGACGGCCTTGTCGTCTTTCCAGCCCGGGGTGCTTCCGGGATCGATCGATGACAGCCGGAAGCGCTTGCCGGATGTAACACGTAACGACGCGAGTGTGTCTCTCACGGTCTGTTCCCTCAGGCGCGGCAAGCAGGGCGTGGAATCACCTGGCAAGCCACGGCGCCAGCAGTTTAACGGGGCCTTGCCGGCCAAATCGCTTGAATGGAAAACTTCGTGAAATTCGGGCCCCCCCTGCCCCGTTAAGTACCCCGACGGAGGATGGTGCCATGAAGAAGTGGTTGATCGGTGGCGGGCTGTTGTTGGTCGGATCGTTGGTGGCGTTTGGTTTCATCGCGTCCGGCAAGCCCAAGGGGACCGACGTCTTTATCCACGCGGTGAAGACCGGCGCGATTCGATCCGAGGTCGCCGGCACCGGAGAAATTCAAGCTCGCACGCGGGTGAATGTGGGGGCACAAATCCCCGGCACGATTATCGCGATCCCTGTCAAAGAGGGGGACGAGGTCAAGAAGGGTCAACTGCTGCTGCAGATCGACCCGGAACGCTATCGCCAAGAAGTGCAGCGCTTGGAAGCCGAACTGCGGATGACGCGCGTGTCGGTGGCGCAAGAGCGCAACCGGCTGGCCACCATGAAGGCGCGCTACGACCGCACGCAGCAACTCAAGGCTCAGGGGCTCGTCTCGGAAGACTCCTACGATCAGGCCAAGCTCGACTACGACGCGTCGCGCTTTCAACTCGAGTCATTGGAAGAGACGGTATCGCAGACCGAAAGCTCGTTGGGGAAATCGCGCGACGACCTGAGCAAGACCACGATCTTCTCGCCAATCGATGGCCGTGTGACCGCGCTCAACACCGAAGTCGGCGAGCAGGTGATTGTCGGCACCACTAACATTCCTGGTTCGGTGATGCTGGTCGTCAGCGACATGAGCGAGCTGTTGGCCGAAGTCGATGTGGATGAATCACAAATTGCCAAGGTGGTGGTGGGGCAAACCGTTGGCATCAAAGTCGACGCGATCGAGGACGTCACGTACGCCGGCCGTGTCGCCGAAATTCGTAACTCGGCGCGCAAGAAGGGCGAGGCCAACGTGTTTGGCGTGAAGGTGCTGTTGACCGCGCCGGACAATCGCTTGCGGCCTGGTATGACCGCCAAGGCGCGCGTTGAAATTGAAACGCGTCCGGCGGCGTTGCGCGTGCCGATTCAAGCAGTGCTCGAGCGCGCAGAGTCGGCGCTGGGTAACCCCACCGGTGGCGAACCAGGTGAGAAGCGCGTCGACACGGTGATCTTGATGCACGAGGGCAAGGCCAACGCGGTGCGCGTTCAAACCGGTTTGACCGACGACGACTTTGTCGAAGTGCTCGCCGGCGTGCGCGATGGCGACACGGTGATTACCGGACCGTACCGCACGCTTCGCAAGCTGAAGGACGGCGAAGCGGTCTTGGAAAAGAAGGAAAGCGACGACGACGACAAGGACAAAGACAACGGTGGTGCCAGCGTCGAGGTGTCGTGATGAACGCGCTCGCGTTGGTTGGCAGCACACCTGTGCCGGTCATCGATGCACAGAATCTGTCGCGGCTGTACGACATGGGCGGCCAGTCGCAGGTTGCGGCGTTGGTGGGCGTGGACGTTCGAGTCGAGCGTGGCGAGTACGTGGCGATCATGGGTCCGTCGGGGTCGGGTAAATCGACCTTGATGAATTTGATCGGCTGCTTGGATTCACCCACGACCGGACGCTACGTGCTCAATGGTCACGATGTCAGCGCGCTGGACGACCGGCAATTGGCGCGGATCCGCAACAAGGAGATTGGCTTCATCTTCCAGACGTTTCAGTTGTTGGCGCGCACGTCGGCTTTGAAGAACGTGGAGCTGCCGTTGATCTACGCCGGCGTGCGTCGCAGCGAGCGCATCAGACGCGCGACCGCGGCGCTCGAAGCGGTGGGGCTGGCCGATCGAATGGAGCACAAGCCCAACGAGTTGTCGGGCGGTCAGCGTCAGCGCGTGGCAATTGCGCGTGCCTTGGTCAACGACCCTGCGTTGCTCTTGGCCGATGAGCCAACGGGCAACTTGGATTCCAAGACCGGCGAAGAGATCTTGGCGTTGTTCGAGGCACTGTGGGGCCGCGGTCACACCATCGTGATGGTGACGCATGAAGAACATGTGGCCGAGCGCGCCCATCGCGTGGTGCGTTTGAAAGACGGAGAAGTGTTGAGCGATTTACCCACGAGTCGCGCAGCTGCTGCTAGCGCTTAAGGGGCGGGACGGGTTTCGAATGGGGCGGTCGATCCAGACGAAACCTGTCCCGAGTTAACGGCCTCGCAACACGGTCAGGAGCACGGTGATCATGATTCTCGAATCGTTTCGAATTGCGATCGGCGCTATTTGGGTCAACAAGATGCGCTCGCTCTTGACCACGCTGGGGATCGTGATTGGTGTGTCGGCAACCGTGGCGGTGGTCTCGTTGGTGCAAGGGTTTTTTGCCGTGATCGAACGGCAGTTCGAAGGGCTGGGCACCAATGCGATGCACATCTCTCCCAATCGCCCGGCGGGGACCGACGGTCAGAAGCTCGGCCGCATTGTGCTCGATTGGAACGACGGTCAGGCGCTGAAGGACTCGATCGAGACGATCGACGAAATCGTGCCGGAGTTTTTCGAGTCGGCCATCGCCAAGCATGGTGAGGAGCAGGCGCGGACCTTCTTGGTGGGGACCACGGCGCGCTATCAAGACGTGCGTGGCTTCTACGTCGGCAAGGGTCGCTTTTTCTCGCAAGTCGATGACCGCTCGCGCTCTCGGGTTTGCGCGATTGGCTCGAAGTTGGTGGAGACGCTGAAAATCGAGGGCGAGCCGGTGGGACAGACGATCACGCTGCAAAACGAGGAGTTTCGGATCGTCGGCGTCATGGAAAAGCAAGGCGAGTTGCTAGGCGAGTCGTTCGACGATTTCGTGCTCATCCCCTACTCCACGGCCGCCACGATCTATGGCACCGAGAGCACCGAGCAGATTGGCTTGACACTTACCACCACCAGCCCCGAGTCGGTCGAGCAGACGCGCGATCGCATTACCGATTTGCTGCGACGTCGCCACGGATTGACCAGCGACCAGCCCGATGATTTCGAGATCACCTCGCAGGAACAACTGATGGGCGTGCTGGGCAAGATCATCGGCGGATTCACGGCGGTGCTGGGGGGAATCGTCAGCATTTCGCTGGTGGTGGGCGGAATTGGAATCATGAACATCATGCTGGTGTCGGTGACGGAGCGGATGCGCGAGATTGGACTGCGCAAAGCGATCGGCGCCCCGAAGAACCTGATACTTCTTCAGTTCCTCATCGAATCGGTGACGATCAGCTTAGTCGGCGGCGTGATCGGCATCGTGCTCGGCGTCGTGTTCGGGTACGGCCTAGCAGCCGTCATCCCCGACTGGCCCGGCGCCTTCATCCCGCTGTGGGCCTTGGCCCTATCCTTCGGCTTCGCCAGCTTGATCGGCGCGATCTTCGGAATCTACCCCGCCTACCGCGCCGCGCAGCTAGACCCCATCGAATCCCTCCGCTACGAGTAACGTTGCCGCAACCGGGGACTGGCACCTGGAGCGTTGATGGAAGGAAGAGTTGCGAAGGTTCCAGGTGCCTGTCCCCTTTTTCGCCGTTCGGGGACTGGCACCTGGAGCGTTGCCAGCAGGAAGAGCCGCGCCAATCCCAGGTGCCTGTCCCCTTTTCGCGCGTAGAAGATGACAAGCACCTAACACTTAGCCGACTTACGCTTCTTACCAACCCCACGCCTCGCAACCGTCTTCTCGATATATTCCGTGGCCAACGGCACCCCGCAGGCCGTTCCATTCATCTCCACCGACACCACCCCAATCTTCTTCGCCACATCCGTCGCGACCGCACTCAACGGCTCGACGTACGAGCCCACCGCAATCACGAACCCATTCATCGCATACCGCACGCGGTTGCGCTCATCGTGAATCGACTTCTGCACGCGCAGCAACAACTTCTTCAGCGCCGGCAGATCCAACTCGGCGTCGGCTTTCGTCGCAACCAAACTCGACAGCGTCCCCCAACCCGCAGCAGCGACGTTTTCGGCCTTGGCGTCGATCCACTCCAGCGCCAAGTCCCAGCCGTGTGCACTACCGGCCGCAACCCAAGGCACGGTGTACTCGGAGAGATAGTGCCAATACGCCTGCTTGACCCAACGCTGCAAATCCTTCTTGGTCATCGCCGCATCGTCGGCAATCAGTCCGGCCAAGTACATCGCGTCCGAGTTGCCGGTGTCATACAACCCCAACGCCAACTCGTGATCGGTCTTCACACGCTTCTGAATTTTCTTCAGGTCCTCGACCTTGACGCCGAAAAACGGTTCTTTCGCACCGTGCTTCATGAGCGTCTTCTTGATCGAGGCGTTTCCCATCGACTCCAACTCGGTCATTACCTGTTTGACAGTCATGACACCTCTCCCTTACAGCACACGCCGCGGTGGAATCACCACACCCGCCACCAACATCCCAGTTCCGAGCGCTACCGTCATCAGCAGCGTCGTGAACGCGGCATCGACACCCGACGTTACCTGCTCGGCCAAGAGCGCCGTGATGCTGCGAAACCCAATGCTCCCGGGGACCAGCATCAACATTGCGGGAACATACACGATTGCGGACGGTTTGTTGCGCCATCGCGCGTAACCGTTGGCGGCCAGGCCGGCCAGCAATCCGCCGACGAAGACACCGAGCTCGGGGCCGAGCCATCGTCCCCCCAACTGCCCACCGCAGAACGCGAGGACGCAGCCGAAAACGATAAACGGCACCTCGCGCGACGGCGCACGAAACAACGCGGCCATGGCCAACGGCGCCACGAGCAACGCCAACACCAAGGACCACATCGATGCCGCTTCGGGCTCGAGCATTGCCGGTGTGCCAAACACCATCCCAGCCAAGCGTCCACCCAACGCCACGCCGAACGCCATCGTGATGAACACCATCGTGGCACCTGCCGCACGCGCCGTGCCCGACGCCAAATGGCCGGTCGCAAGTTCGTTGGTGGCGACCGTGAGCATCATTCCCGGCAGCAGTAGTACCAGCCCTGCGAGCATCGCGATTTGCGGGTTGACGTTTCCAAACTTGGCGGCCAGTGCGACCGCGACAAACGACGCGACGATTGCCGACAGCGGCACCTGAATACGACGCATCGCGTCGCGTCGCTCCGCTCGCCACGCTAACAGACCCACCAACGGCCCAATCACCAAAGCGGCCCCGACCTCCGGCCAGCCGCCGCCCACGAAGCGCGCCGCCGCAGCAGCCGCCAAACTGTGACCTGTCAAGATGACGACGCGACGCCACGGACCAGGCTGCGCGTTGAGAATTTCGTGCAGTCGCTGCGCGCCGCGACTCGGCTCGACGACGCCGCGCACCAACTCGCCGAGCAGCGCATCGAGCCGCGTGAGTTTGGTGAGGTCGGTAACCGCCGGCTGTAAGCGCAGCAGATACGTTTCTGCACCGCCCTTTCCAAACGACGCAAACAACGCCGTAGGTTGCACGAAGAACTGCCCATCGATCCCTAGCTGCACGGCGAGTTGCGTCATCGCATCCTCGACGCGTGCCGTCGACGCTCCGTAGCGATGAAGCCCACGACCCAAATCGACGATCAGCGTTTGGATCTGCTCGCGATCGGTCATGCCGCCTCGCGGCGCAATGCCTCGATAGGATCGAGACGCGCCGCTTGGATTGCCGGGTAGATGCCAAACACCAAGCCGATCAGCGCCGACACGCCCACAGCAATCACCACCGCCCAGGGAGACCACGCAATCGGCCAGCCGCTAAACCACGTAATCGCAAAGGCGATTCCAAGCCCGACCACGATGCCGATCAATCCACCGATTCCGGTAATCGCCAGCGTCTCTGCCAGAAACTGATTGCGAATGTCTTTCTGCTTGGCGCCGAGTGCGCGGCGAATTCCGATTTCGCGGGTTCGCTCGAGCACGGTGGCCAGCATGATGTTCATGATTCCAATGCCGCCGACCAGGAGCGAGATCGCGGCAATGCTGCCCATGACCATGTTGAAAATGCGTTGAGTCTTGCGGTGCTGCTCGAGCAGCTTCTCGGGAACAACCAGCGCGAAGTCGTTGACGCCCCGATGACGTGTTTCGAGCAGTCGCGACAAGCTCACCGCCGCAGTGGGAGTGGTGACGCCTTCCTTGATGCGCAGGTGCACTTCGTCGAGCTCATCTTCGAGCAGCTTGAACTTGAAGCGCTTCAAGGCCGTTTCAACCGGCAGATAAATATTGTTGGAGGGGTCGGACAGTTTGACGCCTTCGAACTCGGCACGCTCGACCCGCTGCGAGGCAAGCACGCCCACCACCGTCAGCCACAAGTGGTTGATCTTTACCGGCTTGCCCAGCGCCGGCTCGCTGCCGAATAGCGCGTGCGCGGCCGTGTCACCCAGCACGCAGACTTGCGCAATCGTTTGATCGTCGAGTGGGTGCAACAGCCGCCCGCTTCCCAACTGCAAATTGGAAAGCTCGAAGTAAGAGGGGCTCACTCCGAATACGGCGGCGTCGCTTTTGCCTCGCTCGCTGAACAGCGAGTAGGTAGCCACCTTCTTGAGCGCGCCGTGCGCTTCCACGAACGGCAGCGTCTCCAACGCGGCCTGCATATCGGCCAGCGACAAACCCAGCGAGTTTTCGCGCGTTTCCTTGAGCTTGTCTTCCGACGGCGGCGTAGAACGCGCGATGACATTACGCAGTCCCATCATGTCGATCATCTTCAACGCTTCGCGCTCAGCGCCGGCGCCAATGCTGAGCATCGCAATCACAGCCGCCACGCCGAAGATCATACCGAGCAGCGTGAGCGCGGTGCGCAGCTTGTGGTGCGTGAGCCCTTCGAGCGACTCGGCCAGCGCCGATCGCCACTCGGTCATTGGGCACGCTCTGGGTCGCCCAGCGCGACGCGATCACCTGGCTTCAAACCCTCGGCGATCACGCTGCGCATGGGGCTGCGATCACCAATCTTGACCGGACGCTTCTCGTAGCTGTGGCCCGACTCGATCCAGACCCAGTTTTCGTCGCCCTTGCGAAACAGCGCCTGGTTGGGGACGGCCAGCACCGACTCTTGGCGTTTGACATGCAGCACAGCGTGCGCCGAAAGACCGGGTTTCATGATCGCCGTATCGGGTTTTTCGAACGCGACCATGACGTCGAAGTACTTCAGCGGGCTCTCGCGTTCGATCGGCGACGCAACGGCGCTGACGCTCTTTACCTTGCCGGTGTAGATGACGCCCGGTTGTGCGTCGAGCTCGACGGTCGCCGGCGTCCCAACGGTGACGCCCGACATTTCTGATTCCAAGATGCGGATCAACGCTTCGAGTGTCGACAGATCGGGCAGTTGCCCAATTTCCTGGCCGGTCCAGAGTGTGTCGCCCACCTTGATCCGATCACCGCTCCAGGTTCGGCCCAACACGAACACGCCGTCGTGTGGCGCGGCGAGCGACATGCGGCCGCGCGCGTCGACAACCTGCTGCATCCGCAGGGCGTGAGTTTGCCGCTGCAAACCCAAGAGCTGCATATCGGCTGCGTGCTGCTTACCTTGGCGTTTCTGCTTGGACTGCAAGATGCCGCTTTTCTTGTCGAGAAATTCCAGGCTGACCTGCGCGTCGATGATGTCGTTGCGCGAAAAGACGTTTTCGTCTTTCTGTGAGAAGCGCTGCGTTACATCACGCTCTAGGCCGGTCATGCGCAACTGCTCGCCTAGCTCGAAGCGTTCCTGCCCTTGCGAACCGCTGCGCGCGTTGATTTGCAGATCGACCTTGCTCACGCTGTTGCGGCTTTCCTGCTCTTGCCGCTCGGCCTCCGTTTGATCCAATCGCGCGACGATATCGCCGGTCTTGACGGTGGCTCCGTCGGCCATCAGCCAAGCGAGATTCTGGCGGCCACGCAGTTCGTTGGGGACTGAGACCGGTGTGGAGGTGGCTGCCCGCAACAGTCCCTTGCCCTCGGTTTGCATTTCGAACAGGCCGGGTTGCATCTCGAGCGCGGGCGGGCGGGGTTTGTCGCTGCCGCACGCCAACAACAGCGAGGCTATTGCCGCGCCAGCCCACGCGCGCATCACGACTTGCCGCCCGGCACGCGCACGGTGTCTCCAGCAGACAAACCTTCCACCACTTCGACACGGCCGTCGGCGCGACGTCCGACCTTGATCCCCACGCGACCGGCCTGCGGTGAAAGCCGCTCGACGTGCGCGCCCTCGCTGTCGTATTGAATGGCTTCTTCGGGGACGGCGATGACCGACTCTGCGGTATCCGCAAGAATCGTGATGTCGGCCGCCATGCCGGGACGCATCCACGATGAATCGGGCTTTTCGAGTTCGATCACGGCATCGAAGACCACGCTCGGTGATTCGTCCGACTTGGTGTGAAAGATCCGGCCCAACTGGACCACTTTGCCGTTGAACAACTTGTCGGGGTTGGCCTTGAGCCGGACTTCCGCGACCTGCCCGACCCGCACGTGACCGGCGTCCGATTCGGGCACTCGTGCGTTGATGCGCATTTGCGATAGGTCGGCGACTTCCAACAGCGCCATTCCAAACCACGCTTCCTCGCCGACCTTCGG
>JANNUT010000154.1:0-3912 GCA_031395565.1 Acidobacteriota bacterium | reverse complement strand
CTGTTCGTAACCCACGGCCACCATCTGACACCACCATTCGCCCACACCCAGTTGCTCGTGCAGGTGCAACGCAATCCGCCGGTGAGTCCATGCGGTTGCGCCGGCCTTGTCCAAGAGCGTGAGCCATTCACTCCAGCGCTTTCCGGTCGCCTTCAGTACAGCGTCGTCACCAATACCTGCCGAGCTCGTCGGCGATGCGGGCGTGGACTTGGTGGTGCTTGGCGTGGCGACAGGCCGGACCGCTCTTTTCACCGCGCGGCGCGTCAGACTTTTCGAGGAGGCCTTGACGCCCTTCTTGGTGGCCTTCTTTTTGACTTTCTTGGTGGTCTTCTTCTTATTCCGCTTCACCGCTTTCTTCACCGCTTTTCTGGCTGGCGGTTTGGCGGCTTTGGTCCCCATTTTCTTTCGCGCCTTCGTACGCACTGCCATCAGACCGGACCCCCAAGCTCAGCGGCGATCCCTGTCGTCGACTGAGGGCCCGAAGTCGACCACATCTGTGAAGCGCGAAGCAACCGCGCGGCCATCGATTTTCAGCGGCCGATAGCGACGGTTTCTCACCGCGGCGACCGCAGCGCTCGCAAACTCCCAGCCTGGGTTCAGGTCGGCCACCGGTTCGGCCTGCGCCACTCGCCCGTGGCGATCGACCAAAAGACTTACCCAAACGCGGCCCGCAACTCCTTTGCCTATCGCCTGCTGCGGGTGAAACCGCGACGGAAGCGGCATCCAGTAGAGCGCGGCGGGCTCGGCTTCACACCCGGTTTCGAGGCGGTCGGCCGGAAGCACGCGAGAGACCTCCAGCACCCGGCCGTCGTTGAGTTGCTCCCAACGTGTTTCGCAACTGGGTGTGCCCGAGACCTCGATCATCACCGGCTGGCTGACCTCGAAGGGCTCGTCGCTCTCGGCGGGCGCGGCAGCGACGAGACTGAGCGGCGCGCTGACCGCGATCCACGTCACCAGCGCTGCCACGACAACGCCGTGGACGGCGATCGATTTACGAATCGCACGGCGAGAGATCACGGGCTTTGCCCTGAGAATGACTTCGAGTGGATGTTTCATAACGGGCCTCCGCGCCCGGTGCCCGCTGAGGGCTCCCCTCAACATGGCGCTCGCGCTCACTCGGGGCCAGTCGGCCTCGAATGCGAGGTGGACTCAGTACGAAGGCCCTCAATCGAGGCTAGAAACCGAGTTGCTGCTGCAGCGCGGCAACCACGTGCGGCGCGCCGCTGATCAACCCCGTCTGCTCGCCCGGCACGAACCAGCCGCCACCGCGTTTGGCCACGGCCCCGCTCGCCTCTTCGACAATCACGCGAAGTGCGGCGACATCGTGCAGCGAAACGCGCGGGTCGATCATCGCCTCGCACTTCCCTTCTGCGGCAAGCATGTGACCCCACCAATCACCAAAGCCTCGCGTGCGCTTGACACTGCTGACGACGGTCGAGAATCGCTCCCACAGACCTTCTGTTTGGAAGTAGCGAAGCCCACCGTGACAAACAAACGACGTCTCGAGCGATTCCGTTCGACTGACCGCCAGCCGCTGCCACACGCCACGCTCACGATCGAAACCGGTTCCGCGCCAGGCACCGCCACCTCGCATGGCCCACCACGTGGTGTCGAGCGCCGGAGCGTGTACCAGTCCAAGCACCAACACACCGTCGCGTTCGAGTGCGAGCAGCGTGGCGTAATACGGAATTCCTGCGACGAAGTTCTTGGTGCCGTCGATCGGATCGATGATCCAGCGATCACCGTTCCCCGCTTCGCTTCCAAACTCCTCGCCGACGAAACCACAACCCGGCATCGCTTGCGACAAGTGATCGCGAATCGCTGCCTCGGCTTGCGTGTCGGCTTGTGTTACCGGTGAGCCGTCCGGCTTGGTCTTGACGTCGATCCCTTCGGCGGCGTAGCGGCGCACGATCGCTGCCGCTTTGCCGACAGCAGCAAACGCGGCCTGGACTTCGGCTGGGGAAACACCGGGCAACGAACCGCTCATGACACCTTTCTCCTTGGGACGACCATCATTCTCTACCCAACCGATTCAAAGTTCGTCAACGTTCGCTGCTGTGTTCAATAACGCGATTCGTGTCGAACTCAACGGTCCACAACTCGCCTGAGTCTCGGTCATCTCAGACACAAACACGTGACTTCCCATGGCCGCGCGCCGGAATCACCGCATATTCAAAGCGGGAGCTTCAGGGAAGGATCTCGATCGTGGAACTCACAATCGTTTGCTCGTGCGGTCAGCACAACGCGATCCAGGATAGCCAGCTCGAAAGCGCACGATGCGCGGCCTGCTCGACGCTCTTGCTTCGACCCGTGGTCAGCCAAGCGATTCGCCAAGAAACAGCCACGCGCTAAACGCTCGGCGAACCTCCTTCGGCGAATCGAGAGCGAATCAGGCACAATCGCGGCGTGAGTCTTAAGCCTGTCAATGCACTCGAGTTGCGCCGCCGGTTGATGTCGTTGCCGGCCGGCCCTCGCGTCGAAAGCATGCTCGCGTCGACCCACCCTCAAGAAGCGGTGCGCAGCCTGCCGGCGCAAGACCTGTATCTCACCGTGCTGGAGGCCGGGCTGGATGAGGCCTCACCGCTCTTGCCTTTGGCCAGCTTGCCTCAGCTGGAATTCTTCTTGGACATCGACGGTTGGGACAAGGACAACCTCGATATCGATCGAGTTTGTCGCTGGCTGATCGCGTTTAGCGAGGCCGATCCAGCGCTTGTCGGCCGCATCATCAGCGAGGCCGATGAGTCACTCGTGGTTCATCTCGTATCCCGCTTGGTGTTCATCTACAAAAACGACGAGTCGGCCGACCCGCGTTACTGGCCCCCCGATCGCGCGGTGACCACGATCGACAGCACCTATCAAATCGAAGCCAAGGAGCACACACCGGTCGAGGCGTTCGATGCACTGCACGAGGCGCTCAAGATTTTGAGAGCTCGTTCCACGCACGCTTTCGAAGCGCTGTTGGAACAAGTCATGTGGTCGATCCCTGCTGAAATGGAACAGCAGGCGTACGAATCGCGGGCCTCGCGCTTGGCCGAGAAGGGCTTTCCTGAGTTGGGTGAGAGTCTCGAAGTTTGGGCAGCGGGGGCCGAGCCGTTGCGAGAGTTGCGCGCACGACTCAAGCAGAAGGCCGTGCAGGCGGCGCTCCCACCTATCGAGAATCACGCATTACCTGTGACGGCGGCCGCATCCTCGTCTGCGCCATTGTTGGCGCGATTGGGCGCTACGCTGCCATTGCCGCAACAAGAAGCGTTGCTGCATGGCTTGGTTCGCGTGGGAAATCGCTTCGCGGTATCGAGCCTTTCGCATTTGGGCGACCCCGAAACGCACCGGCTCGCGCTCGATACCGCCTTGGCGCACGCCAATTTGGGTCTTGCCGAACTGACAGAATCGGAAAACGAGGATGCTGCACGGCGTGCTCTCGCTGGCTTGAGCGCCGCAGAAATCGTGAGGGTGGGCACCGGCGCGGTGCAATCGCGCGCTTATCGCGCCAGACGTTGCCGCGATGGTTGGATCGCGCGCGTTCCATTCGCGCAGCCACGGCTCGACGAAGAACTGCAAGCGCCCTTGGTCGGGCTGCTCTCCGCACGCCCGTTTTATTCACTCGACGCGCAACCTCGACCGTTTCGTGAGCGCGCCGATTTGCAGCGCGTCGACGCCTGGCTCGACGCGTTAGAACAGCTCGGCGCGTTCCTCGAGCAACAATGGAAATTGGGCCCAGGCTGCGATCTGCCTGAATTGAATCCATTGCCAGCCGCGCGACGCGACCTCGAGGACATCGATTGGTCGGCGTGCTTGATGACCGCTCTCGCGCGCAACGCGGTGGGCGAGGCGGCACGCCCGGCACCCTTTGCCGCCCGCGAGGCTGCCAGCGCCTTGAATGCGCTCGATGCCGAGCGCGTTTCGTCGACATGT
>JANNUT010000153.1:0-20550 GCA_031395565.1 Acidobacteriota bacterium | reverse complement strand
GTCGCCAAACTGGGTCTGCAGGTACTGAACCGTGGCCTCGAAAGTCCAACGCGACTTCTCGGAGAGCTTTACACCCACGCCGACTTGCCCTCCAATCGCGACATCGCTCTCGGTGCTGACAGTTTGATCATCCTCCAAACGCAAGTCTCCCCACAGCACCCAACCGATCGACGGGCCGAGGTAGACGTCAACGCGGCTACCGCGCTCGAGGAAGTGGTAGTTAGCTCCCAGGGTGAATGGCATTGCGAACGCTGAACCAAGTTTGGCGCTGCCTGCACCCGGCACGCTCACGACGAAGTCGACATCGGTGAAGCTGAGCCCCATCTCGAAACCGAAGTGCTTTCGTGGGCGCAACTCGAAGTTGAACGTGACGACGGTCGCGGTGTCCCCTTCCACAATCGCGTTAATTCCGCCGAGGGTTCCACGCCATTCACCCGACGGCTTGAACTGGCCGACCTGTATCCTGCCAATCCCAACCTCCTCGGCGATTCCACTCGTGACCGACGCGGAACAAAGCGCGAGCACGACGCCCAAACCCGACAACACTTTCCCTCGAGTCATTTCTCCTCCTCCTCGCCTGGCGGCGCTTCGTTCTCTTCGGGTTGCTCGCTTTCATCCCCTGCGGCGCGCTTGCGAGCGAGGGTCACATGTCGTTTGACCAGTTCCGGCGCCTTGGCCTTGGCTTCATCGGTAGCGACAAGCTGCCGTTTGATCTTCTTGAGCGCTTTTTCCCCTTCAGCCGCATCAACGACATCGAGTCTCACGCGAGCTTTTCCAAACCCCGGCACGACACGTTCGATGACGTAGTAGGTGCGCCCCGCCTCGACGGTCAATTTCACCGCCGCCACGTTCTCGGCCTTGGACCAGAGGACGTGTTCACCCGGCGCCAGTTGAGCCGTGAAGTACGACTTACCGCGGGTCACTCCGACGAACTCCTCATCCGCGAAGGTCCAGAAGTAAATCATCCCACCCATGCTGGTCGTTCGAAGGAAGTAGACCGCCGCGCTATCGCTGCGTGACTCGGCTCGCTTAGGCGGCTCCACTTCACTCGAGTACTTCCCGGCATGCACGGTACTCGTCGTCGCGAGTGCGGCAATGAGCGCTAGGGCCCCAGCTCTCCATCGCGACGAGTACTTCTGTTGTTTGACCGACATCGCGCGCTCCTCACGACGGATCTCTCACCTTCCCGTCGTGTGCGCCTTCGCAATCGCCGTGCCACGGAGCGCACCGAATCGCCGACTCGTAACTCGCTGATTGCACGGGGCTGGATGCATAGACTCGTCGAACCGAGTGTCGCCTCGACCGTACAGCTGTCAGGCGCGACCGACAGAGTTGACTCGCCCTTCACCTACAAGCGACGCAAGGTGATCGCGAACGCCGCGCCGCGTGCCGGCTGAGGATCGACGAGCGTGAGCCGTCCACCGTAGTGCGCCAGCAGTTCCCGCGATCGCGGCAGGCCGTAGCCGCGGCCAGCGCCGTGAGTCGAGAAGCCGTACTGAAATACTCGCTCGGCATCCGCGGCCGGCACGCCGGGACCATCGTCAACGACGGCAATCGTGACCATCTGTCGGCCGGCGGAAATCTCGATCTCGACGAAAGCGTCGTCGCGATTCTTGGCATCGCGTGCGTTCTCGACCAACGAGGTCAGCACCGTGGTGAGATCGGTCTCTGCGATCACCGCGAGTGCCCCCTGCGCACTGGCGTCAACACTCAGCGTCAGGTTGAAGTGTTCGGTCGCGTCGCGGTCTGCACGAAGCGCTACATAGCGGGTCACGGCGGCGGTTAGATCGATGGCACAGTGTCGATCGAGGGTCTCCAGCAGCTTCTCGATCTCGTCACGTAGCGACTCGAGCAACGGCAGCAAGTCACGCCTGATCCCGGCCAGCGCCTCGCTCTCGACCGCCGCTGTCCTGGCGAGCCTCTCTAGCAACTCGGCACAGCGAGTACTCTTGCGGCGCAGCGCCTCGACTTCGCTCAACTCAGCGAATCGCACGCTCGCAAGCTGGAGCAACTGTGTCAGCCGCGCCAACGCTGACTTGCGAAAGGCGATCGCTAGCGTGCGGAGCTCGTCGAGGAACTTGCCGTGCAACTGGCCCTCGACGAACAGATTCTGCAACCGGCTCTGAATCGCGATCAGGGCACGCGACTCGCTTCCCGAATGCCGGAAGTCGGTCGTGAGACTCATGACTTGCTCGATCGACACGACGGTCCTATGCCCTCGCGAGAATTGCCGCACCGCGCGCAGCGTCAAGTTGCGAAGCGGTTTCAGCGCGAGACCGACGGTGCTCCCACTCAGCCACAACATTGGGAGTGAACCGGCGAACCCGCGTCCGGGCATGCTCCCAACCGTGAACGCGCCGACGAAGCCGAGCGCGATCAACGCGAGTCCGATCCAGCGCGAGCGGCCACGACTGTAGCCAACCAGGCCTAGCAGTACTGCGACGGTGGGCAAGATCAGCGCGAATTCAGCATGTTGTACGAGTTGCCGGCGCGCCCAGCGTGAGGCCTCGGCCATGCGCTCTGCGAGCGTTGCGCGCAGCAGGCCGATGCTCCCGTCTCCTGGATCGATCACAACGTGCGTCGCACCGGCACTGACGCCGCGCAGGATGCGCTCGTGGCCATTCGGAAATCGAACGCGAAGATCGACGTGCTCGCGAGCGCCCAGGCCAAATCGCAGTTCCCATGGTCCGGTCGATCCGAATCCGCGGCCACGTCTTGTCCAGCGCGTTGCGAGCATGTCGCCCGAGGCGGGATCGAGCAGATCGACACGCGCACCAATCGGCTCTCCGCCCTCGGGTTGCGCGACCACGACACCGATCCAGTTCTGTGTGGGCAGCTGGTTGTAGAGCAACTCAGGAGCGCGCCCATAAGCGAGCACGACAACGTCGACGCGCCCATCGCCATCGATGTCGCCGGCGATTGCAGCGTCGCAGTCGCCCGAGTGACTCAAGCCGGAGTCGCTCGCGACATCGCGATACGCGCCCTTCCCTTCATCGAGTAACAGGAGACTGTTAGCGCGGTTCTGACACAGGTATAGATCGAGGTCTCCGTCGTTGTCGAAGTCTTCAGCCAGGAGCACTTCTGCCGAGCGCGCTGCCGCGCCTGACGACCACAAGGGATCGCGCACCAACTTCCCGGCACCATCACCTCGATAGAACAGCAGCGCCGACCCCACCTCGTCCTTGTGTTCGCGCAGGAGCGCAAGGTCAAGCGTGCCGTCGCGATCAAGGTCCTCAAAGACGAATCCTTCGACCGCGAAACCTAGCGGCTGTCGCACGAGTTCCTCGGCCTTCGCCGTCGTCATGACCGGCCCCGCCAACCATCCTGCGTGACCGAACGCGAGCGCTGGAGGTGTGAGCCGGCCAGGTTTCTCACTGCCGAGGTCTGCCCACGCAACCGCGAAGCCGGTTCGTGCGATCGATGGCCGCTGACGGATCGCTTCTGGTATCGATGCGCTCCAACCGTCGGCGCCACGGTTTTCAATCACGACCACTCCAGGCTCATCGAGCGCCGTCGTGCAAGCCAGGTCCGGGTCGCCGTCGAGACCGGCGTCGTCGGCTGCGCATCCGTACCAGAACGACGGTGGCTCGAGCGAGAGATTCGGTACGGGCGTGAATCGCAGATCACCTGAATTGAGGAACAATCGCGGCGCGTCGAATTCGGCGGTCGAGACCAGATCGAGATCGCCGTCGAGGTCAGGATCGAAGAACATCGCGCCGGTGCCGATCGAAGCGAGCGTGAGCGTCGCCGGCGCGGTGATGTCGCGTTCGAGACCACGCACACCGTCGTTTCGGTATAGGTGCGCGTAGTCGCGGTACTGGATGGCGAGCAACTCTGGTAGCCCGTCGCCGTCGAGGTCTTCGAGCGCTCCAGCACGCGCTCCGATCAGGCTGCTCAGCGCCTGCTCGCGGAATGGCGGCAGATCAAGTTGTGGGCGATGTGGTTTCAACAGCGGGTCGTTCGGCAAGGAGTCTGGCGGCCATTCTTCTACTCTCACGCTGGCGAGCCGCAGACGCTGACGAACGGGGTCTTGGAAACTGACAACCAGTCCGGTGACGCGCTCGACGCCTTGAGCGAGGCTGCCCCAGATCGGCTGCCGCAACGTCAGGCGGTGTCGCTTCCATCGATCTTCTGGGTCGAAGAGCACGCGCCATGCAAACGTGTAGCGCGAATGACTGAAGGCCAGACTCCACAACGGTTGAGTCGCAGGCGTCGCACCATCTGACGCGAGCCCGATACTCACCGCGTCGGAAAGTCGTGTGTCCTCGACGTTCCAAACCCACTCGATCGCGAGTGAACTCCTGGGGTCGGGCTGAAACTCCGATCCGAACGGCCGAACCAAGCGCGAGCTGCTGCTCGGGCCGAGGCCGCTGGTGGCCTCGAACAGCAGCATCGGCCCGATCTGGCCCGAGCCGAGGTCACCGCGCTGGATCGACCAACGCAATTCTCCCGGATTGATTTCGCCTGGGCCACGCTGCCACCTCGAAGGCTCCTCTGGATCATCGAGGTTGAGAGTCCACGTTCGGATTGGCGTCGCAGTGTTGCTGTTGCCGTCTCCGGATGCCTGCTTAGAGGAATCGCGATCTTCAGGCTCGGCGACGACGAGCAGGCTGCTGACCAACAGGCTGCCTAGCAGCAGCCGTCTGAAACACCGGCCTGCGCGATTCAATCGCTCGCCCGATCGAGCCCCAGCTCTGTGATCATCTGGTGCAGGTGAGTTCGCGAGAGCCCGCTTTCGCGAGCCGCCTGCGAGACGTTTCCTTTGGTTCGGGCCAGCAACTCTTCGATGTAGCGCCGACGAAACTGTTCCGACACCTGCTGCGCCGCGATGTGGTACGGAACGAGTGGATCGATCTTTTGGGCCGGCGAAGCGCTCAGGGGACGCGCGCCAAACTGCACATGCTGTGCGCTAACGCAGCCATCTTTCGAAAAGATCACGGCGCGTCGCAACACCTGCAGGAGTTCACGAACATTCCCTGGCCATTCGTGAGATTCGAGCGCGCCCTGCGCGTCGGGGGCGACCTGGTAATCGGGACCCAGAAAGGCCTGGGCGAGCAGCGCGATGTCCTGCTTACGCTGTCGCAGCGGTGGCAGCTCGATCACGAGACCGGCAAGGCGGTGGTAGAGATCGGAGCGGAATGATCCTTCTGCGATCAACGCGCCGATGTCGCGATGCGTCGCCGCGATGATCCGCACATCGACCGTGAGTTCTTCGTCACTTCCAAGCCGATGGACTCGCTGCTCCTCCACGACTTTTAGCAGTTTCACCTGCGAGTCGCGCGACAGATCACCGATCTCGTCAAGCAGGAGGGTACCGCCCGAGGCCAACTCGAAGAGTCCGCGTCGAACGCGCTCGGCTCCGGTGAAGGCTCCGCGCTCGTGACCGAACAGCTCGCTGTCAAGCACGCTGGATGGCAGGCCTGCGACATTCACGTCGCGGTAGACGTTTTGTGCGCGCCGACTGCAGCGATGGATCGACCGCGCCACGAGCCCCTTACCGGTGCCAGTCTCACCCAACAACAGCACAGGCAACTCGTGCTTCCCCGCCAACTCGGCGAGGCGACGAACCTCGTGCATCGCGGGTGAGTCACCAAGAATTCGCGGTTCTTCAGGCAGGCGATGTGTTTCGAGTTGCAGGGCGCGGCGACGTTCGGCCAGCGCCAGCCGGATACGTTCGAGCAGCTCGTCGTAGCGCGGCGTCTTTGCAATGTAGTGCGCGGCACCGGCTTTCATCGCGCGCACCACTGTCTCCGTACCTTGATCCATTGAGAGGATCACGACCGGCGCAATCGGGTCGCGGCGGCGGATTTGGTCGAGCACCCAGAACCCGTCGGGGCCGTGGCCCAAGGCAAGGTCGAGCAAGACGACATCGGGGTTCACGCGTTCGAACTCGCGGACGGCTGTCGCGGCGTCGTGAGCTTCGTGCACGACGAAGTGCGACGCGAGCAACTCACGCATGACGTGGCGTACGTCGGGGTCGTCGTCGACGACCAGAATCAGGCCGTCCGGTTTCCCGCTAGGTGTGGTGGGACCTTCTGTTGCTGAGGGACACATCGCGGTCACTCCCAGGGCGCATTATCGGGGCAAGCGAGGCGAGAGCGTACCAATCTTGTGGACGCCCGACGACGCCAAGCCGCCGATCGCGGTGGGTGCCGGCGGTGTGAGCACGGGCCCATACCTGACGCCTTCGCTGCGTACCTTAAGCCATACCGGATCGACACCCGCATGTCGCGAGCGATGAGTACGAGCTTGATCCTGACTTTGAGCAGGAACTGGAGGTGGGACTGCGGATCAGCGTGGGGACAGGAGTGACGCCTTCCAGCATGCAGGGCCGGCCGTCGTGTGAATGCCCTGCTGGCGACTCGCTATGAGTTGCGTCGATGGCGCCAGATGACTGGATTTCGAGCGAAGTGAATGCAACCGGCAACATCGACAGTATCACCCTCGATTTCGTAAAGAAGGAAGTAGGGAAAGCGACGTATGAATACGCGGCGTCGAGTCTTGTAGACAACCGCATAGGCCTCAGGACGCTCCTGAATCGAAGCGACTTTGCAGCATCGAACGAGTGCTGAAACTCCTCGCCAAGCCCGTCTTGGCGTTCGTCGTACCACACCCGCGCTTCGATGAGCTCCTGAGCCGCCTCGGGCGTGAATCGGATCTTCACCTTCCGCCCTTCATCCGCCGCTGAACCTCCTCGAGCGATAACGACCGTGAAGGATCCTTCAGGTACGACTCCAGACGACGGTCCATCTCTGCTTGCAGCGACTCCGGGAGTGGGGCTGTCTCGAGGTCCGATGCAAAGCTGTCCCAGAGGTCTTCAACGAGCTGAAGTCGTTCCGAGAGCGGAAGCTGCTTGAGGTCTTCGAAGTGGGCGCTCATGGCGAGGATTCTCCTCACTGCCGACTGGCTTGGCAAGGTAGGAGTTCCCCTTGAACAGCGCGGCTGCCGCGTCCCGCGGACTGGGCGATCGCGTGCCGGTGTTGTCCACGCTGTATCGTCTTTGCTGCGGTTCAGGCCCGCGCCGAACTCGTTGATCCTCAAGCGCGTGCTGGAGTCATGACCTCAGTCGAAAGTGGATCGTCGTTCGAAAGATGACATCAACCGGGCGACGGGTTGCACGAGCGTAGCGCACACCACTGATGAGTCGAGCGGACGGACTGGAGGAATGCCCGGGAGTCGCGGCCTGACTTGTTGACTCGACGTGCCGCAACTTCACATTGCGGATGCGGTAGAGATCCGAGGCGCGGAGAGTGACTTGAAAGCAGGCGGGCTCGAGCCTTGCGGCCACGGCATCGAATTCATCGCGGCGCATCCAACCACTCGTACTCCCACCGCCACGGCATTTTCGTTTCCCCCAACACCACTCGCACAACCTCTGGGTAGATCTTCTCCGCGCGAACATCGTTGGCGAGCATCACCACGCAGCGCTTCCCTGTCTCCAAGCACACCACCATGTTTCCCGTCGAATCGTTGTGGCCGCCCTTGAACCATGCAGGCCCTGTCGTGTCCGTGAACGTCACCAGGCCCAATCCCGCCGCCAAACCGATCTCGGCGTTTCGCGGTTCGACGTCGGTACGCAGTGTTGGAAACTGATGCGCCGAGGTAATCGGCACTTGCGGGCGAATCATCTCGGCGCGCGATGCAGCGCTCAGGCCCTCGCCTCGCATGATGCCCGACCACAGTCGTGCTTGATCCGCAATGGTGGTGTCCATCGAGCCGGCTGCACTGGCGCCACTGCGTTCGTCGTGCGGTTCCATTGAGCCGTCGAGCTTGTAACCGTCGGCAAGGTTGGAGGCGAAATCCGCACGCCACACCATGCTGGTGTTGGTCATGCCGAAGCGGTCGAAGACACGCGACTGCATCTCTTTGCCGACATCCAGACCGAGCGCTTGCTCGAGCACGAGTTGCAATATGTAGAAGCCCTCGCCGGAGTAACCGTAGCGGGTGCCCGGGGCGTGGTGAAAGCGCAGTCGCTTGTCGTCTTCGAGCCAACGGAAGTTGGCAAACCCGGAGGTGTGCGTCAGCAGAATGCGCGGCGTCAACGCCTTCCAGCGCTCATCGCCCGCTAGGTCGGTGTAGTCCTCGTATGCGGGGAGCGGGCGAGGCAGAAGGTCCGCGATGGATGTGTCGAGCTTGAGCTTTCCCTCGTCGACCAGTTGCAACAGCATGTATGTGAACGCGGTCTTGGTGAGTGACGCGCCATACATGATGGTGTCGGTGGTCAGCGGCAGATTTTTCTCTACGTTGCGCCTGCCGAAGGCAGCCACGTGCACCACCTTGCCGTTGTCGATGACGGCAAGCGCCAACCCCTCGACCCCTTCGCGTTTCATCAAGCGTTGCGCCTCGGCATCGATCTTCGCTGTGTCGAGCGCCTGACGTGCGCTGGGCGACGCAGCACAACTGGCGAGCGCTAGGGAGGCCAACAACAACACAGTCTGTTTCATGCTGAGTAGTCCTTGTCAGTTGGCGTCGGGTTGCGAGCAGCGCGCGCTGTCTGCGCGACGATTACGAGGGCATGAGCAGAATGACCGCCATGAGCACGATCAAAATAAGAACCAACCACGCGATGCCAATACCGGCCACCCTGAGTGAGGAGTGCTTTAGATGGCCCCTCTCCAGATACAACTCATAGACCGGGAGTTGAAGAACTCGGGCAGACTGGTAAGACGCGAATGTGATCGCGAGCGGGACGACCGGTCTCGGAACCGCGTCAGGCACTAACGGTGCCAGGCCGAACAGGGCGATCGTGCCCAGTACACCCCAAACGATCGTTCGCCGTTGAGCCTGATGATTCCCGAATACAGCGTAGTTCTTGGCCATGAGCCAGCAGCCGGCAATCGGGGAGCCCAAGAATGCCGCAAGCGCGACCTGCCCCGGAGAGTAGATCTTCTCTCTCGTTTCACCTTGCTCGGTGAGACTTGAATCCGGAGGCTTGTACGGATCTGAGTCCATTTCACAACCTCATATTCGCCCGACGCAAGCGCTCAGAGTTTGCTTTGCATCGGCGGCGGCAATGAAGCGTTGCTGCGTGCATCGCGAATTGCCGATCGCACATATGCCCACACGGCGACCCAAATGCCGCCGATTAGAGCTGATATGAACACCGTCCCAAGAATGGGCTCTCCACCGCGCCACTCTGTGAGCGCAAGCTTGAGCAACGCCGCGGCGACAACCACCGCAAGCAGCGTTGGCGCCCAGGGCCGGCATCGTACGATGGCGACTCCGCAAATGATGAGCGACACCGCGAGCACGATGCTGATGAACTTCATCGTCAGCGGCTGCCCGGGTGCCAGTGCACGGAACAGTCCCGAAAGGCCGAGCAACCCGATGCATACGCCAATTACGGTAACGCCCGTAGGACTTTTCATTTCTCACCCCTCTTGGCGCTGCGGTCCGTTAGAGGTGCCGCATGGCGCCGGGCAATCGCAAACTCACAAGGCAGGCGAGCACGTCAGAAGTTAGCACGTTGTCTGGCGGCTGTGGTCTTGGCGATTGTCTCCATTCCTCGCGGCTGGCGGTGGCGCTGGCGTACGTCTGGTCAGGACGCGCCTGACTCATCGCCCCGCAGTACCTCTGGAAAGAGATGCGTCATGGCGTTGAAATGGTACTGCGCGTAGACGATCGGACCGCGTCCCACAGGTACGGCGTCGGCCTTGATGACGTAGGTGTGCGCGAACTTGTCCCGAAGCGCTTGTCTGGCTCGCTCGCTGGGGATCCAGAACCGGTCAAGCAACAGATTGCCTGGGCCAAAGACGGAGAACACTAGTCGAATTGCCAACGCAAAGATGTCGGGTCTATCGCCCTGTAGATTGATGATCCGTACGCGAAACAGCCTGTAGCCGACGGTGCGCAGTCGCGACCGTTTGAGAAGGACGAAGTATCCGAAGCCGACCACAACGAACGATCCGGCCCTGAGCCAATTTTGTCCCTGGCGCGAGGTCGTGAATTCGCTTGGGAGATACGAGTAGAGGATGAAGAAGAGTGCGATCCACAAGTTGCCGGCGATGAATCCATCGATCAGCTCGATCGCCAAGCGTCGCCAGAACCCCGCATAGTCCTCGCGCCGGAAGTAGACACCGGCTTCGCTTGCGCTTGCTTGGCGGGGCGACGGCTCCATCACTGCCACCTAGACTGGGAGATAGCCACGGGCAAAGCTATCACTTTGGCGACCGCCGCGGGTGTGTGAGCTCACAGCGTGCTCAGACCGGACTCGAGCGTGGGGTGCACAAGCGTCGGAATAAGATCCTCACGCGCCCGCCGCGTATCGCCCCAATACGACACCCGGCCGATCCGGATGAAGTCGCGCGTGAGCGGCGACGCACTGCCGGTGATGGTCGCGAACATCTCGCACAGCGTGGCCGCCGTCATGATGGACCAGATCGGCATACGGTGAGGGGGCGCGAAACCCCAGACTCGACATGCGGCGTCCAGAAACTGCTGCAATGTGACGGGCTGTTCGTCCCCGACATGGTAGATGCCGCCAACATTCGGTTTCACGATCGCGGCCTCTGTCGCGATCAAGTAGTCCTCCGTCGAAAGCAAATGGATCCAGGTAGGTTCACGCCACACTCCAAGCAGGTGATGTTTGGCGAGCCACCGTGCTGTCTTGATCATCAGAATCTCTCGCCCATAGACCATCCCCAACCGAAGGACGACAGGCGTGGTCGCTGTGCCGATGGTCTTCGACAACAGCATCCGCTCCTCCTCCAATCGCGTCTGCGCGTGCACTGAAACAGGGCGCCCGTCCGAGCGACCGCGAGCCGGGTGCTCGACGGATGTGGGCCCTTCTACATGTGGAAACGAGATCAGCACGACTCGATCCACGCATGCCTGCACACATGCATCGAGCAGGTTGCCAAACCAAGGCGTGTTGGTTTCGGGTAGAAATCTCGCCGGCCTCGGCGCAAAGAGCACGCCAGCAAAGTGAACCACGACGTCCGCGCCCTTCACCGCCGCAGGCAGAGTTGCTTCAGCGGCAAGGTCTGCTTGCACCGCGACGACATTCGCAGCACTCGTAATGTCTGGTGCTAGTGGCGTTTTGTGGAACATCAGTCGCAACGGATACCCGGCAGGCAGCATGTGCCGAGCCAGCAGGCCGCCCAGGTTTCCCGCCGCACCGGTAATGAGAACTGTGGTGCGTCGCGCTGTTGGTGCGCTAGCACGGTTCATCGCATCGGACCGTTGCGCAACTCTTCGCGAGTCAGGTTAGCCACGCGGCACGTTGGCGTTACCGAACTGCCAACTCACTTGATCGATGCCCCCGCGCTGCGCAGTAGCTCGCGGAGAATCGATCTGTGGCAGCGAGCCTCCTCCTCGCAATAGCAACCGACCGAGAAGTTCGAATGATGAGAGAGCGCGGCCAGCAGATCGAGTACGTGAGCATTCTCGGGGCTTGCCATCTCGGCACGATAGCGCTTCATGAACATTCCCCACTCGCGCTGAGAGATAGCCGCTAGCGCGAGCTTCACCGTTTCCGGCGAGGGCGCCAAGTTCGGGAACCACACGTCGTACCAGTTGCTCGATGAGAACTCGGACTTGGGGACGCCACGCGGCGGGCGCCTCACCGTGCCGATGCGCAAGCCTTCGCTTGGAAGCCGGTCAGTACCCAGTCGAACGATTCGAACTGCCATCGATTTTCTCCAGTGCTTCTGGTGTTGCGATGTCTTGCTATGCAACGCAGACCGCTTTGCAGGCCGCGTTACCGGCGCTTCTCGGGGAGCGGCCCGTCGTACTGTGGCAGATCGTCGAGGATCTCGTCCCACGAAGCCTTCGATCCGACGAACGTGTGGTACTGCGGCCGGATCCTGGGGTCACCGTCCACCGTTCCCAACCGGATCGAGACTTCCGCGCCGGTTGGCCACGTTCCGCCGAAGAGGCTCGAACCGCACACCGAGCAAAACGCTTTGACCGAGCCGTTGTCGGGTTGATACACGCGTACCAGATCGGTGCCGGAAAGCAGAACGAAATCCTCGCGTTTCACGCGGCCCTGTGTGCACACGGCGGCGCCGGAGTGACGGCGACAACGAGAGCAGTGACAGTGACCCGCTCTCAGAAACTCGCCGCGCACTTCGTAGCGGACGCCGCGACACAGGCAGCCGCCTGTGATCTTCCTGCTCATCGTTGAGCCCTCGCGCCTTTCGCCGACAGCGGCCCCCGCGATCACAGTCCTCTACTGTTGTCTTGCCCCGAGGTACATCGCCGCGGTATCGCGCTCCTGCGGCGCGAATCGAATCACCAGTTCGGCCGCGCGACGATAGAGCTCGTTCATGTCTCTGACGCGCCAACTGTTTTCCAAAGCTGGAAGCGTGCGTAAACCACCAGCCAATAGCTGGCGATCAGCGGCGAGTGCCTCTGCAGTCACAAAGCGAAGCGGGCGCGCCGGTCCGAAGAACAGGGGTGTCGACGTCAGGTCTGCATCCGGCAGCAGCAGCACCATTCGACCGCTGCGAGCGCCTCGATTGACGGCTCGGACGGCAACGTCTCCGAAGAACAGCAATCGCTCAGCTTGATTGACCGGCGCGACCAGCAGTGGATCGACTTCGATCACCGCGACGAACCCTTGGGACACGCTCACGGTCCCGCTCACAGAACGGAACGTGATGGGTACTTGGCTCTCGAATCGTCGAAGCTCCAGCAGGCGGCCCGCGGCGATCGGCGGCTGGGGCGACGATGCCCCGGCGGCAAATGCCGAGCCGCAAGCCAACAGTGTTAGCAACAAGCTACGTGTGCGCATGGAGGTGTCTCCCTAGTCCAGGCTCGTGTTTGAGATCAGTTCGATGTCGTCGACGACGATCTGCCCTTGTGTCGCGCTGCCGTACGCGGTGCCAAACTCGAGTTTCATCGCGGCGATGCGCGAGAGATCGAGTGTGTGTCCGTTGGCGTCGAAGTCGGTCAATCGAAAGCGGAAGGTTTGTGGTTTGGTGCGGTTCTCACCAAAGATGTACTGATCGCTCAGGTGGACCGGCCCATATTCGGCCGATGAAAGCCTAGAACTGTTGCCGAGTTCGTCGGTGAGAGTGATTTGAAAGTTGTTGTCGACATCGGGCAATCCGGTAACCACTTCATGACCGAGCGCGAGCGACAGGTAACGATACCCGCGCCAGTTTCGCTGGCCGGCAACGATTCGCTGCGTGTAGTGCTGCGAGCTGCCATTCCACGTCAGGCGCGCGTGGCGCCCTTCCCACCACTCGGCATCTTCTTCGTCGACGGTGACGGTGAAGTCCACGGTGCCGCCCGAGCTACTGACGTTCGGCAGCGGGTTGGCCTCGAAGTTGTCGATCACGAATCCACCGGCGAACGTGCCATGGCTGAAGCGTGTGGCAAGTCGCCACGCGATTCCGTCGGCGCCGATCGCGCGAAACACTTGCGTGTTGCGCGTTGCGAAGTCGACGGCTGGGCGAGTGTTGCGCACCACCCATTGCACCCACGGATGGAACGACCCTTTGGTCCAGCGCTGGGTCTCGTCCATCGACGCGTAGTAGGGGGCAGCGAAGCAGTCGTAGCCCCAGTACTCGTTGAAGCAGCCGTGCTGAGCCGTGTAGACAAAGTTCACTTGCCGCATTCCCAAAGCGCGGCTGTAGCGCCGCGATGGTTGGACTTCCGGGTAGGTGCCGTTGACATCGCGATCGAGCGTGCCCCAGGTGAGCAAGTAGGGCGTATCGACCGGCGTGTTGCCATCACTCGCTAAGTTGAAGTTGGTGCCGGCAATATCGTGAATCCCAACCACTCTCTGAAAGCCGAAGACCGTTTCATTCGGCGGCACGATAGTGTTCGGAAACGGGTGCGATGCGTCGAAGAGGTGCCGCAATTGAGCACTCGCCAGCACCACCCCTTCGCCGCCGCGACTATGCCCGCTAATCACAATCCGATTGGCGTCGATGACGCTGCGCCCGCCGGACTCGAGCACGCCGCTCCCCATTTGCGGGTAGTTACGTGGGGCACCACTTTGCAGCACCATCCGCTCGGTGTTCTTCAATATCAGCCACGCGCGATGCATCGTATCGGCCTCGGGAAAGCCTTGCGTGACTTCCTGGGCCGGCAGCGTGTCGATACCCACCGTCACGAATCCATGACTAGCTAGGAGCTGCTGTAAGTAGCCGTAACCACGGTAGCTGAGATCCTCTAGGGTAGCGCCGTGGGCAAACACCACCAATGGAAGTACTCCCGCCGGTAGCGGGTTTGGGTATGTCACGACGCCGCGCGAGCGTGCGCAGTACGCAGGGATTGTCCGAAAGTCAGGGACTTGAAATAGGCACGGGTTGTCAAACTCGAATGTGGCGGTGGCATACGGACCGGCTGCGTTGACATCGTCCACCACATAAAGCCCAGGCTCGTTGGCGTTGAGTTCGTCGATCAAATCACCCGGGTCGAGCTTTCCGTTCAAACCGTAGTCCAGCACGATGTCGTATCCCAACCCAAGCTCTCGTCCACCATTGCCGTTGATGCCTATCGTCCAAATGTCCCAATGATTGTCTTGCGTCGTTCCAGGGCTCAGCGCGAAGCGCTCCACGCCGTCGGCCGTGACGTCGTTGAGCGAGTTGTCCTGACCCCACTCCTTGGGAGACCGGTGCTTCACGACGTAGACATCGAACTTGCGATCGATTCGATCGGGGTAACGCGTCGGGTCGAGCGCCACGTAGATCGGCGCGTCCGGGCGAAAGGCGCGCACGTATTCGAAGTACGGCTCGCCCACCAATTTGCGTCCTGCGTGCCCCGGCGAGGCGCCGACTTTGAAGACGACCACATCGCTGGTAGCCGCGTCGGAAAGCAGGAGCTTGGCCGCGCCATCGCTGCCGCCCCGTACCAACAAGGTCATGGGCAAGCTCGATACGGCAAACGTCGCCGGCAACGCGATCGCGGTGCCCGATGTGGTGTAGACCCCGATCGTGGGTCCCGGGGAGGCTTCAAGGCGCACCGTCGAACCGGCCACTCCGCCGCTGAGCGTCACAGGGCGCATGGCGTAACGCAGATACGTGAAGGACCTCGGTGCAACGGCTTCACCGTTGACCGGGATAAACACCCCTGTCGTCGCCTCGGTCGCGTCGTCCGAGAACTGCGCCGTGATGTCGACCGGCGCGGCAAGTGCCAGTGATGCCGACGCGATTGCAGTGATGATCACCAACTTCAGTCTCATGGACCCCTCCTTCAGCAGGTTGCCAGGATGCATGCTAACGCCGCTGCCGGGCAGAATGAGCACGCGTCAGTGACAGTTCGTGAATTGGGTTGTTTTGGATAATCGATTGGTTAGTGCAAGGCTCGGGCAGGCCAAAACAAAAAGTGCCTGTCCCCAATTGCTAGGGATGCCGATTCAGCTCACGCTTGAAGCTCAAGTCGTGTGAGCAATTCAGACACCTGCATGAAAGCGTCAGTCTGAACTTGCTCCGGCGTCATCTCGCCAAGCGCCGCCGATTCGTCGAGAAATAGCCGCACCGTCCTTGGTCCAAAATCCTCAGCGTGACGAAACTTGCCGGCGATGTGCTCGTAGCCTTTGCGGGCCACTCCATCGCCCATCAACTTTGCACACTCGACGGCGAGCGCTGCTGGGCCCCCCTCATAATTGCGGACAGAGAAATAAATATCGTAGGCATCCTTCTTCTTGTCCCTGCCCACGAGTGCGTAGCCTTTCATCACCAGCAGCGCCGGGATGGTCGCCACTAGTAACTTCACTTGGTTGATTCTGCCATCGGGCATTTGGCTTTCAAATGTCTCCGTCGTGTTTTGGTTCAGAGCGATTTCTCCGCCATCGGCGGCCTGCACACGCAACCCTTCGACGAGTTTGTTTTCATTCTGATCGCCCTTCGCGCCGCGCGGCATCAAGAGATCCACGATCACGCCAACCGGACCGCCTTGGTCCACCGTCACCCACCGGCGCAGTTGAAACGGCGCCATGCCTTCCTTGCCGCGCTCGTAACCGTTTTTCTCTAGCGCCTCAACGAGCGTTGCGTAGTCGCCTTCGGCCAGTGCGTCGGGATTGAGGTCGAGGTCAATGTCCAGCGTGCCGATGTGTTTCGGGCGTGCATCGCCCAGCAAGAGCCACGGCACAGCGCCGCCCACAATCACGAACTTCTTCCGCCATGCGCCGAGTACTTGGCCCAACTCGATCAGCACCGAGTAGGCCGCCTTCACGTCGCGCTCCTGATAATCGCGGGCGATGTCGGGTTCGTTCACGGTGCAACCTTCTGCCACGCAGGCAACAGCTTCTCTCGCAGCAGATGCTCGGCCGCTTCGCTCCCGCGCTCGCCGGCCACGCTCAAGTCCAGCCACGTTTGCACCAGCCCGCTGCACCAGATTCCTGGTGCCGCCTCTACCCGGCCGGAAAAGACATCGTCCTCGCGCGGCTCGAGGAGCACCACATTCTCGCCGCGCGAAACCGGTTGCAGTTGCAAGTGTCGTTTCACGATTTCAACGCCTTGCTTGTCGGCGTAGAAGAACTGCGTTGCCTGCCGCGCATAGGGCGCAAGCCAACGCGCTGCAGAGTACGACGCGAGCACTGCGTGCTCACCCTTGCCCGCCTCGGCGAGCGCCGATCGCATCGCGTTGTCCAACGCCTCACCGTGCAACAGCGTGTAGGCGCTTTCGCGATTTCTCGGACGCGGTTCATAGGAACCTTGCCACGCCCGCGCCAGTTCCTCTGGCTTGCTCAGACGCAGTCCCGCATCGCTTACCTCCGCCCACTCGCGGTCGAGCAACAGCTTTCGCACATTGCTCACCTGACCGAGGCTCACGCCTGCGGCTTCTCGCAGTTGCGTTACCTTCCAAGACCGCAATGGCGGCGTCAACAAGACGTGCAACACACGACTCGCTTTCGCGGTGAACAGCGACCGCAAGTGCCGCTTCACGCGGAATGGATTGTCAGCGACGTGCCGCTCGATGAACACCTGGTCAAACGACAGTCGTGCGTTGCCTGCAAGATCCGCGTAGCCGGCCTGCGCCTCGATGCACAGCCGTGCCGACTCGGGAGAGATAAACGGGGCAACGATGATTCCGTAACGCGACTTGCCCGGGGTCTGATTCAAGAACTGCTGCAACTGGAGCAGTCCATTTCGTATCTCGCGGGGTTGACCTTGCTGCTTGCCTTCCACCGCCAAAATCCAAGGCCGGTCGCCTGCTTGTACTTCCACTAGCCAGTCAGGCCGGCTGCCGAAGACCTTCGCCTGGCTTCGGAACGACTTCACCTTAAGAAACGAGGCCCGACCGAGCAGCTCCCGCAGCAAAGCCTCGACCTGTTGCTGAAAATCGCCTGGTTTCAGTTTTTGAGATGGTTTCATCGCAAGATGAAAATAGCCTTTTTCGTGAAATTGACAAGCCATACTTTCATTATTCAAGAAGATTTCAGCATCGGATGAAACCTGGCTTTTTTATGAAACCACATTCTCAACTGCCAATTCCAACTGTCCGGACGGAAGACCCGTGGCCCTCCGGCCGCGGTACGTGCTGCTGTCGATCGTGATCGTGATGATCGGGATGATTTGGCTTCATTGAAGTCGCCCAACGCCAAGCGCGGGCGAGTCGTCGCGCACTTGCAGGTAGATCACCCGATCGTGACGGCAAAAGCGGACCCTGATCTCATCTCCGGATCCGCCCTCTGGCTCGGGCCGATCGAATCCTTCTTTCAAGAGAAGTTGCAGGTGCAGAAGGAACACTCCAACGATCTGAATTGGACTTGCAGCCGATGCGCACCAACTGAGTTGAAGTAAGAGCGGCGACTCGGAAGCACGGACAACACAGTGGTAATTCTGGTGGTTGTCGTCACGAAACGTCCAGCATCGCGGTACAACCCCGGCAGGCAAACAGGACATACGCTCGACTAGGTGTACGTGTTGCAGCTCTGGTAAGGGCGTCAAGAGCTCCTCCTTTATTCGCTCCGCTGATGCCGATCGTCCAAATGTCCCAGTGATTGTCTTGTGTCGTTCCAGGGCTCAGCGCAAACCGCTCGACGCCGTCGGCCGTGACGTCGTTGAGCGAGTTGTCCAGTCCCCACTCCTTGGGAGAGCGATGCTTCACGACGTAGACATCGAACTTGCGATCGATTCGATCGGGGTAACGTGTTGGGTCGAGCGCCACGTAGATTGGCGCGCCAGGACGAAAGGCGCGCACGTACTCGAAGTAAGGTTTGGCCACCAGTTTGCGTCCTGCGTGCCCCGGCGAGGCGCCAACTTTGAAGACGACCACGTCGCTGGTAGCCGCGTCGGAGAGCAGGAGCTTGGCCGCGCCGTCGTTGCCGCCTCGTACCAGCAAGTTCATTGGCAGGCTCGAGACGGCGAACGTCGCCGGCAACGCGACCGCACTGCCCGATGTGGTGTAGACACCGATCGTGGGTCCCGGGGAGGGTTCAAGGTGCACCGTCGAACCGGCCACCCCGCCGCTGAGCGTCACGGGACGCATGACGTAGCGCAGATACGCGAACGACCTCGGCGTGACGACTTCGCCGTTGATGGGAATGAACACTCCTGACGTTGCCTCGGTCGCGTCGTCCGAGAACTGCGCCGTAATCTCGACTGGCACCGCAAGTGCTAGTCGGCAAAGTTTCTGGATTCGATAGCGCTCGACTCCCTGCATCGCCCGTGCTCTCGCACAGCAACGTGCTGGCAGAGCCGCGCGTTTCCTCGAACGCCGATGCTGTTGACCAGCGGAACCCCGCAAATAGCCGGATAGCGGGGGCTCGACAGGATGGTCTTCGGTGCAGGCGGGCGCATGGCGTTAGTTCATCACGCCCAGTTGGGCACGTACTCGGCGAACTTTCGAGACTTGTTGTTGGGGTCGGCTGCTTTTACCAACTTCCTGTCGATGGCCTCCTGAATGAGCACGGACACCATCGAGCGTTGCTTCTCCGACATTTTCAGCCGCTCGCGCAATGATTTGTTCGTCATCGCGCTGCCTGAGTAATGCTTCAATACCGCATGCTGGTAGCATGCCTCTAACCGCTCTCGGGTCGACATCAGCGCGAATGTGCGCGGCGTGAACAGCGAGACTTTGAAATGATTCGGGCCAGCCTCGAAGTCGATTGGCGGCAAACCGTAGAGTTCCACCTGCAAGCCCGCCTTGAGGAGCCCCGACCCGCGCTCCTCGCAAATCCTGTAGCGACGGAATGCCCGCGCGAGTTGCTCATTCCGTGACTCCGGCTGTGTGCCGATGAGCCGGTCGAGTCGTTTGGAAGGCAGCAGTCCGCCAGGATTCGAGACTTCGATCCGGTCGTCGAAGATTTCAATCAGCGGGCCAGCGCCTGAGATGGAGAAATCCTGGTGGATGAGCGCGTTGGCGATGATTTCTCGAAGGGCAATCTCTGGATAGACCGTCAGCTTTCTCCGCAACGCCTGTTCGATGACCTCGCTCTGCGGGAGCAGCGACATCACGAACTGCAACAGCCCTTGGAAACTGACCGCGTAGCCCATCGTCCCTTCCCGCTCCTGCTTGGTCTTGGCTTTGTTCAATCCGTCATAGACCACCACCCTTACCGCCTTGCGGCTCAGGTCGGGAAAATCCGTCAGCATACGCGCCGCTGAAATCGCGCCGAGGTTCGTGATGTAACCACCGCCCGCCGGTTCGCGAACGATGAATCGTTCGCCCGCCATCCAGCTCAGCGTTTCCTCGGGACTCGTGGGCGCGGGCCGTTCCAACAGCTTGGAAAACGGTTCGACGTTCAGCCTGGCCGCAAACTCCGTGTCCGTCAGTAACACCGACGCGTGAAGTTCCTCCCAGCGCGGCGTCCGACTGTTCAGCATCAGCGTCCCAATCTCTTGCCGCGACGCTTTCCGAGTCGTGGCGCCAGAGCGAACGAACGCAGCTTCCAAACCCTTGCCGCGCAGATGCACCGGCTTCACGTCCGACTCCAGTACATGCACGAAGATAAGCCGCACAGATTCGTAGTCCTCCACCGCGTGGTCCAGCACTACCTGCGGCTCTAGGCCATCTCGCCCTAGATTGGCGAGTTGGTTCATCGTCGTCTCGACCGTCTTCTGATCCACGCCGTACGCTGTGCCTTCGGAACTCACCCCGAAGACCAGATAGCCGCCGCCCGGCTGATTCGCGAACGCCGACAGATGCTCTGTCAGCCGCTTCTTGTCCGGCGACAACGCCTCCTTCCAGTCCAGCTCATTCAGTTCGTGCTTCGGAGGCTCAAGGCCCGCCTTCAGCAACTCCCGCGCTTTGGTCATCCACGCTTTCATAAGGACGTTTCCCACTCAAATAAGAACCTGCTGGAAACAAAAGACTTACAGCACCTAGGCGCCAGCCACTCATTCGAGCCCAACCCAACTTTCATGGTGCGCGTTTCACGTATGACAAGGGTTTCATCCGCGGTTGAAACCTGGCCAATTCCTGAAATGACGGCAGCGGGGTTCATGCGGTGCGCGCGCTCAGTTCCACGTGCCGCAACAGTGGCAGGCTGGCGAAATGGAAGAACAGCAAGTCGAGCGCGAAGTCATGGCCCCCGACTTGCGCTGGGTATTCGGAGCCGACGTAGCAGAAGTCGCGACCAAGTTCGGTGAGGAATCGTCCGAGATTCCGCAACAGCGAGCGGTGCAGGTCCGCTTCGGAATGCTCGCTCGGCAG
>JANNUT010000152.1:0-5412 GCA_031395565.1 Acidobacteriota bacterium | reverse complement strand
CCCCCCCCCCCAAAACGCCCCCCAAATCTTGTTTTTTTCTTTTTTTTTTGCCCCCCGCGCCCAAAATCCACGTACCCCCCCCGGGGGCGCTGTTTGCCGCCCCCCCCGGGGGGGGGGGGGTCAATAGCTACTTTGGACTAGTCGGGGCAGGAATCGTCAGCCTTGATGTGCTCTGCCGCCCACTGCTGCCAGCGCCAGGTGTCCGCACACATGGCGTCGATGCCGTAACCAGCCTGCCAGCCAAGCAACCGGCGGGCAAGCGCCGGGTCGGCATAGCACTGCGCAATGTCCCCCGGCCGGCGCGCGGCGATCCGGTAAGGCACGGGCCTGCCGCTCGCGGCGGCGAAAGCTCGCACCACCTCCAGCACCGAGTAGCCGCGCCCGGTGCCGAGATTGGCCGTCAGCACGCCCGGCGCGCGCAATGCGTCCAGCGCCGCCAGATGGCCGCGCGCCAGATCCACGACGTGGACGTAGTCGCGCACGCCGGTGCCATCGGGCGTCGGATAATCGTCGCCGTACACCGGCAATTCCCGCAGGAGCCCGGCCGCGACCTGGGCGATGTACGGCATCAGGTTATTCGGCACGCCATTCGGATCCTCGCCGATTATCCCGGAAACATGCGCGCCCACCGGGTTGAAGTAGCGCAGCAGCGCGATCCGCCACTGCGGATCGGCCTGCGCCACATCGCGCAGGATCTCCTCGATCATCAGCTTGCTGCGGCCATAGGGGTTGGTGGCCGACAGCGGGAAATCCTCCCGGATCGGCACGGAGGCCGGCTCGCCATACACCGTGGCCGACGAAGAAAACACCATGGTCGTCACGCCGGCTTGCAGCATGCTTTCTAGCAAAGTCACGCATCCCGTCACATTGTTGTCGTAATACGCCAGCGGTCTCTGCACCGACTCGCCCACTGCCTTGAGGCCGGCGAAGTGCATCACGGCATCGAAGCGCTGTGCGGCGAACAGCCCTTGCAGCGCGGCGCCGTCACGCACGTCGATCTGCGCGAAGCCGGGCCGCCGGCCGGCAATCTGCGCGACGCGGTCGAGCACCGACGCCTTGCTGTTGCAGAAGTTGTCGATGACGAATACGTCGTGCCCCGCTGCAAGCAGCTCGACCACCGCGTGGGAGCCGATGTAGCCGGCGCCGCCTGTGACGAGGATCATTCGAGGCTCAGGGTGAAGCACGAAGATCGAAGGTAAGTGCAACGCTGCATTCCGTCACAAGGCGAAATGTCTTTCGCAACTCCGACTCAAAGCCGGGCTTCGCAGCGATGGCGTCTTTCTCTGCCACGAAATAATGGGCCCCGCGACCGACATATTCTTTTAGTCGTTCGATCGACTGTGCTTCACGCGAGACCACGAAGCCCTTGCGATCCAGCCAGTAAAACATGTACGAGGCATTGAATGCCACCGGCAAGCCCGTATGGTCCAATTCGTTGGCTCCGGACGCCACGATGAGTCCTTCGCGGCGCAGTGCCGGCGCCATCTCTCGGGCACAGACATGCAGTTCATCCTCAATGAGTTGATCGCTCAGCCACCACAGAGTGCCTTTGGTGGTACTCATGAACGCTCCAGCCAACGCAAGAATGACTCCACATGCGACAACCACCCTCTTTACGCCGGCACCTCGATTCTCGGCACTGAGAACCTCCCCTACGCGCGCGCTGGACAATGGAACAAGCAGCAAAGCGCTCAAGGCCAAACCCGCTGCGATTTCAGATACACGTAACGACTGCAAGCGTGGATCGCCGGAAACCGCAATGACGATCGCTACGAGAGCGAAAGCAGCGCTCGTCACTCCCAGAAGGCGTGGCGTGGGCCACGTTAGCCTTACCGTCCGCACCGCATCGAACCCCGCAGCAAGGAACAGCGCTGCGACAGGCACGGACACGATGTGGTAGTGCGTTGCCCAGGCGTCCGCGGTGGTCCTCGCGGCAAGCAGATAGAACGCGAGGATCGCCGCGTACCAAGCCAATCCCATCTTCACCGCGTTTGTCTTGGAGCCCACAGCAACAGCAGCAATCGCGACCACGATTCCACTCTTTCCCCAGACCCCGAGTTCGTGTCTTGCGATCCCCTTAACGAAGTACGGATCCGTGAAAAGGTCCCAGGACGCCCAGTGCGACTCGTCCGAGATGCCAAGGGAATTGCCGTAGGCCGCATAGAGTCCACGCGCATGCAGATACCAAAGCAAAGCGGGCAGGAGCGCTCCTAGCGCGTAGCCCCAAACCATCGGATCCTTCAGTGCGCGTGGTCCGAACTTCGTGAGCACGACCACCGCCATGAATAGCCCTATGTGCGCAGCCGGCGCCTTGGCAAGTATGGCCATCCCAGTCAGCGCGCTCGCGACGATACATGCTCTCCATGTGCGCAGATCCACCCAGCGCAGAAAGGCATAGACGCACGCAACGTAGAACAGGAGCATCCACGTTTCCGGTTGAAGCGACGTGGAATTCCCTACGACGAGTGGGTGAAACGCAAAGAACGCAAGGGCGACAAGCGCGGGAACAGGCTTGAAGAAGTAAAGCGCCAGCTTGAACATGGCTGCCAAAGACAGAAGGGACGCTGCAAAGGTCAGCATTCGACCGATGAACTCGTGCTCGCCGAATACTCTGTAAAGCACGGCGGTTGTCCAAGGAAGTATCGGGAATTCGGTCTCCGCGAACCCAGGTCCGTCGCCACGCCAGTCAATTCGCGGATAGAGAAAGTTCATCCCTTCCCGGCTGTAATTTCTCGCAATGGCAGCCGTGTCGAAGTCATGCCATAAATAGCTCTTGGTGGCGGGGCGCAGGAGCCCGTAGGCATTGAGCGCCGCGGCAACCACGAACAGAGCGACGAATGCAGCCCAGACGAAGCGTTGTGAGGAAGTCGCCGTGGTCATTAAAATGAGTCTACTTCAGAGCCCAGCAGAATACAGAGGTCAAGATGCGGAGATCCAGCAACTCGAACCTGCTCCCGTGGATTCGCCGCTTGGCGCGCGGCTTCCGAGACATCTGCTTTATCGGCGCACTTTCACTCGCGCTGATCCTCGGCATCGAGATCGCCTACCGTGGCTACGAGCGATTATTCCCGGCGCGCTTAGGCGATCCGGCCGTTCCGGCCGGACATCCTTACGCGGGAGAGTCGTGGTTTCGCGCTTGGGCGGAAGCCCGCCTGCACCATACCTGCTGCGCGGACACTGCATTTGATCCCTATCGTGGCTGGTGGGTGCAACCGGGCCGCCACGAGGGCCTAAACGTGGAAGCGTCTGGCTACCGGCATACCGTGCAGCCGCCCGGCACCGGCCCTGAATCGACACGGCGTGTGTTCCTCTTCGGCGGATCCGCGATGTGGGGGTACACAGCGCGCGATGCTGCAACCATCCCCTCACACGTCGCCGCCCAACTGGCCGCGGCCGGCATCACCAACTTCAACGTAGAGAACAAAGCGCAGTCCGCCTTCAATCTTACCCAGGGGCTCGCCACGCTGATACTGGAGTTGCGTCGTGGCGAGCGCCCGGCGGCCGTGGTGTTTCTCGATGGCGTAAACGAGATAGGCGTGATCGCCGAAGGCGGACAGCCCGGTGAAATCTACGGCGAGGCCAACGCGCGAGAGCGCTACCAACGGGCAGGGGGAAACGCGAAGGGTCTGTTGCTCGAGCTCGGCGTCCGGTTGCACGTGATCGTGGCGTTGCGCGCCGCGATCACGCGACGCGAGCCGCCTGCCGTCGACGTGCCAGCGGCATGTGGCACGATTGCCGACTCGTACGCAAATCTGGTCCGCATCGGAGAAGCACTCGCTGGCGAATTCGGCTTCAAAATCTTTTTCCTCTGGCAGCCCACGCTCGCGACGAGCCGCAAAGCATCCAGGCCCTGGGAGGCGCAGCTTCGCGCGGAGCGCGCCAGCGTGGGCCCAATGATGGTCGAATTGATGAAAGCGTGTACACCTGAGGTTGAAGCACGGTTCGCGCAACGACGCGGAAGCACGTTCCATTCTCTGCGCGAACTCTTCGACGGAACGCGGGACGATGTATTCCTCGACCACTTCGGGCATGTGACCGAGCAGGCCAACGCCGCCATCGCCGAAGTGATGACCGAGCGCCTGCTGCCAGTGCTGAGGTAGTTTCGGCGCCGGCGGGTCGAGGTCGGGGCAGGTCATTGACGAAGATTTGCGTGCGTGTGACCGCAAATGACCTATAACATTTTACATGACCCGCAGCACCTCAAGCTTGAAAACCATCCTCACGCTCTTCGGCACTCGCCCCGAGATCATCAAGCTGGCGCCGGTGATTCGCGCCTTTGAGGGCCGTAAAGATCGCTGGAGGACGCTCAACGTATCCTCGTCGCAGCACACTGACCTGCTTTACCCGTTCGCCAAGCAGCTGGGCATCCGGATAGACCAGGATCTCGCAGTCATGCAGCCTGGACAGACGCCTAACGACGTCCTGGCACGCGTCCTCGTAGGCTTGGATCTTATCCTTGCATCCGATCCCCCCAACCTTTTGCTGGTGCAGGGCGACACCACGACCGCACTTGCGGGTACGATTGCGGCGTTTCACCGTGGCATCGCGGTCGGCCATGTGGAAGCGGGCCTGCGTTCCGGCAATCCCCTGAGCCCATTTCCCGAGGAAATGAACCGGCGCCTGATCAGCCGCATGGCCACCTATCATTTTGCCGCCACCACCCACAATGTGCAGACCCTCAAGGAGGAAGGGGTGCCGGAAGACCGGATCGCGCTGACCGGCAATCCCGTCGTCGACTCCTTGCACGAAATTCGCACCCGGAACACGCCCTCGGACCGCCTGGCGCAGGATCTCGCTTCGCTCGAGGGCTTGCGCCTCATCGCGCTCACGACCCATCGGCGTGAAAGCTTTGGCCCAGTGATGGAAGGACATCTGGGGGTACTGCGCCGTTTCGTCGAGCGCCACGAGGACTTGGCTCTGGTGTTCCCCATGCATCCCAACCCGGCAGTGCGAGCTGCGGCCGCAGTCTCACTCGCTGGCGCCCCTCGCGTCCTGTGTCTCGAGCCGCTGGAGTACCCGGACTTCATCCATCTGTTGTCGAGCGCCTGGCTTATCGTCTCGGACTCGGGCGGCGTTCAGGAAGAGGCTCCAACACTTGGCAAGCCGCTGCTCGTGCTGCGCGAGAATACCGAGCGGCCGGAAGTGCTGGAGTGCGGCGTCGGTCGGCTGGTGGGAAACGACCCCGCGCGCCTGGACGCGCTGCTTGAAGATGCGCTTATGGACGCCGATTGGTTCGAACGCGCGCGCTCCGCACCAAACCCGTTCGGCGAGGGCGACAGCGGCACCCGCATCGCATCGGCGATCGAACGGCTTCTCTAGCATGCCGGCCAGGCGACACCTCCTGACGATTGCGGTCGAGGACTATTTCCAGGTCGTCGCGTTCCGCAAGCTGATCGATCCCAGCCAGTGGTA
>JANNUT010000151.1:0-26275 GCA_031395565.1 Acidobacteriota bacterium | reverse complement strand
CAATTGGCGACGACGCAATTGAAGCTCGGCTGCGAGCGCCTGTTTCGTCAACGGATTCAAATGCGATTTCTTCCCGCCGCTGCTGGCCAACATCATTCCCAAACCGTTGAGCGACTGCTCGATCCGTGTGCGAGTCAGGGCGGCGATATCGATGGCGACGGAATCTGCGGCAACCTCGACAATTGCCCCACCGTTTCCAAAGCCTCGCAAACCGACACCGACCTCGACGGCACCGGCAACGCTTGCGATCCCGACGACGACAACGACACCGTGCTCGACGGCAGCGACAACTGCCCGTTGATTGCCAACACCAATCAAGCGAACGCCGATGGCGATGCACTCGGCGACGCCTGCGACGCCTGCCCCAACGACGCACTCAACGATGTCGATACCGATGGGATCTGCGGCAACCTCGACAACTGCCCCACAGTGTCGAATGCCTCGCAAGCCAACGCCGACGGCGATGCACTCGGCGACGCCTGCGACGCCTGCCCCAACGACTCGCTCAACGACATCGATACCGATGGGATCTGCGGCAACCTCGACAACTGCCCCACAGTGTCGAACGCCTCGCAAGTCAACGCCGATGGCGATGCACTCGGCGACGCCTGCGACGCCTGCCCCAACGACCCGCTCAACGATGTCGATGGCGACGGTGTGTGCCACGCGGCCGACAACTGCCCCACGACGCCCAACGCGAATCAAAGCAACCTCGACGGCGATCTGCTGGGCGACGCGTGCGACGCCTGTCCGCTCGATCCGCAAAACGACAGCGATCTGGATGGTGTCTGCCAGAACGTCGACAATTGCCCCGCCGTGTCCAACCCCACGCAAACCAATTCCGACGGCGATGTCGTGGGTGATGCCTGCGACTGCGCACCGGGCGACGCTGCGGTCTTCACGACGCCGGCAGCGGTCGGTAACTCGGTCCTGTTCGACCCCGATCGCAAGACGCTCACGTGGAGTGCGCAGCCAGACGCTCAAAGTTACAACGTCTACAAAGGCAGAATTTCTTCGACAGAAGGGTTCTACCGGCACACCTGCTTCGCACTGGGGTTGACCGCTTCGTCGACACTCGACAACAACGACCCAGCCTTGGGTCAGGTTTTCTATTATTTGGTTGGCGCGGCGAGTTGTTTTGGAGAGAGTCCACTCGGCAACGCTTCCAACGGAAACGTCCGCCCTGGTCCTGATGCGTGTCCCGATGCCGACGTCGACGGCGTGCGCAATCTTCTCGATAACTGTCCCAACGACGCGAACGCGAGTCAGGAAGACGCTGACCGCGACGCACAGGGGGACGTCTGTGACACCTGCCCTTTTGCTAATCCAGACGACGCAGATTCCGACGGAATCTGCGGCGATCTGGACAACTGCCCACTGGTTGCCAATCAATCCCAATCGAACAACGATGGCGACGCCTTAGGCGACGATTGCGATCCCGACGACGACAACGACGGGGCGCTCGATACCGTCGACAATTGCCCGTTGATCGTCAATCCGACGCAAACCAACGCCGATAACGATTCGTTGGGAGATGCTTGCGATCCATGTCCCGGCGACATTCTCAACGACACCGACGGCGACGCGATCTGCGGCAATCTCGACAACTGCCCCACTGTTGCCAACCTCGATCAAGCCAATAGCGACGGCGACGCGCTTGGCGACGCCTGCGATGCTTGCCCTGGTGACACGCTCAACGATCCCGACGGCGACGCGATCTGCGGTTTGGTGGACAACTGCCCCAGCGTTGCCAACGCGAACCAACTCAACACCGATGGCGATCTGTTGGGCGATGCGTGCGACGCCTGCCCGCTCGATCCACTCAACGATAACGATGCCGACGGCGCCTGCGGCAACGTCGACAACTGTCAGAACTTGGCCAATCCGACACAGGCCAATGCCGACGGCGACGCCAAGGGGGATGCTTGCGACTGCGCCCCCACCAACAGCGCGATCTTTCAGACTCCAGCCACCGTCGACAATTCGGTGCGCTTCGGCGCCAACAAGCAGACCATTTTCTGGACCGCGCAATCCGGCGCGTCTACCTACAACATCTACAAAGGGCGCGTGAAAGACGGCGAGAGTTTCGATCGCCACACCTGTCATCAGCTCGGTCTGGTCTCGCCCAGTGGAAGCGATTCCTTCCTCCCCGCCAGCGGCGAGCTGTTTTACTACCTTGTCGGCAACGAGAATTGCTTCGGCAAAGGCTCGCTCGGCCAAATCAGCAGCGGGGCGCCGCGCGCCGCCCCCGACGCCTGCCCCGATGCCGATAGCGACGGCGTCCGCGACTTGGTCGACAACTGCCCAACCAACAGCAACGCCACGCAAACCAACTCCGATCGCGATCCCTTCGGCGACGCCTGCGATGTTTGTCCACAGGATGCGCTCAACGACCAAGACAGCGATGGCCGCTGTGCGAATGTCGACAATTGCCCCAGCGTCGCCAACGCCAATCAAGCCAACAGCGACGGCGATCTGCTCGGCGACGTGTGCGATCTGTGTCCCCTCGACGCGCTCAACGATCAAGACACCGATGGCCGCTGCGCTAACGCCGACAACTGCCCCACGATCGCCAATGCCAATCAAGCCAACAGCGACGGCGATCTGCTGGGCGACGCCTGCGACGTGTGTCCGCTCGACTCACTCAACGACAACGACGCCGACGGTGCCTGCGGCAACATCGACAACTGCCAAAACTTGGCCAACCCGACGCAGTCCAATGCCGATGGCGATGTCAAGGGCGACGCCTGCGATTGCGCTGCCAACGACGCGACGGTTTTCGACAAACCCGCGGCGCTCGATAGCTCTGTCCGCTTCTCCGCCAACAAGACCTCGCTAACGTGGACGGCAAAAATCGGCGTGCAAACCTACAGCGTCTACAAGGGGCGCGTGCGTCAATCGAGCGACTACTACCGCCACACCTGTCACCAAGTCGGAATTGCCAGCAACAGCGCGAGCGACCTCACGCTGCCAGCTTCCGGTGAAGCGTTCTACTACTTGGTCGACACCGAAAACTGCTTCGGCAAGGGCGGGCTGGGTACGGCGAGCAACGGTTCGGCGAGACCGGGCCCCGACGGTTGTCCCGATGGCGACGGCGACGGCATTCGCAATCTGGTCGACAACTGCCCGGCCATTTCGAATAGCTCGCAAGCCGATCTCGACAGCGACGGCACGGGCGACGCCTGTGAAGGCACGCTCGACGGCGACGGCGATGGCGTGCCCGACTCCATCGACAACTGCCCCACGGTGCCCAACCCGACGCAGAAGGACACCAATCGCGATGGTCAGGGCGATGCCTGTGAAGATCTCACCGGCGATACCGACAGCGACGGTGTGCCCGATCAAATCGACAACTGCCCGACCGCGGCCAACGCCGCGCAAACCGATCTGGACGGCGATGACACGGGTGATGTTTGCGACCCAGACAAGGATGGCGACAACGTTCTGGATGGCAGCGACAACTGCCCGATCAATTTCAATCCCACCCAAGCCGACTTGGATACCGACGGCACCGGTGATGCTTGCGACAGCGACGCCGACGGCGACACGGTGCCCGACAACGTCGACAACTGTCTTCGCTTGGCCAACACCGATCAACTCGACTTCGACGGCGACGACAGCGGCGATGCTTGCGACAACGACGACGATGCCGATGGCGCACTCGAGCCCGGCGACAACTGCCTGCTGACTCGCAACCCCACCCAAGCCGATGCCGACAGCGATGGCACCGGTGACGCGTGTGAACGCGACGGCATACCGCAAATCTCGATGGTCAAGCGGGCGCAAGCCTTTGGCGCTTGGTTCTCGATGACGCCCTATGAAGGGGCGGCGACGCTGTTGCAAACGCGCTGGCGCGTCAGCACCGCGGACGGCGCCTTGTTCGATGCCAACGTGATCTGGGATGTCACGCAGAATCTCGTGCCGCTCACCGAAATTCGCGCGCTGTACGGCGCCAAGCGCGAGAGCGGCAGTCTGTTCGTGCGCGTGCAATACCAAGATGCGTCGGGCTGGTCACCGGAGTCGCCCAGCTATTCGTTCGCCGCCGTACCGCTACCGCCGGAAACCGGCTCGCTCGGCGCGCGCCCCGGCGTCGTCGAGTTGTACGACACGCTCGATGGACCCGATGTCACTCAACAAACACGTCCCGACAATCTCGACCGCGGGGGCCTGTTCTGGTCGCCGACCTTGTCGGAGCCAACGCTGACCACCGGCCGTTACTTCGCACTGAAGAATCGTGGCGCCGAGCATCCGCTTCAAGGCGCACGTGCGCGCGCCCAATCCACACTGGTGTTGTCGCAAGCCGACTCGTACGTCGAGGTTACCGTCCGGCCACAATCGATCAGCGCCGACTACGACTTCAGCTTCGGACCGCGGTCCAGCGGCGTGGGGAATAGTCATCGCTCGTATCGCTGCAAGGTCGAGCGTCAAACGGGGGGCCGCGACACGCTGCGCTTCAACAAGTGGTACGACGGCGTCAAGGGCAATACCGTGGCGAGCGTCGATCTCACGCTGCCAGCGGCGCCGTGGCAGTTCCGCTGCGAGGTCACTACCGAAGGGGCCAACGTCAGGCTGCGGGCGTACTTCTGGAATGGCAGCGCCTGGGAACTCAAAACTCAATTCCTCGACAACGGTGCGTCGGGTCAACCGAGTTGGGATGGCACGCCTCGCATCCTGACCGCTGGGCGCGCTGTCGTGAGTCACGAGAAGGAAGGCACCGACCGCTTCGAAGATGTCAAAGCCGGGAGAATCTTGCCCTGACGCGTTAGGCCCCGCGCGGATCGAAAAGATAGCCGCGCGCGCGCACCGTTTGGATGTACTTGGGTGCTTCGGGGTCGTCTTCGATCTTGGTTCTCAGCGCGCGCACGAAGTTGTCGACGGTGCGCTTGGTGCCGCTGTAATCGCTGCCCCAAACCTCTTCTAAAATCTTGCCGCGTGCGAGCGCCTTACCAGGCTGCGCTAGGAAGAACGCCAACAGGTCGAACTCCTTGGGCGTCAAGCGCAACGGCTCACCGCGCCGGGTTGCCGTGCGCGCCGCGAGGTCGACCACCAGTTCGCCAACACGCACCGTTTCGGGTTGCCGCGTTCGCCGCAGGCAGACCGTCACGCGGGTCAGCAGCTCGCCCAGGTCGAAGGGCTTGGTGACGTAGTCGTCAGCGCCGTTGCGCAGGCCGCGGATCTTGTCCTCGACGCTGGTGCGCGCCGACAGGATGATTACGGGCATCAGATGACCCTCGCGCCGTGCGTGTTCCAGCACATACGAACCATCCAGTCCCGGCAGCATCAAATCGAGAATCATCAAGTCCAGCGATTGCTCGCGCACGATCTTCAGCGCGTCTTGACCGCGTATGGCGGTGAGCACTTCGTAGCCGTTCTTTCGCAGCACGAGCGCCAGCCCATCGCGCAGCGATGAATCGTCTTCGACCACTAGAATTCGCGCGCTCATGATCGTTCCAATGGAACACTAATATAAAAACGCACGCCAAGGCCGCGGCGCGGCATCGTGGCCAACCGCCCGCCATGGGCGCGTGCGATTTCCTGGGCAATCGCCAGTCCCAACCCCAAGCCACCGGGATCGGGCCGATCAGGGGAGACATAACGAAAGAACGGATCGAAGAGGCGCTCGCCCACGTCGGGCGGCAGTCCGGGTCCGCGGTCGCAGACCGAAAAGATCACGCGCCGCTGGAATGTTTGAACCGTCAATTCGATCGGACCCGCATCGCCCGCGTACTTGATCGCGTTTTGTACCAGGTTGGCAATCGCCTCCGCGAAGGCATCCAAATCGCCTAAAAACATCGCGTCCGGATGACGCACGCGCAGTTTCAATTGAGGTGGATGGGCCGTCAGCGCCAAAACCCGATCGACCACTTCGTGGACAGCTACCGGAATTCGCCGGTAGAAACTCTTCGGTGATCGAACCTGCCGCCAGGCAAGCAATCGCTCCACCAACTCTTGCATTCGCCCCGTCTCACGACGGATCGCTTCGAGTGAGAGACGTGTTTCCGGGTCGGGTTGCTCGGCTTCGAGGATTTGCGTGTGCAGGCGAATCCCGGCCAGCGGGGTGCGCAGTTCGTGGCTAATGTGCGAGAGAAACGTCTCCTGGATGCGAGCCAAGCGCGCACCACGACGGGCCAAAAAGAAGAGCAAGAAAGACCCGGCGATTACGGACACCGCGAAGGCCACCACCAAGACCCCAAAAACCAATTCCCGGACCTCTTGCCGCGTGATGATGGCGACGATCCCGACCGCGGTCAGCACCGCGTTGGGAAGCACCACCACCAACAGCAGCATCCTCACCAACCAGCGCAGATTGACCTGCAACGGGTCTCCGAGGGGGCGGCGCTTGGGAACTTCGTTGGGGAGAGGCACGGCGCGATTGTAGGCAGGCCTCGCCCGATCCGACACCGGCGCCCTGGTTTGTCGCCCGATCTGCTATTGAAACTGGCCGAGCCGGTTTATGGTAGCGGCACAGTTTGGGAGGAACGCGTGAGCAAGACGATGCCGCTGGCTACTACCCTGGCCGCACTCGCGGTGGGGATTGGAACTGCTTCTGCCCACCCGGGGCACGGTGATTTCGGGCCGGGTGGCACCGCTCGGCACTACCTAACCGAACCGCTGCACCTTTTGCCTTGGTTGCTTGTCGTGGTGTTTGCCGTCTTGGCCGTCCTCTATCGGCGCCGTCGCAACGCTCGCCGTTCGTAGCACCACCGTCACATTGGGCCAGGGTTGTGACGGGCCGAATCGCCCGAATCGCGTCTTTCGGCACGATCTGTCACCGGTCTGTGACCCCTTCGTAGCATGTCGTTAACGCCCGGCAGTTGAGATTGCAGCGGCGAAAACGGCAGAGATGCCTACGGAGGAGCAATGAATCGTCCAGCTCGGTCTTGGCGCGGTTTTGTCCGCGTCGCAATCACAGTTGCGTTCGCGCTCGTCGCGGTCGTGGCAGCGCAGGCGCAAGGATTTTTCTACCAGGAAGTTTTGAAAGACGGTCGAATCTTCGTCTTCAACGACATGAAGGCATACGACAACTGGGTCAAAACCGGCGACGCCGGCAGATCGATCGTGCGAATCGGTGCCGGACCCAACGGCGAGACGATGGTCTTCGACACCGAAGAGGCGATTCACCTCTACAACTTCAAGCACAACGTGCCGGGTGAGGTCATCGCCAAACCCGCGGCTCCGTTCGCGCCGACGATCGTTTGGAAGGACGGCAAGACCACGTTCAGCTTCGAGAAGGCTCAGATCGTGCTGTCCAACCGCATCCAGGTTCGCTACACACTCAACGATCCGGAAGACGAGACCAAGAACGCCAAGGGATCGTTCAGAATCCGACGCGCCAAGACCAAATTCGAAGGCTGGCTCTACGTCCCGTACCTTACCTATGAAGCGCAGTTCGTCTGGACCGACCAAACGACGGGCCCCGTGGAGTGGCTCTATTTCAACTACGACGTCACCCGCGGCCGCAACCTGTTCAACGTCAAAGCTGGGCAGTTCAAGGTGCCTTACGGTCGCGAACAACTCACCTCATCGGGTTCGCAGCAATTCGTCGATCGCTCGGTAGTGAGCGACGAGTTTGCCAAGGGTGGCGACCAGGGAATTCAATTCTCGGGCGGACTGTTGGGCAACAAGCTCGACTGGCGCGTCGGAATGTTCAACGGCAACGGTCGCAACAAGAGTGAAAACGACAACGTGCGCTATCAGTACGACGCCCGCGTCACGTACCAACCGTGGGGCGACGTGAAGTATTCCGAGAGCGATTTCGAAAGCACCGATCACCCGCTTCTGGCGATCGCCGGGCAGTGGGAACGCAACAACTTCGAAGACACCTTGGCCGATGACTCCAAAAACTTCGACCAAACCCAGTGGGGCGGCGACGTGGTCTTCAAGTTCCGTGGGTTCAGCGCCTTTGGTGAGTATCACCAACGCACGCGTAAGCCGCAGCTCCCCGGTACCGATCTGGACTCCGATGGTTTGGGACTGCAGGCGGGGTACTTCTTCATCCCGCAGAAGTTCGAGCTGGCGCTGCGTCACGCCGAGTACGACCCCAATATCGATCTGGACCAAAACACCCGCACCGAGAATGGCCTGGCGGTCAATTGGTTCTTCAACAAGCACGCCATGAAACTCCAGGGCGACGTGCGCTGGGTGAAGGACGAGGCGCTGCTGGCCCAGGCCGACACCACCAGGGAAGCCCGCCTGCAGATGCAATTCATCTTCTAGGGAGGGGACAGCGGTCGATCCAGGGGGGACTGGGATCGGTTCTCCCAACCCTCTTTCCGTCACACGGTCGTCACATTGGGCTCCTAGACTCCCCGCGATCGGGGCACCATAGGGGCCAGTTTTTCACACCGTTGTCGCGCGGACGTCACACCCGGGTGACCTGCGCCCGTCGGAATGGACAGCGACAACCGTTGGGAAATCACGGTCGAATAGGAGACCTCGAAACATGAACCTCAAGTACGCCAGCAGCTTGGTTGCGATTGCCGTTGCAGGCAGTGCGGCCGCATTCGCACAGGCCGTCGTCGTCGACAAATCGATCCCGCAGTACAAGCCGACATCCGGTGTCTCGGGCAGTCTCAAGAGCGAAGGCTCCGACACCATGAACAACGAGATGACGCTGTGGGCTGAGTCGTTTCAGAAGTTCTACCCCAGTGTGAAGATCGAGATTCAAGGCAAGGGGTCGTCCACCGCGCCGCCCGCGCTCGAAGCCGGCACGGCGCAGTTCGGACCGATGTCACGCGAGATGAAGGCCGAAGAGGTCGACAAGTTCGAAAAGAAGTACGGCTACAAGCCAACATCGGTCAAGACCTCCATCGACATGCTCGCGGTCTACGTCCACAAAGACAATCCGTTGCAGTGTCTGTCGCTTCAGCAGGTCGACGCGATTTTTTCCAAGACCCGTCGCGGCGGTTCGTCCAAGGACATCAAGACCTGGGGTGATTTGGGGCTGAAGGGTGAGTGGGCCAACAAGCCGATCAGCCCGTACGGCCGCAACAGCGCGTCGGGGACCTACGGATATTTCAAGGAATACGCGCTGTTCAAGGGCGACTACAAAGACAGTGTCAAGGAACAGCCCGGTTCGTCGGCTGTGGTGCAGGCTGTCGCCAGCGACAAGTTCGCGGTTGGCTACAGCGGCATCGGCTACCGCACCGCTGATGTGAAGGCCGTTGGAATTTCGGCGAAGGATGGCGGCCAATGTGTCGCGGCCGACATCGAGCATGCCTATTCCGGCACCTACGCCTTGGCCCGCTTTCTCTACATCTACGTCAACCGCCAACCGAATCAGCCGCTCGATCCACTGCGCGGCGAGTTCCTTTCTTATGTTCTGAGCTTCCAAGGGCAAGAAGCTGTCACCAAGGACGGTTATTTTCCTCTGACCGCGAAGGTCCTCGAGGGGGAGCGCCAAAAGCTCGGTTTGAAGTAAGGGGACGGATCGCGGAAAGGGCATGAGCGGATCACAACTCTCGGCGGGGCAGGCGCACCGGACGCGCCGGCCCCGCAAGACTCGTAAGTCGGTGGTGCTGGTCGATCGGCTCACCACCGTCGTGATCAAGGTCGGCGGTATTGCGGTCATCGCCGCAGTGCTAGGAATCATGGTGTACCTCACCGCGGTCGTGTGGCCGCTGTTTGGTGGCGCGCAGATCAATCAGCGCGCGTCGTTTTCGGTACTCGATTCATCGCGGCTCAACGGATTGATCCAAACACGCATCGACGAATATCTCGTGCTGGGAAGTGCGCTGGTTGGGTCCGGCGAGCTGACCGTGTTCGAGGCCCAAACCGGCAAGGTGCTGGCGCAGCGACCGGCACTCACCGGCATCGCGCCGATCACGGCCAAAGCCAACTACAGCAATGGCCGATTTGCGTTGGGGCTGGCCGATGGCAGCGTGCGGCTTGGCCGGTTGGACTTCACCACATCGTTCTTGACGCCGTCAGATACATCTCCCGCGATGCGCGCGTTGCCTGCCGGCGGGTTGCTGGCCGATGGCGAGAGCGTGGTTGAGAAAAGCCCGAAAGGGGACTTCCGGCGTGTCGCCGCCACGGTCGCGATCGATCCGCCGTTGAGCATCGAGGGTTCGACCTCCGCGGTGACGTTGATCGACTCGCGCAACAACGGCGAGGATCGCCGTTTGGCGCTCTATCGAAACGACGGAACTCTGTCGGTCGTGTTGGTGCAGTCGCGTGAGGACATGGCAACCGGCGCGACGCAACAAACCTCGGTCGTCACACCTGTTCCGTTGCCGCCGGATCGTCCTGGCACAGCGCCGACGTTCGTGCTGCTCACGGCGACCGGCGACCAACTCTACTTGGCGTGGCCAGACGGCGACATGTTGCGCTGGGACTTGCGCACCGAAACGCCCCTGTTGGCCGAGCGACTCGATCTGTTGCCGGACGCAACCACTCAACTTACGGCGCTGGTCTTTACCAACGGTGATCAGTCGCTGGTCTCGGGTGATTCTCGCGGTGGATTGTTCGGCTGGTTTCGGGTGCGTCGCGAGGACGCCGGCGCCGATGGTTTTGCGCTGCTGCGTGCCAAGCAGTTCGAGCCGTCGCAGGCCGCGATCCGATCGATTGCCGTTTCCTCGCGCGACAAAACGTTCGTCGTCGGCGACGATCTCGGTGGCATTGGCATTCACTACCTCACCTCCGAGCAAGAGCTCGCGCGCACTCAACTGCAAGCGGCCGGCCCGATTGCCGCGTTGCAACTCGGCAGCAAAAACGATGCGGTGTTCGCCGTGGCGCTCGATGGTCGCGCCGCGCTCTACGATCTGGACAACCAGCATCCAGGGGTCACGCTGCGAAGCATTTTCGGCAAGGTTTGGTACGAGGGGTATCCCGAGCCGACATACACCTGGCAGTCCTCCAGTGGATCCGACGACTTCGAAGCGAAGTACAGTTTGATCCCACTGATTTTCGGCACGATGAAAGCGACGCTGTACGCAATGCTGTTTGCGCTGCCTGTGGCGCTCGGGGCTGCCATCTACACGTCCGAGTTCCTCGATCGACGCACGCGCGCGATCGTCAAACCTGCGATCGAAATGATGGCCGCCTTGCCGAGCGTGGTGCTTGGCTTCGTGGCCGCGTTGGTAATGGCGCCGTTCGTCGAACACTGGGTCTTGGGTGTGGTCGTGGCCTTCGTGGGTGTCCCTGCGGTCGCCCTCGGATTTGGATACGTCTGGCAGGCGTTGCCCCCACGTTGGACGCTGCGCTGGGAGGGCTGGCCGCGAACCATCGTGATGGTCGTGGTGGTGGCGCTGGGTGTCATCGCCCTGACGCGCGTGGGTGCGGTGCTCGAGCGCCTGATGTTCGAGGGGGACTTCAAGGGTTGGCTCAACGGAACGCACGGCACCGCGACCCCCGGGTTGGCGGTAATGCTGTGGCCGTTGGCCATGGCGGCGATGGTCATCGTCGACCGCCGATGGATCGAGTCGCGACTTGCCGAGTTGCAGCGAAGTCTCGGGCGCGAACGAACGGCAGTGCTGGAGCTCTCGAAATACGCGGTGCTGTTGTTGGCGTCGTTCGGAGTGGCGGCGTTGTTCGCCTCTCTCGGCACGGCGTTGGGGCTGGATCCCCGCGGACTCTTGGTCGGAACCTACGTACAGCGCAACGCGCTGATCGTCGGATTCACGATGGGGTTTGCCGTCATCCCGATCATCTACACCATTGCCGAGGATGCGCTGACGGCAGTTCCCACATCGTTGCGGTCGGCCTCGTTGGGTTGTGGCGCGACACGTTGGCAGACAGCGATTCGTGTCGTGCTGCCGGTGGCGGTGCCGGGAATTTTCTCCGCGCTGATGGTCGGTCTTGGCCGTGCTGTGGGCGAAACGATGATCGTGTTGATGGCCGCCGGTAACACTCCATTGATCAGCCTCAACCTCTTCGATGGACTGCGCACGCTGTCCGCCAACATTGCGGTGGAACTACCTGAAGCGGTCAAAGGCGGGACGCTGTACCGCATGTTGTTCCTGGCAGCCCTCACGCTGCTCTTGATGACCTTCGTGATCAACACTGTGGCCGAAGCAATTCGTCTGCGATTTCGCAAACGAACGGCGGCGCTGTGAGCGCCAACGCCAAGTTGGGCGGAGGAGACTCGACGCCGGTCACGCCGTCACAGGCAGTGGTCCAGGAAAACGGTCGAGCGTCGTCGCGGCGCAAAGGCTCGAGTGCCCGGCATACATCGCTCGCGGCGCGCGGTGAACCGTATGTCTGGCTGACCGGCGCCGGACTCGGCGTCGCGGTGCTGATGATCGTGGGGCTGTTGTCGATGGTGTTGGTGCGTGGCACCACCACGTTTTGGCCCAAGCCGATCCTGGAACTCACCTTGGTTTCGGGTGAGAAAGTGCTGGGCGAGGTCACTCGTTCCGAGTCGTTTGTGGTGGGTGAGCAACAACTTGCCGAATTGCCCGAAGCCACTCGACAGGCGATTGCCAAAAACGATGGCTACGCGCACCGCAGGCTGATCCGCACTGGCAACTACGATCTGTATGGCGACGACTTCAAGTGGGTGCCCGACTACACCGTCGTCTCCGAACGCACGCCGCGCGACGCCTGGCTGTTGGAACGCCGCGAGTGGGGGCCGGCCTTTGGATTTCCCGAGCAGTTGACGCAAGGCGACGGCACCGCCGTCTCAGGGTCCGAGGCGATTCGTTCCCTATGGTCAGAGCTGCACGAGCGGCAGGACAAAAACTTCGATCAAGTACGCCGCTACGAGAAGTACGACATTGGGCAACTCAATCGCGAGTTGGAAGCGGCGCGGCTGGAAGTCAAGCGGATGCAGTTGCAACACGGTGAAGGCTCGGTCGAGGAGCGTCAGGCGGTGGCCGAGGCGGCCCGCATCGAGACGCGCGTTCAACCCGAGTTCGAACGCCTTCGCAGCATGATCGACGCGCTGCGGGCCGATGAAGATCGCTATCGGCTCACGCTGCGTGAGGCGGGCGGCAAGTTGATTCCGGAAAGCCCGAGCCGCGGCGAGTCACCGTTGATGCTGGCGCAGATCGTGCGCGCTGTACCCGCTAACGATCTCGGCCTATTCGGGAAGGTCGGCGTCTACCTTTCGCGCTGGAAGGAGTTTCTCGTCGACGAACCGCGCGAGGCCAACACCGAAGGTGGTGTGCTGCCGGCGATCTTCGGCACGCTGATGATGACGTTGTTGATGTCGATTGCGGTCGGGCCGCTCGGCGTGATTACGGCGCTTTATCTGCGTGAGTACGCCAAGCAGGGCGCCATCGTTTCGGCGGTCAGGATTGCCGTCAACAATCTCGCGGGGGTTCCTTCGATCGTCTTCGGCGTGTTTGGACTCGGGTTCTTTTGCTATGTCTTGGGCGGCAAGATCGACGAGTTGTTCTATGCCGAGAAGCTGCCCTCGCCGACATTCGGTACCGGCGGAATCCTGTGGGCGTCACTCACACTCGCGCTGCTTACCGTGCCGGTCGTGATTGTCGCAACCGAGGAAGCGCTGGCCGCCGTGCCCCGGAGCTTGCGTGAAGGGTCGTTTGCCTGTGGCGCCAGCCGGTGGCAAACGATCTGGCGGATCGTGATCCCGCGCGCGATGCCCGGGATCATGACTGGGCTGATTCTCGCGATGGCCCGCGGTGCCGGTGAGGTCGCGCCCTTGATGATCACCGGGGTCGTCAAGCTGGCGCCCGAATTGCCTGTCGATGGGACATTCCCGTTTCTCCATTTCGAGCGTAGCTTTATGCACCTGGGCTTTCACATCTTCGATGTCGGCTTCCAATCGCGCAATTCAGAGGCCGCCAAACCGATGGTGTTCACAACGACGCTGCTACTGATTACCGTAATCGCGCTGCTGAATCTGGCAGCGATCCAGTTGCGCAACAGACTCCGCCGCCGTTACAAGTCGGCGAGTTTCTAAGCCACCAAAGATGTCGACGAGGGCACTCGTGAGTGACGCGCAGATCAGGCCGGTGAGCACCAACGAGGGAGCCGTGTCTGCGGCAGAATCCCAGTTCCCGTTGATACACACCGAGGTCCACGCTGAGGATCCAGCACTAGAAATCGATCGCTTCAACTTGTTCTACGGTCCAAACCAAGCGCTGCACTCAATCACCATGCCGGTGGCGCGCGGTAAAGTGACCGCCTTGATCGGTCCATCGGGTTGCGGCAAATCGACGCTGATCCGCTCGGTCAACCGCATGAACGACTTGGTCGACGGGGTTCGGATCGAAGGCGACATGCGTGTCAACGGAGATTCGATCTACGGTCCACGCGTCGATGTGATCGATCTGCGAAAGCGGATGGGAATGGTGTTTCAGAAGTCCAATCCGTTTCCAATGTCGATCTACGAGAACGTGATCTACTCGCTTCGTATCGACGGTGTCAACAAACGCAGTCTGTTGGACGAAACCGTCGAACGCTCGTTGAAAGGTGCCGCACTGTGGGACGAGGCCAAGGATCGCCTCCACGCCAGTGCGCTGGAACTTTCCGGAGGTCAACAACAGCGTTTGTGCATTGCGCGCGCGATTGCCGCCGACCCTGAAGTGTTGTTGATGGACGAGCCCTGTTCCGCGCTGGACCCGATCGCTACGGCGAAGGTCGAGGAACTGATCTTCTCATTGCGCGGCGAATACACGGTGTTGATCGTGACCCACAACATGCAACAAGCCGCGCGTGTTTCGGATTACACCGCGCTGATGTACCTGGGCCGGCTGGTCGAATACGGCCCCACCAAGACGCTGTTTCTCAAGCCGGGCCGCAGGCAAACGGAAGACTACGTTACCGGTCGTTTCGGGTAGACCGGCCGCTTCAAGTCTGAACGATGGAACGCACCCCCCGCCACTTCGAGGAGCTAGAGCAGCAACTGTCGCAACGCCTCGGCGAAATGGGCCGGTTGGTGCTGGGGTGCTTTGATGACGCGATCAGCGCGCTGCGCACCCGCAACGTGCGTCTCGCTCAGGATGTCGTGCGCCGCGACGCGCGCATCGACCTGCTCGAAAACGATGTCGACGAACGCTCCCTCGATTTGATCCTGCTGCATCGGGTGGTGGCGGGCGATCTGCGCTTGGCGCTGGCCGCCGGCAAGCTTTCACCCGAACTGGAACGGATGGGCGATCTTGCCTGCAGTATTGCCATGCGCGCGGCCGAGTTGGCGGAGGCGCCATCGCCCGCGCCGCCCGCAGGTTTGTTTGCGATGGCCACCAAGGTGCGCGCCATGGTGCTCGATGCGTTGACAGGCTTGATGACCCGCGATGTCGCGTTAGCACGTGCCGTGATCGCCGAAGAAGACAACGTCGATGCGACGTTGGAATCGCTGTTTCGCGCCTCGCTGTCGTACATGATCGAGGACCCACGGTCGATTAAAGCGTCGCTTCGCCATGTGATGATCGCCAAGTACCTCGAGCAGATCGGCGATGGCGCCGTGGCGATTGCAGAGCACTCGATCTACCTGGTGGAAGGTCGCAACGTTCGTCACCATCGGGGCTAGCGCGGGCTGTCGCGTTTCGCAAACACCTGCGTCAGCGACACGTCCGGCGCGGTGATCGTTCCGTTGTGGCACAGGTCTGGGTGGTTGCTGTCGCAATCACCAGCGTTTGTTTGAGCTCCACTGCTTTCCGCAGCACGGAGCGATACCTATCTTTCCTCGTAGCGACGGGTGGATGAGTGTGTTGCGCAGCGCAGCGCGCCCGAACAACCGGCCGCATCGAGAAGGGGATGGATGTCACCAGGACGGATTCTGTGGCTAGCGCTCGGGGCTGGGGCGGTAGCAGCGACGCCGGGCAGCCTCCCGCGAGCGCAAGACGCGTTTCGCACCGGCCATCTCGCCGAGGCGAGCACGCGCTTCGATGCCTGGCTCGCGCTGCATCCGCGTGATGCGGACGCGCTCGTCGGTGCCGGATTCGTAGCACTTCGAGAGGGGCGGCTTGAGGATGCGGCGAGTTATTTCACTCGCGCCCTCGACGTCACGCCCACGTATGCCGACGCGCACTACGGCCTCGGATTGAGTTTGATGCGGCGCGGCAAGCAGATCGACGCGCGGCGCGAGTTGCAGGCAGCTCACGAGCTGGCCCCGGAACGGATCGACATTGCCGAAGCACTCGCAGCAACGCCAACTCCTCTCGAGCCACTGCCAGCGCAGGTACGGCCAGCGGCCGCGACGCTGCGAGCGCGGGTCAAGGGCCGCGTGATCGAGGTGTTCGATGAGCGCGCCGGATGGCAGCCGATCTTCATCAAGGGGATGAATCTCGGCGCTGCTTTGCCCGGCAAGTTCCCGAGCGAGTTTCCCGACAAGCAGACATACGCCAAGTGGCTCGACGAGATGTCCGAACTGGGCGTCAGCGCGGTGCGCGTGTACTCGATTCATCCTCCCGAGTTCTACGCAGCCTTGCTCGAGCACAATCTTTCAGCGGCACATCCGCTGTACCTCATCCACGGCGTTTGGACCGAACTCCCTCCCGGCGACGACTTTCTCAATCCAGCCTGGCGCGCTGAGTGGGCCAAAGAAACCAGGCATGTCGTGGATGTCCTGCACGGGCACGCGAATCTCGAACCACGGCCCGGGAAAGCCTCAGGCGCCTACCGCGCCGATGTCTCGCGCTACGTGCTGGCCTACATTCTGGGCCGCGAATGGGAGCCCTACAGCGTGCTGGCTTTCAATCGCAAGCATCCACGCACCGAGGACTGGTCGGGCCGCTTTGTTGCTGTGCATCAGGGGCACGCCACGGAACTGTTCATGGCCGAGGCGCTGGAACTGCTTGTCGCCTACGAAAACGACACCTACAACGAGCAGCGACCTGCCGCATTCACCAATTGGCCGACGCTCGATCCGCTTTCACATCCAACCGAGTCGACTACTGCCGAGGAGTTGCTGCTGCGCAAGAAGCTCCGCTTGCCGTTGGCGACAGGCGCTGTCGTTCGCGAGTACGACAACGACGCGGTTGCGCTCGACATGGAAAAGTTCGAAGCAACGCCACTGTTCGCGGGCGGTCTCTTCGCCAGCTATCACGCGTATCCCTACTACCCCGATTTCATCAGCCTCGACCCGGGCTACAGCGCAGGGCGCGACCACCAAGGCAGCAACAACTACATCGCCTACCTTGCCGATCTGGTGCGGCACCACCAGCGGCACCCCGTCGTGATCTCGGAATTCGGTGTCCCCAGTTCACGTTTGGTGGCGCATTGGCAGCCACAAGGGTTGACGCACGGCGGTCAGAACGAGCGCGAGCAGGGCGAGCAAAACGCGCGACTGTGGAACAACATCCACGCCAGTGGTTGTGCCGGCGGCGTTCAGTTCGCCTTGATCGACGAATGGTTCAAGAAGAACTGGCTGGTGATCGAGTACGAGGTCCCGCAGGAGCGCAAGCCGTACTGGTACAACGTCATGGACGCCGAGGAAAACTACGGGCTGATCGCCTACCACCCCGGTGATCCTGGACCGGTGGTGTCAATCGACGGGCTACCGGATGACTGGGCCGCAGTTCGTGTCTATTCATCGACGCCTGAACTCACACTGAAGCTGACGGTCGACGAAGGTTGGCTCTACTGCGCGGTCTTCTTCAATCAGGCCGCTTCGGATCAATCGCGTGAACGGTTCTTGCTCGGGCTCGACACCATAGATGCGCAGCTTGGAGATCACCGGTTGCCGTTTGGTTTGCCCTTGCGCAGTGCGGCGGGCTTGGAGTTCGTGGTGCGTTTCGAAGGGAGGACGGCAGCCGTGTTTGCAGACAAGCCGTATGACCTGTTCTCGCACCGCTACGTTCGGCCGCTCAGGTCCGTGGAAAACCACGACGGCCTGTTCGTCATGCCGACCACGGAGAGCAACCGGCCGCGCATCGGTCGCGATGGCACGGTGTTTCCCGCACACCGGCAAGATATCGGTTGGCTCGTGCGCGGAACGCAAGATCGTTCGTCTGTCGACTTCAACTCGCGAGCCGAGTGGCACGAGGGCCCCGGGTTCATCGAAGCACGACTGCCGTGGGGCTTGATCAACGTCACCGATCCGAGTTCGCGCCGCGTTGTGTTCGATCACGCCGGCGCAACTTCCGGCGACGTCGGCACAGTGGTGACCGAAGGGATTCGAGTGATTGCCGTGCAGTACGAAGAGCAGGCCAACGGCCGCCCGCGCGTTGAAAACACCCTACCCGAAGCCGCCGCTGGGATCGTGCCGCTAGCCCCAATCTTCACGTGGCCCACGTGGGATGAGCCGCGTTATCACAGTTTTCGAAAACTGAGTTTTGAAATAGTTCAGCGCGCTCTCTCCGCGCTGCCTGACGCGCCGTCACCTCCGGCGCCATGAGACAAAGCATGCACGCCTCTTTCCGATGCTCGGTCTTGGTAGCGGTCCTTGTACTGTCTGCGGGCAGTGGTGTTGCTGCTGACCTCGGGACACTTCTGGAGCGCGCGCGCGCCGAGCGTGTCGCCGGTCGCTACGACGCAGCGCTGGCAGCGTACGAGGAGATGCTCACGATCGTGCAGACGCACGAAACAGCACTGTTCGAGCATGCTGAGACGCTCAGTTGGGCAGGGCGCCTGCCCGAAAGCTTGGAAGAATTCCGGGCGTTCTCCGGACTCTATCCAACGCGTCAGCAAGAAACCGAACTGCGCATCGCACAGGTCCAAGCGTGGTCTGACGAATACGACGCTGCCGAGCGAACGCTCGCGCCATGGATCGCTCAGGGAGATCGTCGCGCCCTGCTCGACTCCGCGCTTTACCTCGCGTGGGGCTCACGCTTGAAGGAGAGCATCCAGCGCCTCTCCGGATGGCTCGCCGAACATCGCGACGATCAAGAGGCGCTCGCTCTGCGCGCACGCGTCGCGAGTTGGGAGGGAGATCTCCGCGCTGCGCGCGCCGATTGGGAAGCACTGCTCCACGAAAACCCAGACGACCTAGAGTCAAAACTCGGACTGATTCGTCTTTGCCTGTGGGATGGCGACCACGTCGCAGCGCAGCGCCGTTTCGATGCGCTCAGGCCACAAGAGCTGGGAAGGCCGGAGGTCGTCACGCTCGCTGCGCAACTCGAGATCGCGTCGGGGCGACCGAGTGAGGCGCGTCAACGGCTGCGATCCTTGGTGCAACCAGGCAATCCTGCGCGCAAAGATGCGATCGGCTTGCTGGCGGATCTTGCCGACTCTCACGGGCCATGGATCGAGACTGCGTACCAACGGACAGAAACCAGCGACGGTCTCACGAGCGCTGATCCCGTCGCGCGCCTGCGTGTGCCGTTGCGCGAGGGGTACGTCGATCTCGGCTGGAGCTCGCACGACATTGCCGTTGGAGCGACCGACGCGAATCCGTTCACTCTGCAGGCCGCGGGAGGTCTGCCGCTTGGGAGCCGCGTGGCCCTCAACGGGGGAATGATGCGAACTTCAGCGGTGGCCGGCGATCCGGCCTGGGGCGGCAGTCTCGGAGTCGATCTCAACGCAGGTCCGCAACTCAACCTGAGTGCCGGTTGGTCGCGCGCCTATGCCGACTTCACGCCGGCAGCGCTCGCACTGCGCACCGCCATCACTGGGCTCGACGTCAGCGGGTCCTTTGCATTTGGTGCAGGAGCAAGCGTCTTTCGTGCTGCCGCTGGCCGGCAAACACTCTCGGCTGGATCGGAGCGCACGAGCGCGCTGCTCGCGTATGAACAGCGCTGGTCGGTGGCTGCCTTGAAACTGCGTGCGGGTGCCCTCGTGCGCCGCTTCGGCTACTCGGAGACGTTGCCGCTTGGATTCTTCAACCCCGAGCAGTATCGCTACGGCGGGTTGACAGCCGGAGGACGATACGCGGGGAAGGCGCGTTGGGATTTATCCTGCGACGCTCACGCCGGTTGGCAGAGCGTCAACGGCGGCGATCGCCAGTTCGCGTGGGGTTACGCCCTCGGAGCGGGATGGAGCAGTCATCTTCGTCGCGTGTCGATCTACGCCACGTGGTCCTCGAGTGTCGCCGGTTTGCCGGTGACCGACGTTGCGGATCCAGCAGCGTATCGCGATCACACGTTGCGGCTTGCTGCCCGCTTCCGTGGAAAGTAAGCGCAGTCGCGCTCAACGCGGTGTTTGCGGGGCGGGGGCTTGCGCACGATCGAAACCCTTGCGCTCGAACTTCTCCCAGCCGGTGGCGCCGCGCCACCAGTCCCACAGACCACGCACGCGCATCCAGAGCGTCAGTTGTCTGTAGCCCAGGTTCTCGACGAGCGAGCAAGCGAGCAGCGCGAGGATCTCGCCGCTTTTCGCGTAGCCCAGCAAAGACCCATAGCGCTGACGTGACGCGTCGGTCCGTTCGAGCCATGTGCTCGCTGCGACGGCGGACACCGACACGAGCATTCCGTACGCGATCGAGATAAACAAAAACCACAGCAGGTAGGCCGGGCTCAGCAGGCCGACCGACCAAAACAACGGCAACACCAGGTAACCGCAAAACTCGATCGGTGCACTCGAACACTCGAACAGCAGGAAATACGGAAAGCCAAACCAACCAATGACGCCTTGCCGCCTCTCGCCCATCAACGCGCGGTGATAGACCAGTGTTTCGATCAGCCCTCGCATCCATCGATTGCGCTGCTTCGTCAGGCTCCCCAGATCCTCGGGCACCTCGGTCCAGCACAGTGGCTGCGGCGTGTAAGCAACGCGCAGTGGGAGCCGCTTGTCTTTGATGTAGCGTTGAATCCGCACGACGATTTCCATGTCTTCGCAAACCGTGTCCCGCCCGGCGCCAACGTACTCGTGCAACAGACGTCGCGTCGTCGAGCGAGTCAAGTAGCCGCCCACGCGCACGACGATGTCCTTGCGGAAGATCCCAAACACGCCGGAGATGATCAGGTTCGAGTCGAGTGCGTCGAGTGCTGTGCGGCCGAGTGTGAATGACCTCAAGTACTCCACCAGTTGCAGCCGGGCGAGCCACGAGCGAGGCAAGCCGAGCGTTTGTACGCGCCCATCGCTGACCGTGCAGCCATTGACGATCCCCACCTGCCCGCCAATCGCGACGACACGCTCATCGCGCAGCATCACGCGGAACGACTTCAAGAGCGCATCCTCGTCGAGAATCGAATCGGCATCGACGGACACGAACAGTGGACAGGTCGACGCGTTGATCCCCGCGTTCAGTGCGTCGGCTTTGCCGCCATTGGCCTTGTCGATCAATACCCAGCGCACGATTCCGGGCGGCAGCCCGTCGCGCTTTTCGTAGAAACCGCGAATCGGGCGCGTCGTAATCTGATCGTCGTAGGTGATCTCCATCCGGCGAAAGCCGTACGCCTCGATGATCCGCGAGAGTGTCTCGTCTTTGGAGCCGTCGTTGACGACGATGATCTCCAAGCGCGGGAAGCGCAGCCGTGCGAGCGACGCCAGCGATTCGACAATAGTCTTCTCTTCGTTGTACGCAGGCACAATGATCGAAAGCGGCGCGGTGAATGGCGAGTCGAAGACGATGTCGAGGTCCTCGAACGCCTGCCCTCGCAGCTTACGCCGCACTTGCCGGAATCCGATCACCACGAAGGCCAACTGAAAGCTGCAGTAAATGAAGAGGTAGATCACCACCAAGAGGCCCGCAAGGTCGATTAGGTGATGAACGAGGCTCACGTCAGGCTCGTACAGTGGTGGTTTCGGCGACGGCCGCCTCGGCGCGCACCTCTGGATCAGGATCGAAACGCAGCGCCGCCGCCGTCGCCTCGACGCGTTCCGGGGCGAGCACTTGAAGCGCACGCAGCGCGCCGCGCCGCTGACTCGCCTCCGACGGTCCACGCAACACTGCCTCGATCTCCGAAAGCGGCAGCAACTCGCGCACGAACTCTGCCGCACCCGCGCACGCCAGAACATCGTGCGCAGTCTGGGTTCCGTGCAGCAGTCCGCCTGCCACCCAAACCGGCCGCAAATCGTCCGGCGTGCAAGCCGGTGCCTCGACGAACGGCGCTGTCCGCGGTGAGCCGAGTCGCAGCAATGCCACGGCAGCGCGACGCCGCACGAAGGCGTCAGGATCACGCAGCATCTGCTCCAGCGGCTGCGCCCACGTCTCGCCCTGTGTGCGTCCGAGTGCATTGACGCCCGCCGCACGGACCCGCACGTTCGGGTCTGCCAACACGCGCGCGATGAACCTCGCAACCTTCCCCAGCGGAAACTTCGCCAGCGCACCCACAGCCGCGGCGCGAACCTCGGAGTCTTCATCGGCGAGGTAACGCAGCAACTGTCGCAGCGCTCCACCGCGACGATGTTTGCCGAAGAGCCAGACCAGGCCGAGCTTGCGTGTGCGTGACTCGGGAATCTCGCGCATCAACCGTTCGGCATTGTCGGGGTCGCGCTTCAAATGCACGAGCAGCGACGTCGTGACCGCCTCGCGCAAATCACGGTCAGCCGTGTCGAGCACGTGGATGAGGGCTTCCAGTGCCTCCGGAAAGTCGAGCCGGCCGAGGGCCTGAGCGGCGCGCACGCGCACCGCAGGATGTGGGTCGATCAGCACGCTTCCGATGACCCGTGCGACCTCGGCATCCTGCCGATTGATGAGCAGTAGGTCGAGTGCTCGCAGCCGCACCTCGTGCGACGGATCGTTCTTGAGGATCGTCAACGCCGTGGTGTACGACTGGCCGGTTGCCACGACCCCGCAGATTTCGACCGCGCGTGCACGTTCATCTGTAGAAAGCGCGGTGCGAGCGCGGTGCGCCATATCCTTTTCGAGCGCGTAGCGGCTGCCGCCGAGGAACAGGTGCGGCTCGAGGCGATCGCGCTGTCCGGCTTCGACCACCACACGAGCTATCAACAGATCCTGAGCCTTCGGCACGAACATCGTACGCGCCGCCTCGCAGAGTTCGGCGTCGTGGCAGCACTCTTTCAAGTCGCCCAAAAGCGCCGGATCATCGGCGAGCGCCAGCGCCATCGCGGCGGCGGCGCGCACATCGGGCTGCACGTCGCAACACAGCATCTTGAGCGTCGCGTGAAAGCGGGTGTCGTTGGCGAGACCGAGCGTCAGCGCCGCGTGTCTGCGTACGCCTCCGTGCGGATCGACCGCACGTCGCTCGACCGCCTCGAACAGTTCTTCACTGCCCATCAACCCGACGACGACGACCGCCGTTTCGCGTGTCGCTGCGTCGGGATCCTCAAGTGCTTGCGCGATCGCGCGCCGCGCTTCGACGCGCCGGAAGGCACGCAATGCGAGTACCGCACGCCGGCGGACCACTGGGTCCTCCGCCTGCACGTGACGCGTCACGAAGCGGAATCGCCCGGCTCCTGTCAATCGAGTCGCGGTTTCGAGCAGAACAACCAACAGTCCGCGTGTCAGTGGCTCTGACGCCATCGTGACCAGGTCCTCGAAACCCCCCGAGTGACAGTGACACAGCGCTGCGACGAGCGGCTCGATATGGTGGTCGCCATCGCGCTTGGCAGCGCGCAGCAGATCACTCACCGAAGCAGGACCACCAAATACCAACAACGCCTGCGCCGCCTCGCGCCGCACTCCCGCATCGAAGTCGAACAGCGCCGCCTGCACGGTGTCGGCAGCGTCCGGTACCTGCAGCGCTGCGGCCGCACGAATCGCCTCGGCGCGCACGGATGGAGAAGGATCGCTGAGCGCTTCGAGCAGCGCGCTGAATTGACCCGCGTCACCGAGCGTGGCGAGCACAGTGCACGCGGCACGCCGCGTCGGTGGTTGTGGATCGCGGAGCAGGCGAATCAAGTGTTCGGCTTCACCCGCAGGTGGCGACGCCACGAGCGCTGCGATCGCTGCGCTGCGAACCCACTCATCGGGATCTTTGAGGCAATCGACGATTTGCGACGTTGCTTCCGTACAGCCGAGCTTGCCGAGCGCTTCGACCAGCCGCGAACGCAGGCGTGCATCGCCTGACAAACTCAACAGCGGAAGCAAGATCGGCACTGCGGCTGGATTGCCGATGTCACCGACGATCCGCACCAACAGTTCCTGCGTCCTCCCGTTGCAAGTCGGCAGTTTCTCGAACAGCACTTCGGTAGCGCCCGATTGTCCGATCAACTGCAGCACCTTGAAGACGTCAGCGCGAAACCCTTCGGCCTCGATCGTCTCGAGACAGCCTTGCACATACCCCGTGCGTTCGAGTGCCATACCGGCGCGCCGCCGTACCTCGCCATCCTCGTCTTCGAGTGCGACCAAGAGCGCGCCCGCCGCCGGCGCGCCGAGTTGCTCGAGCGCCTCGACGGCGCGAATTCGCACCCACCACTCCGCATCACCGAGGCCGTGAACCAAATGATCGATCACGCGCGGGTGCCCGATCGCGCCGAGGGCATGCGCCACGCGCGTGCGCACGAACGGAATCGGGTAGGAGAGCAACAGTTCGAGCAGGCGGTCGACAGCACGCGCATCGCGCATCGCACCGAGGCCGGCCGCCGCCTTGGCTCGCACCTCAGGATTGACATCGCCGAGCGAGTCGATCAGCGGCGTTGCGGCGCGCGCATCGGCGATTCGTCCCAGCATATCGGCCGCCCACATGCGGCGCGTGTCGCTCTCGAGATTTCGCAGCTCAGCGATGAGCGGCCGCACAGCCGCCTCGCCGAACATCAGGATGATCTCGGCGATGCGTGGGGGCAGCGATGCTTCTGCTGCGCCGAGCGCTTCGATCAACGGTGGCAACGCGGCAGGATCGCCAATCCGGCCGAGGGCGCGGAGCGCCGCGCCGCGCACATCGTCGTCTTCATCGCGAACGTCACGCACGACGCGCAGCAGTGCCGGCACTGCAGAGACTGAGCCGATGCGCCCGAGCCGCTCAGCAGCGCGGGCTCGTTCTTCCCAAGAGTGCGCCTGTTCGAGACGGTCGATGTAGCGCGAAACGATCTGCAGTACCTCGTAGGCTCGCGTCAAGCCGGGAAGCACCTCTTTCGATGCCCGCTCGCGTGCCGAATCGAGAATCGCCTCCTGCAACGCGCTGTCGCACACACGCCGAAGGTCCGCGACAAGTGACTCCAACTCGAGGTCTTCGGCAACGCTGAGTCGAGTTGTCAGCGCGGCATGCCGTGCGAGGCGGCGCGAGAATCGTGCTGCTGAATACCGCTTCAAACCGCGATGCGCGAATAGCAAAACGCAGAGCCCTATTACGGACCCGACAAGCGTCAGGCTAGTTGCTAGCAACACGAGACTCTGCACCGATACTGCCCTCATGACTGATCTAGCGTCATGCCTGAGAGTGCGCAATCAACGATCTGTAACCGAAGCCAGTAGAGAAGGTGAGGGAAGAGCCGTGCGGTCACGACGGTGGGGTGCGAAGTGTTCCACTTCGAAACGACGCAATGGGTGATGGCAATGTCACCCATCGCGTATCGAATGAGGAAAGCACAGGAGCCGGCGCTCAGTTCTGGTCATGAAGTCCCGGGATAAGAGTCCACATAGGCATCGCTCCCACTTCCGATCTGGCGGGCTGCTGCTACCTGTCCGAAGAGACAACGGAACCGGATCGTCATTAATCAGTGTGTAAGGCACGTGATCGATTGGCGAGTCGAATTGTGGGCTGGCGGACGTTCAAAGTGACGTATCGTCCAGCCGCGCGACCGCGACTTGTCGCGCGACACGAATGAGGGCGTCGAACGCAGTCTTAGGCGGCCTTCTCTTTTGAATCTCCCGGAGGGCTTAAGAATGTCCAGCGTCTCTTGCGCGTCCCGACGAATCTCGATGACCATCGGCGTTGCGGTCTTATCCTCGACCTTGGGGTACACCGCTCCACCCGCTGAACCATCCTCTCTGAATCTGAACAGCGCCACGGCGCTGAGCTGGTCGACGTCGGCCAATGCGCTGGCGTACAACCTCTATCGCGGAGATGTCTCATCGCTCTCCGGTGGCAGCTATGGGGACTGTCAGGACGGCAACGTCGAGTCAACGGCAACGGCCGATGCCGAGAAGCCGATTCCCGGGCAAGCGTATTTCTATGTCGTCTCGGCGATGAACGAAGATGGCGAGAGCGCAGCGGGGCGCGACTCGAGTGGTGTCGCTCATCCGCCAGCGACGCGCTGCATCGTGGCCCGGAGATTGTTCAAGCTCACGGAGAACGGCGTTGCGAGCGATGGCGTGTCCGATGGTTCTAGCCGGCGGATGGGAACGGCGTACGCAACCATGCTTCGCCTTTCGAGAGACGCTCGCGATCTGGTGCAGATCAAATCGACAACCGGCGAGGTCGAAGCTGAATCGATCGATCTCGAACACGCAGCGCGCAAGCCGGGCGACACGGATGACCTCTCGCGCAGGTATCGCAGTCAAGTCGCCTACGACGGCCCGCTTGGCTCCGGCTGGGATTTCAGCGACAACATGCGGTTGGTTCGATCGGGTACCGATTTCGTGCTGATCGATGGCAGTGGACTGAGCGAGACATTCAAGGCCTCGGGTGCTGCTGGCTACACGGCG
>JANNUT010000150.1:0-8701 GCA_031395565.1 Acidobacteriota bacterium | reverse complement strand
CTGACTCGTCGCCATTGGCCACGGCGACTGGGAACATGAAGTAATCCTCTGGTAGTTGAGCAGTCGCCTTCCGCAAGCGGTTCCGCGCCTGATCAAGGTCTCGGTTGACCATCGTGCTCCTTCACCAGCCAACGCTGACGTCACATACCACCGTCGAGAATGTTCCCAGATCACGTCATTGCAGGCCTGGTGCCGATTCGATCCTGTACCCCAGCGGGACGCTACGGCGCTCTGAGCCGCAGCCGAGTGCCGCATTGACAAGTTACGATCTCGACTGGTTCCTCTGGCGCCTTCGAATAGATTCGCTTGCAGGTCGGGCAACGAAGCTGGACGACCCGGGCACTTGGTTGTGCTTCGACATCGCCGCCAGAGGATGGTTGGGCCGCGAACCGGTCCTCGGCGGGTGCACGCGCTTCTGTCGACGAGGGCGTGGCGGCGGCTCGAGGAAAGAGATCAACGACGGACGCCATCTGCGGGTTGGTCTTGCGGTACAACTCCTCGAGCGATCCATCCTCCAGCGCGGCTCTCACTGGTGCCATCAGCCGTTCGAACTCGGCGTCGAACTCGGGGTATTCGCTCACAATGTCCGGATGCTCTTCCTTCAAAATCAGCAATCCGAGTGCTCGCGCGCTGGCGTCTGCTGCCACGCATGCAACTAGCATCGTCTCGCGCATCGCATCCTCGATCGTTATGGATGTGGGAATAGGCCCTTGGGACCAGCGACGCCGATTGCGCCATCGTGACTCCAGCACACGTGCCAGATGGAAATGAGGATCCATGTCTGGCATTTCGGCCTGGCTTTGCGCGAACAGTATCTCTTGGGTCCGAACAGTCTCGTCGCCCAAGGCGCGCCGACTGACCATACTCCGTATGAAGCTACCGATCCTCATGTGCGACCCCCTGAGGGTGACCGGTGGATGGTACAACGAGCGGTGCTTCCAAATGCCCAACTGGACCGCTCCGGGTTTCTCGGAGGCCCCATTTCTTGAGCGGATCGCGGCATGCGAATACGGAAGCGATCTCCTGCGGAGTTGCGTGAGCGTTCGGTACGATCGGTCTTGGAGTAGCGGGTACCCATCAGTCCACTGGGGCACGATCTGCTCGATCGAGAGGAGGATTGGTTGTGTGCTTGAACGCCACTTCCCCTCCGATCACTCCCGATGCATCCGCACTGCGCCGCTCGGTACCCGGGGCCAATTGCGGCGACCCCCAGGATTGATCCCGGTTCCCCCTTGAACACCCCCGTTTTGAGTAGACTCCCACCGGCGCTTCGGGGGAGGGCGGATGCTTTACCTGGAAGGAAGGGATGGCTCGCGGGTGCGGCGCTGGGCGCTGACGGTCGGATCTTTCGCGATCGGGCGCGGCACGGACTGCGAGATCGTTGTCGACGATCCCCTACTCTCGAAACGCCATCTTCAGATCACGGTCGAGCTCGACGGCGCAGTCGTACAGGATCAAGACAGCAAGAACGGCCTTTGGATCGACGGCGAACGCGTATCCGAAGTGCGGGTGCCCATCGATCGTTGGTTTGCCGCAGGCGGCACACTCTTCGCGATTCGAGAAGGCGTCACGCTGGTCTCCGACCCCACCCCACAGCGCACCCCCACGGACATCGGCGTCCCGCAAATCACTCTCACCCGACGAACACAAGCCGGCAGCAACAACCTTCATGCCGCCGACGATGAGCACGACACCGGGGAGTCGCCGCTGCCAGCATGGGTCACGAGTGTCGCCGATACCTTGAATCGCGGCGCAGCGACCCACGATCAACTGCTTCGTACACTGCTCGCCGCAGCGGCGCAGACGAGCGGCACGGCGAGTGCGGCGGTGTTGCGCGAAACACCAGACGGCATCGTGCTCGACGCCCTTCACGGGCCGCCGCTCCCAGACACGCCAACACTCGACGCGGCGACTTTGCGTTGCGCGTTTGCCTCCGCTTTCGGCTGTCTGCACGACCCGGCCAGCGATCTGCGATTCGGCGTCATTGAAGGCACCGCAGTCGACAGCGCCACCTATTGGCTCGTCGTTTGCCCAGTACCAAAAGCCGGTGTTACCTACTCTGCGCCACTATTGTTGCTCGCTGCGTGGGCCTTCCGTGAGGCCGCTCAGTTGCCACGCGTCAGGCATGTTCGCCGCGACGATAGATCGTCGACCAACTCGTTGCCTACGCGCGGTGCATCACCCCCCTACGTCGCCGTGGCCGCCTCCTCACAAGCTCTGCTTCTAGAGGTCCAACGCGTCGCCCTTACCGAACTGCCCGTTCTCATCGTGGGCGATTCGGGCACCGGAAAAGAGCTCCTCGCCAAGCGCGTGCACGCACAGTCGCGCCGCGCAGATGGTCCTTTCATCGCAGTGAACTGTGCCGCCATTCCCGCCGAGTTGCTCGAGGCCGAACTCTTCGGCATCGAGAAAGGCGTGGCCACTGGCGTTTCTGCGCGCCCAGGACGAATGGCACAAGCACATGGCGGCACCCTTTTCCTAGACGAGATCGGTGATCTGCCGCCAGCGCTGCAGCCCAAGTTGCTGCGCGCACTAGAAACGCGCGAGATCACACCGCTAGGGGCACCTGCCCCGATGCAGGTCGATCTGCGCCTCGTCGCCGCAACCCATGCCAACCTGCGCGAGCGCGCGCTCAGTAACAGCTATCGACGCGACCTGTACTTTCGGTTGGCCGGTAGCACTCTCCATGTGCTGCCGCTCCGCGAACGCCCAGAAGACATTCTTCCGTTGGCGCGCCAATTCGCCGAACAAATCGCTCATGATGGCGAGCACCCATTCACGGGGATCGACTTGGCGGCAGCGAGGCTGCTGCTAGGTCACACCTGGCCAGGCAACGTCCGCGAACTCAAACACGCCATCGAACGCGCCGTTGCGTTCAGCGATGGCCCGATATTGCACGCCGGTGTGCTACCACCGGAAATCACCCTCGCTGCCGATACGTCGCACGGCGACTTTCTCCTGGCGCTACGCCGCGAGTATCGACATGCGAAGCTCGAGTTCGAACGGTTGTTTTTCACGCGGCTGTTGGCGCGTTGCGGTGGTGATCGCGCAGAGGCAATCCAGCGCAGCGGACTCTCACGCTCACAGTTCTACGCCAAGCTTGCTGAACTCGGCTTGAACGACATGCGGCCCGATGATGCCGAGTGATTCCCACGACGCGACTCTTTCCGAGGGCGGTGGCGGTGACAGCCCGATCCATCGCTTCACGATGGTCGCGCCTGGCGTCACATTCGCTAGCCGCTACCGGATCGAAGTGCGCCTCGGCGCTGGCGGCTCCGGTGAGGTTTATCGCGCCTTCGATCAGTTGGGCGGCGTCAGCGTCGCGCTCAAGGTCTTGTTTCCGCGTGGAGAAGAGAGTCACCGCCCGCTGGTCCGCCTGCAGCGCGAGCTACGGATCTTGCGCGGGCTTAAGCACCCCGGAATCGTGCGCGTCCACGACATTGGCGAGAGCGACGGGCTGCTCTATCTGGTAATGGATCTCTTGGAAGGCGAAACGCTGCGCGCGCGAATGAAGCGCGAGCGGCTGCCGCTCGAGGACATGCTTCGCATCTCGTGTGATGTTCTAGAAGCCCTCGCGGCGGCCCACGCTCACGGCGTAATTCATCGAGACATCAAGCCGGCAAACATCTTCCTCACCAAGCAGCGCGCCATGTTGCTCGACTTCGGCTTGGCCCGGCAAGCGAGCGATGCGCAACTCACCGCCACGAACGATTTCCTCGGCACGCCCGAATACATAGCACCGGAACAGGTGAAGGGCGGGCGGACCGTGGGCCCAGCCGCCGATTTATACAGCTTCGGAATCGTCCTGTGGGAGATGCTCGCGGGCGCGCCGCCGTTTCACGCCGATTCCGCAGCCGAAGTGTTGATCGCGCACTTGCAGAGCGATCTACCGCCGCAGCCTGCAGACATGGTTCGTGCCCCCATGTGGCTACGCGAGACCATTACCGCGATGCTCGAGAAAGATCCTAACAAACGGCCGAATAGCGCCGCGGACGTGTTAAATCGAATTCGCTCGCGCAAGCGGCATTCGTTGTGGCAACGATTGCTCCTCGGGATCCGGCGCGGCAAACGAACCAGGCTGGCGTTGTTCGCCCTGGGGATGTCGACGGTCTTGGTCGCTGGTGCGCTACTCATGTACCTCCCTTGGCGCGTCGTCGCCGATTCTTCTCAATTCGAAATTCAAAATCTCGTCGGCTCGACGCTTCCCCCGCCCGCGGTCCCCTTCAAGATCGTAGGCGCCTGCCCTCGAAATCCCGACCGCGTTTGGTCGCAGGATCAACTTGTACTCTTCAAAGGTACGCGGAACGAAGGGAACCCGCGCCAGTCGTTCCCTGGGGATGTCGCGATTCTGGATCTGTGGCGCAGCAAGCTACGGCCGTGGCCGCTGCCAAACCCGCAAGTTTGGAACGGCTCTCCTGCGGCACACTTCCCGAAGTTCGACGACTTTTACGGCGGAAGAGTGCTCACTGCGCTTCCATTCCGGAACAGGCACGGGAGACCCCTTTTTGCGTCGATTCTCGAGCACGTGAGCGATTACCCTTCCGTGGCGGTGATATTCGGCGAAGTTGATGGCGCAATCGCAATCATTCCTCATCTTGGTCACGTGGCGAGCGTGTTCCCGGTAGGTAGTCCCAACGAACCGCCGAGCCGACAGCTCGTCGTGTTCCACGGCGAGAGCCTCCCGCTGGGTAACCGGGGGGTGCTGTTCGCGGTTTCGCTGAGCGGCGCGCCGCGCGGGAGCTTCGGGAACATCGCGGTTCCCCCCTACGACATTCCAATCGCCGCAACCAACCTTCGTCAACTCGCGTACTTTTCTATGACCTCTTTCGGTCCGAGCGCGACTGTCAGTCGAATCGGCGATCAGATCGAGATCTCGAACCCGAGTGAACCGTCCACCCGATACGACTTGCGAACGGGGGTGCCACTCGACGGCCCCGAGCGACCCGCGAATCCAGAGGAATGGCTAAGGAACCAAGGGGATCTCGTCAGCCTTCTGCGTGTTTCGAGTGCCGCAGTATCGCAGGCGGATTTGACGAAAGCAGCACAACTGCTCGAAGTATTCGCCGGGCGCGACGCACTGTCGGCTTCCCAGCAAGGGGTCGCACTCGCGCGTGCCGCATTCTATTGGCGCCGTACCGGCGAACTGAACAGGGCGCTTGAGCTCTGCACTCGTGCCCGATCAACTGAGCCGTATGTCATGGGTCACACACGGATGCTGATCGATCTGCTCGCGCGCGTCGGACGCTGGGACGATGCGCCGCGCGAGCGTGCGATGGCGCCGTCGCGCGTGGGAGACCGCGAGGAGGTCAAACGTGATTTGTTGGTGGCCGGCCTCGTCACGAAGCACATCGACAGCGTCAGCGCGTTGTTGTCGAAGACGCCGGTGGATCCTAAGGTCGCCGATTCATGGGCCGTCAGCAACCAAGCGATGTTCCTCGTCGAGCGTGGCGCCTATTCTGAAGCCGCTGATTTCGTTGATCGATATCCACCGCTCATGAGCGAGGGCCCCATTGCGATGTTGGGCGCGATCGCCCACACATTGAAGCCACGCCCGGACGTTCGCCGCGCGATCGAGTTACTCGAGGCCGCAGAGCGAAGCAAAGGCGCTGGCCGCTGGTTGCCGGTTTTCGCACTGCGCCGCCGCCTTGCGCGACTCGGGAGCGAACCAGGCCCAACAGATCAAGCGATCGCGACCGAGGCGAGAGAACAGCAGGACGCCGGGCGCGATGACATTGTGGATCTGTGGTGGGAGCGGATCGGGGACCGGATTCGGAACAATAGGAGTTGACCCACGCGGCTTTCCACACCGTGGAACGCAGGGTACAAGTGACGCTGCGAACTTGTCCGCGCGATTGGACTGCAAGCTAGGCGTGCGACCGCCGCGATCCGAAAGACTGGATCGGGATTTTCGAGTCGCAAGCCAAACCCCCAAGAACGCCGCGAGTTGCGGACGCTGACGCCTTCGGCGTGCGTTGGCCGCCATCTTGCTCTAGGTGAACGCGAACGACAGATCGGGGTTCGACACTGGGGGAGTGCGCCGATCTTGCGGATGCGGTGGTTCTGGTTTCACGACACGAGTTGAACAGAGGTGGAGCCAGAACCACTGGCACGACAGAGCAACGGATTGAGAGGGCGACGGGCCCAGGAAAGGGGAGAACAAAATGAGGAAGGCGCTGTTGGTACTGTTGGTGCTGTCGCTCGTGGGTGTTGTTCCGGCACTCGCGCAGATCAGCGATCCCGAGGGTGATGCCGATATCCCGTGCGTCGACATCGTATCGCTCGACGTGAGGGGAGATGCGCAAGACTTGACTGTGACAGTGCAGACGTCGATGCGGCCCTATCCGCCGACCTACGTTCTTGACGGCGTCGATGCCGACAAGCTCCGCCTCTGCCCAGGTGGTCGTTACGAGTTTGCGATAGACACCGATCTCGACGGCACAGCGGATACTGAACTGACAACCACCCTGGATCAGAAGGGTCGACCGCACACTTCCGGGCCGCTCGGCCTCCGAGCCTCCGTGAATATTCGTGGCGGCAACATCGTGTGGGTTGTCGCGAACGAGGCTCTTGGACTGAAGAGTGCGCGAGCGAACGTAGCTGTTGTTGCGCGGACCGGCCTGACTCTAAGCCCTGGTCAGACCAAGGTGCTTGTTGACACTGTGACATCCGACACAGCGCCGAATCAGTGGACTCCTTTCACAATCGGCACCGATAGCGCCGCGCTGATCGGGCCAAGAGGCGGCCGGATCGAGGTCAACGCAGCCGAATCGTCGCTGAACGGCAGTTATCTCGATATTCCCGCAGCTGCCGTCTCGGAGCCGCGTCTTGTAACTATCAGTGTCCCCGAGGACCGGCCACTTGGGTTCGGCGTTCTCGATCCTCTTTCCCACGCCGAGATCGGTCCTCATGGACTGACGTTCACTCTGCCGGCAACACTTGGGCTTGCCTACCGCGCAGAGGATCTCGACATGAGCGTTTCTCTAGGAGCACAGTATCTGGATATCTTCGCGCTCACAGACGATGAGCCGCGGGCGTGGGAGTGGATCGATTCCGAGTCGCTCGGCGACGCGTCACTGGTGCGTGGGCCGGTTGAGGGAAGCGGCGTCTTCGCGATCATGGGGCCGGAGGCGTTCCCTATCTGCCATCCGCGTAATCCTCACCGCCCCGAGGCGTGCGCGGAGGAAGCCGCTCCGGATGCGTTGGACTCCAGGCTCCCTGTACTCTTCGTTCACGGCCTTCAGACCATTCTTAATTGTTTAGAACCCGTGCGTGAACCCTGCCAAGCCGGAATCTGCGACGACTCGCAGGCAGACAAAACATTCGGCGACATCGACGAAGTCCTGTTCGAAGACTCCCATTACCCCGTGTGGTACTTCAACTACAACACCGCCAAACACATCAGCGAGACGGCCGCTGGACCCTTTGCACTTACTATCAACAAGATACTCGCCACGATCGCCACCGGGCCGAAGGCTGTCACGGTCGTCGCGCATTCTATGGGTGGCCTCGTCGCTCGCTCCTACATCGCGCAGAGTTCCGAGAATGCGCGGCGGATTTCCGGATTGTTGACGGCCGGTACACCCCACCTAGGGACCGATCTTTGGAACAACGGCCGGAACTGCAAATCGAAGCTCGACATGGAGCCGTGCAGCCTCTTCCTGGAGAGCACGACAACCCTTCAGAAGGGGATCAACACGCTCGCGCGCGAGAACCGCGCGCTGCCGTCACTCGCCTGCACATCCAACGCATACGACAACTATTGGTTCTACGTCGGGGACGACGATGGCGTCGTTGCCCCCATGTCTGGCACCGGCCTCAGTTGTGATGACTACCGGGACGCGTACCCGAACAACGCCCAGGCCTGTCTCGAAGAGGTCGACGGCTGCACGCAGGAGTCTCTGCCAAGTCACGCCGCCCTCCAGCTTGATGGCCTCGATCACAGTGAAGTTGTGTGGGGCGATCATGGGATAGTTGACATTTCGCGAGAGGAGATGCTCGAGATCGGGAGCCCAGAGCAGGCAATGATGAACGAGATTCGCACGTTCGTTCAGCGACCGTTCTGCGGGTCGGCACAGTTGGTCGCGTACTGGCCTTTCGACGACGACTCGAATGACAAATCCGGCAATGGCAACACGGGTACTTGGACTGTCGGTGGAGGTCTTGATACCGGCAGGTTCGGGAACGGCTACCGCTTCAATCCGGGGGTGTACTACACGGTGCCGAGCACCCCGTCGCTTTCCGCATCTTTCACAGGAATCACGGTGGCCGCCTGGTTCAAAGCGGGCGCCGTACCTTCCGACAACGAGACGCTTCTGGGAATGGGGGCAGATGGATTCAACCCGAAGTTCCACATCTTCATCGTGAAGTCAGCAAATGGCACGTCGACTCCGGGAGTGGGCGTCCTCGGTATCAACGACGCCGGCGAGGTTATCGGGACGGAGCACGTGCCGATCCCCAACTTCATCGGCGCATGGCATCACATCGCTGCGACGTTCGATGGCCACTCCACGAGAATCTACGTCGATGGCGCGCTCCAGCTGGAACGACCAAACGTTCGAGGCACCCTCACGATCAGCGCTCCCTTGTACATGAATAGGCACGACTTTGGGGGGTGGTCCTCACGGCTCACCGGCACAACTGATGAGCCAGTGATCTTCAATCGAGCGCTGAGTTCTAGCGAGATCCAGGCGCTGTATTCCGA
>JANNUT010000149.1:0-5295 GCA_031395565.1 Acidobacteriota bacterium | reverse complement strand
GTGGGGTTGGGCCAGCAGGACGCCAACCGCGCCCAGAAGTGGGTGAGGAGGAAGGGGAGGGGAGTCGAATTCGACGGGAGTGTTGGTGTGACCATGGAGGGAATCCACGGTGTCTCTGTGTGACCGCTGGAGTGAGATTCTGAGAATTCGCTTCTGGTGCGATCAGGACGAAGCCATCAACTGCCGAACAAAAGCGGCTTGCTTCGCCCGATTTTCGACGTACTAATTAACCGGCCTATAGAGTGCGACTGAAGCCTTGCCGCACTAGATTCGGGATGGAGGCGCGAGTCGGAATCGAACCGACGATGGCTCTCTGCTAAAAGGCTGCCTTACCACTTGGCTATCGCGCCGAATTCCTTGGAACGCCCCGTCGGCCCTAACCGGCGGGGCGTTCGCTTTCGGAATCCGGATTTCCAGGCTGCAACCGATATGCCACATTCGTCAGTTGACGTAAACGATTGATACACTTCGACTAAAGTTCTGCCCGCTCGCGGGCTAAATGACAGAAAGGCCCCGCTGCTTACGGAAGCGAGCCTTCCCCCGCCGACGATCGCAGAGGACCGACCAATCACTTGGTGCAACCTCAAGCTGAATCGCGCTTGCTTGCGAAAGCCAGGCGGGCATGCGGGTAATGGGCCTGTCCGGTTTGACCTAAATCAGGCCCGGAGAAGGAGCAGCAATGAAGAACTTCTCACGTCTGATCCGCACCTTGTCGGCTGTGGTCGTCCTCACTATCGCGGCTGTGACGGTCGCTTCCGCCGGTCATGACAAAGGTTCCGGCCGCTCGCTAGAGGGCCACGACCAGCGCCCCGGCCTCTTCTTACAAGGTCACGACCAAGGCACTGGTCGTTCATAGCCTCCGGCTACTGGGACCTGTGGCACCGAGCTATCGGCGACTTGCAGGTCCCAAACGGCCCAGGCCTGTTGGCCGTCGGTTGGCCACTCTCCTGCCGACAGGGCCAAGCGCCTGCGAACGCTGTCTGAGCTATGCGCCTGTCCTGCCCGCGTCTTACTACTTCGTCCCATCACATTCCAAGCAGCAAAAACCATCTTGAAAACCGCCGTGGCAGCAATGTCACCGTGGGTTCGAATCCCACCCCCTCCGCCAGTCAAGCTCCCGCGCTTCGTTGTCGATAAGCCCGACGGTCTGGTCCGCGCGGCCGACCGGAGGTGTATGGCAACAACCGCCACCGTCGAGGGGTACTTCACGATTCCGTTGGATCACGTCGAGACGTCGACTGTGGTCGGTTTCGACATCTATCTGCCGCGTCGCGACGGCGGGGCAGTGCTGTTTCGCGAACGCAATTTGGTCTTCACCGAAGCGACTCGCCGCAAGCTGGAAGAAAACGGCGTCGTCGATCTGCTCGTGCCGCAGTCGCAGTTTTCGGAGTATGGCGGCTATCGATTGTCGCAAGCGGCGCCCGGCACGTCCGGCGCCGACGCACCCGCAGCTCCTCCCCAAGAAATCTCTCGCGAGGAGCGCGAGCTTCCAGATCTCCTTCAGGACCGCACGATGCACCTCGAGTCGCGCGCCTCGTTCTTGCTGGGGGTTCAACAACAGATCATCGAAGTCGCGCTCTCCGACTTGGGCTCACCAGGACTGCCGCAGCGTATCTTCCGTGTGGCCGAGAGCAGCGCGCGATTCTTCATGGAAGAACCGGGCGCGTACACGCGGGTCGTGGCCTTGCTGCCGCTGGATTTCGAGGCTTACTCGCACGCCATCAACACCTCGCTGTACGCGACTCAGCTAGCGATCGCGACCGGCACAGACGACGTTCACGAAGTCGCTCTGATTGGCCGCGCGGCGCTGTTGCACGATGTGGGGAAAGGCGACATTCCGGGCGAGTTGTTGCATCGCAGCAGCGGGCTTGCCGACCTGGAGTGGGCCGAGGTGATGAGTCATGTCGATCGCGGTGTGGCGCGCTTGCGTGAAGCCGGCTGGGACGATCCCACCTGCTTGGACGTCGCCGCAAACCATCACGAGCGTGCGGATGGGTCGGGATATCCGCGCGGGTTGCGCCTGGAGCGCATCTCGATGGCGTCGCGCATCGTTGCGATCGTCGACACCTTCGATGCGCTGACATCGAGTTTTCCCAACAAGCCGCCGCTGAGCGGCTTTCAGGCGTTGTGGTCGATGAAGCGCGAGATGCAAGGCCACTTCGACCCGGTGCTGTTGGATCAGTTCGTGGCGGTCATGGTCGAACGCAAGGAAAACCGCCACTGAATTGCCAGGCGAGTTGTCTAAGGGCAACTCGCGGCAGCACTGTGGCTCGTGATCCCGCACAGCCCGACACCACTGTTGGGTCTCACAGTCCCCGTCGAATCGAAGCCGTGCGGTCCTTCCGCTCCCGTGGCGGTGGCGCCGGCCATCAAGAAGTACATCGAGGTCTCGCTCGCACCCGGCAGGTCGACGATCGTGACGCCGCTGCGCGTCAGGTTGCAGTTCGCACCGGTGTATGTGCCTGTCGCGACCTGAGCCAACTCTCCAAAGAACAGATGGTACGACTCGGCCGTGCAACTCTTGGTATCCCATGACAACCACAAGCGATTGTCGGCCGTGCGTTGTGCGCGCAGCATTTCACCGGCGACGGACGCACCGTCCGGGACAGCGACAGCCGTGGAGGCCGCAGGGCGGAAGCGATACATGCTCCGGCCATGCGTGCCGGCAATCACCGTGCCGTCGGCCGGGTGCCGGAACATCTCGATGACAGCGACAGCCGGCAGACCATCGCTAAATCCGAACCAATGCGCGCCGCCATCGTCGCTGCGCAGCACACCCAAATCGGTGGCGGCCAACAACACGTTGCTGTCGCCTGGATCGATGACCAGGTCGTTGATCGGCACATCGGGCAGATCGCCCGTCTTGTCGACGTAGCTCCCGCCTGCGTTGCTGGTGAACATCAACTTCGGGTTTCCGTAGCCGCTCAAAAGGATCCACGCAGTGTTCGGATCGGTAGGATGGGGCTGCACGCGCCGGATCGCACGATTGGGCAGGTCGCGCTTGACGTTCTGGAACGCTACTGTGCCGGTGCTGGTGGCTTGTGTCGTTCGGTACAGGCCGCCGAAATCGAAACCAACCCACAACACATTGCGGTCGGCAGGGGAAACGGCGAGCGCGGTGACCTGACGGGAGTAGTAGATCGGGCCGAGGATCTGCTTCCACGCCGTGTTCTTGAAATCGAGTGTGCGATAAACCTTGTTGGTGCCGACATACAGTGTGTTGGCGTTGAGTGGGTCCTTCTCGATGATCCCCACCCACGAGCGCGGATCGTGTGAGTCGATGCCGCCGTTCGCGTCTTGCCACGACGCCCCGCCATCGACCGAGCGCGTCAGGCTGGTGTTTTGGTATTCGCCGAGAATCTTGTTGCCGCCGACGGCGCACATTCCGCCGTCACCACCCAAGAGCCACGCCCAGCCATCGCTCTCGCGCCGCCGATGCGAACCGTTGTCTTGCGTGCCGCCGAACAGATACCCACTCTCGACGTCGCTGCCGCAGGCACCGTAGTACTGCGTGGTCGGCAAACCCAGTCCGACGTTCTGGAACGTGCGGCCCCAGTCGGTGCTGCGAAACACGCCACCGTCGCTCCCCATCACGACCTCTCCGGCCGGGCCGACAACCATCGCATGGTGATCGACGTGTACATAGCTGCCTGCGGCACCGACCGATGTCCATGTCGTGCCGCCGTCGCGTGACGCAAACGCATCGACACCGCCGATGTACACGCTGTTGCAATCGTCGGGCGCCACCGTGAGCGACATGTCGTACCAACACTGTCCGCCGCACGGATCGAAGCCGGTGGAGAACAGCGCGGTCCACGACGCCCCGCCGTCGGTGGACTTCCACAGGTCGCCGGCACCGACCTCGCCGTAGACGTAGATCACGTCGGGGTTGGAGGCACACAGCGCGACCTCGGTGCGACCGGTGCCCTGCGGCAAACCGTTGCCCATCGGTACCCATGTCGCTCCGCTGTCGACGCTCTTGTACAAACCCGGTCCCCAGAACGACGCGAGGATCTTGCTCGGATCGGTGGGATGTACCACAACAGTCACGGCACCGTTTTCAGGTGTGCCGCCATTCACGCGCGAGAACGTGGCGCCGCTGTCGGTGGAGCGGAACAACCGATCGCCGGCTGCCCAGATCTCGGTGCGAACGTGCGGGTTGACGGTCAGGCCGCGAAACGACCCCGAGAACGAATTGGAGCGCGACCAACTGCGCCCGCCATCCTCTGTGCGCAGCACCCCAATGCCGCCGTAGTTGTCGATCGCTCCGTTGCCTTCGCCAGTGCCCCAGTAGAACGTTTCGGGATCGACGGGATCGGCCGCGATCGCGCCGGAGGCGAGCGTAGCTTCACGCTCGGAAAGCGGTTCCCACGTCAAGCCGTTGTCGCGTGAACGCCAGGCTCCACCGTCCGCCATCGCGGCGAGCAGTTCATTGGGGCGCTTTGCGGGGCGAGCCAGTCCTGTGACGCGCCCCGGGATCGTGGTTGGCCCGACATTGATCCAGCGCCCCAGCGAGGCGATGGTCGCGGAGTCGTTGCCGCTCGGCGCAGGGGTGCGCGAGGTGCTGACACGGTCCCACGCCGCGTCGCGCCAATTCAACGGGATCGCCGCTGTGAATGGGATCAGCCGTTGGCGCGCCCAGTAGTACTGACGCATCACGCGCTTGTCGGCGATCCCTTGGCTAATGCGTGTGAGCAGCCAATAGAAGTGCGCATCGGGTACCTGCCATTCCGCAGGGTCGATCGGCGTGAGCCGCTTGAATTCGAGTCCTTGTGGGGTCGGCTTGGGGAACTGGCCGTCCGCCTGCTGAGCATCTTGATCGGCAGTGGTGGCGCTGGGAGTTTGCGCCAGGGAGGGGAACAGGCAGGCGATAAGACACACGGCAAGCGCTGCGAACCAGGTCCGACTCAATCTGGACATACCCAATCCTCCCGTCCTCAGATCGAAGACCCCGTACTTGTACCGAGGATGCGGTGCCGAGACAACGGGGCGGCCGTACAATTCCCCCGGCCCGGAGAAGATCGTTGCGGGTGAGGAGCTGGGATGAATCGTTTTCTGCTGTGTGCTGGACTGGCTTTCACCGCAATCGCCCCGGAGCTGGCCCAGGCCCAAGCTCCGGTAACGGCACCACCGGCCAAGCCTGCGCTCGTGGCTGACCAGACGATGCTCGAATTGGGCACGCTGCTCGAAGGCAAAGAAGCGGTGGCGCTGTTCAACCTCAAGAACACGTCGAGCACCGAGAGCAAGATCTTGAGGGCGGCCCCCAGCTGAGGCTGCACCGTGGCCGAGTTCGAC
>JANNUT010000148.1:0-21987 GCA_031395565.1 Acidobacteriota bacterium | reverse complement strand
ATGGAGAACGTCCGGGCAGCACGCCATGACGCGGGCTCGTCACTGCCGTTGGGCCAGGCCCAGTCGCAGCCTTCGGCGTCGAGTGCGAGGAACTTGAGTCGGCCCTCGATGCAGCCGGAGAACTCTTCGGCCAACGCGACGGGCAAGCGCAAACGCAAAACGCTGCCGACCACGGGGACCAAGACGCCATCGCAGCACGCGGCATGCCCTGCCCGTTGCACGGCGGCGGCCGTGTCGCCAGGGGCGCAGCGCAGCGAGGCGAGCCAGGCCTCGTCGCTCATTGGCGCAGGGCGATCGGCAACGGCCTCGACCGCGCTGCCCCACAGCAACGCGCGCTTTTCGTCGCGCAGTCGTTTGACGGAGCAGCTTTCGAGGTGCGCCACCCATTCACGCTCGCGCGCGGGCTCGACATACCCCTTGCCCAAGATCTGCATGGCGAGCAACGCCTTCTCGAGGCCGATGGCGCCGCTTGCATACGCGCGCTGCAGGTGCGGGCGCTTGGAGAGTGCACGCGCGGTGCGCGCTCGATCCTCGATGGTGGTGCGCGATGTGCTCAGTCGCGTTTCTGCATACGCACCCACGCTCGCAAACCCGAGCTCGTGAAGCGCACCGCTGCCCGCCATTTCGATGAGCAGTGCTGCGAGCGACTGCTCGGCCATGGCGGCGGCACTCGTCAAGCGATGCAATTGCGCGAGCACATCGCTATCGGATCCTTCGCCCGCCTGCTCGACCGCGTCGTCGAGTGCGGCCAACAACTCGAGTGCCACCGACACGGCGGGCAGTTCGTTTCCCGACGGTGTGCCGACCGGCGCAGCCGGCGGCTCGACCGCGCGCAACGGCTGATGGAGAACGTCCGGGGGCCGGCCGCTCGCGTACTCCTCGGCCACCAACGCCTCGATGAACGACGTCACCGTGGCCTCGCCCCCCTCGATGCGTCGATACAGATCGAGCGCGCTATCGAACGCGGCGCGCACCGCGGGCGGCGCGGACGTGACCCACAACATGCCCGGCTGATCGCTAGTCTCGTCCGACACCTGCTCAACGACACTATCGCCAGCGTCTTGCTCACGCGCCTCGCGCACCGCTTGCTTCAACGCCTCGACCGAGAGCGTTCGCGCGCGTTGCACCCACACAGGCAACGTCTCGTCGGTTGCGATGCGCCCCACCACCAACGCCTTGCACACACCCAGCGGCGCGCCACCGTCTTGACCCGTGACCGCGCTGCGCAACACCGGCAGTTGTACCAGCGCGCGATGCAGCGCCGCATGCTCCCGCACCCACCGGCTGCTGCGCCCCAACTGCTCGCGCGTGAAATCGTGCAGCGATGAATACCCGTTTCCACGCCACAACTCGCGCGCTACCACCGCCGCGCAAACCTTCGCCAACGGCACCAAAACCCGCACCGCTGCCGTCGCCAATCGACACGCCGCTCGATCGGCCTGCAGTGCCGCAAGCCACGCGTCACGCGATTTATGTTGTGCTGACCCACCCAATGACTGCGACACGTTGCACCCGTGATGTATGCGCAAATGTACCGACAACTCACACGAACAACAATCGAAAGTGATCATCGAAACGAAATATATTTCGCGCACGCGAGAACTAATTCGGGGACGGTTTACTTATCTCAGTTAGTCGGCTGCGCGTCGCGGTGCGATCGCATGAAAGCGAGGTGTTCGCTTCGCCGCGCGAGAAGGGTTGAGCCTGACGACATTGCGGCAACTACAACGTTTCGCGAGTCGCATCGCGCGGGGGCACGTCAAAAGATCTCACTACGTGAGGCCGACTTGCGATGGCATCCGCCGTGGAACGAGAGAAGGGTCATCAACCCCAACAGAGTCAGGTAGTCGGTCAGTGAAAAGGAGTTGCGTTCCCAGCGCATGTCTGAACCTCCACGTCGTGGCGCGCACTCTCGTTACGAAGAGACGGTCGCTGCCTCTTCGAAACTAGCACAAGCCGTTTGCCAGGCTCGAGCAGCTGGGCAGTCAGATCGTGCAGTGGCTAGGCCCGCGAAGCACAAAGTCCAGCTACGGACAAACCACAGCCGCCGCACCGCCCTGCTCACAGTAGCGCCGCTTCTCCTCCGCAAAACTCGCCCTGACCTCGACTTGATTGCCGGCGAGATCCGCGACGGCTGCGCTCACCGTGATGTCAGCGCGCGAATGCGATACGGCTGCGGAACGAAGCCGCGCTCCCTGTTCGACGTAGCGCGCCGCGAGACGAGCAGCAGCAGGGATCAGGCCGTTGTCACCCAGTGCGCTCGGTGACGCGCCGTCGACACTAGTAATCGCAAGCGTGACCAACTGACCAGGTTCGAGCGCGAAGCCCGCAGCAGCGAGGATCGTGGCCCAGCGCGCGCGCGCCATCGCTTCATCACTGCCGATCAGCAACACGGTCCCCGTGCCGGTACCAGGTACGATCCAATAGCGAATCTCGAACCCCTCGCCAGCGCGGTACAGCACCGGCGCGCCGGCCGGTGGTGGCTCGAGCTCGAGCCGTCGTCGCGTAACGATCGGAACCGCATCACAGTCGTCGGTCGCGATCAGCTGCACTCTCCAACTGTCGTCGAAATCGGCAGGTCGTTCTTCGTCATCGACGAACGGGAGCAGTCGCAGTTCGACAGCCGGCGGCTGCGTATCCTCTGCGACGAACGTGCCGCGATTGTGATTGACGACAAGCAGTCTGGTGGCGGAGCTTCCGTTGTTGTGAAGACCAATGAGATCCGGGCGGCCATCATGGTCGAGGTCTGCCACACCCGGCGCGCCGTAGTGGTACCAGCCGACCGACGCAGCGTCGAAGCCGCCCTCGCCGTCACCTCGATGCCAACGGATTGCCCAGTGATCGCTTATCACGTCATCCGAACGGTCATCGACATCGATATCTGCCAGTCGCGATTGTCGAGCGAAGTTCGCCACGCGTGGCGTTTGCCGGATGACACGAAGCGCGCCGCGATCGTCGCGTTTGAAAACGCGCGCCACGTAGGGCGCTGGTCCGCCGCGCACGAACAGTTCATTGCGCCCATCGCCGTCCAGATCTAGCAACTCGAGGCTCGTTACCGGTCCGTTCTCCGGCCAGCGCTTGACGACAGTCTCGTCACCGAACGCCTTGCCGGTAGGCAGCAGCGCGCGCCAGCCGATCGTCCATTCACCGTTTCGCGCTTGCGAGCCGTAAACAACCTCGGCGCGAGAGTCGTTGTTGATGTCGCCGATCGTTGGCTCGGGGAGTGACGATCCGAAGACGCTGAACTCGGGACCCTGGGTCCAAATTCTCCCGCTGACGAACACGGCGTACATCGGCGTCCTATTCCAGCGGGCCTCCCGGTCCCATCGCTCGCTTCCCACCAACAGAACGTCATCATCTCTGTCGCCGTCGAGGTCGCCGAAGATCAGGCGGCCGCGTCCGCTGGGGACTGCGTAGCGTTGCGGAGCCTCGAATGTTCCGTCTCCTCGGCCGTAGGCGACGTGAACCTCCAGCAGCCGCGTGACGCGCGACGGTTCGAGCACGTCGAGGTGCCCATCGCCGTCGATGTCGTGCAATCGGAGCGTGATGCTGTTGTCCTGCTGAGTTACGTCGGCTCCCCGTCGAAACGTTCCGTCGCCGTTACCAAACTGGACCTGAGCCACAAACTGCTGCCCTGATCGGCCATTCGCAGAGACGAAGTCAAGAGTGCCGTCTTCGTCGAGATCGCCGAGCAACGGTTCTGTTGTCGAGGAGGCCTCGCTGTAGATCGCGCCTTCGTCAAAGGCTGGTCCCTGCACCCCGCGATACCACAGGAATGTCTTTCCATGCAGAAGGATCGCATCGCGGAGTCCGTCACCGTCCAGGTCGCGTGTGGCGAGGATTCCGGCGGCCGATGTACCGCGCTGACCGGGAACGAGTGGACCGGAACCTCGGTTGAGATAGAGCACGAAGCCTGGGCTTGTGTCCGCATTTGCCGGCGGGCCGAACCAAACATCGTCCAGCCCATCGCCGTCGATATCGCGCACGGCCCACGCCCTCTCGAACTCCGGCACTGTTTGTTCCCACAGCAAAGTGGCGACGTCGCGCGTTGCGGAAATCGAAACAGCGAGTAGATCGGGCTCGCCGCCCGCGGGTCGGCCTAGGATCAAGATCTCTTGCGACCCGGCACCGTCGAGCTGCGCAGCCCGTGCCGACCCTAACCGCGAGGGAGACGCGAACGGGATCACCCGCACCTCAGAAAGTGGAGCGATAGCAGCTCCAAAGGCGAGAGTGATTTGATCCGGCTGAGAGAAGCGCACCAACGCCAGGTCGAGCAGTGCATCGCCGTCAAAATCGCCAAGGGTTGGGATGAAGTCGGCCCTGAGTGCGCTTACACCTTCGAGCGACCAGCCGACACCAGACTCAAACCCGTACACGCGGATTACGTTGCCCGCTGGCAGTATGAGTTCGGTGCGACCGTCCCCGTCGACGTCTCCGGCGAGTTCCCAGCCCGCGTAGAGAGACGTCTCGAGCGTTGTCGACGCCTCGAACGATCCGTCGGATCGTCCGAGAAACAGATCGTGATTTCTGCCGCCGCCAGTCTGGGAGTTGTTCCACGCTATCAACAAGTCGGGATAATCGTCACCATCGAAGTCACCCCCGAGCGGCGTACCGTACTGCACGCCCACTGTCGAGCGTGGCAGTGAGAGCAGCTTCCGGTCACCGATCGCGCCGTCGCTGTCGAACGTGAGGACGTGCACGGAGAAGTCTCGCGGCGGTTGCAGCGCTGTCAGTACCGCCACCACCTCTTCGGGGCCTCCCGCGGCGATCTGCATCGAAGCGACCGACGAGATATAGCCGGGCATCACGTGCGCCGGCACGCTGAACTTCGGCGTGAGCCGGGTACACGACACATCCTTCGAGCCGGGCCCAGCGATGGCGTGTGCGCCTGCGGCAAGGACTACTGCCAACGACACCACCGCCACTACCCGCGCTGTCCGAGACGGTAATGAACCTCCCAGCCTGCTCATAGCCTCGCCCCCTTCTCGCTTGCCTGCTGCTGGATCGTACGCCGGTCGCAACTGCCGACCAACGACTTTCTTATCCAAGCGGAACGTGGGAACGACTTTGATAGACGAATGAACAGCGCTCACGGGCGTGCTCGTCCGGATCGATCCATGCACCTCGCAACGCACCGAATTCCCGCATGGCAGTGTTGACTCAAACGCGCGCCCAAGTGCGCTATCCTGCGTCGCGCACGCAGGAGCGCTCACCATGACCACCCCACAACAACTCACCCGCTGGGAACGCGAATTCCAACTCAATGGCTTCGTCGTTCTGCGCAACCTAATTCCCGTGGCGTCCGTCCAGCAACTGGCCGAGCAACTCGCTCCCGTGATTCAGGCGCAATGGGAACAAGCGCAGCAAGATGAGTTCAAGCAAGGACGCGGCGCGGGCCGGCTCGCGTTCGATGTCGGCAGCTTTGCACGCTTCATGAAGGCTGGGCCGTGGGAGCAGGAATACCTTTCCAACCCGGTGGTGCATGCACTGCTCGATCGTGTGCTCGGTGCCGGTGGGTGGCGCACCCACTGGACCAACGTCGAGGTTTGCTTCCCAGGCTCGCGTTACATGGGTTGGCATTCCGACCAAACACCCGATGAAACTCCCGACATGGATGGGCCACATCAAACCGTGCGCGTGACGTTCAACATTCCGCTGATTGATTTCGGCTGGGCCAACGGGGCAATGGAAATCCTGCCCGGCTCACACCTGCTGCCACGATCATTCAGTATTACTCAGCCGATTCAAGAGATCGCGCACATCTATCCGCATCGCCTCGAATTACGGCTTGGCGACGCGATTGTGCGCGACGGAAACGGCCTGCATCGCGGCACACCGAACTTGACCGACGTGCCGCGCCCGATGTTGGATCACACGTATCGCAGAAGTTGAGTCCGTTTTGACAGCGGAACCTCCGCCGCACGCAGAGCGCACCTCGGACAGAGTGGCCGATGACACGCTGAGCCGCCGATGTCCGAGGTTCGGCCACGCTGTCCGGGCACCCAGATCCAACTGTATCGAACCGGAGCCCGCCAGCGTTTGGCATCGTTCGATGGAGGTGGCAAGCGTGTTGCTTCGCTCTCAACGACGGCGATCCATGCTGGATGGCCGAGAACGGGAGCAGTCCAATGCGTTGCGTTCGCGGATTCACCGGGTTCGTCGCTCTGACACTGGGATTGGTGATCACCTCACCAACTCACGCGTCGACACTGTCGCCGCAGTTGCTAGACTGGCTGCAGAACGGCTACCACCTCGACGATGAGATCAAGATCGTCGTGCAACTCACCGAACCGTTCGGTGAGAACGAGCGTGCCGCTCTATTTGCGCGCGGTCACGAGATCGTCGAGTTCAAGCAACTCAACATGATCGCGATTACGATCCCGGCCCGCGAACTACCGCGCTGGGCTGCGAACGAGCGCGTCTACGCAATCGATCTCGACCGCGAAGTACACGCACTCGCACCGGCAGCAAGTCTGATCGAGCAAGTGATTGGAGCCGATGTTGCGAAAACGACCTTTGCCTTAACGGGGGCAGGGATCGGCGTCGCGGTGCTTGACTCAGGACTGGCCGAAGACGTCGTCGACTACGTGGGCGAGGCGCGCTACGCGTTCGTCCCGGGCGAAGATACCGAAGACCAGTATGGCCATGGAGCGCATGTCGCGGGAATCATCGCGGGAACCGGCGCTTATTCGAAGAGCAACCTGAACAAGAACTATCAAGGGATCGCGACCGGCGCCAAGCTACACAGCCTCAAGGTGCTCTCGAATAGCGGGACCGGTCAAGTTTCGTGGGTTTTGTCAGCAATCGACTGGGTGCTGGCGAATCGAGTCACTAACAATATCCGCGTCGTCAACATGAGTCTCGGCGGCTCGGCGGTCGCCTCGTACCTCACCGACCCGCTGTGCCAAGCCACCAAGCGACTGTATGACGCGGGCATCGTGACCGTGGTCGCCGCAGGCAACTACGGCAAGGGCCTGGACGGGACTCCCGCGTTCGGCACCATCACTTCGCCCGGCAACTCACCGTGGGTAATCACCGTAGGAGCCGTCAACGACAAGGGAACCCCGCAGCGCTCCGACGACACGATCGCCGCCTATTCATCGCGCGGCCCGACGCGCTCGTTCAGTGCCGGCACCGGTGAGTACGACAACCTGATCAAGCCCGAGCTGGTCGCCCCCGGAAACAAGGTCATCTCCGTCCAGGGCGATCACAACTACATCCTCGCCACGCTGTTCCCGCAAAACGCTCAGACCGATGTGGAGCCCAGCCTCCAGTACATGGGACTGTCCGGAACTTCGATGGCGGCTCCCGTCGTCTCCGGAGTCGTCGCGCTGATGCTTCAGGCGAATCCCGCGCTGACCCCTTCGCAAGTCAAGGCGCTGCTGATGTACACGGCGCAGAGCATGCCCGCCTACTCGGTGTACGAGCAGGGCGCCGGAGAGGTGAATGCCGAGGGAGCGGTTCGATTTGCCAAAGCTTTGGTCGGTGCACCACTCTCGACGACGACCCCCGGCACCACATTGCTTGCTGTTTCAAAAATGCCCTCGCCAACCTCGACACTCAACGGTCAGGCTGTTCCTTGGTCGAAGGGGTACATCTATGTTCGCCGCACCGGCCAGACGGGACTGGTGAAGAGTGGCGGCATCATCTTCGCCGAAGGGATCCTGTTCGCCGAGAGCATGGTGCGCGCCAAGGGAATTCTGTTCGCTGAGGGAATTCTGTTCGCCGAAGGGATCTTGTTCGCCGAGCGCAGCGCGATGGACGCCGCCGGTGTCACGGGAACGGGCCTTGCGCCAAAGCTGACCACGAGTGGGGCGCTGAATGCTGCCGCTGTGAGTTCCTCGAAGGCGACACTCGGAAACGGCAAACTGTTGAACGCGTCGGGACTGATCTTCGCAGAAGGGATTCTGTTCGCCGAGGGGATTTTGTTCGCCGAAGGCAGCGCGAGCTACACCGGGATGGTCTTCCGGGGACAGGCCGCACTTCCGCCGAACATCAACTTCTCTAACGGAATCTTGTTCGCGGAGTCGCAGCTTCAGAGCCTATTCATGCACTCGAACAACGTGCTCGTCTCAGGCGAGGCGTTCCTCTATCAGTAGGTACACACCGAACTCAGCCCCCGCTCCTTCGAGCTCCCGCGCGCGAGTCAGCCGGGGCGGGGGACTCGTTGTCAACCGCAGCGAGCGTTGCAGAACTCAGCATTCAGGTAGTGACGCACCCTGCCCGTGGTTCAGCGCGCTGGCTTGCGTTCTAGAAAGCACACTGCATCTCGCGTGGGCTGCTGTGTGGACTGTGATCTGCACATCGGCAACAGCACCCGCGGCAGGCGGAGTAGCTCTACCCAGGTCGGTTGCTCTGTGACTACCTGACATCACCGCTGTCGGTCGTGGGCGCATCGACTCGCCATGGATCGAGGGCTCTTAGTTTGTCCATCGGAGCGCTCGTACCGGACAAGCGCAGGTAGACGATCGCAATGGCGAGATTGATGATGGGCAGCGCCACAAAAATGCCGAAACAGCACGCGGCCATTCCCAGCAAAACTATTCCGAGGAATGCGAGCATCAGAATGAAGAGGTTACCCTTGTGGCCGGTTGTCACCTCCCAACTCTGCGTGAGAGCGTCGAGCGGGCCGATCTTCTGGTCGACAACAAACAACGATGCGAACTGAAGGCCGAGTACGAGGATGATGCCCGGAACGATCAACAGCACGAGCCCGACGGCGACTGCGAGCCATCTGAGAACGCCCACGATTACGAGGCTGACGAAGACGTCGGAACCACTGAAAAGCATGCCGAATTCAGGCTTGCCTCCGCGTACTGCAACCAACGAGATCCGCCAGAGTCCAGCCCCGAGGAACACCTGAAATAGGAGCTGACTCAGAACGGCCAGCCAGTAGGCGCCCCAGTGATACTCCGGCGAACGCAAGTCGAGTGCCGCCGATCCGAGCGTAAGCCGAATGATGATGCCGGGAAGTTGCGGAATGATTGTCGCGATTACCGTCGAGACGACAAGAATCACTGCATTGGCTCGGAAGACAGCGAGGGCGAGGCTCAACACCTCGCCGACTTCCCACGGCTGAGGGCCGGTGCCGGCCGGCTTCGGGACTTGGGACTCATCTGCTAACGTTCGTGGTGCCTCGTACGGGTTGTGCTCCACGCTCCCCCCACTCGAGTTTCGACGACGGGGGAGAGGCTAACGTATTGTGTCGGCGCAATACCAGCCCCGTCGCGAGCGTCGCAGCCTGCGTGAGTCATGATGCCATCAACCGGTGCTTTGACTCGCGTTCTTCCAAACCGCAAAAGACATTGCGCCCGGTCCGAGCAGCACCGCCATCTGGTCGCCTTCAGGCAATGTCGTCCGCGGTATCAGGATCGTGGCGCCCAAAGATAGCGCCGTGTCGACCGCGACCTGCACGTCGTCAACGGTGATGAACAGTTGCACGAAATCGGGGGCCTGTGGCGGCGCTGGCCAGATCCCTCCCTGGATTCCCTGATCTGAGCCTGTGGAGATCCGGCGGTAACCCATCGCGTTGTTGGCATCGATGCGCCAGCCAAACAGTTTTGAATAGAACGCCGCCGTTTCGTCGGGTGTCTTGGAGATAATCTGGAACTGCGTTACCGGGTTGCCCATCGTCTTCGCTCCCAACTGTGCTTCAGGCCTCGAGCGGACTCGGCATCCGTTCGGCCACGAAAGTGGAAAACTGTTGCGTGGTGATTTCACTCAGACCGGTTTTCTCGCGCCAGATTCCCTTGGCAGTCATCTCCAACAGGCCGAGCCGCAACAATCGGCTCAATGCGACGTTCACAGCGTCGACCGAAACGCCGAGTCTTCCTGCGACCCATCGACAGTCGCCACGGAATTCCGGCTGTCTTGAAAGATTTAGCAGTTCGCGATGCACTGGCTCGGTCAGCAGAGCGAGTGTTTCCGCTGCCCAGTGCCGCAGCCGCTCTTGATGAAGTCGCGATTCTTCGTCGGCGAGCCGCCCGATGGCCGTATACACAGCGGTCTCCTCCGTCGCGAGGTTGAGCCTGCGAGCCCACGGCGCAATGCGATGGGCCGGCACGCCTCGCTTCCCGCGCAGGATCTGTGACAACGTTGCATGGTCGACACGAAGAAGCGCAGCGAATGCCCGCAGCGAATAGCGGTTGTTCAGCTGCCGCCGCGCCACGAACTCTTGATCAAGTCGATCCCGGAATGTCACGAGCGGCATTATCCGTCAGTTGTGCTGCGCACCGTCAAGGCTGAATGTCGCCGGCCACATCAATCCGGGGCAACGCGCTGCCCCGCCACAGTCACTTCTCAATCAGCAATACGCTTGGCGCGCTGATCGATGCCGTTCTGATGCAGCACGAGTGAGATCACCTTGCCGGCCTCGTCACGTTTGAAATCGAGTTGCGCCTCGACGACATCGTAGACGAAACGATCCGGCCCCGTGTTGAAGACTGGAACTGCAGGCTGCCCGGTCAGCTGCGCCAAGAGCGTTTCGCCTCGCAGTGTGATCGCAAAGACCATACCCGGTGACAGCAGGTAGCGACCGAGATACGGCTTCAACGCTTCGGCGCGCGGCAGGAGAAACGGAGGGGCTGCGCTGCTCGTGCGCTTGGCCTTCATCTCGTTGCCATTCTGAAACAGCGTGAGGCGATCGATCTTCCCTTCGGGATCGCGGCCGAACTCGATCTCCGCGGCGACCGCTTTCAAGAAGAACCGATCACCCTTGGCGCGATAGAGCGGCAGAAATCCTTGGCCGGTGAGTTTCGTCCACAATCGTCCGTCGGCGCTGATGACGGTGAAGGCTGCGCCCTGGCCCGCATCGTAAACACCGAGGAACTGAGGCAGCGCGGCCGGCTCTAACCGCTCGTTCTCGACGCGGTCCTTCGGCCCCGGATTGCGCGCTGCGCCGATGACCACCGCGGGCTCGAACGCGGCGTTCGATGTCAGCACCAGTTCCGACTCGCGCTTCGCCGGGTCGAACCACCACAGTGTGCGATAGCCACCGGTACCGCCGTCGTGCGCATAACGCGTGGCGCCATCCTTCTGCAGGACGAACACGCCGAGACCGATCGGGTTGCCGCCGGTCGTCGGCTGCACCTCGCGCGCCATTGCCCATGCGTCGGCGATCGGACACTTCGGGTCAGCGAGTTGCTGCGAGAAGCGAATCATGTCGGCTGCGGTGGAGCGAATCGCTCCCGCGCCGGTGAGCGCCTTGAAGGTCCAAGGCGCGCGTGGGTCGGTGCCTTCGAATCCCGGCTCGAAGCGAGCGCGTTGCGACTCGTTGAGCGCAATGGTCGTGTCGGTCAGGCCGAGCGGCCCCGTGATCTTCTGGCGGAGCAGCGTCTCGTAGTCGGTGTCGTAGCTGCGAGCCAGCAGATCGCCGAGCAAGCCTGCCGCAAGATTCGAGTACGACTGTGCGCACGGTGGATCGGCTGTGAGTTTCGCGGAAAGCAGATACGCATCGAGGCGTGAACGATCGTACGCACCGTACGGATCGACGGCGTCCTCGCCGAGGTTATCGGGCAAGCGGGGCAGGCAACTCGTGTGGGTCGAGAGTTGCCGCAAGGTGATCTTGGCCACGCGCGGATCGAGACCCTCGAGCTTCAGCAATGCGCCGAGTGTCGTGTCGAGCGTGACCTTCTTTTCAATCACCGCTCGAGCCAGCAACAGCCCCGTGAACACCTTGCTCACCGAGCCGATTTCGAACAGCTGCTGCTCGGGCTTGGCGACGCTGGCCGCGCCCTGCGGAGCGAACGCGCCGAATCGCGTAGTGTCGCCCTTCCATGTGGCCCAGACTACCCGGCCGTTCGTGAGTTTGGACCCTTCGCTTGTGAGGGCTTGATCGAGAGGGAGTGGTTCGGCGGCGCGAAGAGGGGAGAGGGACAGGGCAACGAGCACGAGAGATGTCGCAGTGCGGCGCATGACGTTTGTCTCCGGTAGTCGCGTCACCCGCCGATCGGGCGGATGGAGCGCATGGGTCGCGAAGCATCGCCGCTGACAGTAGCCGAAATCACGCGGATCATCGAGCCCCTGTCGCATGCTGTCGAAGGGCGACTCGCCTGAGCACGCTCAGACCACTCAAGCGACCGTGGAGCCAGCACCTGCTGGTCCTTCCGGAACAAAAGAACTCGACTAGCTCAAGGACATTGCTGAACGAGCGCCACCGGCAGGCAAGCGGGACTCGAGCGTGGCCGTTCTGTGCCATCCGACCGCGCGCCGTAGCTTCCTTCGGTCATCAACGTCCGCGGCACGACGAGGTAGTAGCGGCTTCCTGAATCGGATGTGATTGATCGCCGCAATACATCGCCGGTCGAACACACGATCGCACGATGACTGCTCCAGTTTCCCAAGCTTCCTTCGTGGATCGTGTAGTCGATGGCGGCGGTACTGCAGCTTCGCCCCCACGACAAAGCGAGATCCTCGAGCGGCAAGCCTGTGCGCTCGACCTCGAGTTGCGTCCCGAACAGGACGAAGCCGTCAGGGACGCGTCCTGGCGAGATCCCCCCGCTGGTGCAAACACAGGTCGACGATGCGGCGGCCGCTTCGTAGCTACGGCTCCATCGCGACGGTTCGGCCACAAACGGCGAGAGACTTCTCGCGGTGGCGTCGGCCGGCATGGTAAGCCATGCGAAGCGATCGCGTTCGACTGCGCGCGAGTCGCTCTCCTCGGGTGGATCGCGCCAGTTCAGGCGGACAGGACGCCGGCCTTGTGACGCCAACACTGCGAGATGCACGGCACGCGATTGCGCGCCGGATCGAGATGCGGCGTCGAGATACAGGCCGCGGAAATTCAGCAGTGTCTCGTTGACCGATGGCCTTGCCGGTGACGGCTCACTAGCGACTGCTCCGCTCGCAGCAAGAACGAGCACTGCGATCCTCAACATGCGGTGTTGCTCGGGATGTCCCAACAGCGCTTGACCGGAGTTCCTGGAACACCTCCGTTGTAGGGCGTGTAGATCCATTCGATTCGCGTGTAGTCGAGTTTGATGCTCTCCGTCATCGTGGGGGTACAAGCACCGGGGCCGACGCACGAGCTTCCGGCGAGATCGACCCCGGTCACGATCACCGTCGAGAGATTGATGCGGTAGTAGCACTGCTGACCAGTGGCCGCTGGACGGCAGACTTCGATGTTGGCGGTTGGGAAGTTGGTACCCTTCGCCACGGCGTCATGCAGCAGTGGCGTTGCACGGTCGGTGCCTTTCAGGAACGCCACATCCGGGAACTGCGCGCCGGATCCTGACGGTCTCAGCACTTGTGTATCGAGCGCGTAGGCATCGATCCAATTGATATGCGCTGGGTCGGTGCTCTCCCCACCAATCGAACTGACGAGCACGTACGTTCGGTCCTGCGCCAGAGCCGGAATCGAGGCGCACATCAACACCAGGGCGAGAAGTCGCAGACGATCCATAAACCCTCCCGTGCGTCGCAGCGGACGCGGTCTTTGTACGGTCGGGCGGTCGGCCGCAGCCGTACCGTTACCTGGCTTACTCGCCAGTTTGTGGACTCCAGACGGAATGATACGCCGAGCGGCTCGATGCTCGAGCCTTGTTTCGCGCAGATCGAGGATCGCTCCTCGGCGAAAGAGTGTCGTTTGCCGCCTGCAACGGGACTGTAAAACATCGGCGACGTTTGCAGAGAACGCCGGTCTCGGCTTGGTCGCGCCCCAGCCTACTCCCGTTCTTATCGGGTTTGGCAGCTTGGCTCGACTCTCGTCATCCCACGCTTCGTGGCTGCGCAAGCCTTCAGAGTCGTGTCTTTGAAGACGCCGGTGCTTTTCGAAACCACTCAAAACAAGTTGACTGGTATTCACGGTCTTAACATAGTCCAACCGCACGCGAGACTCGTTCCAACCAGAGGCGGTGTAAACCGTCACCATGGCCGGAGGTTGCCAAAGAGATGGAGCGGTGATGGGCGTACTTGATCGATTGGCTCACGCACTCGGACGCCGGGATGAGCAGCCAAACGTGGCGCTTGCCGAGGAAATCGTCCGGCAAGGCGACACCGCCGGGGTTGCCGAGCTGGCCAAGGCACTCGCCAGCGGCAACGCAGCCGTCGCCGGTGATGTGATCAAGGCTCTCTACGAGATCGGCGAGCGCAGCCCGCGGTTGATCGCCCCGCACATCGACGCTTTCTTTGCGACCTTGTCCAGCAAGCACAACCGCCTGGTGTGGGGCGCGCTGAGTGCGCTCGATACGATCGCGGCCATCGAGTCGAAGAAACTGGCCAAGCGTTTGCCTGAGATCTTGGCCATCTGGGACAAAACCTCCGTTATCGGCAAAGACAAAACCGTTTCGATTCTGTGCAAACTCGTCGCCGCAGGTTCTGAAGAACCCGCGATAGCAACGCTGCTTGGAATTCTCGAGACCAGCGCCGTGAATCAAACCCCGATGTACGCAGAGCACGTCGCAGCGGTAATCCCGTCGGCCCATGAAAAGGCGCTGCGCGCCATCCTGCAACGCCGGCTAGCCCAGATCACGCAGACCAGCAAGCGCACGCGCATCGAGAAGGTGCTCCGTAAGCTTGGGTCGGATCGGGCACCGCGGGGGTGATGATTGGTGGCTGGTTTCTACACAAACGCGTAGCGGCAACTCGGCCTTAGCAAGGCACGATCTCCTCGATACGAAGGGAGATCGCCAATGAAACCGCTTCTGAAGGCCTCGGCACTGGTCCTCGTCACAGCACTCGCAATCCGGACGGCGGAGCCTCACGCAATCCCACTTAGCTCAGAGCAGCTCGTGGCCGGATCACGAGCGGTGATCGTTGCGACAGTGGTCGAAAAGTCGGCACGCTACGCAGGTCACACGCGTTCGATCGAAACCGTCTACACGCTGCAGCTCGAGGACACGCTGCAAGGCACTCTCAGAGCGAGGGTCCAGATCACCGCCGCGGGAGGTGAACTTGATGGCGTTGTGCAACGCAGCTGCCTTTGGACCGATCTCGACGTGGGCCGGCGGTACCTTCTGTTTCTCGAAAACCCTCAGATCAAAACGTTCTCGCCATTCACAGGGGCGAGCCAAGGCGTGGTACTCGAAGAGCCTCAAGCAGATGGCCTGCCGTCGCATGCGCGCGGTGCGTCGAGGAGCTTGATCCTCGGGCCAACGGGGAACCCGCTCGGCTTCGAAGAGCTTGTCAGCGAGGTTCGCCGCCTGGTCGACAGCGTTGCGCAAAACCCTGTGGCGCTCCCTTGGCTCGACAGCAAGCAAACTGCCGCGGAGCAATCCCACGCACTTCCGTCGAAGGCGCGCACCATCGGCGCCACATGGAAGCCGACAGGTGCGCTACCTCCTAGCACGGAGTCGGTGCTCGCTGGCCCACCAACGCCGCAAGCACCTCAGATCTCGGAATTAGGGGAGGAGTCGGCGACTGGAATCGAACTGAATCGATTCAGAAACAAGTACGCCAACTTCGCAAACGCTCCGGCCTTCATCGTATGGAATCAGCTCCCCAGTTGGATGTCCCCCTGGTCACCACGCGATCAGTGGATGATGGCGCGATGGAACCACTACGCGGCTGTGCACTACGCCTCGGCAGCGCCCACCGGGACGTTCGCGTGGGGCGATCAGGTTTTTGACATCACGGGATTCAACGACAGTGCCACGATGTTGAGCGTCTACGGAGCCGGTTGGGGCGAGACCACCCTAGCGATCTGCACTACCTGGTGGTACCTGAGCGACAACATCATCAGAGAGGCTGATATCTCGTTCAACTCAGCAGTGAGCTGGACGACAGACAACGAGTACGGTACGAGGGCCATGTCGACAAACAGTACGTGGGCCTACGACCAATCGATGCTGCACGAGTTGGGCCATTCGTGGGGGCTTGAACATCCGTTCGCCCAACAAGATGTCTGGTGGGACTCGGTGATGAACTATGCCCCCAAGTGGGCAAGGCACCCGATTCTCTGGTCGGACGATACGAATGCGCTGCGCAGCCGGTACGCGTCGATTCCGGTTCACGACGGCGCGCTCGCGTTCTACGAGACAGAGAATGACGGTTGGTCCACAGACGCGCTGTATCTCAATGCCGAGCCCTTCGGAACACGTGCGACCGTTGGCGGAAATTTGCGGCTATTCAATCAATTCACCTTAGAGAATGTCGGAACAGACTACCTCGTCAACCCCCAGATCGAGTTCTACCTAACGCCACAGCGAATGAACTGGTCCGGTGCCGAATACCTCAGCACCACGAGTTTCAATTTTTCGATGCCCCCGTGGTATCGCTACTACCTCGACCCGGGGTTGATCCCGATCCGTAGCGACTTGCGCCCTGGCAAGTACTTCCTTGGGATGTACAACCGCGATGCTGCCGACTCGCTGGCGTTCAATCAATCGGCTTGGACCACGTATGAGGGGCGACTGGATGTGCGCCCGCCGCTAGAGACGCTGTATCCGGCCGCGAGTTGGCAGTACACGTTCGGGACCTCGGCACAGGAAGGAACCTACGAATACATGCTGCAGCTTTCCAACGGCGATCGCGTCGAGTTCAGCACCTGCCCCAGTGATGGCGGTTCCGGTTACTTCGACACAGTGTTAACGATGCGCGACACGTACGGATCAGAGCTTGCGAAAGCGGATGACCAGTGCGGCATCCAGTCCCGCCTGTCGTATCGCGCCGACTGGACGGGTGAGCATCGCCTCGAACTCACCGGCTACTCGCCGTCGAGCTACGGCAGCTTTGAAATGGGCTATCGCAAACGCGATTGGGACAACTCGCTCACACTCTGGCTCTACAAGATCGACAGCCTCGACTCTGTCGAACTGCTCTGGTGGGACGGAGTTGGGCCCTATGACCTTCAGCGCGCAACGCGCCCTGACTTCTCGGATGCCGTCGACCTGAGGAACGGTACACAAGAGACCGGGGTCTACGATCCGGTGTTGTCAGATGGGCAGATCTACTTCTATCGAGCGCGGTGACGGCAGGCGATCGCAAGACGATCGCCCGCCACCATTACGCAGCCAAGACTCAGCGACTCGATGCCGTCGGGAATCCCTGTTTCACGAGGAGTAGCCCGCCGTCCTGAATTAGCCCAACACCCGGAGCAAACACTTTGTACTCCAGTGCCTCCGGTTCGAGCGGGGTTGTCTCTACGGTTCGAAGGCAATTCTTGAAACTACCGCCCGGAGTTTCGAGCGACTCGTCGAGTGCCACGATCTTGACTCGGTCCATCGCTACGCCGGGCGCCACCTCCTGATAAAACCGTGCGCCGAGCAATGGAAGTGCTGGCAGAAACAATCCCGCTTTTGCTCCTGCGCTGCCGGCCATCCAAGCACCTTCATGCCCAGCCGGTTTGCCAGCTTTGAAAATGTCGACCTCTTCGCCGAAGTAATACGCGTCGTTCGACGGGCCACAGAGCGCGAAGAAGTTTCGCGACACCTCAACCACTTGGCCGTTGGCAGTTTCGCGTTCCTCGACGACGCGCGTTGCGACTCCGTCGATAAGTTTAGTCTCATCAAGCACCGTGACTTCCAGGTGTACCGACTCGTTGTCTTCTTTTCCCTCGAACACCTGTTTGAAACCAGGCTGAAGCACGAAGTACGGGTTTTTGCCGGAGTTTGACCAGTTGCAACTCGACAGCCCGAAATTCTCAGTCCACTTTTTTTCCGGCTTCCTCCCCCCCTTTTTCCCTTCCTTCTTTTCGTGCTTCTTCTGATGGTCGGGTTCAGGTTTCGCGGTAGCGACGGCGACACCGCTTACGAGGATCATCGCAATGAGAAGTCCTCTTGAACGAAACAATCCAGACATGAGACGCCTCCTTTGTAGTGCGTGACGTCGAGGGGGACCGTTGTCACTGATCAGTTCTACGGAGACTTCGTCATCGGCGCACGCCATCGCGCATTAAGAAACGATGAAGAGCACCGAGATCTCTTCATCCTCTCTTAACACTAACCGCTAGAAACTCGCTCCACTATTTCATCCATCAACCTAGCTGCGAGGAACGACAAATGTTCAAACCCATAGCGGTACGGCAAGTTCGCAAAGCGGAGCGAGGCGCTACCGCCGTGATGACAATCGCAGCATGCCTGCTCGCGTGTGCCAGTACAGGCGTGCAAGCAACGGAGGGTGGAGAGCAGCCGCCAGCATCCAATGAAGCGCCGCCGTTCAAGCTCGAGACCCCGAAGCTCTCCGGCTACATCCAGGTCCACTTCCGGCATGCAGAGGACAGCAGCGGCGACGGAATCGTCGACAACGATGACTATCGTGTGCAGCGAGTACGCTTGAGCGTCAAAGGCAAGCTCTACCCGTGGTTGAGCTACGATGTGGAGGTCGACCCTCGCGCGCCAGAGGTTTCCGGAGTCCTACGCGACGCTTTCATTACATTCCACGTGATCCCGCGACACGAACTTCGTTTCGGCCAGCAGAAGATGCAGTTCGGGTACGAAAACCCCGAGTCGTCGACGCGCCTATACGCCGTCAACCGCACCGAGATCTCCGACAACCTCTCGCGCGGCATCAATCTGCGCGATTCCGGCATCGGGCTGATCGGCAACATCAAATTGGGGCATGGTCTCCGATTCGAAGACGCCGTGACTGTTGGTAATGGTGAGGGACTCAACGCGCAGGCCGACAGCACCGCCAAGAAGAATTACTGGGGACGCGTTGGGTTGCGCTACAAGCGCGACGGTGCTTATCCGTTCGTCGCGCGGCTTGGGGTGTCCGCAGGGAGTGGGGACATCTTCGATGTCAACGAGCCCGATGACCCTACCGACGACACGCTCACCACCTTCACCCGGCTTGGCACCGATGTTCAGGTCGATCACCGTTGGTTCTGGGTGAGTGCCGAGTACGTCAAGGGGCGAGACAAAGACAGCGCTAGCGGTGAACGGACCACACCTAGCGGCTGGTACATCAACCTGGTTGGCAAGACTCCGTGGCACGTCGGGCCGATTGCTCGCTTCGATACGCTCAACGGACAGGAGTGGCAGCGCTGGACACTCGGTGCCTACTACGGCGAGGCCGAGGCGAGATTCCGCATCTTGGTCAACTACGAGATTCGCAAGTATCGAGATGGAGAACGCGCGGACGACAAGGCTTATGTGTGGACTCAGATCAAGTTCTAAGCCACCAGGCTGGGACACGCTGCACGCTGACTTCGCGCGAGCGACACCCGAATTGCTGCTGCAGCGAGCGCTGTTGTCTCGCGTCGACAGCAAGTTCGTGATCGCTCCAGAGATGTTGCAGTCGGTGCTTTCGTCGCTGCACGGTGACTACGCAGCGGTTTGCGCGCCGGCCCTGTACCGAAGCACCTACTTCGATACGCCACAACTGGACCTGTTTCACGCACATCGTTGTGGCCGCCGGTTACGGCACAAGGTCCGAATCCGCCATGTCCCCAGTCGAAACCAGAGTTTCCTCGAGGTCAAGTCGCGCAAGAACAACCGCTTGGCGAGCAAGACACGCTTGGAGCGCCCGTTCGGTGACGAATCCCTAGCCGACAGCGACCAGGCGTTCGTGCGAGCCCACTGTGCGCTTGGAGTGGACGTTGCCGCTCAGGCTTGGACTGAGTACGAGCGATTGACACTTCTCGGTTTTGCCAACGACGAACGAGTGACTCTCGATGCAGCGGTCGCCTATGGATCGGAAGGGTCCCTCGAGTCCCTGGGTGAGTTGGTGATAGTCGAGGTGAAGCAGTCGTCCTATTCACGGCAAACGCCATTCATGCGCGCACTGCGAGCGGCGGGCGCCAAGCGAGTGTCGCCAAGCAAGTACTGCCTTGCGATCCTCTCGTCGCACGCATCAATCGCGCGCAACCGATTTGTGCCCGTGCTCAGGGCTATCGAAGGATTCCAACATGCATGAACTCTTCGGATTCGACTCGTTTCTGGACTGGCCCGATCTGGCAAAACTGCTCTTGCGCTTGGGGCTCGACCTTGCTGTCGCGACCATCGTCATTCGGCTGATCTACTTTCGGCTCTATCGCGGCCGAGAGTATTTGTTTACGTACTACCTGTTCAACATCATCACGTTTTCGCTCTGCTTTCTGTTGCGAAAAGTTCCAGCCCAACTCGGCTTTGCGCTGGCGATTTTTGGCGTGTTCGGAATCCTACGCTATCGCACCGAACAAATCCGCATTCGCGATCTCACCTACCTGTTCATCGTGATCGGGGTGGCGATCGTCAACTCAGTATCCAATCGCAGCGTGAGTCTAGCCGAGTTGCTGATCGTTAACGGCTCGATCGTCGTTGCCACCGCATGGCTCGAACTCGTACCTAGAAACTCAGAGCAGGCACGGCCGATGACATACGATCGGCTCGACTTGCTTCAGCCCGGAAAGGAGAGCGATCTGAACGCCGACATTGCACACCGCACAGGGACGAATGTGCAGCACGTTACCGTTCAAAGTGTCGACATGCTCCGCGACTCGGCAGAGATCGTCGTCTACTTCGTCAGGCGGGGCTAGGGGCACGCATGGTGGATGCCCCCAGGGTTGGCGCACCGGTCCGGGTGCGCAGGCGCTGACCCGGACGCTGGGAAACGAGAATACTCAAAGCATTTGTTGACATTGGGGGAGGACGTGCGTACATCCCTGGCGCGGAGGGTCGGGTCATAAAGCGCCAACAGATCAGTAGCACGCTCGCCACGGTTGTGTCCCTGCTATTGCTCTCGACCGGGCTCGCCCTCGCCGGCAACGTCACCAATTCAGGAGACGATGGCCGCACAGGCTGGTACCCCGACGCCGGGTACATTACGCCAGCGATCGTCAGCTCGGTGGGATTCGGTCAACGCTGGAACACCACCCTCAACGGTCAGATCTACGGACAACCGTTGGTCGCGATCGGCCGCGTCTACTACGTCACACAGACCAACTGGGTGTACAGCCTCGATGCCGATAGCGGCGCGATCCTCTGGTCGAAGAACCTCGGCGCCCCGTGGAACTCGGCCGATGTCGGTTGCCCCAACATCGCCCCGACCGTTGGGATTACCGTAACGCCGGTGATCGATGACGACACCAACGTCATGTATCTAGTCAACAAAACTTACGACGCCGGCATCGGCACCAGCTTCATGCACGCGCTCGACTTGATCAGCGGCGCAGAGAAGCCCGGCTTTCCCGTGAAGATTCAAGGGAATGCGCAAAACAGTCCGAGCCAACCGTATGACAGCGTCCATCAACACGCGCGCCCCGGGCTCCTGTTGATGAACGGCGTGGTCTATGCCGCATTCGGAGCGCACTGCGACTTCGGTCCGTGGCAAGGCTGGATCTTCGGAATCAACACCAGTGGCGAGATCAAAGCGCGCTGGACCACGCGCGGCGCTGTCGGTCAAAACGGCGGGGCGATTTGGATGTCAGGCAACGGCCTCGTTTCGGATGGCCCAGGGCGAATCATCTTCGCTACCGGCAACGGTGGCGGACAAACCACGGCGACACCCGGAAACACACCTCCGACAAACTGTGGCGAGTGCGTCGAACGCGTCGATGTGCAGCCCGATGGAACACTCGTTGCCAAAGATTTCTTCTCGCCCTGGAACGCGGCGGGAAACTTTACGCAAAACGGCCTCGATCTGTTTGATCTCGATCTCGGCGCGAGCGGCGGCGCCGTAATGCCACAGCCGTACTTCGGCACCACCACCTACCCGCGCCTCATGGTGCAGGCAGGGAAGGAAGGTTACCTCTACCTGCTCAGTCGCGATGACCTCGGCGGGTTGAAGCAGGCGGGGCCGACGACAGACAAGGTGATTCAGCGACTCGGCAAGTTTGCTGGCGTGTGGTCACGCCCTGGTGTTTGGCCCGGCGACGGCGGCTACGTCTACCTTTCGGGTAGCGGCGCTCAGTTGCGCGCCTTCAAGTACAGCGTCGATGGCAGCAACAAACCGGTGCTGACGCAAACCGGTTCGTCGCTCGCGACGTTTGGCTAAGGCAGCGGCGCGCCGGTCATTACCAGCGACGGTACGCGCAACGGATCCGCCATCGTGTGGCACAGCTACTCGCAAGACGACTCTGGCATCAACGCCGTGCTTCGCGCCTACGACCCCGTCCCGTCCGGAACCACGCTCCCG
>JANNUT010000147.1:0-10522 GCA_031395565.1 Acidobacteriota bacterium | reverse complement strand
GGCTGCATCGAGGGCCGACTCAAGTTCCTCGCACTCGACGCCGAAGGCTGCGACTGGGCCTGGCCCAACGGCAGTGACGAGCCCGCGTCATGGCGTGCTGCCCGGACGTTCTCCGTCGCCTCGCGCCGAATCCCGGCGTGGGTCGGTTTGCTTGCGATGCTCGAAGAGTTTTGCGTGCGCTACGACGTCGCCGACAAACGCTCGGCGTCGCATTGCGAGGTATTCGTGCGTGCGCGGCACCGTTGCGAAGCGCCCGGCTGCACCAGCCGCACTGTGGAATGGCACCATCGTCAGTACCGCTCGCGCGGTGGCAGCGACCATCACGACAACGGCGACGCGCTGTGCCCTACGCATCACCGTTACGGTCAGCATGGTGGATACCTGAAGGTCCATGGCGCCACGCCATTGCAGCGAATGTGGCGACTGGGGCCGGAAGGAAACGGCACGTGGTTTCGCAACGAGCGGCGGATCGACGTGCGACACACGCCTCAACCGGAGCCGTCGTGATGGCGACTTCCTGGCGCCGGTTCACCGCTCACGCGCAACGCAATCGCCACGCTCCACAGCGAGTAGCTCAGCATGATCGACTGCGCGCGGCTGCCCTCTTCGCCGCGAAGCCTGAGTCTTCGATCCGCGGATCCGCCGGTCGGATTCTGCGCGGCGGTACGCTTGTCGTAGGACAAGCGCCACACATGGACGACCTGCGTACCCTGACGGAGCCTGACTTGGGGGATCAAACCAATGGCACCCACGACTCGCCCTCTCCGGCTTGCCAGCGCCGCGTGCTTCATCCCGCTGCTCTGTTCTTTTGGCCTACTCCTCGCGTCGAGCTTCTGGCAGTGGACCGATGACAAAGGGCAGACCCACATCGCCGACTCGCTGGAGAAAGTCCCCGCCGACTACCGCGACCGCGCAACGCCCCTCAACGCAGGACCTGCACCCGCAGCCGCCGTAGTTCCAAGCAAAGACGCGAACCACCCAATCGCGACCAAGACCGCGAGCCCCGCTCGCCCTGAGCCGACCGTTGGGCGGATCTCCGCGTTGAAACGCATCGAGCTTCCGTACATCGCGCAGGAAGGCTCCGCTCAACGGGTCATCGTCCCGGTGACGTTCAACAATTCCGTGACGGCGCAGATGGCGGTCGACACCGGATCTCCTGGACTGGTGATCTCTTTCGAGTTGGCGGAACGCTTGGGGCTTTTCTCCGATCACCAAGGAACGCTATTCGTTGCGATCTCTGGCGTTGGAGGTGACGGTCTCGCGATCCGTACGATCATCGATTCAGTCGCTCTCGATGCTGCCACCGACAACTTCGTACCGACGAGAGTAACGAATGCGATTTCCACCGAGTTCGAAGGGTTGATCGGCATGGACTTCATGTCGAACTACATGGTGAGCATCGATAGCGAGAAACAAGTCCTCGTACTGCAAGAACGCCCAGCCGATCCGCAGGCGCGCGGTGGGCATCCTGAGACCTGGTGGCGCCAGGTCTTCAGGGAGTTTCGCGCCGCCCGCGACGGGTGGGAGCTACGCGCCAAGTCTCGCAATCTGAGCGAGCGAGCCGCTGCCTTGGCCGCGTTCCAGGCGCGCGAAGCCGAGGTGCTGTATCAGCAGCTGGAAGTGCACGCCAGTGAGGTCGGTGTGCCGCGCGAGTGGAGGTAGGTCCGACCGAGGGCGAAGCGACGCATCGCTAAAAAATGCTGGGCCGGCGCACCCGCGTACACCGGCCCGTTACCACACCTGGGGAAGGGGCACCGCTCAAGCAATCTCACGCGGCTGTACGCCGTAGCGTTGCAGCTTGCGGTAAAGCGTGGTGCGTCCAATGTCGAGCGACCGCGCCACCAAGCTCAAGTTGCCATGGCACAACTCGAGTGCACGCAAAATATGCTGACGCTCCATTTCATCCAGCGTCACCATCGGCGCATGGTTGTCGTTGTTGCTCGCGCCCATCGCACGCAGCGGCTCGGACTGACCACCGTTTTGAACCGTGGTTGGCAGGTGCTCAGGGCGAATCGTCTCTCCACCCGACAGCACCAACGCCCGTCGAACGGCGTTTTGCAACTCGCGCACGTTGCCCGGCCAGCGATACGCTTCGAGCATCGACATCGCGATCGGATGCACGCTGACGCTGCGCTCGGGGCGAGACTCGCGAATGATCTGCTTGACCAACGCCGGGATGTCTTCGGCGCGTTGACGCAAGGGCGGGACGGCAATCGGGAAGACCGAGAGGCGATAGTACAAGTCTTCGCGGAAGATCCCCTGCTCCACCATCTTTGCCAAGTCCTTGTTGGTCGCACAAATAATCCGCACGTCAACGGCAATCGCTTCCGATCCGCCAACGCGAGTCACGCTCTTCTCCTGAAGCGCGCGCAGTAGTTTGGCTTGTGCGGCCAACCCCACCTCTCCAATCTCATCCAAGAAGAGCGTACCGCCGCTAGCCTGCTCGAATTTGCCGGTGCGAGTCTTTCCTGCGCCGCTAAACGCACCGCTCTCGAAACCAAACAGCTCGCTCTCGAGCAACGCCTGTGGAAGGGCCGCGCAGTTGACCGTCACGAAGGGCGATGCCTTGCGCGGCCCCCCGTAGTGGATCGCACGAGCGAACAACTCCTTGCCTGTGCCGGATTCTCCCGAGAGCAACACGGTCAGATCGGTGGGCAGCACTTTTTCGAGCATGTGCAACGTTTCGCGCAAGCCCGCATCGGCGCCGACGATCTCCGTGAAGCTATACCGGCCAGACAATTCGCGTCGCAGTTGAGCGATCTCGCGCGAGAGCGAACCGAATTCCAAACCATTGCGCACAGCGACTTGCAGACGTTCTGAATCAAGCGGCTTGGTGACGAAGTCGTTGGCAGTGAGTTTCATTGCCTCGACCGCGGTCTCGACGTTGTTGTTGGCGGCGAGCACCACCACCGGCAAGTCCGGATGTGCGGCACGCAAGCGGCGCAACGTTTCCAACCCGTCGATACCCGGCAGCATCACGTCGAGCAGAATCAGGTCCGGCGCTTGATCGGCAATCCGCGCCAACGCCTCTTCGCCGCTGTCGACGGTGCTCACCTGATAGCCCATTTGGCTCAGGTTGAATGACAACAACCGGCGCACCGATGCGTCGTCATCTACTACCAGAATGTTTGCGGTGCGATTTCCCGTCGCGACCGGCATCGTCATTTCACTGAGCGAGCCACCCATGGACATTCTCCAAGGCGGTATCGCCGTGATCCAACGTAACCCTTTTACCCAAAGCCGGAATATGGGCACGCACATCGCGTGTGCCAGCGCGAAACAAGCGGAACAGGTCGAATCGACGCGGCTGCAACGGTTTTTACTGTGTAGTGAAATGAAACGTTCGCGTCGGGAACCACCTATTTTGAGCGGTCCTCTCAGCGCGTTTTCTCGCAGCGACCAGCCAGCGATTTACCAAGAAGAAATTTAGGTTGCCCAGAAATAATGCAGGGGACCGAACCCAATTGGGCCGGTCCCCCGAATGCCGGTGCGTCCCTCTCGGGCGAGATCGCTGAATCCTTGGCTCGATCCCGCCGTCGCGTTCTGCGTCCCTTGCCAATACTGGCCGACGACTCCCCCAAACTTGGCGCCCGCCCGTATTGGCCGGCCCTCCCGAGGCCAGGGATAACCGGCACGACAGCTTTGTGGCGTGGAGTGTCTACGGCGAACCGCGTCCCGTAGCCACAATGCTGATGCTTCTTGCTGCATCGAGGCCGCGGAAAAGGCTACTTGATGCGATGCACCGTGATCCGGTTGGTGGTTCCGGGGCGCTCGTGAGGGAATCCGGAGAGCACCACCAGGCTGTCGCCTCGCCCGGCTTGGCGGCGAGATCTCAGGTCGCGATCGATCAGAGCGATCGCTTGTTCCACGGTGCGGGTGGAGCGAATGGGCCGTGGTTGTACCCCGCGGTACAGGGTCATCCGAGTGAGGGTACGGGGACTGCTGGTGTAGGCGACGATCGTGAGCGGCGGGAAGACGCGCGCGGCCTGACGGGCCGTCGCTCCGGAGCGAGTCAGGGCCACCAAAGCGCGCGCTCCAATGTCGATCGCAATCCATGAACCAGCTTCGGCGATTCCCTCGGAAACGGTGATTGCAGGCTTTATTCGTCGTTTGCGGGGAGAGAGCCTCAGCAGCGTGCGCTCGGCCTCACGCGCAATGCGATCCATCATCGAGACCGATTCAACGGGGTACTCACCCGACGCGGTTTCGGCCGAGAGCATGACGGCCCATGTGCCATCAAGCACCGCGTTCGCGACATCTGAGGCCTCGGCCCGCGTGGGCCGCGAACAGTGCCGCATCGACTCCAACATTTGCGTCGCCGTTATGACCGGCTTGCCCGATGTGGAGGCGGCTTCGATGATCCGCTTTTGTTCGATCGGGACCCGCTCGAGGGGCAGCTCGACCCCTAGATCACCGCGCGCCACCATCACTGCATCGCTGGCCGCGAGCACATCATCGAGCGCCTCGCAGGCGGCGCGCGTTTCGATCTTGGCCACCAACAACGCGTCGCCTTTGGCACGATCGAGCAGCTTGCGGGCTTCGAGCAGGTCCTCGGCGCGGCGCACGAAGCTCAGCGCCAGAAAATCGGCCCCTATTTCGACTGCGAACTTGATGTCCCGCCGGTCTTTGGCGGTCAGCGCGCTGCGCTTGGCGCGTGCATGGGGCAACGCCAGTCCGGCCCGCGGGCGCAGCGATTCCCCCTCCAATACCTGGCAAATCACGAGATGCCCTCGCACCGCTTCGACCCGCAGGCGCACGGCCCCATCGTCGAGCACCAACTCGTCGCCGGCCTCGCTCTCCGTTGGCAGGTGGCTGTAGTCGACCGGCACGATCGCTTTGGAGGGGCTGGCTTCGGAGGCGCGGGTGGTGAGCGTGACCATCATTCGGGCCCGCAACGGGACCTCACCCTCAAACCGTCCGAGGCGAACTTTAGGACCCTGCAAATCGACCAAAAGCCCCACGGGGCGGCCAACGGCGCGGGATGCTCGGCGCAGATCGCGGGCCACCCGGCGATGAGTTTCGGGGTCGCCGTGACTCATGTTGAGGCGGGCGACGTCGATGCCCGCCTCTATTAAGCGACGCAGCATGGCGGGCGAGGAACTGGCTGGGCCGAGGGTCGCGACGATCCGTGTAAACCGGCGAGGGAGATTGGGCATAGGGGGAGATTCTAGAAAGAACGCGCCCCATATTCAGACCGGTGGTGTCCGAGAGTGCACTCTCGGTCCCGCGGAGAGGACCTGCATGGCCGGATCGCTCACCCTCGAACGCCCGACTGCTACAGGGGCAGTGCCCGATCAATTCCTACCCGGATACCAGCTGATTCGCGTGCTGGCGCGAGGTGGCTTTGCCGAGGTTTGGGAAGCAGAACAAACCTCGCTCGGCCGTAAGGTCGCGATCAAGGTCATGCGTCACGAGCTGCTCGATCAACCGCAAATGGTGCAGCTGTTCGAAAACGAAGCGCGCGTGCTGGCGCGTTTGAATCACTCGAACGTCGTGCAGGTGATCGATCGCGGCGCCTCGGCGCGCGGTCCGTACTTCGTGATGGAGTACATGGAAGGCGAGACACTGCAGGACATGCTGTCGCGCGGCAATTTGTCGCGCGATCGCGCGCTGCAAATCCTGCTGCACGCGGTGAGGGGCTTGGCGTATGCGCATCGCAACAGCGTGGTGCATCGCGACGTCAAGCCGGCCAACATTCTGGTCAGCCGGCGCGGCCAAGTGAAGATTGGCGATTTTGGTATTGCCGCAGTCAAGGCAGCCACGGTCGAGCACGACGACGAGCAAGGACCATCGGGAAAACAGGCGCTTGGAACACGTGCCTTCATGGCACCGGAGCAGCGTGTTTCATTCGACGATGTGGGACCGCAGGCCGACGTCTACTCGCTGGGCGTGATTTTGCATCGGATCGTTACGGGCAAGTTGCCGCCCGGTGCCGGCCAGGTGCTGCCCGGCGCCAAGATTCCCGAGCGCTTGCAGCCGATTGTCGAGAAGAGCCTACATCCGTCACCGGGTCGCCGATACTCCGATGCGAGTGCGTTTCGCGATGCCTTGATCAATGCGTTGGAAGGCCGTCACATCGACGATGGTGTGCGCAGCGGCGCCGCCAGCGCGTTGGGAGCATCGGGCCGATTTGAACTGCTGGACGTGATTCGTCAAGACGATCGACGATCGGTGTACTTGGTGCGTAAGGGCGGGCCCGACGGCGAGCGCATTGTGGTCAAGCGCTACATCAAGGACCCCGAGGCGCTGCGCACCGTGCGCAACTTGTTGCGCGTCGATCACCCCAACATTGTGCGGATTCACGCCGTCGGTGAACGCGAAGACGCCTTCATCATGCTGATGGAGCATTTGGACGGCGGCGACTTGCGCGAGCGCTTGGTGCGCGCGCATCCGTGGCAGGACGTGGCGCGCATCGGGCGCGATGTGGCGTTGGCGCTGGCGCACGCCGGCAAGCACGGCATCGTGCACGGCAACTTGCGACCTTCGAACATCCTGTTCACCGCAGCAGGGCCGGTAAAGGTGACCGACTTCGGCTTGCCCGAGCACTATCGCGGTGAAGCCGACAAGCGCAATTGGTACGCTCCACCTGAGGGTGGCAAAGGGACACCGGCCGATCTGTATGCGCTGGGCGCGATCATGTTTGAGATGCTGTTTGCGTGCCCCGTTCCGGAAAACATCTGGGAGTTGTGGTCGGAGTATCGCAAGCGCGCCGATGTTCCCGAGTCGATGCTTAATACGGTGAAGCAGATGCTCGCCCCGGCCGACGAGCGTTATCAACTCGCCGAGCATGTGGCGCAGGCACTGTCGTCACTGGTCGCTGAGTCGGAAGCTGCGGCTCGAGTGGCATTGGATCAGGCCGCCGCTGTACCGGTGGCGGCATCATCGGTGGTGTCTTTGCACTGGGGACAAATTGCTGCGGGGTTCGTGACCGGTTGCTTGGTGGGCTTTCTGCTCGCGCAGTTATTGCGCGCGTTGTAGCTGCGACGCCTGGCCTGTCGGGCCCAGGCTTTGACCGCGCCAATGCTAGTCTTCGCCCCATGAACAGTGCGCTCGCTGTTTTCATCGCCGCATTGCTGGCGTTGTTCGTGCCTGGCTTGGAACAGCCCGGCAATGCTCCGCGCGTGGCGTTGATGCTGTTCGGTGCGCCGGCGTTGTGGGCGGTGCTTTCGTGGCGGCGCGCCGTTGTTCCATCGCGAGTGGTCATCGCGGTGATCGCTGTGGTGTTGGGTGTGGGCCTGCTGGGGTTGACGCTGGTACCCAACGCCGAGCGCACGGCCGTCGCTTTCGAGCTCGCGCTGCTGACAGCGTTGCTCGGATTGGCACTGTTGGGCTCGACACTCGATGACGAGCAACTCGCCGCAGTTGCCGCAGGTGCGGCGTGCGGATTGGCGATCGTGGCACCGCTGGGGTTGTTGCAAGCGTGGACAGGCTGGGACGCCGCGCTGTTTGCTCAGGCGCGGCCTCCGGCGTCGACGTTCGTCAATCGCAATGTTGCGGCCGAGGCGATGGTGGTTGCCGTGCCGATCGCGTTGTGGGCAGGGCTGCGAGCCCAGGCCGCGTGGATGCGTTGGCTGGGCGTTCTCAGTGCCGCGTGTGGGGTTGCATTCCTCATCGCCACGCGATCGCGCGGAGGTTGGGGCGCCGCGGCCGCGGGTTGGGGGTTGATGCTCGCGGCGGCGTGGTGGTCAGATCGATGGAACCCTCAATCACGACGGTATCGGCCGCTGCGAGGGCCGCTGGTTGTCGCGGCACTCGTGGTCGTCGCCGCGTTGTTGATTCCGGTGCGCGGCACGCAGCCGTTGCCGTCGGTAGCGACGACGCTGTCGTTGAGTGCACGTCCGCTGGAAGGTTCGGGCTCAGTGCGTCTAGCGCTGGCGCGCAACACACTCGCCATGATTGGTCAGCACACTCTCTTCGGCGTAGGTGCGGGACGATGGAGCACGGTTTATCCGCTGTATCACATGCGCGCTGCGGTCGATCCGGTGTTCTCGTTGGACCGTCAGCCGGAGCGTGTTGAAAACGACTGGCTCGAGTACGCCGCCGATTTGGGCGCGCCGGCCGCGCTGGCGCTGGGCGTGTTGTTCGTGGCCGGTGCGTGGCGTGCGGTGCGGCAACGGCGATGGGCGCTGGCGGCCAGTTTGAGTGCGGTGATTTTGCATGCCTGCATTTCGTTCCCGCTGCACTCACCAGCAAGTGCCGGGCTGGCGATGTTGCTTGCCGGTAGCGCGTGGCAGGCTCCGATCGACCACGTGTTGGACCGCCCCGTGGTGGCGGATAAGAAGCGGCGCCGGTCCCTGGCACCTCGTCAATGGGTCATCTCCGCGATGGCGCTGCTGCTGGCGATCGGTGGAGCAGCGCTCGGATACCGAGTGCTGGCCGGTCAGCGGCAGGTGAATGTCGCTGTGCTCTCGAGCGACTGCGGTGCACGCGTTACGGCGGCGCGGCGTGTGGCGCAACTCACGCCATGGGCAAGGCGCGACATCGGGCTGACGGCAGCGGCCGTGTTTCAGTGCGAGCGCGACCCAGCAATGTCGCTGGCGGTGATCGAGCCGGCGCTGGCGATCAATCCGTACAACCTCAACCTGCTGTTGTTGGCCGCGGCGCGTCAATTGCGCGGCGGCGCACCCGATCGGGCCGATGATTTGGCACGACGCGCGATCGAGGTCGAGCCTCAGCTTGGGCGCGCGTGGTTGTTGTTGGCCATGGCGCAGGACGCGCGAGGTGACGTGACGAGCGCGGGTGCCTCGTGTGAAAACGCGCTGCGCTGGTATCGCAGCGGGCCCGAGGCTCAAACCTACTGCAGCAATCGCACGCGCTGATCCTGCGCTCTTGGAAAGCGTTAGTCGATCTCGGGAACGGGCCGACCGACCTTCAGGTGCGTCACCACGAGAAACAGTACAAAAGCCAGAGCCGTTGTCACACCACCGACAAGTCGCAACTCTGTCGATTGCGAGAAGTCGCCGAAGATTCGAAACACGATTCCAAACTGCAACATCAGCGCTGGAACCGGGAGCCATGGATGCCAGTACGGAGTCTTGCCAAACAGCCCGGCGAAGACCACGGGGCCATGCGCAAAGATGAAGTTGAGCACGAAGCCAACCAGCAAGAGATGCAGTTGCGCGTCGTAGATCATGCCCGCTGGTTGTGTCGGCAGCGCAACCAGGGCGAGTGCTGCGACCGCGAGCCAGAGCGCGCCGAGCGTGCGGCCGATCGCGTGGTAGCGAGGCAACCCAGGGCGATGAAACCCCATCCCCTCTCGATCGAAGATCAACAGCCACAACGCGAGCGCCGCACACGCAGCCGCGAGGACCCACGGTTTGTGCGGCGTCAGCCAGTTTGCGGTGAGCGCGCCGGCGAGAACTGCGATCGCAAGCGGGATGATGAACCACGCGCGATCGTCGCGGCGCGCTTGAGGTGAGTGCAACTCGAGTCGGTCGCCGAGAATGCTCGCCAGCGGAAAGCCGAGCCATGCACCAATCACCGCGGGGAGTGGATCGCCCGACCACCACCGCAGGCTGCCGATGCACAACGCCAGCGCCGCACAGGTGTGTGGTACCGCAACCAGCCATCGCGCACCGCGCAGATCATCCAGCGCTGCGACAAGCAGCAACACTCCCGCAACTGTCGCAAGTCCAGCCGAGAAGCTGATCGACCACAGGGACGTCAGCGCACTGACTCCCGCACAGAAAGGCGCCGCCAAGAGCCAGCGGCGGCCACCGCGCACGGCACGCTCGAAGCCAATCAAGGCCGCGAGGAATCCGACGATCATCAGTGGCCCGTGCCCAGCCGGGATCGATGTACTGCTTCCGGGCAGGTGCAAGCCCAGCCGTTGCAGCCCCGCGTACAAACCAAGCACAAGCGCAGGCCCAGCCAGAATCAGCGGGGCGGTGGGGATCGGGCGCGCGAGTCTCTTCATGCGCCGATGGTAATCCAGTGATCAATCTCGTTTCGAACCGTTGTCACAAAGACACCAGCACTGCCACAGCGGTCACCAAACCATGCGCAATCACACCAACGGCCACCGCGGCAACGAAGCTTTTCGTGGAGAGCCATTGCCGCGCGCTGCACAGCGCGAGCCCGCCGAGTGGAATCCAAAGCACAAGGCCAGAAACAGTACCCGGCGAATACGACTGCGTGATGAGACTCGTCACGATGTGCAGTGCCCCGTTGAGCGCGACGATCGCGCCACGGGTGGCCACCAACCAACGAAAGGCAGGGCGCGCGAACACCAACGCTGAGGCCAGAGTCATTGCCGTTAACGCAACGGCGTTGATCGCCAGAAATCTGGTGGTTGTGAACTGCAGGCGCGTCAGATTAGAAGCCCAAGCGGGAAACCCACCGGCCGCGAAACACTCTTCGGCGATGTGGACGATGTACGTGGCGGGAAAGATCCAGACCCAACTCCCCCACCGCCCGTTCGGTGTCGTCATGGAAGCGCTGCCCATTGGCCTAGCGGCGAGCGTGACGTAAGAACTTCGAGATCGTGCGATCGACCTCGACCGGTTTGTCGTCCATTACGAGG
>JANNUT010000146.1:0-55503 GCA_031395565.1 Acidobacteriota bacterium | reverse complement strand
GCTATTACGTATACCGTCCCCGAAATACCGTCCCCGAAATACCGCCTCGAAATACTGCCCGAATGAGCCGGAAAGGCGAGTTGTGGTAACTTCGCGGCACCTGTGAGTACATCTCCCACCGTCGCCTTCGGGCAAGAAGCGTTCCGCGCCGTACTCGGCGAACTCGACGCCAATCTTCGATTGATCGAAAAGACGTTCGGGGTCCGGTTGGCGGCTCGTGACGGCGTCATCTCCGTGAAGGGCGACCCCGTTCCAGCCGATGCCTGCGCGCGCTTTCTCGATCAACTGGCGGACCTCGCCACCTCCGGATTTCGGCTCAGTTCTCAGGATGTACAGTTGGCCTGCCGTCTGGTGCGGGAGTCTCCCGACTTGCCGCTCGCCGAGCAGTTTCGCGAGAGTCGAGTGCGCGGTCCCGGCCGCCGGCTGGTCTCGCCTCGTACCGCGCGACAGCGCAACTATCTGGATGCCATTCGCACCCATGAAATCGTGTTCGCCATTGGACCTGCCGGGACCGGAAAGACGTATCTCGCGGTGGCCATGGCGATCGAGGCCTTCGTCTCGCGGCAGGTGCGACGCTTGATCCTGTGCCGGCCCGCGGTAGAGGCGGGAGAACGGCTGGGCTTTCTGCCTGGCGATCTGGCGCAAAAAGTCGATCCGTATCTTCGACCGCTCTACGATGCGCTCTACGACATCTGGGAAGATGAGCGCGCCAAGCGAATGATCGAACAAGGCGTGGTCGAAGTGGCACCGCTGGCCTTCATGCGCGGCCGCACTCTCAACGAGAGCTTCATCATTCTGGATGAAGCGCAGAACACCACTCCAGAGCAAATGAAAATGTTTCTCACGCGCGTTGGCGAAGGCTCGCGCGTGATCGTGACCGGCGACATCACACAGGTCGATCTGCCGCGCGGACAGACCTCCGGCTTGGTGCATGCTCGCAGCATCGTTCAGGGAATCGAAGGGATCGAGTTCATCCACTTCGATAAGACCGACGTCGTGCGCCACGAGCTCGTGCAACGAATCGTCGAAGCATACGAAAACGCCGAGACCCCGCGCCCGGCGCCCGAGGAGTCGTCGTGAGGCTAGCGTTCGTCGTCGATCGCGGCGAAACGGTCGCTGCCGATGTGCGCGATGTGGTCCGAACAACACTGCGCGGCGCTTCGCGGCAGTTTCCAGGACGGGCAAACGCCTTGACGGTCCGCTTCGCGGGGTGCGAGGCGATACAACAGCTCAACCGTGAATGGCGCGGAAAGGACCGTCCCACCGATGTGCTGTCGTTTCCGCTCGAGGGCGAGACTGCAGAAGGGAAGCCTTACTTGGGCGATCTCGCGATCTGCTGGGATGTGGCCCAGCGACAGGCCCGGCGGCGGCGCCACAGCACGACACGAGAGGTTGCACTCTTGGCGCTGCATGGCTACCTGCACCTGCTAGGCTTCGATCACGAAACCGACGACGGTGAAATGGAAAGACTAGAGCGACGATTGCGTCGCGCGCTGTTACCTCCCCGCGTATGAACGGCGTGACGCCCGAGTCGATGCTGGTGGACGAGCCGACCTTCGTGATCGGGTTGATCGCGCTGGCGGCGTTGTACTTGCTGCTGTCGTTGATTGCCGGAGCTCGAACGGCGATGGGGGACCTGACTGCAGAGCGCCTTGCCGAAGAGAGCGGCTTGCCCGACTCGTTCGACCCCGGTAGCCGCCCCTACGAAGCACTCAAGCTCTTGCGCCTTTCGCTGCTCGTCTTCCTCACCGTGCTCGGCTCGGCTGGCCCGGCACCGTGGTGTGGTCCGTTGGCCGGCATCTTGATCGGCTTGGCTGGCATCGGCTTGGGCTCTCTCGTGCAGATCGCGATTGCGCCACGTAATCCAACGCGGATCCTGACGGCGAGCGCGCCGCTGCTACGCTTCATCGATCTCGCCTTCGGCTGGATCATCGCTCCCTTGGCGCGCACGCACGAGCGGCTCTACCACGAACATCGCAAGTCGGCGTCCGAGTTGGACGAGGACGTGCGCGAGGAGCAGATCGAAGAAGTGATTCGCGACGCCGAGGAAGAAGGACTGCTCGAGCCCGAACAGACCGAGCTCGTGCGCGAAATCGTCGATGCTGGAGAAACCGTGGTCCGAGAGGTCATGACGCCGCGCGTCGACATCTTCGGAGTCCCTGCCGATGCCGATGTCGACACGCTTATCGATGCCTTCGTGCGCTCACGGCATTCCCGGCTGCTGGTGTTCGAAGGGAGCCTCGACAAGACCGTCGGTGTGCTCGCGCTGCGCGATCTGTTGCCGCAATTGCGAGAGGAAAACAGATCGCTGGCGGCGCGCGATCTGATGCGCCCGGTGCTGCACGTTCCCGCCAACAAGTACGTTCTGGAGTTGCTGCGTGAACTGCGCGAGCAGCGGCAACAGGTGGCGGTCGTGGTCGATGAGTACGGCGGAACGTCGGGGTTGGTAACTCTCGAGGACTTGATCGAAGAAATCGTAGGGGACATTCGCGACGAGCACGAGTTGCCCGAAGAAGAAGTGAGACCCGACGGTAAGGGTGGTTGGCTGGTCGATGGGCTGATGTCGGTCGACGACGTCGAGCAGGCGACCGGACTGGAGATCGCCGCTGATGGAGTCGAGACCCTCGGTGGCTTGGTGTTCTCGCAGCTCGGCCGGATTCCTCGGGTCGGAGAGCGAGTCATCGTCGCCGGCGAGATTGGCCTGGAGGTCGCGCGGATGCAGGGCCGGCGCATCGCCACCGTTCGAATCGTGCCGCCCGTCACCTGAACACGGGCCGTGCAGCGGTCGCGGTTCGCGCCGGGAACCGAGCTGACGTACTCTCACGGCCGCTTGCTTGATTTTTGGAGCAGTCACGAGGCCTCGAGCCTGAGGTGATCACCTGATGATGGATTTGGATCTCACCCTCGGATTACAAGCAATGCCCGAAGTCCCACCCGGTTTTCGTTCGGGGGCAGTGGCCGTCATCGGTCGCGCCAACGTTGGGAAATCGACCTTGGTCAATCGTCTGGTGGGCGAGAAGATAGCGATCGTGTCGCCGGTCGCGCAGACCACACGCTATCGAATCCTCGGCGTACGCAACATACCTGACGTAGGGCAGATCGCTTTCGTCGACACGCCTGGATTGCACAAGGCGCATCACCAACTCGGCACGATGATGAACGATCAAGCCACACAAGCGATCGAAGACGTCGATGTGTTGTTGGTGGTCATCGACGCCTCTGAAGGGATCGGTCCTGGCGATCGATTCGTATTGGATCGTGTCCGGCCGCTGATGAACCGCGTCCCGGTGCTCGCCGTGTTCACCAAACTCGACGTGATGAACAAAGGACGCGTGCTTCCGATGATCCAGGAGGTGCTTTCGAGCTGGCCGGTCAAGGAGGCGGTGCCGCTGTCAGCGCTGAGCGGCGACAACTGCCGGCACCTGCTCGACGTCGTCTTGACGTACATTCCAGAGGGCCCTCCGCACTATCCGATCGGTTACGTCACCGATCAGGACGAGCGCCGGATGTTGGGCGAGATCGTTCGCGAGAAGCTCCTGATGCGGATGCGCCAGGAGGTGCCGCACGCCATCGCCGTGGCGATCGAGCGGACCGAAGAACACGACGACGGCTTGCTCAGCATCGACGCCACGATCGTCGTCGAAAAGCCTAGTCAGAAGGGGATCGTGATCGGCGCCAAGGGGCAGATGCTCAAAGAGGTCGGCACCGCGGCACGCAAGGAACTCGAAGACAAACTCAGCCGACGTGTTTTCTTGCGCCTGTGGGTCAAGGTCAAGCCTGACTGGCGTGATCGTACCAATCTGTTGCGTGAACTCGGCGTGCTGCCTTAGCACCACGGCTGTCGAGCACAAACAGGCCGCTCGGGGACACCGCCTACGGACAGCTGGCGATGCGTTCGGCGCCGCTCGTGTCGTACCCCCAGGTCCCAACGCCACAGACGTTGGAAGCGCGCACGAGGTAGCGCTTGCCGGTGCCCGGGGCTAACACCGCTGGGTCGGTGGTCCAAGTCTGCGTCTGCTCGGGTCCCCAACATGAGCCTTGCGAGGATGTGCCCACCACACTCGTGTCGAGTGGCTCGCGATAAACGCGGTACTGCAGCGCAGAGCCGGCACAGGCCGCAGCGCTGAACCAGTCGATGCGCGTCCCGTCTTCGGAATTCTTGCTGACGCTCACGTTGGTCACTTCGCATGGGATCGAAAACGCCGACGCGTCGACCGGCCGGCAGTCGCAGCTGTCACCCCGGCCATCGCTGTCGGAATCGGTCTGCAACGGGTTCACCGCTAGACGGCAGTTGTCGACCGCATCGGGAATGCTGTCGCGATCCGTGTCCAGCCGCGCCGGCACGATTTCGAGGAAACTCACACCCTGCGACTGAACATGCGTGGTCAACGTCAACGCCCCGTTGCTGGCGGTGAAGCGGCCCACAGGTGTCAGCGGCACCAGATCATCGGCAGCCAACAACGGCGCCACTTCGGCGGGTGTGTACAGCCCAGTACTGCCGCGCTGAGGGAGATTCGCTAATGCGCTGCGGGCTCCATGGTCACCGTCGATGCGCCATTCGATCACATCGACTTCGCCATAGCGCAGGCCGCTCAGTTGCACGCTGACATCCCAACCACCCGTCTCGTCGCTGCCTACATCGCGTGGGTCGTGAGCGTAGAGCAGCACTCGATCGCCGTCGGAGTCGGCCGCGCGCCAACCCGAAAGGGAGGCTCCGGCATCGATCACCGTCGCCAACGGGGCAAGATCGTGGCCCATGCGCCCACTCAGCTCGGCGAACCTCAGAAACGGTAACGCGACGGCTTCGATGCGATCTTGTGTTCCGTCGCCGTCGGCATCGACCCGCATTTGCCCCGCCACCGATGCGATCCCTTCGAAGTTGTAGTTGAAGGGCCAAATCGTGATCGTCGATTGACCGCCGGCCCGGGCAGGATCGGCCTGCGCCGCGGTGAGTAATCGTCGGAAATAGTCAGCTCCCCAGCTTTGAAAGAAGCCGCCCCAGCGATAGATCTCGCGCGACGCCGGGTCGCGTCGCGGGATCCAGTCGGGTGTGGTCTCGTGACTGTGCACCAGCAATCGCGCATACAAAACGGGGTCGATCGCGCGCGCACGCGTCTTCACGCCATCGATCAAGGCGGCCGCGCTCGCTGCGTGCCCGTAGCTGTGCAGCGAGAGGTAATCCAGCGGGCAACCGAGATTGGCGTTGGCCGTGCAAATCGCTGCGAAGCGCTGCGATAGCTTGCTGGAAAAACTCGGGTCGCTGCATGCGAAGTTGGTTTCGGTGAAGCCGGCGCTGGGGTTCACTGCCGGTGGACTACAGTGATACAAGAGATGGTTCTCGTGGCCAGGAAAGATCCCAGAATCTTCAGGGCCGCCGAGCTTGACCGGCACGCTGTCGATCCCGCGCTCCTCGATCGCGCGCAGGATCGCGTTGGCGGTGTAGTCGTAGTAGCGCAAGAAGTCGTTGGGGTGCGCGCTCCAATAGGGCGAGAGATCGGGCTCGTTGCCGACCGAGAAATACCAGCTGGCGACCTCGGCTCCGCCATAGCGATCGATCAGATGCTGCACCAGCGTCCGGACGAACTCGTGCCACTGGCTGTAGCTCTTGGGTTCGTTGCCGCAGACGCCGCCATTGGCATTCTCGCCGATCCCGGTCTTGCACAAATCAAACGGTGTGTCGTGAATGTCGACCAACGGCTTGCGCCCATGCGCCACGTGTTGATCGAGTTCGTCATCCAAACGCGTCCAATAAAACAGCATCGTGCCCGGCGGATCGAACTTGCGCAGCGCTCCCAAGGGCCTGGTGAAGTTGTCGGGTGTGCGCGGATCGTCGGCCGGCGGCGTCGGGTCGCCCGGTTGCCACAAATTGGCGGGTGTCACCAGCTTGTCGATGCGTACGGTCTTGGCTGCATCGTTGATCGACGCGATTTGCCGCACCTCGGACTTGGTCGCGTCGCAGACCAGCACGCGATTGCCGACCTGATAGTCCTGCGACAAGGGTCGCGCCGCTGCGATTCCGTACAACGGTCCCTCGATCAGATCCGAAAGCGTCAGTTCGGATTGAGTTCCAACCTCGCGGAAGGCGGTGATGCGACGCGTCTCACGTTCGCGTACTAGATTCGGGTTGCCGTCGAAGAAGTTCGCTTGCGTGTAATCGCCCATCCAGGGAAAGTCACGCGCCTGCAGCATGAAGTCGGGTTGACGCTGCCGGACCGTATCGAGCAACGCATACACCGGTGACTGATCGAAGACACGGCTGGTGTCGAAGTTCGGTTTTACCGTGCCTGCGAACCACCGTCCGGGCCAGGTCACCGTGGGCGCAGTCAGATCGATGTTGAAGCTCGCTGCGGCGCCCGCCAAGCTGCGACGCGTGGTGAACGACCATGTGCTGGTGTTGGGATCGATCGGCTGATGACGCTGCGTGTTCTGGCCCGTGACTGTGACGGTGTAGGTGGAAGCGGTATCGAGCGGCAGCGTGGGCACGATCTGCACCCCGTAACCCCACACGCCGTTCTCGTTGAACTGTGGTGTGACGATGCCGGAGTATCCGGGTGCAAATACTTGATTCGGCCCGAAGACTGTGTTCGCCGTCGAGGAACCCCGTTTTAGCTTGACCACGATCGAGGCCACGTCGATCGGATCGCTGGGCCAATGACCTGTGGTGGGTTCGACCACCTCGAGATAAATCGAAGCGCCCGGCGCGATCTCCGCCGCGTTGTCGCAGGGACGGGGCACCGGGCTGAGCAAGCTGCAATCGTGTTGAACGCGTGGCGGGGCGACCGCCCACGCGGTCGTTGTAGCGGCCAACGCAGCGGTCACGATCGGCGCGACCCAGTGGAGGGGCCAGCGAGGCGTCATGCGCAGACGATACGCTGTCCGAGTCATGCCGGAGGGATGAAACGCGCGAAACGGCGCGGTTAGAGCGGCCGGCCCGCGGTCGCTGGGGTATCATGCGCCGCCTTATGAACCGCCCCCCGGGTAGCGGAGCCTCGAAGTGCCCTTGGATCGTAGGCAAGCCCTGGTCCTCGAGCCGGTGCGCCGCTTCCTGCGGCGTCAGGCACACCCGCATCTACTGAACCTGCTGGCCAAGGTCCGGTCGGGTGACTTTGGCGCGGTTTTCGACGGCCTCACGCACCGCGAGCAGATCGCGTTGTTCAAGGTGTTGGCCGAGCATGGGCCGGCGTTGGGCGCGCGGTTCTTGGTCGATCTGCCACACGAAGGTGGCATCGAACTGATTCGTCAGCTCGACGTCGAAGCCGCAGCACGCTTGCTGGAGCAGTGCGCCGAAAACGACGCGGCCTACATCTTGGCGGGACTCGATTCCGACGAATCGGCGCCGATCCTCGACTTGATGCGCCCCGAGGAAAAGGCCACCGTCGAGAGATTGTTGATCTATCAAGAAGAGACGGCTGGTCGTTTGATGACCCCCGATGTCTTCGCGGTCCACGAAGATATGGCCGCCGGCGAAACGATCGCTGCGTTGCAGGCCAAACGTGACGTCGAAATTGCCTTCTATTTGTACGTCATCGACAACCGCAATCACCTGGTGGGCGTGTTGTCGTTGCGCGAGTTGTTGACGCACCCGCCGCACCAGCCGGTAAAAGAGTTCATGAGCACCGATCTCATTACGGTGCGCACCGAGACCGACCAAGAGGAAGTCGCCAAGGTGGCAGCCAAGTACGACCTCCTGGCGATTCCTGTGGTCGACGACCAAGGACGTCTGGTGGGCGTGGTCACGATCGACGACGTGATGGACGTGCTGCGCGAAGAGGCCAGTGAAGACATCCTGCGTTTGGCCGGAACCTCGGAAGAAGAACGAATCGAGCCCTCTATCTCCAAGTCGGCGCGCGCGCGTGCGCCTTGGTTATTGGTCACGTTTCTCGGAGGCTTTCTGGCCTCGATCGTGTTCAACAGCTTTAGCGCCTCACTCGGTGGCAAGCTGATCGGACTCGCCGCCTTCATCCCGATCGTGCTCGGGATGGGTGGTTCGGCCGGCACACAGTCGTCGATTGTGGTCATTCGCAGTTTGGCCACCGGCCGCTTGAAGGAAGGCGAGTTCATTTCAGCTTTCCTGCGCGAATCAGGTGTGGCCGCTGCGCTGGGATTTGCCTTTGGTGCCCTGCTGACGTTGGGCTCGTATCTGGCGTTGGTCTGGCGTGGACAGGCCAGTGGGGCCGACGCGTTTCAGCAAGCGTTCGTGATTGGACTCGCGTTGGGCGTATCGATGGCGGTCGCAATCGTACTGGGTGCGATGCTGCCATTGGTGCTGCACCGTGCTGGCATCGACCCGGCGGTCTCGTCGACGCCGTTCGTCACGACGTCGATGGACATTCTCGGGATCTTGATCTTCTTCACGCTCGTGACCCTCTTCATCGCCGGCTGATGCGGCGCGAGCAGGAGGCGATCGTGCTGATGGTGGAGGCGAGAGGTGAGAGCGACCGTCGCGTGGTGATGTTGTCCAGCCACGGCGAGTTGATCGACGCGCATGCCCCGGCGGCCCGCCGCTCACAAAAACGCTTCGGCGCAGCGCTGCAGCCCGGGACGCATGTCCTGGCGCGCTGGGAGCGCCGCAGGGAGGGCGGTATTACGGTGTTGGAAGAGGCGCAGCCGCTGATTCCACCGCCGTCACCCGATCCACTCGAGCGGTTCTATGCGGTCGCTCACACCATGGAGACCATTGCGGCGTTTGCACGCGAGGGTGCGGAGGACGCCCGTCTCTATCGCCTGTTGCATGCTGTTCTCGAACGATTTACCGCGGGAGATCCGGTCGATCCGCTGTGCCGCTACACAGAGAGTTGGACGTTGCGGCTTTCGGGTCTGCTCCCGGACTTGGTCAGTTGCGCGGTTTGTGGTCAAGCCCTGGGCAACGGGCCAGTGGCGATCGCGCCGGAGCGCGGCGCGTTCTGCAAACGCGACGCACCGGTTGGAGCGCATCGCCTCTCGGGTGAGGCCGCGCGCTGGTTGGTGGCCACGCGTGGCGCGGCTGCCGGCAACCTGCCAGCCTTGGGTCCCGCTGCCGACTTGGACCTGCAGTCCTTGCTACATTCCTTGATCAAGAGCTTTACCGACCGCGAACTGGTCTCATGGCGCGGTTTGGTAGCGCTGCGGCGCCCGACACGAAAAAAGGGTGGGTGAACGGAACGACGATGGCCAAGAAAACCCTGCAGGAGATGTACCTCGGACTCTCCAACTTCTGGAGTGAGAAGGGCTGCATCGTGCACCAAGCGTACGACCTGGAGGTCGGTGCCGGGACCATGCATCCCGAGACCTTCTTTCGTTCGTTCGGCAATGCGCCGTGGCGCGTGGCGTACTGCCAGCCGTCTCGCCGGCCGGCCGATGGCCGCTACGGTGAGAATCCGATGCGAGTCTACAAACACTTCCAATACCAAGTGATTCTCAAGCCCAGTCCGGCTGATGTGCAGGACCTCTATTTGGAGTCGCTCAGAGCGTTGGGCATCGACCCCTCGGTCCATGACATCCGCTTCGAAGAGGACAATTGGGAATCGCCGACACTCGGCGCTGCAGGCGTCGGTTGGCAGGTCACCATGGACGGGATGGAAATCTCTCAATTCACCTATTTCCAAGTCATGGGTGGGGTCGAACTGAAAACGATCCCGGTCGAGCTGACCTACGGACTCGAGCGCATTTGTATGTTCATCAACGACATCAAGAACATCTTCGACATTCCCTGGGCACGTGCCGACTGGTACGAAGGAGGCTCTGTGCCGTACGGGGCGCTGCGCCGGCGCGACGAGCGGGAACAGAGCGTGTACTGCTTCGAGCAGGCCTCGGTCGATGAGTTGCGCCGCGGATTCGACGTGTCGGAGAGCGAAGCGCAACGGCTCTTGACGTTGCAAGAGCCGCTGTTGCTTCCAGCCTATGAGCGCACGCTCGAGGCCTCCAACAACTTCAATGTCTTGCAGGCCCGCGGCGCGCTGTCGGTCACCGAGCGACAAGGCATGATCCAGCGCGTGCGCCGACTGTCGGTCGCGTGCGCCAAGGCGTGGACCGCCTCCGAAGCGCCGGCCGAAGACGAGGTGGCGAAGTGAGTCGCGCCACGTTGTTGATCGAGATCGGGTGTGAAGAAATCCCGGCACGCATGCTGCCGCAAGCCGCGCGCGACGTCGTCGCGGTGGTCGTCGAGCTGCTCGATCGTGCCGGCCTTTCGCATGGCGAGGCTCAGCCACTGTGGACGCCGCGGCGTTTGTCGGTGTTGATCCCCGAGGTGGAAAACGCCACTGCCGCGAGAGCCGAACAAGTGCTCGGTCCGCCTGCGTCGGCGGCGTTCGGCAGCGATGGCAAGCCGACCAAAGCGGTGGAGGGTTGGGCCAAGAAACAAGGCCTCGATCTGTCGCAAGTCGTGCGCGTGGTCACCGACAAAGGCGACTATGCGGGGGCCAACATCACGCGCGCTAGCCGCAGCGTCGGGGAAGTGCTCGCCGCTGGTTTCGAGAAGGGCGTTGCCTCGATCAGTTTTCCCAAGACGATGCGTTGGACCAAGGGCGAGTTTCTGTTCGTCAGGCCGGTGCATTGGCTCGTGGCCTTGTGCGGCGACGAGTTGTTGCCGCTGACGCTGTTCGGCGTCGCGGCGGGGCGGCAGACGCGAGGACATCGCGGTCTCTCTCCGGGCCCGCATGAGGTCACCAGCGCCGACACGTATTTGGCCACACTCCAACAGGCTCGCGTGATGGCCGATCCGCGGCGCCGCAAACAGGCGCTGCATGAGGCGCTCGAAGCGGCAGCTCGAAACGAAGGGGGCGCGCTCGTCGCAGACGAGGAGTTGCTCGACGAGTCATGCGACATCGTGGAATGGCCCGGCGCGTTGTGTGGTGCCTTCGAGCCTCGGTTTGTCAGCGATGTCCCGGCCGAGGTCCTGTCCACCTGTCTGCGGCACCATCAAAAGGCCTTCAGCGTTGCCGATTCCTCCGGCCGGTTGATGCCTCGGTTTGCGGTCGCCATCAACATGCCCTGTGATCCCGAGCGGCACATTCGCCGTGGTCACGAGTGGGTGGTGACGGGCCGCTTGGCCGACGCTCTGTTCTTCTGGGGCGAGGATCGCAAGCAAACGCTCGCCGCCCGCGCGCCACGCTTGGAAGGGATCGTGTTTCATCGCGATCTCGGCACGTTCGCACAGAAGACGCGGCGCGTTCAGCGCCTGGCCGGACAACTCGCCTCCCAGCGCAGTGATCTATTGGCGATCGATCGCAGCGCGCAACTCTCACGCTGCGATCTGGTGACAGGTTTGGTGGGGGAGTTTCCCGAAATCCAGGGGATCGTGGGTGGCTTGCTCGCTCGCGCCGACGGCGAACCGCCCGAGGTCTGCGAGGCGATTGCCGCGCTCTATTTGCCTTCGGGGCCGGACGACTCGTTGCCCTCAACTGTCGCCGGGCGCGTCTTGGGTATTGCCGACCGCCTCGACACACTTGCCGGTGGCTTTGGTGTCGGTTTGCAACCGACCGGTAGCAAGGATCCATTTGGACTGCGACGAGCGGGCACGGCGTTGATACGGCTGGCGCTCGACGACGTCGGCCTTGACCTGATCCCGTGGTGCCGTGCCGCCTTGCTCGGATACGACGGCAGCGACGGCCCCGATCTACGGGACAAAGCGAACGATCTGCTGCCGGCCTTGACCGCTTTCTTGTTCGAGCGCTTCGAGACGGTCGCCGGCCGCGTCGTCGACGGCGTGCGTTACGACGAACTCGCGGCCGTAAAGGGGTTAGCGCAGCAACAATTCGACGCTGCCGATCTGGTGGCTCGACTGGCGGCGATGTATCGCTTTCGCGCCAGCGCGGACTTCTTAGCGCTCGCTGCCGCTGCCAAACGGGTGCGTAACATTTTGGACCAGGCACGCGAGCGCGGTGAAGCGATCGACGGTGCCTCGCCAGACCTGGCGGTGTTGCAGGCTGCCGAGGAGCGCGAACTCCACGGGGCGATCGGGATCTGCCAGCAGCAAACCGCACAGGCTCGGGACAGCAAACGATATGAAGACGCTCTGTCAGCCATCGCCGCGCTGCGCCCGGCTGTCGATCGCTTCTTCGACAAGATTTTGGTGATGGACCCAGATCAAGAGAAACGGCGCGCGCGACTCTCCATGCTTGCTGCCTTGGAGGCACAGGCGACCTCGGTCGTCGACATTTCTCAGATCGTGGTGGAAGGCAAATAACGGTGTGACTCGGCGGCACTCGCACCTCTAGGTGCCGGCCGATGCCTGACGAAAGGATCGCGATGAGCAACAAATGGGTTTCACTGTTTGGTGGCGGCAAGGCAGATGGTGGCGCGAATGACAAGGCACTGTTGGGTGGCAAAGGGGCGGGCTTGGCAGAGATGGCTCGCCTAGGGTTGCCAGTGCCCCCTGGCTTCACCATTACCACAGAGGTTTGCACGCACTATTACGCCCACAAAGGTCACTATCCCGAAGAGCTTGGCGCGCAGATGAAGGCCGGCATGGCGCACATCGAAGCGATTGTCGGACGGGGTTTCGGCAACCCAGCCGCTCCGCTCTTGGTCTCCGTCCGTTCGGGCGCGCGCGTCTCGATGCCCGGCATGATGGACACGATTCTCAATCTCGGACTCAACGATCAAACCGTAGAAGGGTTGGCCAAAGCGTCCGGCGACCGCCGCTTCGCCTTCGACGCTTATCGCCGCTTCGTGGCGATGTACGGCGATGTCGTGATGGAGCTCAAGCCGACCAGCAAGACCGAGCGTGATCCGTTCGAAGTGTTGTTGGAACAAATGAAGCACAAACGCGGCGTGCAGTTGGATACCGAGCTGTCGGCCGACGACTTGGCGCAACTCGTGGTCCAGTTCAAGGCGCTGGTCAAGCAACGCACCGGCCTCGATTTCCCGACCAACCCCGAAGAGCAACTGCACGGTGCCGTGGCCGCTGTCTTCCGATCGTGGGAAAACCCGCGAGCCGTCGAGTATCGCCGCATGTATCACTTCCCCAGCGAATGGGGCACGGCGGTCAACGTACAGGCGATGGTCTTCGGCAACTTGGGCGACGGGTGTGCGACAGGCGTGGCGTTCACGCGCGATCCGGCAACCGGCGAGAACCGCGTGTTTGGAGAGTTTCTGCAAAACGCGCAAGGTGAAGACGTCGTGGCCGGTACGCGCACGCCGCAACCGATCAGCAAGGTCGAGGGCAAGCCGGGGATTTCGCTGCAAGAGATCATGCCCAAGGCGTACGCACAATTCGTGGAGGTCGCCCGATCGCTCGAGAAGCACTACAAAGACATGCAAGACCTCGAGTTCACCATCGAAAAAGACCAGCTCTACATGCTGCAAACGCGCTCCGGTAAGCGCACCGGTTTGGCGGCGATTCGAATCGCGACCGACTTGGTCGACGAGGGGCTGATCGACGACAAGACAGCCATCGCGCGGATCGAAGCGGAAGCGATGGAGCATCTGTTGGCGCCCGTCTTCTCGGCGAAAGAATTGAAGAATGCCGAGAAGGAAGGGCGGCTTTTGGCCACCGGTCTGCCGGCCGGCCCTGGCGCCGCAACAGGTAAGGTCGTGTTCCACGCCGACGAGGCCAAGCAAGCCGCGGCCAAAGGCGAGAGCGTGGTGTTGGTGCGTGAAGAAACATCGCCCGAAGACGTGGGCGGGATGCAGGCTGCGAAAGGGATCTTGACCGCGCGCGGCGGGATGACTAGTCACGCAGCACTGGTGGCTCGCCAGCTCGGCAAACCTTGTGTCGTCGGCTGCACCGTGCTGGCGATCGACTACGTTGCCGAGACCATTACGGTGGCGGGTCGCGTGATCAAGCTGGGAGAGTGGATCAGTCTCGATGGTGCGACCGGCCGCGTGTTCGTGGGACAGATGCAGGCGCAGCCATCGGAAGTGGAAGAGGTCGTGATCGCGGGCACCAAGCCAGCCGCCGAATCGGACATCGCGCGTCGTTACGTACGGCTCTTGGAATGGGCCGACAAGTATCGCCGGCTCGGGATTCGGGCCAACGCCGATCGTCCCAAAGATGCCGCCGATGCCGTGGCGCTGGGCGCGCAGGGGATTGGACTGACGCGCACCGAGCACATGTTCTTCGAAGGCGACCGCATCAAAGCGATGCGCCGCATGATTCTGGCCGACGATATCGACGAGCGTAAGAAGGCACTGGCGACGATCTTGCCGATGCAACGCAGTGACTTCGCAGGGATCTTCAAGGCGATGGCCGGTCGCCCGGTCACGGTCCGGACGCTCGATCCGCCGCTGCACGAGTTTCTGCCGCACGGCAAAGACGAGATTGCGGAGTTGGCGCGCGAGATGAACACCAGCGTCGCCGATCTCGAGGCGCGGATCCACGCCTTGGCAGAGGCCAACCCGATGCTCGGACATCGCGGCTGCCGTCTCGGTATCGCCTACCCCGAGATCACCGGCATGCAAGCGCGCGCGATTTTGGAGGCGGCTTGTGACGTGCAAGGCGCCGGAATCACGGTCAAACCCGAAATCATGATCCCGTTGGTAAGCGTCCCCGAAGAACTCGCACGGCAACGCGCGGTGGTCGATGCGATCGCGCAAGAGGTGTTTGCCGAGAAGGGCGTCAAGGTCGACTACTTGGTCGGCACGATGATCGAACTCCCACGTGCCGCACTGTGCGCCGACGCGATTGCCAAGCATGCGCAGTTCTTCAGCTTCGGCACCAACGACCTGACGCAAACCACCTTCGGTCTGTCGCGCGATGATTCGGGGCGTTTCTTGCCGATGTACGTCGAGCAGCGAATTCTCGAGCACGACCCGTTCCAAACACTCGACATCGACGGTGTCGGTGCACTGCTCAGGATCGCTGTCGAAAAGGGTCGCAGCGTGAACCCTGCGCTGAAGATCGGCATCTGCGGCGAGCATGGTGGCGACCCCGCGTCGATCGCTTTTGCTCACAAGATTGGACTGGACTATGTAAGCTGCTCGCCGCGCCGGTTACCCGTGGCGCGCGTCGCCGCAGCACAGGCGGCGATCAACGGCTGACGCCAGAGGACTCGAACGCGAGCGGGCCGGGCACCCTAGGGACTCGGCCCGCCCTACCATCACGGACCTGCCGCATGAAGAAGACGTTCGTTCTGGACACCAATGTGTTGTTGCACGATCCCGAGTGCTTGTTTCGCTTTCATGAGCACGATGTCGTGGTACCGATCGCCACGATCGAAGAAGTCGATCGTTTCAAGAAGGAGTTGACCGAAGTCGGGCGCAACGCGCGACACGTCTCCCGGCATCTGGACCGCTTGAGAGCAGAAGGGCGTTTGACCGATGGCGTCCCGACGCCCGGCGGCGGGACGCTTCGCATCCACCTCGGATTGGCCGCGCCTGAGGATTGGCCGTTTATCGAGCGGCCGAGCACCGCCGACATGCGGATCCTTGCACTCGCCTTTGGGCTGCATCGTCTTCAGCCGCCGGTGGTGTTTATCACTAAAGACTCGAATTTGAGGATCAAGGCCGATGCACTCGGTCTGGAATCCGAAGACTATGTCGAAAAAAACATGCGGCTGGACACCGACGAGCTGACATGGCGCGAAATCCCCGCTCGCAAGGAACTGCTCGACAAGCTCTATCTCGAAAAACAACTCGGCTTTGAAGAACTCGGTATCGACGATCCCGGCGCCAACATGGGGCTGTTGCTGCGCGACCCAGCGAATCCACAACAGAGTGCGCTGGCAAGACGCAAACCGCGCGAGGCCATGATCGGCCTGGTGGCGCCGCTCAAAGCGATCTCAGGCATCAAACCCAAAAACATCGAGCAGCGCTTTGCGCTCGATCTGCTGCTCGACCCCGAGGTCAGCCTGATCACGCTGCTGGGCAAAGCCGGCACGGGCAAGACGCTGCTCGCGCTCGCCGCCGGGCTGCACCAAACCGTCGACAAGGGGATGTACCGGCGCATGCTGGTGGCGCGCCCGATCTACCCGATGGGACGCGATCTCGGCTATCTGCCTGGCGACATGGATGAAAAACTGCGCCCCTGGATGCAGCCGATCTTCGACAACCTGGAGTTCTTGCTGGGCTCGTTCGACGGCCCGGGCCACGGTCCCGACGGACACCCGATCGAGGCATTGATCGATCGCGGGATGCTCGAGGTCGAAGCCCTGACCTATATCCGCGGCCGCTCGTTGCCGCGTCAATACATGATCATCGACGAGGCTCAAAACCTGACACCGCACGAGGTCAAAACGGTCATTACCCGTGCTGGGGAAGACACCAAGGTGGTCCTCACGGGCGATCCCGATCAGATCGACAACCCTTACGTCGACGCCGCCTCCAACGGCCTGATGTATGCCAGCCAGCGCATGCGAGGCGAGCCGATCGCTGGATCGGTCTACTTGACCCGCGGCGAGCGCTCGCCGCTCGCGGAGATTGCCGCCAACAAGTTGTAGCGAGACTGCCGCTGGACGGGCGGTTCAACCCAGGAGATCCCCCATCGCGCTCGCTCCTGCGTGCGCACAGACAAAATAAAGAGGGATCCAACCGGCATTTTGTGCCCCGCTTTAGGGTGCATCGAAGGCAGCCGGGGCCTAGACTCCGCCCGCTTTTCCGTACGTAGCGACGGGGTTTCCCCAAGAACGTCAGAGTGGTTTGACGCTCACTTTTCCCGGTGCTAGATTCCGCCGCCATTTCGGGTTCGCCCGTAAATGCCCGGCAGGGGAGCGCATGGCACTAAAGAAGCGTGACCGAGATCGCTTCAAGAAATTGCTCGAAGAGAAGCGCGATGTACTGATGTCCCGCTCACAGCGGACGGCAGAGGAAGGCCGCGACGTTCAGCCGGAAGGCGGCGAGGATTATGTCGACGACGCGGTTTCCCACTACACGCGGGAGTTTTTGCTTTCACTCTCCGACCTCGAGCGCCGCCAACTGATCGAGGTATCCGATGCCCTGGTGCGCTTGCGCGAGGGGACACTTGGCGAATGCGCAATGTGCGGCGAAGAAATCGGCGAGAAGCGCATGGAGGCGATCCCTTGGGCCCGCTACTGCGTGAACTGCCAAGAATTGGCGGAAAAGGAAGAACTCGCCGAGCGTTGGAACGAGCGCGACATCGGCTCTGAAGAGGAATGATCCCGCTCGTGACCTCCGCGGCAGCGGCGGTCGTCGACGGCCGAGGCGCTCGTCGCGCCAAACGTGGCCATCCTTGGATCTATCAAGACGATGTCGCACAGCTCACCGCTGAGCCCGGGGATCTGGTGCGGGTCGTCGATCGTCACGGCGCGTTTTGCTGCTGGGCGATTGCCTCTCCGGCGTCAAAGATCACGCTTCGCAGGGTCAGCCGAATCGAAACGCCGCCCGATCGATCGTTTTGGTCCGAGCGTCTGCGGCTGTCGATCGGCCGGCGCGGCGAGCGCGCCTTCGCGCTAACCGGCTGCGCCCGGTTGATTCATGCTGAAGCCGATGGTTTTCCCGGTCTGACGGTCGATCGCTACGGCGAGCACTTGGTGCTGCAGGCCACTACAGTTTGGGCCGATCGCGTACAGGCCACGTTGGCGACTGAGTTGCTGGCGCTGACGCGTTGTATTTCTGCGCTTTCTCGCGCCGATGCCAAAGGGCGCGAACTCGAAGGGCTGCCGCTATCGGTGCACCCGCTCGCCGGCGAACCACCGGCGGCACTCGAGGTCGAAGAGGGTGGGGCATTGCGCACGGTCGACCTGTACCGCGGCCATAAAACCGGCCTCTATCTCGACCAGCAAGACAATCACTGGGCAGCCCGCGAGTGGCTGCATGGGAAGGTGCTCGATCTGTTTTGCGGCGAAGGCGGGTTCAGCCTGCCGCTGGCGCTGGCCGGGTGCCCCGTGACGGCGGTCGATCAGTCGCGCCAAGGTCTTGAACGAGCCGATGCGGCGGCCGCGAGAAACAATCTGTCGTCGAGCATCGAGTGGATCGAAGGCGACGTGTTCGATTTCCTCGCCGATGCGGAGATCAATCGCGTGTCCTACGACGCGATCGTGCTCGACCCGCCACCCTTCGCACGCCGGCGCACGGAACTCGCTGGTGGGCTGCGCGGGTATCGCGATCTGCATCGTCGCGCGTTGAAGTTGTTGCCAATCGGAGGGCGAATGCTCTCGTTTTCTTGTTCCTTTCACGCCACCCCTGCCGACTTCGAGCTGACCGTTCGTGAGGCCGCCGAAGAGGCGTCGTGCTCGGCGGTAATTCTGGCTCGACCCGGCCCGGCACAAGATCATCCCGAGTTGCTGGAACTTCCCGAGAGTCGCTACCTCAAAGGCGTGTTGGTCGAAAAGAGGGCAGGCTAACGGCATGAAGAGGCGGAGTGCGCGCCGGTGCGACCACGGGTGGGGCCAGCCGAGTCTGGTCCGGACCCGACTGCGCGGCTCCCCATGGTTCGCGTTCGCACTGCTCCTGCTGACCTGTCTGCCGTCGCAGGCCGAAGACGGATATCTCGCCGGCTTTGCGGCGCGTAAATTGGAAGCGGCGCTGGAGCAGGCGACGGGCGGCGACGCGACACTGTCAGGTGTCGAGCTGCGGCCGATCGACGGTGTGCTGACGATCGCCGATCTTTCGTTGTCGGGAGGTCGCGGACCACTCACCTCACTGCACGGCAAGGGACTCACTGTCGCCGCGTCGTCGTGGCAACTGCTCGGTGGCGATCTGCGAATTCTGCGCATCGAAGCCGATGATCTGCGGATCGAGTTATCGGAAGTAGCAGAGAAAAAGCAGGCCGGCGAGTCGCTCGATGTGCGGATCCTGAGCGAATTGCGGCGGGTGCGGATCGAGCACGGCTTGATGGTCTATCGCGGTTCGACGATGGCGTTTTCGCTCGACGCCGATGGGCTGCGCATTCTGGGTGAACCAGCCGGTGGTGCGGTGAGCGGTGTGGTCACCGCTGGGCCGCTGCTTTGGCGTCGCGGCGATGCGCCCGCACAAGAGATCGCGACGTTGCAGGCGCGCTGGCAATGGCAAGCACCGCGTCTGACGCTCGAAGCGCTGCAATTGACGGGCGACTTTGGCACCGTGCAAGCCAATGCGTTGGTTTCGTTCACCGGCACTGGCTTGGTGATACGGGGTGATGCCAGCGGTGAGGTTGAACTCGAGCCGTTGGCTTCCGCGATCGGCGCGCAGCAACCACTCAAGGGGCGAGCCGGCCTCAAGACGCGCTTTCGTGCCGCCTTCCCTGGTGATTGGGCTGCGGACGGCTCGGTCTCCGCGGTGACTCCCATTACGGCATTCGGGGAGTCGGTCAACGCTCTGGACGCCTCTTTTCGTGCAGGTCCTGATCTGGTCGAACTGAGTGGTGGCCGCGCAACGCTGGCACGCGGTGGAGTCGTCGAGGGTATTTCAGGCCGTTGGGATGGCCGCGCGATCAGCGGTGGCGGCGCCTTGAGCGGCCCCGTCTCGCCGTGGTTACAGCGCTTCGGTGTCCGCCTTCCGGGACTTGCGAGCTCTACGATGCAAGCCACCGTGCAGCTCTCTCCGCCCGATACCGAAGGCTTCGTGCGCGGCGTGGTGAGCGGCCGCGTGTCACGCGGCTCCGCCGACGGAATTGACGGTGCCTTCAGACTGACCGCCGAAGGGCGCGAGGCGGCACTCGATTTCAACGGTCGATGGGGCAAAGCACCGTTCTCGGTCAAGACGGCTCTATCGCTCGACGCACCGCGCAAGGTCGGCGACTGGAACGCTCGCGCCCTTATCGATGCGCCCGAGCGCGAGAGTTCGGCACAGCTGTTCGACCTCTTACGTCAGCTGGCGCGCGATCATGAGATTGAGGTCTATCCCGAGCTGCACCCGCTGATCCAAGGAGGATTTCAGATCGATCTGCGACTCACCGGGAATGCGGCACATGCAAAGTCGATCGATGCGTACTTCGTGGCGACCTCGCCGCGCTTCGGAGAGGAGCGGTTCGATCGGCTGGAAGGCCGCGCGCGACGCAACGGGCGCACCTGGACGGTCGACGCGCGCTTGGCCAATCCGTTGGGGCAAGGGATCGACGTCAATGTCGTATTGGCGCCCGGACAGTATCCACAGGTGCGCGCGCGCGCCGCCGATGTGCCTGTTCGTTTGCTGCACTTTGCGGTGGCTGCTCTCGGCGGTCCGGTTTTACCGCCGTGCACCGGAAACATCGATGGCTTGGCGGTGGGGGGCTGGGGATCCGGCGAATCGATGAGCGTCATTGCCGCAGGCACGTTGCAGGAAGTTCATCTGAATGAGGCGCAGGTATTCGTGGTGGGCGAGGTCTCACCGGATGCGTTTGAAGCGCATGCGCTGCACGTGTCCGCCTCGGCCGGCCAACTCGATGGGGACCTCCGAATCGCGCTGCGTGGCGGCGGACCGATCGCCTCGGGCCAACTTCGTGCGCAGTTCGATCTGTCGCAGGTGCCGTTCGAGGTCTCGCTTCCAGTCGCTTCTGGACAACTGGAGCTGCGAGTCTCTGGGTCGCTCGACGATCCCGATCAGCCGCTGAAGTTCTCGGGCGAAGCGGCCTGGTACGGCGTGCGAGCGGCGGGTCGCGATATTCCAAACGGCAGCGGCCAAATCGAACCCGTCAGCGGTGGTGTGCAGGTTGCTTTGAAAAGCGGACCGATCGATGTCGATCTCGCGCTCACGGGAGCGGCACGCGCGCCACGACTCGACATCAACGGGCGCTGGCGTGATCTCGATCTGGTGGCGTTGGCCGAGGAACGAACCGGGAGTTCCTCGCCACTCGCGTTGTCAATCCTCTCCGACGGTGAGGTGCGTTTGCAGGGCGAGTTGCGCGACTCCAGCACACTGGCCGGTACCGGCCGCTTGACTCGCTTGGATATTCAAGGACCGACGTTGGGTGGGTCGCTCGAAGGACCGGCTCCTTTCCACCTCGATTCGGGCGGCACGATGACCATCGATGCGGCAGCGCCGCTCGTTGTTCTCGGCGATCGTGGAAGCCGTTTGACCCTGCACGGTTCGGCCGTGTTGTTTGGTGAGACGCAAGGCGCGCTCGATTTGGTGCTGGGGGGAGCGATCGACTTGGGTGCGGTTGAAGTGCTGCACCCCGATCTGTTGGCCTCAGGCCGTCTCGCTTGTGACCTGAAAATCAGCGGCCGCATCGACGCACCGCTGTTCGATGGAACGGTTCGCGCGACCCGCGGACGGCTGCGTTTGCTGCCGTATCCCGAGTCGGTCGACGGCTTGTTGGTGGCGCTGCGGTTCAGCGGTAACGACGTCACGATGGAACAGGGCCGCTTCCGGCTCGGTGGCGGCGAAGTCCTGCTCGATGGAAACGCCACGCTCGACGGTTGGTTGCCGCAGACGCTGCGCATCGGATTGGATGCGCGCGGCGTGGGATTGTCGGTTCCTCGTGGGGTCTGGGGCCGCTACAACGGCAAACTCGAACTGGTGGGAACTCTTGACGAACCGGAGATTCGCGGCCGGCTCGAGATGATCGCCGGGCGCTACACGCGCGAGTTCGGCTTGGGCACTTTCGACCGGGTACGAATCGTCGAACCGAACGTGGGTGGCACCAGCTTTTGGAATCGCGTCGGGCTCGACCTGAAGGTCGACGCGGTCGAGTCGGTGAGCATCCGCAACGAAATGGCTCGCGTGCAGGCCTCGGCGCAATTGGATGTGTCGGGAACGTTGCGACGTCCGCTGCTCACCGGCGCGATCGTGTTGCTCGAAGGCGGACGCATGACCTTCCGCGATATCGAGTACGAAGTGATCAACGGCCTGGTGACGCTCGACGACGCAGGCGGCGATCCGGTCGAGTTGCGTTTGCGCGCGAGCACGTCGGTGCGCGGCTACAACATCACGCTCGAACTCGAAGCGTCGACCAACCGAGTCGACTATCGGCTCTCGTCGACGCCGGCCCTGCCTGAATCGGATGTGTTGTCACTGCTCATCACCGGGCAAACGCAGGGCGAGTTTGGCAGCGATCAGGGGCTATTGCGCACCGAGGCAGCCACCGCCTACTTTGGCTCGCAATTGGGTGAGTTGTTGCTCGGTAATGTCGCCAGGCGCGCGTTGAATATCGATCAGTTTTCGATTTCACCATCGCAGGTTGGTCCTGAAACCAGTCCGACGGCGCGTGTCACCGTGGGCCGGCGTCTGAACGAACGAACTCGTGTGATCTATTCGCGCGATATCTCGGCCGAGGGGCGCGACCTCTATCGGCTCGAACGTGACCTGACTCGCGATTGGCGCTTGACGTTGGGCAAAGAACCACTCGGAGGCACAGCGCTCGACGTGCGATGGCTGCACCGCTTCGGAAGTGGCCCTGATGAGAACGAAAGCAAAGCGCGCCGGGTCCACGATCTGAATCTGATCGGGTTACCTACCGGGGTGAGGATTCGCAGTTCGAAACTCGGGCTGCGGCGCGACACGCTCCTGACAGCGGCGGCCAGCGCCGAGGCCCGCGATTCGCTGCGCATCGAACTGATGCGTGCGGGGTACTTGGAGGCCACGCTCGGCAGCGCGGTAACCGAGGTACCCGGCCCTTATCGCAACGGCGCCCGGCCGGTCGATGTCACGATCAGCGTTATCCCGGGCCCGCACTGGAAGCTGACGTTCACCGGACCGAAGAAGTTGATCGAAACCTCGGCCTCGGTGCTCGCCGATTTGTGGTCCCAAACCGGAATCGGTCCGAGCGGCTTTCGTGATGAGGAGTCGGTGTTGAAAGAAGCGGTTGCCGATGAAGGGTACTCGGCAGCCGTGGTCGACATCACGGCGACAGCGGGACAGCGCGAGATCACGGTCGCGATCGATTCCGGCCCGCAGGTGAAGGTGGCGAGGGTTTCGATTGCGGGCAACACCGCAATCACCGGTGAGCAAATTCAACAGCAAATCCTGTCGCGCCCTCACGGCCTGCTCGAGGGTGGCAAGAAAGTTGCCTACCGTCCGCGGCTGGCTCGCGAGGACGCCGATTCGATTCGCAGTCTGTATGAGGAGCAGGGCTACCTGGAAACGCAGGTCAAGCTGGTTGAGCGTCTCAAGAGCGACGGATCTGCGGTGGAACTTTCCTTTGTGATCGACGAAGGACGGCGCTGGACGATTGGCGCGTTGCGCGTCGAAGGCGATTGGCCCGAATCGATGGGTGCTGCCACCGCAACTCTGCCGATCAAGAGCGGGGACTGGTACCGCCCGCTGGATTTGGCTGCGGCCGAACGTAGTTTGCGCGATACGCTCGACGTCGAGGGGTACAGCGAAGCGCGCGTTCAGTCGCGCGTGGAGCCTCGACCTGGGCATCGGCTGGATGCTGTCTTCCGCGTGCAGACCGGACGCGCTCTGACACTGCGAGCCATTCGTTATACCGGGTTGGAGTCGACGCGCCGTAGACTTGTCGACCGCTCGATGGCGCTGCAAGAAGGCAAGCCGTTGACGCGTCGCGGCAAACGCGACACCGAGCGCGCGCTGTACCGCTTGGGTCTGTTTCGACGTGTCGACTTGCAAGTCAAACCGGTTGACGGCAAACCAGGACTTGCCGATCTCGTGGTGGCCGTCGAAGAGGTGCCACGGCTGTCGGTGCTGACCAGTTTCGGTTACGACACCGAGGAACAGTTTCGAGGTTCGGGCTCGATCACCAACGAGAATCTCGCCGGGTTGGCGCGCACTGGCAGCTTGCAAGGATTTCTCTCGGCCAAGCGCCGCAATCTGCGCGCGACACTGGAGGATCGTTATCTGCGCCGGGGGCGATTGCTCGGTTTGGGCTCGCTGGAGGTGCAAGACGAGAAGCGTGATGGCTACACGGTGCAGACCACCGGGCTGACACTGCAGGTTGGGCTGCACGAGCGGGCGCTCGATCGCTGGCAACTGCGCTACGTGCTGGAAGACAACCGATTTTCGGATGTGACGCTGGACCGGAGTGCGTTGGATGAGTTGCTGCTCAGCGGCGGCAGCGGTCAACGTCTCGACCCGATTCGACTCGGCGCTGTGATCGGTTCGTTTGTGATCGACCGGCGCGATGATCCCTTCAAACCCTCACTCGGTTGGGTAGTGCGCAGCGAAGCAGGGGTGTGGAGCTCGGTGCTCGCCTCGCAAGCCAGCTTCGTGCGGCTCACCGGCAGCGCGACACGACTCTTTCCAATCGGTCGGCGATTCACCTTCGTGGGCGGAGTGCGCCTCGGATGGTCCAAGACTTTCGGCGGCGGGACAGCGGTGCCGCTCTCGAAACGATTCTTCGCCGGTGGCAGCGATAGCCTGCGCGGCTTCGAGCGCGAGAGCGTCGGACCTCTCGACTCGGTGAGTGGTTCGCCGATCGGAGGTCAGGTGTTTGCTGTAGCCAACATCGAAGCGCGGACGAAGCTGTTTTCATCGCTCGAGTTGGTGTTGTTCGGCGACATTGGGAACGTATGGCTCGACACCAACATCGATCGGGCCGGCGCCGACCGGCTCGCACCATCGATCATTTCCGATCCGTTTGGAACGATGCGCACCGATGCCGGAATCGGAATCCGCTACCTCACGCCGGTCGGTGCATTGCGATTGGAGTACGGATTCAATCTCAGGCCGCGGGAGTTTCAACTGCAGCCGCCCGATCCCAGCGACCCCGACAGCCGAGGCCAGTTTTACCGCGAGAGCAGCGGCAAATTCTATTTCTCGATCGGCGAGTCTTTCTAAGTCTGAGCTAACGCTTGGTTCGGACCGAGACCGCGGCAGGCACCGAGCAGCCCGTGTCGCGACAGGCCTGCACCGTGAAGGTGTACGGCGTGGCTCGCTTGAGACCGCGTACATCGAACGACCCGGCGTCGGGCCCGGCTGTGCCAGCCAACACGGGCTGGCCTCCCCGTGCGCTACGCCAAACTTCGAATCGCGTCTCGTCGTTGGCGGTGTCGGTCCAGGCCAACAGCACGCGCTTCTTGCCGACGAACGTGGCGTGCAGTGCCGCGGGCGCCGCGGGACCAGCCGTGGGGTCGAGCCATGGTTGCAAATACGGATAGCTGCGCGCGAAGCGCCCATCGAGGGTGTCCGTGCTCTGGCTGCAATCGCCCCCACCACAGGTTCCGGACAGTTGGCCGACCACGACGCCATCGTCGATCCAAACCGGCGAGCCGGAGCTGCCGCCGGCGATCCCGGCCAGCCATGGATCTTCGTAGAGATAGAAGGCGCGCGGGGCATCACTGCAAACGGAGCCGACCGTCGTCGCCAACAGCGTTTCGCTGTAGCTCTGCGGGCCGCCCTGCGGATGCGAGATTCGCCGCAACAAAGACGCGCCGGGTGCGGCCGTCGTCCAACCGAGGAAGCTGCGATTGGAGGGGAGCGACGAGAGCGCTAGCAGCGTGAAATCGCTCTCGCTGCGTGTCGCCAACAGCGTGGCGCCGAGCGTGCGCGGGAGCGATGCGGGGTTAGGAGTGAAACCGCCGCAACTGGAAGATCTGTAATTCCATGTCACGTCGAGACTCCCCGCTTCGCTTGCCGTGGAGATGCAGTGATTCGCTGTGAGGAAGTACGGGGTATCGCTGCTCTCGGTATCGCCGATCAATCCACCGGTGCAGACATACGACTTGCCGCCGCTTTGGAACACCATCCGGCCGGTCGCTCGGCTGGCCAGGCTGAGAGCAGCGTCGTTGGGCGTGCAGGAGACATCGAGCGTGCATGCTGCCGCGATGCTGCCGCGATACGGCGCGCCGCGTTCGTCCAACTCGAACAACTCCACCAACTGGTCGATCTGAACACGAGCCCGCGTCTGACCTGCGGGGAGCCAGACGCGCAACTCGACGTCGCTTCCACGGATGGCAGGAGTCCAGATCGAGTCGCCGGTTGTCGCCAACAGCTTCCAGGTCTCGTCGGGCCGGCCACGCACGGCGAGTGTCGCGCCCTCGGGTAACGTGGCGGCCAACTCGAGGCGTAGCGCATACGCATCGCGCACAACGAGCGCACCGCGCCAGACGGTGCTGCCGTCGGATTCGACGAGCGCGACGCCACCTGCATACCCCTCGGGGCGACGCGTCGCACCGGAGAGCTCTAGATCGATGGAACGCGGCCGGTCGTGGCGGCGTGAAAGACCATTCTGCCAAGGCCCGCGATGCGAGGCATTCCAGTCGATCAGATCGGCGATTTGTTCTGATTCCACGTCGGGCGCTGGTTCGAGAACAAGCCATGGTTCGAGTGCGGGATCGGCCCTGACGAGTGCAGGCGTTGTCGCCGGGTTGTCGGCGAGGACTTGCGCGTCGCCGCGACTCCGAGCGTCACGAGGAGCGACGCCTCGCAGTTCCTCGGCCCCCAGCGGACCGGTTGCGAACCACAGCAGGAGTAAGGTGACGCGGGCGGGACTCGGTCGAAACGGATGGAAGCTCATGGAGTGCCTTTTCGCTGCCGGCGGTGCCCTCGTTGGCGGGACTATAGCGCGGCCTCCGAATCACGCACCCGTCGTCTGGACAGCACGCCTCTGCCCCCGGACAATGCCGTCATGCCCGCGATCCTGGGAATCGATGTCGGAACCAAAACGCTCGGCCTGGCGGTCAGCGACGCTAGCGAGACTATCGCCTTTACGTTGCGTACGGTGACCCGCAAGAACATGACACGCGACCTGAAGGAAATCTTGAGCGAGATCGATGACCGCGGCGGACGCGAAATTGTCGTTGGGCTACCGCTGAACCTCGACGGAACGCCCGGGGTCATGAGCGATGAAGCCGATCGGCTAGTACAGGTACTGACGGTTCGCGGCTACGTCGTGCATCGTTGGGATGAGCGAATGAGCACCGTCTCCGCCGAACGCGCGTTGCTCGAAGGCGACATTTCACGCAAACGCCGCAAGGAAGTCATCGACAAGGTGGCGGCTGCGCTGGTCCTGCAAGCGTTCCTCGATCAGCGCAAACAGGCTGGACCGTGACGCGCACCACGCGGCTGTTGCTGGTCATCCTGGCGCTGGGGATCGCGGCGCTGGGTCTGGGCGCCGCCTCGCTGTCGTATTTGGCCAAACCGTTTGGAAGTCCCAACCGGGAGCCGATCGTCGTGAGTGTGCCCACGGGCGCCAACGCGAAGGAGGTGTCGTCGCTGTTGGAGGCCAAGGGCGTGGTGTCGCAGGCCTGGGCCTTCGCGTGGTTCCTGCGGCTCTCAGGCGCACAGAATCAACTGAAAGCGGGCGAGTACGCGTTCACGCTGCCGCTGTCTCCGGCAACGGTCGCGCGGATGCTCAGCCGCGGTGAAATGAACTTGGTGAGTGTGACGGTGCCCGAAGGCCTCACGCTCGACGAGACCGCCAAAGCGATTGCCGCTTCAGGGCTCGCCACGGAGCGCGAGCTGATAGCTGAGTTTCGCAACGCAGCACCGATTCGCGATCTCGATCCGTCCGCGCGCGATCTGGAAGGGTATCTGTTCCCCGAAACCTATCGATTCGCCAAGGGCGTATCGGCGAACTCGATTACCAAGACGATGGTCGAGACGTTTCGTCAGCGCTTCGCGCGGCCACAGGCAGGTGCCGTCGCGGGCAGCGGGCGGACGTTGCGGCAACTCGTGACGATTGCGTCGTTGGTCGAGAAGGAAACCGCGGTGGGCGAAGAACGTGATCGCATTGCAGGTGTCATCGTCGACCGGCTTGCGATCAACATGCCACTCCAGATCGACCCCACCATCATTTACGCGCGAAAGCTGGCGGGAACTTGGGACGGCGATATCAAGCGAGCTGATCTGACCTGGGATCACCCCTACAACACGTATGTGCGACGCGGACTGCCACCAGGGCCTGTCGCCTCGGCCGGGTTGGCGGCGCTGAGCGCGGCGTTAGCGCCTCGGCGCACTGGCGCGCTTTACTACGTCTCGCGAGGCGATGGCACGCACGAGTTCTCCAAGACATTGGCCGAGCACGCACGCGCGGTACGCCGGTACGTGCTGCGCCGCAGCCGATAGCTCGTGCTTTGCGAGGCCAGCGCCTCGCAGAGCCGTCACTCGTTGACGTAGGTCCGTGTTTCGCGTTCGATGCCGTGGAAGTTGATGTCGCGCCTGCGGTTTTGATCGGACAACGCTTCGTTGATCTGCGCGTTGGGCAGGACTTCGCCGCGCAAGTAGCACTCGTAATGGAAGCGACAAAACCCGTCCTCGTAAACCGCATCCTGGCAGTGCAGCGTTCCCCCCCAACTCGAGACGAACCGGCAATGATGATGGCTGGCGTTCATCGGTCCCAAACCTCCAAGCCGGACGATAACACAGCCGAACTCGAGCCACCGCTCGTGCGCGACTCGTGGCTCGAGGTGAGGCGCGAAGACAACCGAGAGCGGCATCGCGCGTTGCTTGACATGCGAGCAGAGTGCCTCGCATCGCTGTGACAACAGGCCTGCGGTTTCAACCTCAAGACGGCACGGTGTATCGTGCCGCGGTGAGCGATCGGACACGATCTGGGGGAGCGCGTCGCGCCGGTTTCGTCGCGCTCGGCTGGTTGCCGGCTCCCGCCGGCGGTCCCGAACGGATGCGCCGCGCCGCCCTTCGCGCGCGTGTCGCCGTGGCGCTGGGACCCGCCTTGGCGCCGCACGTCGTGAGTGTCTCGCTCGATTCCGAGGGGCTGGCGGTCGTTTGGTTGAGAGGGAGTGGCTGGGAACGGCAACTCTCGACGCTGGGCGAGATGTTGCGGCAGGTCGTTGAGACGGCTTTGGGAGAAACGGTGTCGCGTGTCGAGATCCGATCCGCGGCGATTGCGACACCGGTTCCCCCTGCACGACGACTTCCAAGCGATGCGAGCCCACGGGAGCGTTTGAGTGATGTAGCCCGGCAGATCCTGGCGCGCCACCCCGGCGGCACGTCCTGAGCCGTTCAAAACCCTCCGGCTCGTTGACACCCGCGCGCCTTGACGGTATTTACGCTGCTCCGCGCCAGGGGTTCTGCGGCGTGCGAGGAACGGGGCGCGCACTTCAATGAGCGTTGAACAGCGGGCGACGGCTTCCGAGTCGGCGCCAATGATCCAGATCGAGAACCTCAGCAAGGTCTACGGCCAATACGAGGCGGTGAAGGGGGTCACCTTCACCGTGCGGCAGGGCGAGATCTTGGGGTTCCTTGGCCCCAACGGGGCCGGCAAGTCGACGACGATGAAGGTCATGACCGGGCTGATCCCGCCCACCTCGGGGCGTGTCTTGATGGCCGGATACGACGTGCTCGAAGACCCGATGGGGATGCGGCGAGCGATTGGCTACCTGCCCGAAGCGCCGCCTCTGTATCCCGAGATGGTGGTCCGCGATTACCTGGCGTTTGCAGCGGAGATTCGCTCGGTGCCCCGCCACAAGCGCAAGCAATCAGTCGACACCTCGATCGAGCGCTGCGGGCTTCAAGAAGTGCACAACCGTCTGGTGGGCAACCTGTCCAAGGGTTTTCGTCAGCGGGTCGGTCTGGCGCAAGCGGTGATTCACGAGCCGCGAATTCTGATTCTCGACGAACCGACCGTAGGGTTGGATCCAACGCAGGTGTTCGCAATCCGGCGGATCGTGCGCGAGATCGGCAAGGACCGCACGGTAGTGCTGTGCAGTCACATCCTCCCCGAAGTGCAAGAAACCTGTCACACCGTGGTGATCATCAACAAAGGTGTGTTGGTCGCGCAGGGGCCGATGGATCAATTGCTCAAACGCGGAGGAGCTGGTCGCGTGCTGGTACGCTTGATGCGCCCGCCCTCCGACCCAAAGACGTTGATGTCGCTGCCAGGGGTGCATCACGTGGAGTCTGTCGATGGACAGCGCTTGCGCATCGACGTCGATCCTGATGATGCCTCGCGTGCGGCGTTTGTGCGGGCCCTGGTGGCCAGCGACCTCGGCGTGCTCGAGGTGACACCCGAATCGACCACATTGGAGCAGGTCTTCCGCGACGTCGTTACTGAGGAGGCACGGGCGTGAACTTCGTGTGGGCTGTTTTCAAACGCGAAGTGCGTTCGTACTTCGTATCGCCACTGGCTTACACCGCAATGGCGGTGTTCCTGATGATCATGGGCGTGTTGTTCTTCGCGGCGCTGAACGCTTACAACCAACAGCGTTTGATGGCGTTGCGCACACTCGCCAAAGTGACCCCGCCTGAAACACTGATCACCAGCTTGCTCGGCGATGATGCGGTTTGGGCGCTTCTGATCATCGTGCCGCTGTTGACGATGCGCCTGCTGGCGGAGGAGCGACGGCAGCACACGGCAGAGTTGCTGCTCACGGCCCCGATGACCACGCGGCATATCGTTTGGGGCAAGTTTTTCGGTTCCGTCTTCATGTTGGTGTGCATGCTGGCGCTGACCGTTTGGATGCCGCTGACGCTGGTGCGTTTGGGCGACGCCGATCCCTCGCGCGTCTGGAGCGGATACGTCGGAGCGCTGCTGTACGGAGGGCTCCTGCTATCGTTGGGGCTGTTGGCGTCGAGTCTGACCGAGAGTCCGTTCTTGGCCGCGCTGATTGCCCTGCTGCTGACTGCCTTGGCCAGCGTCGCTGGAGGATTGGCCGAGATGGTCCCGGTGGTGGGATCAGAACTGCGTCAATTCACGCCGGGAGAAAACCTCGCGACCTTCGCCTCGGGTGTCATCGAGACCCAAGCGGTGGTGTTCTTCGTCACGGTCACCGCCTTCCTGCTGGAGATCACCGCGGGTGTGGTCGACAGTCAGCGGTGGAGGTGAGCTGATGAAAAAATTCGCGTACGTCAGCCTGCCGCTAGGACTTGGACTCTTGGTGGTCGCGTCCGGTTGGGGGGTCTTGGCGCCTCGCCTCGCACCATCGGCCAACTTGATCACGATGATTTTGGGGGCGTTGCTGATACTGCTCGGACTCTGGGGGCGACGCGGCACTCTCTCGGCCCGCACCGGTGGACGTCGCGTCAAGGCCGGAGCGTCGGCACTAGCCTCGGCAGCGATCCTGGTGATGCTGGTGTTGTTGGCCAATTTCTTTTCCGCCCGCTATCACACTCGTTGGGACCTCACGCGCGACAAAGACTTCTCGTTGCATCCGGCGACGCTGCGCGCGGTCAACTCGATCGATCAGGATGTCGACGTCTACGGTTTCTTCACCGAGACACAGCAACAACGCAATGTGGTGCGGGTGGTTCGCGAGTTGTATGAGTCGTTTCGCTATCACAACAACCGCATCAAGGTCGAGGTTGCCGATCCGTCGCAGCGTCCCGATTTGCTGCAGAAGTTGAGCGTGAGAGGCACCAACATGACGGTCGTAGTTTGCGGCGATCGTCGCGTCACGTTCCCAGGTCATGACGAAGCCGACCTTGCATCCGCGCTGCTTGAAGCGACGCGCGTGACAAACAAAATGATCTATTGGCTGATCGGTCACCAAGAGCGCGAACTGCAAGCGCAGGGAGGGGTTGGATATCAGCGCCTATCGGCGGCCATGCAGCGCGATTACTTCCAGTTCAAGCCGCTGGCTCTGGGGCCAACCGACAGCGTGCCAAAGGACGCCGCGGCAGTCGTGCTCGCCGATCCTCGTCGTCCGCTGAGTCAGACGGAGGTGGCGGCTTTGGACGCCTATCTCGGTCGCGGTGGCCGGATCTTGGCGATGATCGATGCCGATCTGGAACAGGCCGCTGGTTCGCCCGGCCCCGCCGATGAGTTGTTGGGTCTTTGGGGGATTACGCCACAGCCGGCGCTCGTGTTCGATCCACGTTCCCGCACCGGTGACAAAGACCCTCGTACCGTAGTCGGGGAGCAGTTCGGCGAGCATCCGTCGGTATTGGCGTTGCGCGGACTGCGCGTCGTCCTGCCGTTCGCGCGACCGCTCGAGGTCCAGCGCGTGATGACGCGTCAGCAGATCTTCCATCACACGCTGGTTGAAGTCGGTAGCGCACTGGACCCACAAACCAGTCCCTACGTCGAGACCGATTTGGCCCGCGCCAAGCAACCGGAAATCGATACCGATGTGCAGAAGAACTGGATCGGTCAGTCGATTCGCTTGGCGGTTGCCGCGTATCGCAAGTTCGAGCCAGAGCCGGGGCATCCCGAAGCAGGGGTCGAGGCTCGTTTCGTCATCGTCGGCGATGCCGACTTCATGGCCGATTCTGGTTGGGATCGCGAGAGCAACGGTGAGTTGGCGATCAATCTGATGCGTTGGTTGACGGGTGAGGAGTTGTTGATCCGCCGTGCCGATGAGAAGCGATACGCAAAGCAATCGATGTCGATCGAGCCCGAGCAGCTTTCGACCCTCGTGGCGATCGTGATCGTGTTGCCGCTTGTAGTTGGACTGTTCGGCGGAATCTTGTGGTTTGCCAGGAGGAGCAAATGAAGCTGGGCAAGCTGATCGCAGGCTTTTTGTTGGTTGGCGTGCTCGTGTTCTTTGCGCTGCGAGAATTGAAGCAGGATCAGCAGCAAGGCAAACGGCGCGCTGAGGAACAGGTGTTTCCTTACGCGTCGAGCAAGGTCGTCGTCATCGCACTGACACTCAGCGAAGAAGGCAAGCATGCGGTGTGGGCGCGTGATCCGGCCGGCCAGTGGAGGCTGAAAGAAGGGCCGGAAGGTACCAACGCGGCCGTCGCACCCGAACTCGTAGGAGCGTGGAGTCGCGTACGTTTCAAAGAGGTGGTGGAAGAGCAACCTGCCGATTTGGAGCGCTATGGGTTGAAGCTGCCGTTGGCTACTTTGACCGCCACGGTCAAGCCCACCGAACCGGGCGACGCGCCGGTCGAGGCGGCGCTTTACATCGGCAATCCGGCGGAAACAAAGCCCGCGTTCTACGCCAAGGTCGACGGCTTCGAACGTGTGGTGTTGGTCGGCGTTGACGTGACCGACATCTTGGGTGGAATCGGGCGCCAGGCATTCGGTCTCGAGTCCACCATTCCCGACCCGAATCACCGGGAGTAGTTCAGTTCGTTAAGGTACTCGATCGAACGAGACATCTCTGACGGTTTCGACGTTGTCGAGGCTCTTGGCCCGCAACTGGATTGTGTAGTGACCCAGTGGCAATTTCCCTGCCGCGAACTCCCATGCGCGAGCTCCCCGTCCATCGGCAATCGGACCGCCCTGCGCGAACAACTGGGGCGCGCCGCCATCAATGGTTCGAGTGACGGTCCACGACAATTCAATCGGTCCGTCATGGTCTGCGGCCGCAGCTACCGACAGTGCAATCACGACAGGCTGATCGTTGCGAATGTTGGCATCGAGCCGCGGGATGACGATCGCCGGCCCCACGCGAAATGGTCTCGGCCCGGCACTGTCCGGCGGCGCGTCGAGTCGACTGGTGGCGAGCACCGGTCCCGCGATTTGCGGTTGTCGTGGGTTGTCTTCGGCGACCACCAGCGTTGTCTGCGCCGTACATGCATTGCCGCCGACGCGATCGAGCACGGCCCCGGTGATGCCCAACACGCCGGTCGGCATCGCGGCCACAGTTTGGAATCGAATCCATGGGTCGGCGGGATCGGGTGTCGGTTCGGCCACAAAATTCAACTCACCCAGATCGAGCACCACAGGGCCGGTGCCTCGATCTGAGCGCACCTGCGCGTTGGCAATGAACCGGCTGCTGAGGCTGGCGGCACTGCCATCCCACGCGGGCGTCAACTGGGCCGAACGAATGGCGACCGTCAACGCGTATTCAGCGCGCCCGCGCGGATCGTGTGCGCCCAATGGATACGCAACGATCGCACCACTGCACGAGCCAACGAACTGTTCGGCCTCGACCACCGTGCGGATCAAATCCTGCTCGCTGGGAACTTCTTGCAGCGCGCCCAGGTCCATCGCCGTCGAAAGCTGCGAGGGACCCCAGTTGAGCTGATCGAAGAGCTTGGTGAAGCTGCCGCCGGGTAGTTGTTCGAGTTTTCTCTCGGTAACGTCCAGTGCCAGGCTCGACAATCGCGGGTCGGAACTGAGCCGATAGTCGCCGTCGTTGTCGCGATAGAACGGCACGATGAACTCTGCGCTGTTGGCGGAGCGCTCCAGGCCGCGGTAGTGCCAGCGAATCAAACCTCGCGCGCCAACCGTCTTGTTGCCGACGTCGAAGTCGCGATTCTGCGAGATGTCGAATGGGGGGCCGAGCAGGATGTAGATTTTGCCGCGGTCGGACTTCCAGCCTGGCTTGGGTGTGTCGCGAAACTTCTGATTGGACTCGATGACTCGTTGCCAGAAGATCATGCGCGCTTCGTTCTGTGCGGTCCTGGGGTCTGGGTCGCGCCGCTCCCAGAACCGCTTGATGAAGGCGAGTCGTTCGTTGTGACTCTCCAGGGACCTGAACAACCGCGTCTCGGTGCGGTTCATCAGGTAGCGAACCGGGCCCTCGTGCCATTCCTCTAGTGGGTCGCGCTGGGCGCGATTCTTAGCCGCCTGGCCGATGGGAGCCATTCCGAGCAGGATCGCAAGCACCGCCAGGCAAGTTCTCGTAAGAGTCTGATTTGACCGGATTTGCAGCACGGCCCTAAGATACCTGCCTTCGCGCTGATGCGGCCAACGGCACAGCGCCCTAGGAGATCTCGATGCGGTCCACACTCCGCAGCGTGCTTGTAATGACGCTGCCCTGCGCTGCGATGTTGATCGGCGCATTCATGCTCGTCGCTGGGTCCGGCTGTCAAAATGGGTCGGGACTAGAGGGCAAGACGCCCGATGAGAGGGCCGTCGCAGCGGCAAAGTTGGGCGTGAACCGAGCCGACGAGAGTGTCCCGGTGCTCCAACAGGCCCTCGAGAACGAACCGGAGGCCGTGCAGATCCAAGCCGTGCAAGCACTCGGACGGATTGGAACCCCGTTGGCCATCAAAGCGCTTCAAGTCGCCAGCACGAACGAATCAAGGCTGGTGAGGGTTTCGGTGGCTCAGGCTTTGCAGGATGTGCTGGCAGAGGCGTATCCGGAGGCGGCACTCGTGTTGGTTTCGATGGGCGAGAAAGCCCGACCGAATTCGCCCAGCGATGACCCGTTTCGAGAGGAACGGCGTGCCGTTGTGACCTCGCTGGCCGTGCTCAAGCAACCCTCTTCTGTCGATTACTTGATTGAAAGACTGAATACAGAACACGTACAGAACATTCGCGAGGCAACCGCGCGCACGCTCGGACGGCTGAAAGACAAGAAGGCGGTCGACGTACTCGTCGCGGCGTATGGCAAAGACAACGAGCGCATTCGCGCCCTGGCGATCGAGGCGCTCGGTGAAATTGCTGATCCTCGAGGGTTGTCCACGATTCAAGCAGCCCTTACCGACTTCGATGCGGTGACGCGCGGCAAAGCGGCCTGGGCGTTGATGCAGATACAGGGCAAAGAGGCCATCCCAGCACTCAGGGCGTTTGTCGCCAAAGAAACGAACGACCTGCCAATGGTTCACGCAGCGTATGCGCTGGGGCTTTTGGGTGATAGCGAAGCGATCCCGCTGTTGGAAGATCGGCTGCTCAATGCAGCGAGTGAAATGGCGCGCGCTGAATCAGGACGCGCCCTCGCGGACGTGGGCCGGCTCGAGAGCTTCAAGGCGGTCGACCGTGCCTTCCGCGAAGACCGAGACGGGTTGGTCAAGCGCGAAGCAGGCTTGGCTGCGCAGGCGCTTTTGAAGAAATACCCCGAACTGGCAAGCCAAATACCGGCACCACAACCCAAGCCTCAAAAAAAGGACGACGGCACGCCCGGCACGCCGTCCGTTAACTAAGCGTCACGGCAACGCGACGCCACAAGAGCAGGGGAGAGACACTGATGGCGATGTGGGGTCGAAAAGATCCGGAACCGCCGCGTCCTGCCGCCGCGCCCGTGCGCGAAACGGCGGTGACACCGCAACCGACAACCGCGCAGGCGGTCCCCGAGCGAGGTGCAACGATGACTACGATGGGATTGGAAACGCGCAAGGCGATCATTGGTCCGTCGATCCATATCAAGGGCGAGTTGATCGGTAATGAGGATTTGGTTATCGAAGGGCGCGTGGAGGGCGTGGTCCGCCTTCGTGATCACCACCTGACCATCGGCAAGTCGGCGCACATTCAGGCCACAGTCGAGGCCAAGTCGATCCGCATCGAGGGTACGGTCAACGGTGATGTGATTGCCGGTGAGCGACTCGAGGTGGCCAACGGCGGCACGCTCAACGGCGACATCATTTCGCCGCGGATTTCGATCGCCGACGGCGCGCGCTTCAAGGGCAGCGTCGATATGGAAAAAAACACCCCGCGTACTGGCGTTGCCACGGGGCAGGCGCAGAGCCACACGGCAGCGCCCGCGCATGCCGGCGCACCTTCTGGCTCGCAAGCCACTCTGCCGTCTCAAAACCGCCCGGCAGGCGTCGGTCAATAGCGCGTGATGTCGTTGTTCGGGAAGCGCGGCGGAACCCCGACGCCCATGGCGCCCACGCCCTCGGCGGCGGGTGCCGCGCTTCTTTCACCGTCGCGTCAGCTCGCACAGGCGATCGCCGCGTTGCGACGCAAGGCGCAGGACGGCACGCCGCGGGTCCTGCTCTGCGGCCCCGCTTCATCGCGATCGATCGAGACGTTTCACACGCTCGGTTGCCGCGTCACGGTTGAGGGCGATGCGCAGCCCAGCATTCCAATGAAGGCCGAAAGCGAGAGCCTCGATTTGATCTTGGGGTTCGATGCTCTCGACCTGCAGTCCGATACAGGGGCGCGCGCTCTCGCCGCCGAGTGGGTGCGTGTGTTGAAGGTTGGTGGCGCGCTCTATCTGCTGGTGCGTCGCGAAGTGACTCAAGCACCCCCGTTTCTCAAGATCGACGTGAGCGAGGATGGCTCGTTGAAGCTCAACACATTGGTCGAGCCGGCACCCACGATCCGGATTCGTCAGAACGCCGATTTTTCACGTCTGGTCGCCCCACTCACGGTCGATGAGATCGCGCTGCGACGCGACGGACTACGCGAGATTCTCTGCCGCAAACGGGGGTAGTCTTCGCCGGGTGGCAGCGGCTCACCGCCGAACCTACGTTCTCGTTCGTGATCGTCCGGAGAACGCCTATGTCATCCCAAATTCCTTCGCTGGTGCTTGCCGGCAGACTCGAAGCCATTTCGCTGGCTGACATCGTACAAATTCTCAGTACCGCGCGTCGCGACGGAATGCTTACTGTCGAGCGCGAAGATCCTCCGGAACGCGGTGAGATTCAGTTTTCGGCCGGACGAGTGGTCGGTGCCGAGATCGTCGGTGCTGCCGATCGAGTCGGCTCGGCACTGTTGCGCCGGCAGGCGTTGCATCCCGATCTGCTCGGCGAGGCCGTCCGTCGACAGTCGACAGCATTGGCCTTCAAGCCGCTGGGCACGGTGCTGCTCGAGATGGGGGCGGTTGATGTGGCGGTTCTGGCCGAAGTGATCGCGGAGGAGATCGAAGGGAAGATCTCCGAGATCCTCGCGTGGACCGAGGGTGTGTTTCGCTTCCGCGTTGTCCACGACGACGTGACGCGCGCCACCAACGGTCCCTTCGGAGTTGCGCTCGACCCCCACACACTTCTGCTCGAGGCGGCTCGCCGCTGGGACGAAGCCGGTCACGAACACTAATTGGGGGACGGTTTACGGAATAGCTCAACAACGTGGGTTCGAGGGTCACGCAGAACTTCTTGGTCCGCGCCCTCGAGTTCGGAGATTGAAACGCCGCCGGTCTCCCGGCGGCGTTTTATGTTGCTAGCGACTGTTGGTGCCCAAGGAGGGACTCGAACCCCCACGGACTTGCGCCCACATGGACCTGAACCATGCGCGTCTGCCAATTCCGCCACTTGGGCACGTGGCTATTTTGAAGGCGGGGAGTGTAGGGGGAGAGCCCGAGCCCGTCAACTAATCGGGTTGTCCGCTGGACAGCAATCGTCGTAGCGGCACGACCATGCGGTGATCGGGAGGCAGGAGCGCCAAGGCGCGCGCCAAAACTTCACGTCCTTCGCCCGCCTTGGTGCCGGTGTCGAGCAACCATTTGCCAAGCGACAGCAAAGCGCGAGGATCATCGGGGCCGGCTTGGACAGCATGCCGCAACGCCGCTTCTGTTTCGCGCGACTCACCCCGCAACTCGCGCTTTTGTGCGATGGCAATCCACGCCTCAACGCCGTTGCTGCTCTCTGCCTTGATTTGCAGTCGCCGCAGATGCTCGTCTGATGCACCGGCGACGTAGCGCAAATAGGCATCGAATGGTCGCAAGCGCAGAGCATCGTCGAACTGTCGGGACCACTCTTGTGCGGGCCGGCGAGCTTCGGCCAGCAGCGCCCCGTCGATCGAAAGCTCGAGTGCGCGACGTGCCAGATCGAAGCGCGACGATACCTGGGTTGATGCTGAATCGGAGACGAGTTTCGTAAGCGGCAGCGGTGACGTCAATAACCCACGGATTTCCGGGAGTGGCGGTCGGCGGCCGAACCTCGCGAAGTGCTCCACCACCGGATCGTCGTCGCTGACAACAGCCACCGCTCCTGCAAACCGCATCAATGCATCGCGATCGAGCCGCACCGTCGCCAAGAGCGAGGCCGCGTCGTCGAACCCGATTCGCTCCAACGCAGCGCTGGAGCGCGGCGCTTGCCAAGCACGCTGCAGCGCAGCGAGCGAAGGCGTCAGTGGCCGATCGCTTCCGAGCAGAATCAAGTCGCGCTCAACCGCTATGACACCCAACGCGTAGGGGAAGCTCTCGGCGAACGTGCGCACCAACATGCGTACCTCGTCGATCGATTGCGAGTGCAACGGGATCCACTGCGCGACGACGCCTCCCGGGACCAGCCGCTGCAGGGTGAGTCGATAAAAATCGCGGGAATACAGCGATACGACACCAGCGTCGCGCGGAGGCGGCGGCTCGAGCGTAATCACGCCATAAGGATTCGCCGCGGCCAGCAACGCATGGCGTCCATCCTCGATCGAGAGCGTCACCCGGGGATCGGCGAGCAGGTTGTGATTAGCCGCTTGAAACAACGGGTCAACGGCAGCGACTTCTGGTGAAATTTCGACGACATCCAAGTGTTGAACTTGATCGTGCGCGATCACCGCCGAGGCCGTCATTCCGGTGCCGAGGCAAATCACGAGCGCGCGCTGTGGCGACTGAGAGAACATTACGGGCAGGTGACCGAGCAACCCCATATAGCGCTGAGCGTAGAGATGCGTGCCGGTCAAGCTCGTCTGATTGGTGACCAGCCGCAAGAACTCGAGTTGCTGATCGTTGTCCTCCTTCACGACCGCAATCGTCTGCACCGGTCCCTCGCGAAAGTCCAACATGGCGGCATTCCCAAATCGCGATTGAAAGGCGGCACGCGATGGGTCGACACCGTTCGCAGCGACCATCCCGAGCACGCCGCAAACGAGTGTCGCCATCAATCCACGGAGATCGGGCCTGGCAGGCCGCTCGGCGAGCAAGGCCACCATCAACGCGACACCGAGAGCGGCCACGATGAGCACCTGCACCGTGCCCGCGGTGCCAAAGCGCGGAATCAACACGAATCCAGCCAGCGCTGCACCGAGCACGGCGCCGATCGTATTGAGCGCGTAGGCGCGTCCGAAGCGGCCCGCCAGTTGAGCCGGCATTGCATCAGCGACGCGCGCTACGGCGGGCACGATGGCACCCAACGCCAACGTTGCAGGCAGCAAGACCAAGACGCAGAACCAGAACTCGTTGCCGTACGTCAGCGACCTAGGCACGGGCAGCCACGCCGGCAGCTTCGCGACACCCGTTTGGCCGAAAGAATGAAGCAGACGCAAGGACACACCGGCACCCAGCGCCAAGAGGCCCAATGAAAGTGCGACGAACGACGCAGGCCGCTTGAATCTGTCGGCAATCAACGCTCCGCCCCAACTCCCCGCGCCGATTCCGATCAAAAACGCCGCGAGCATGGCAGCCAGCGCATACACACTCGATCCCAACAGCACCTGCAAGATCCGAAACGCGGTTACCTCCAGGCCTAGACCAACAAACCCGCTCGTGAAGAACGCTGCGCTCGTGAACAGCAGCAACTGCGGCGCAGCAGTCATCGGCGTTCTTGCTTTGCCTCCATCGTCACTCTCACGTCGTGTGACTGCCGGCTGGGCGGGAAGGCGCGACAAGCGCCACGCAATCGCTCCGCACGCGATCTCCACAGCGCCAGAAGCGATCACCGCACCCGACAACCCGAACTTCTCGATGACCCAAAACGCGGCGAGCAGCGCCCCGCCGGCGCCGCCAAGTGTGTTGAGTGTGTACAACGCACCGATCGCTCGTGGAGCGAGCCGGCCGTGATCGACCGCCCAGCGCGCGAGCAACGGGAGGGTCGCGCCCATCAGAAACGTCGGGATTGCGAGCGGCAGCACCGCGAGTAACACGCGCCACGGCGTTGCCAACATGGGCAGCGGCTCGCCACTCGCCAGCGCGGCAGACAAAGGGGCGACGAAGCGGCCGAGCAACGGCACGGTGAGCCAAGCCCATAGCCCAATCGTGCCCTCTGACCAAGCGAACCAGAGCAGCGCTCGTTCGGGCCGCCGGTCAGCGATCGAGCCGGCCCATAGCGACCCAGCGCCCAGCCCCGCCATGAACACACACAACACCACCACGGTTCCACGAGCCGAGGAACCCAAGGCCAAGGCGAGCCAACGCGACCAAACTGTTTCGTTGACGAGGGCGGCGACGCCGGACAGAAAGAACAGCGCGGCGACGATCCAGAGTGCCGACCGATTTTTCCGGCTCTGTTCCAGCGCCACTGCCTGCTCCCTCAGAACGATCCGCGTGGACCCGGTCCGTCGCGGCAAAAGAGGTGGAAGAATACCGGCGACACGTCCACAGCGCAGAAAGGACCTTTCGTGCCGACCAAGCTACCCACGCTTTCCGACGTCGAGCGTCTACTCGAGGCCGATCCCGCCCAATCGGCGTTGAGCGCGGCGGAGATCGCCGAACTCTGGGGCCTCCCCGCGGGTCAGCGCGCCGGGCTGCGACGATTGCTTCGGCAATGGGCCGACGATGGGAAGTTGATCGCGCTTCGCGAGAAGCGCTTCGCGAGCACTCGCACCTTGGGTGAGGTCACGGGCCGATTCTCGCGTCACCCTGCAGGTTTCGGATTTGTCGTCCCTGACGATCCACAGCAGGTCGATCTCTTCATCCCTCCGCCGGCTCAAGGCGGCGCGGTGCACGGCGATCTGGTGGCGGCACGTGTGGTCGACGTGCGCTATGACGGCAAACGTGAGGGGCGAGTCGTTCGAGTCTTGAGCGGCTCGACGCGGACGTTGCTGGGAACGTTTCGCAAGGCTACCGGCGGCGCCGGTGTGGTCGAACCGATGGACGCGGGCTACGGTTTTGGCGTGCTGGTGCGCAAGGACGATACCGCGCATGCGCAGAACGGTGAGGTCGTGCGCGTAGCACTGTCGTCCACCCCGCGTGGCGGCGAGCAGGCGTTCGGCACGGTCTTGGAGCGGCTTGGACATCCTGACGAGCCTGGTGTCGACGTCGAGATCCTGATTCGCAAGTACGGCTTCTCGCCTGAGTTTCCCGAGGTGGTGCAACGAGAGGTGGATCGCCTGCCAGGCACCCCCGAGCGCTGGCCGCTGGATCATCGTGAGGATTTTACGCACGAGACGATCGTCACGATCGATGGCGAGACGGCCAAGGACTTCGACGACGCGATCTGTGTCACGCGTTCCGAGGGGGGCGGTTTTCGACTGCAGGTCCACATTGCCGATGTCGCGTGGTTCGTGAGTGAGGACAGCGAACTCGATCTGGAAGCGCAGCGTCGCGGCACCAGCGTCTATTTTCCTGGACGTTGCGTCCCGATGTTGCCGGAACGGCTTTCCAACGACCTCTGCTCGTTGCGGCCGGACGAGATTCGCCTGACCCAAGGGACCAGCATCGATTACGACAAATCGGGGAAGGTCATGGGTGCGCGGTTCCACGACGGATTCATCCGCTCGAGGGCGCGCCTGACGTACGAGCAGGTCGCTCAGATCATTGAACAGCGCGACCCCAGCGCACGCGCCGCGCACAGCGCCCTCACACCGATGCTCGATGCGGCCGCTGAGTTGGCGACGCTGCTCTCCCGGCGTCGCAAGCAGCGCGGCGCGATCGATTTCGATCTCCCCGAACCCGAGATCCTGTTCGATCTCACCGGCAAGGCGACCGACATCGTGGCTCGCTCCCGAAACGCAGCGCACCGCTTGATCGAGGAGTTCATGTTGGCCGCCAACGAAGTCGTGGCCAGTGAGTTGAAGAAGAAACGCGAGCCCACGCTTTATCGCGCCCACGAGAAGCCCGATGTTGGACGTGTGTTGCGTAGCGCGGAGCTGCTGGCAGGACTCGGCTACGAAATCCCAGAGCCGTTCGACCAAATTCAACCGGCGCATCTGGCCGCGTTGGTCGAAGCGGCCAAGGGGCGGCCCGAAGAGCCGTTCGTCGCGCGTGTGGTGTTGCGGACCATGGCCTTGGCTCGTTACGACGAGCACTGCCTCGGACACTTCGGATTGGCGCTGCGCAATTATCTGCACTTCACCTCGCCGATTCGTCGTTATCCCGATCTGGTGGCTCATCGCGCGCTTCGACGACTGCGCCACAATCTGCGCGGCAGCGCCGGAGAACGAGACGAACGTGCGGCCCGGCTCGCCGACTCGGCGCGCGAGTGCTCTCGGTTGGAACGCGACGCCGAGTCGGCGGAGCGTGAGTCGATCGCGTGGAAGAAAGCGGTGTACATGTCCACGCGACTGGGCGACGAGTTTCCAGGGACTGTGGTCGACGTCTCTCGCAATGGTCTACTCATCGCGGTCGAAGATCCGTACATTGAAGGCATGGTGCCGATCGCCCGGTTGGGAGGCGAGTTCTGGAAACACGACGCAAAGCGCCACTTGATTCGCGGTGCTGACTCCGGTGCCACGTTCAAGCTGGGGCAACGCATCGTTGTATTCGTCGATCGAGTCGATGCACTGCGGCACCTGATCGACTTCGGGCTGGTGGGGGCACGCGAACCGGAAAAGCGCACTCGACGCGACCGGGGCCAAAAGGGTCAGCCGCGCGAAGGAGCCACCAAGGCTGCCAAGCGCAGCGGCAAATCGAAACAGCCACGGCGCGGAAGGCGATAGCCACGGGCCGGCAGCCGCTCCACGGTGTCGCTCGAAAGGAGCGACATGACCCCTTTGTCATTCGTCATCTCGTGACCGGTACGTCAGCACGATCCCTGTGCGAGTCTGGTTGTGGCCGCCGCGCGCCCGCGCTATCGTCCCGCCGCACTGATCGGAGGCGCTGTCCATGAGACCGCAAGCACTTGAAGTTGCCCGCGAATTGCCCTGGGTACGTCGCATTACGGTGGTGGCGGGCCTGGCGATCCTGACCGCTATCGGGGCCAAAGTTCACGCCCCGCTATCGCTGCTGCCGGTTACGCTCCAGACCGCGGCGGTGGTTTTCGCAGGCCTGTGGGCCGGCTCGCGTATCGGGGCTGCCGCACAGATTACCTATCTGACGATGGGGTTGGCGGGATTACCGGTCTTCGCACTGCCCGGTGCCGGGCCAGCGTACTTCGCTGGCCCTACAGCAGGGTACCTGCTCGCCTTTCCGCTCGGCGCGTGGCTCGCGGGTCGAGGACAGGGCGGACCGTTCACGACGAGGTTGGTGTGGGCCGTCGCCGGGGTCTGGTCGATCGTGCTTTGCGGTGGGGCGTGGCTGGCACTGAGCGCCGGTCCCGGCCAGTTCGTGGCAGGCGTCGTTCCGTTCCTGTTGCCTGAAGCGCTGAAGTCACTCTTGATGGCGGGGGGAGTTGGCGCGCTGCCCGTTCGTTGGCGCCAGTCCGAGTAGTGCGACGAAGGGCTGTCTAGCGCTCGACGGGCCAAACTCGACCGGCAACGGCTGAAGGCTGCGAAAAAAAAAGGGGACCACCCCAAGTGGGTGATCCCCCGAATTTTTTGGCGCTGCGCTCTTCAGTGCTTTCCGCGGTTCTCGCGGCGACTCTTCAACCCAGCAGCTTGTTGGCCGCCAATGTCAAACGAGACTTGTAGCGATCGGCCGTGTTGTTGTGGATGAGTCCGTGTCCCGCTGACTTGTCGACCAAACCGAGAGTCTCGGCGAGCAGGCCTTTTACCGCATCCTTATCGCCCGCCTCGATCGCGGTACGGAACTTCTTGATGCCACCACGCAGACGGGTTCTTCCGTCGCGATTGCGCTCATTACGCTGTTCGTCTTGACGAGCCTTCTTCGACGCTGACTTGTGATTCGCCATTGCTGTTGGGTGCCTCTCGAGATGCCGGGGGAAGCCCCGGAAAAAAGCCCGCGGATTCTGCCGAGGCCCGGGGGGGTTGTCAAACGAAAACGATCAGCGGGACAGCCCCTTGCGACGGAGGAACTCACGAGCCGACTGGGCCTCTGGTGTCCCCGGGTGGCCCTCGATCGCCTTCTGCAAGAGCGCGACACCCTCATCGCGGCGGCCCGATTCGACCATCGCGACCCCCTTCCGGACCTCCGCCGCTAGCCGTTTTTCACCGTTGGGCCAGTTCGTGATCACCAAATCGAAAGCACCGATCGCTTCAACGGTCTTCCCTTGTGAGAGCAGGGTTTCACCAATCCAGTACTGAGCGTCATCGGCCAAGGGGCCCTTGGGATCGGCGGCCAACGTCCGTTGAAAACCCTCGAGCGCCAGGTCGAACATCCTCCGTGAGTAGTCTGCATAGGCGGCGTGGAACGAATCGGTGGGGGAAACGCCCGGCTCGGGGGGGCGAGTCGGCGGGGAAGGACTTCCGGGCGCAGCCGGACTGGGGATCGCCTCAGGGGACGGGGCGATCACGCCCGCCGCTGGCGTTGCCGGGATCCCGCCGCGTGCCGCACCTGAAACACCTGGCGACAGCCGCATCGCACGAAGCTCCGCGAGCGCTTCGTCGAGTTTCGACTGCGACGCGTTGATCGCTTCTTTCAACGCGCTGACTTGCGATTCCAAGTTCTGCGTTCTGGACGCCGCTTCAGCGCACGCAGGTGACGCTTGCTGTTGCGTTACCTCCGCGCTGAGTTTGGCCATGCCTTCGAGCAGTCGAGCCATGTCCTTTTGGAGCTTGAACACCTGCTCGCGGACATCGGCGTCGTCGATCGATGTCACGCCAGCCAGCGACGCGGTTGTAACCGCAAAACAAACGGCCGCCAGAAGCTTGCGGTGCATCACTGCGCCTGCTCGAACTCAGCACGGCGATTGTGGGCGAAAGACGCCTCAGTTCCAGAGGTATCGGCCGGCTCGGTCTCACCTTTGGAAACGGTCGAAAGGCGACTCCCATCGATGCCGAGCCGGACCAATTGAGCTTGCACGATGCGGGCTCGCTTGGCTCCTAGGTCGAGGTTGTACTCGATGCTGCCACGTTCATCGCAATGCCCTTCGATCAGCACGCCAACACCGGGCTTGCTGCGCAACCACGCCGCGTTGCTGGTGAGTGTGGCGAGTGCTTCGTCCGAAAGATCGAAGCTGTCGTACTCGAAGAAAACCGTCTTCATGTTGGTCGCGACTTCATCGGCGCCCGCACCGATTTGATCCTCGTTGTAACCGGTGCTGTTTTCCGTATCGCCGAGCGGCTTCTCAGCGAAATCGCTTCCGATGGGCTCAGGGGAAGCGGTCGAGCCCGGGTTGTTGGCGCCCGTGTCCGGTTGGATGGGAGCCGGTGTCGCACCAGACGTGAAGTCGGTCTTCTTCTGACAACTGCCGCCGCCCAACAGCAAGAGCGCCGCGATCGAGATCAGGAGGGACGAGAAAAATCGGGAGCGAAGCTTGGTCTGCATCTGCGTGTCCTTTCAGCGTGGTTGCGCTGGACTCCAGTCAGGAGTGATTGCCGCCATTGCCTGGGTCAGGCGGCGGAGTCCGGTGCCATCGATTCGGATCGAGTAAATGGAATAGCGCCCGTCCATGTTGCTGCTGAAGACGAGATGTTTGCCATCTCCCGCCCAGCGAGGATTTTCTTTGTTGCCGCGTCCCGTGGTGATCACCGTTTCTTTCCCGGTTTGCAACTCGTGGATCACGAGTTGGAACACACCTTCGATGCGACTCATGAAGGCGATGCGACCGCCGTCGGGCGACCACGCGGCCGATTCATTGTACTGACCCTGATAGGTGAATCGCCGAAGGTTGGTCCCGTCGGCGCTCATCAAGTAGATCTGCGGCGAACCGGAGCGGTCGGAGGTAAACGCGATCTGATCACCGCCTGGTGACCAACACGGCGCCGTATCGATTCCGGCATCGCGGGTCAATCGCAGTTCGCGCCCTCCAATCACGTCGTAGAGATAGATCTCCGAGTTGCCGTCGCGATCGCTGGTGAAGGCGAGCTTGGTGCCATCCGGTGACCAATCGGGGCTGACGTTCAAGTCGCCCCCCGCGGGACGCAATTGAGTGATTTTGCCGCTCTCGTCCAAGAGATGAAACTGCGGTCGCTTGCTCAAATACGAAACGAAGGCCAACCGCTTTCCGTCCGAAGCCCACGCCGGTACCAGATTGATGACGCCGGTCTTGGTGAGCTGCCGCACGCGGGCTCCATCGTAGTCCATCAGAAAAACTTCCTTGGCGCGGCCCACATCGCCCACGAACGCTATCCTCGTCAGGAAGATCCCCGTTTCTCCCGTGAGGCGATTGAGAATTTCGTTCGAGGCTCGATGCGCGAGGCGACGCAGATCGTCGGGCGCGCGGCCGCGATAGGTGCGGTCGAGCCACAACTCGCCCGCCGTCGTCTCGAACACCTGTACCCGCAAGTCAGCATTCGTGCCCTCGAGCTTCAATGACAGCAGCGAAAGGTACTGGGCACCGACACTCGCCCAGGCCTTGGGATCGTTGATCTGCGTGGCAGCGATCCGCCCTTCGCCGTTTGGATCGAGCAAGTCGAAGCTGCCACTGAAATCGAGATCCCCGCGCACCACATCGCCCACCTCTCCGGCTTGTGTCGCGGCAGCACCGCCCAGCATCGCGACCGGCGGTAACGCCAACGCGTACTTTTTCTGCGCGGTACCGACAATCGTGCCCTGCAGCTTTCCGCCCGGGTCGGGTGTTTGCGAGTACGCGTCGGGAACGCACGACCCGATCAAACCGAGCGTGGCAAGCAGCAGGCATGCAGAGAGTTTCAGGTCTTTGTGCATCAAGGCTCCGCGGGCAGCAATTCGAACACGAACTCCGCGTCGATGCTGTCTCGTTTGATGCTGGGAGGGAAGGCAGGCAGCCGGCCCACACTGCGCAAGAGCCGCAGTACAGACTGATTCAAGAGCGTGAACTCGCTCTCCTGTGACAACTCGATCGCTTCGATCCGGCCATCGCGCAAGATCCGGAAACGAATCACGGCGCGTTGTGCCGGTGTGCTCTGCGGCAGCACGGGTCGGTCGGTCCAGGCGCTCTGCAAGCGTTGGGTGACGCTCCCGGCGTAACCCGGGGAGAGAGCGCTAATCGAGTCGAGTCCCGCGACGCCTCCGGCAATCGGTCCGACTGGAAGGTCGATCTCGTCGGCCGTGGGTTCGGGCTCGGGAGTGCGGGCACTCTCATGACTGCTTTGAGAGGAGGCCGGCGGCTCCGGTCGAGGGTCGATCGCACGGGTAGTGTTTTTGGAGAGGGTCGCGCGCGGCGGAGGTGTTACCGGCTTCTCTTTCTGCGGCGCGAGCGGTTTCGTTGGTAGCGGCTTTGGCAGTTCCGGCTTCGGCTCGGGTCGTTTTGGTTCGCCAGCGGCCTGTGTCCTGGCGCTACCGCGCGCCGTGATCGACGCGCCGGTGAGTGTGACCGCCATCGATGGGCCCGGAAGCGGTGGAGGGGTTCCCCATGAGAATCCTCCGAGCATCAGCGCGAAGGCCAACACGTGCGCACCCACAGAGATCGTCAATCCCCAAAACTCCGAGGGACGCTCGAATCGCAGGCGCAGCCTGATGACGCGTGCCGCCATTACGGCTTGTCTTCCTCGCGCCGCGGGACGGTGACCAAGGCAACTTGCGTCATGCTCGCGCTCCTCAGCATGTCCATTGCCGACAGGACTCTGCCGTATTCCGCTCGAGAGTCACCTTCGATGTAAACCGTCACCTCGGGCTTGCCACCGCCGCGCCGGCGTACTTCCTCGACCAATTTCTGATCGAAGACGGCCACGCCATCGACGTGAAACTGGCCGCGCTTGTCCACGCTGACGGTAACGCGCTGACCCTCCTCGATGTTGCGCGCAGACTTCGCGGCCGGCAGGTCGACCTTGATACCGCGCGTCATCAAGGGTGCCGACACCATGAAGATGATCAACAGAACCAGCATCACGTCGACCAGCGGCGTGACGTTGATTTCAGCCAGCGCCACACGCGGTCCGCCGCGGGTGCCATGGATTGCCATTAGCCTGCCCGCCGGCGCCGCTTCTGCAGCAGATGCACGAAGTCGAGCTGAAACTCTTCCATTTCGATCGTCATGATCCGCACCTGGCGCAGAAAGCTGTTGTAGGCAATGGCCGCCGGCACGGCGGCAGCCAGACCGGCAGCAGTGGCCACCAACGCTTCAGCGATTCCGGGTGCGTAACTCTCGATGCTGGCGGCGCCACTGGTACCGATCCGGGCGAACGCATCCATGATTCCCCAAACCGTGCCGAAGAGGCCGACAAACGGGGAGGTGCTCGCGACGGTCGCGAGGAACGTGAGTGATCGTTCCATCTCGCGAGTCCGCGCCGCTGCTGTGCGCGCAATCATTCGCTCGACATCTTCGATCGAGTCGGCGTCGAGCGTCCGCCCGCCGGCACCCTCGATCGAGTTCTGACTCACCTCATGAAACGCGGCTTTGAACAACGCCGCGACGGGTGAGTGATTCATCGGCTTCGAGACGTCGGCCAAGTCGGCCAAGCGCGCCCCGCCTCGAAACTTGGTAAGGAAGTTCTTGGTCTCTTGACCGGCACGTCGGAACGATCGCGAGCGCTCGACGATCAGGGCCCACGTGACGATCGAAGCAATCACCAGAGCGCCAAGCACCAGTTTGCCGACTGGACCCGCGTCCATGACCAACTGCCAAACGCTGGCACCGGCGGCCAGGGGAAGCGTTGCGGTCGTCACATCACCTCGTTTGTTCCGCCATCGCGGCAATGGGGCGTCGCCGGCGGAGCAGCGATGGTACGCAGCCACCTGCGCGACCGCAATCGCCCGGCGCGATTACCGCTACACTCTGCGGCATGGCGGGCCATGCGCGAGCGCTCCTTCAATGAATGACGCGCTGCGCGTCAAAGCCGCCATCGCGACCATGACGCTGTTGTGGGGTACCACCTGGGGCGCGATCCGCATCGGTCTCGATGGCATGCCACCCCTCACCGGAATCTCGCTGCGCTTTTCCCTCGCGGCGGTCCTGTTGATCCCCTTGGCAGCACGATTGGGCCAGCGCTATCCCCGCGAGCGTGCCTTCTGGTGGTTGTGTCTTGCTAACGGCCTGCTGCTCTTCACGGTGAGCTATTCGGTTGTGTACTGGTGCGAGCAATGGGTCCCATCCGGTCTCAGCGCGGTCATCTTCGCCACGTATCCTCTGTTCGTGATGCTGCTCGCGCACGTTGCTTTACCTGCTGAGCGCATCGCGCGGCGCGGGATTCTTGCCGGGTTGGTCGGGTTTCTCGGAATCGCCGTGGTGTTCTCCGAGGATCTGCGAGGGTTGCTCGGTCCAGAGGCTGCGATCGGAGCTGTGGTGTTGTTGATCTCACCCTTGGTTTCGGCTCTGGCCGCGGTGTCGGTCAAGAAATGGGGCGCCCGCTATCCGCCACTACCGCTGACCGTGATCTCGATGTTGGTGGGTGCCTTCTCGACGGGAGTCATGGCGTGGTTGTTCGAGGGCGATCAGGCGATCGACTGGAACCCTCGCTCGGTCGGCGCACTGCTATACCTCGCGGTGTTCGGGTCGGCCGTCACCTTTGGTCTCTATTTTTGGTTGCTGACACGATTCGCGGCCCGCAGCATGGCGCTGATCGCCTATGGAACTCCCGTGGTCGCGGTCGTACTTGGGGCGTTGTTACTGCACGAGCCGTTCACGTTCCGGATGGCTCTTGGAGCGATACTCGTGATTGCCGGTGTGGCTTGGGCCTTGCGGGAGCATCGATGAAGCGTACGACTTTGTTGCCGGCCGCAACCCCGTGGTATGCCGATGGACTGCGGTGGGAGTGTCAGGGGAGCGGCAAGTGTTGCGTCTCGCATGGACAGATGGGGTACGTGTTTTTGAGTCTGGCCGATAGGCGACGGCTGGCCGCGTTCCTAGAGTTGAGCACCTTGCAGTTCACGCGGAAGTGCTGCGCCAAGACCGACGATCAGTGGCATATCCGCGACGAACCCAACGTCGCCGACTGCCGTTTCTTGGTTGGTAAGCGCTGCAGCGTTTATGAAGCTCGACCGACGCAATGCCGCACTTGGCCTTTCTGGCCCGAGGTCATGCACGCAAAGGCCTGGCAACGAGAGGTGGCCGTTTTCTGCCCCGGCGTGGGCAAAGGAAAACTGTGGACGGCAGAGGAAATAGCGGCGGTGCTCGAAACCCAATCGCGTGCCAATCGGGAGCGATAACGTGAGCGTTGCGCCCGCACGATACGAGCACTGCCTCATCACCGGAGCCTCGTCCGGTATCGGTGAGGAATTCGCCCGTCAACTGGCATCCCGCGCGCGCGTGTTGACCTTGGTGGCGCGGCGCGGAGATCGCCTTGCGGCGCTGAGCGACAGCTTGTCGAGTCAACACGCCGTGAGATGCCGAGTGCTGGTCTGCGATCTGGCGACACTGGAAGGGCCGCGCCAACTGTTGGCTGATCTATCGGGGCACGGCGTGCCCGAGGTCGATCTGCTCGTCAACAACGCCGGATTCGGGCGGCACAGCGCGTTTGCCGACGATCCGTGGAGCGTGCAAGAGCAGATGATCTTGCTCAACGCGGTGACCCCCACCCATTTGGTGCATGGGTTGTGGAACACACTGTGCGCGCACCCGGGCCGCGGAGTGATTCACGTGGTGAGCACCGCCGCCTTTCAGCCGATCCCATGGTTCGCGACCTACGGGGCTACGAAAGCGTTCTTGCGCTCATGGTCGCTTGCGGTTGGCGCTGAGGCGCAGGCGCGCGGCGTGCGAATGTTGGCGCTTTGTCCCGGACCGGTTCCGACCGAGTTCGGGGTTGTGGCGGACGCACGCTGGAGCGTTGCCAAGTGGAAGACCTCGCCGGAACGCGTCGTCCGAATCGCCCTCAACGCGTACGATGCGGGCCGGCGCCAGGTGGTTCCAGGCTGGGTCAATCGGGCCCTCTCCACGATCGTGCCCTGGCTGCCACTGAGCGTGGTGTTGACCGGTGCCGCGGCGTTGGCGCGTCGCGAACGCGCCTGAGGTGACGAGATGAGTGACGAATACAAATCAGCGTACGAGTTGGCGATGGAGCGGTTGCGAGGGAAAGACGGTGGATCCAACGAGCGCGCCTTGAGCGACGACCAGAAGCGACGGATTGCCGAAGTTCGCAAAGAATTTCAGGCCCGGCGCGCTGAACATGAGTTGACGCTCAAGAGTGCCGTCGAGAAGGCGGTCGAGCGCTCCGATCTCGACAAGTTGCAAAACCTGGACGAGGACGACCGGCGTGAGCGAGTTCGTTTAGAGGAGCAGGAAGAAGCGGCCGTGCAACGCATTCGTGACGAAACGTAAGCGGCCGTCCGATGATCACTCAGCAAACGGATCATTCGTCTCGCACCGCTCCTCACCGTGCCCTGTGGTGGGCCGGTTCGATTTTGGGTTTGACCGGGGTCGGATTGGGCGCTTTCGGGGCGCACGCCCTCAAGGGCCGGATCGACGATGGCCTTTTGTCCGCCTTCGAAACCGGGGTCCGCTACCAGCTCTTTCACGCAGTCGCGCTGTTGGCAGTCGCCTGGCTGGCCGGAGCGGCAAACTCGAAGGCGGCGCGCACCGCTGGCTGGCTCCTCACCGGTGGGACGGTGCTGTTCAGTGGCAGCCTGTACCTGATGGCATTCGGGGCGCCCCGATGGTTCGGAGCGATCACACCCTTTGGTGGTGTTTGTTTGATGGCCGCCTGGGTCTTGGTTGCGATTGCGGGTGGCCGCTTGTCGCGCGCGCGTTGACCGTCTTTCCGCGCGAGTGCTAACCTGCACACTCGTCTTCGGTTGAGGTCGGTCCAGATCCACGTTTCGCGCTTTCTTTCTCTGCCCGTTGAACCAGGCCCATGCTGCGACTGTTGCGAATAGAGAACCTGGTGCTCGCCCGCGACGTACAACTCGAGTTCGGGCCCGGGTTGAACTTGATCACCGGTGAAACCGGTGCGGGGAAGTCGTTGATCGGAGGGGCAATCGGTTTGGCCCTAGCCGGTCGCGGAGAGGCTGCGCTCGTTCGGCAAGGCGAGGATCGCGCCCTGGTCGAAGCGATGTTCGACATCTCGTCACGCCCCGATTTGCAGCATCGTCTGTCGCGCGCCGGATACGAGACCCCCGGTGGTGAGTTGCTGATCCGGCGCGAACTTGCGGCGGACGGCCGGTCCAAGGTCTTGGTCAATGGACAGTCGATCACGATCGCAATGTTGAAAGAACTCACGGCCGGGTTGCTCGAGATGCACGGCCAAAATGAACCGCATACGCTGCTCTCACCCGAGACACATCGCGCCCTGCTCGACCGTTTCGGCGGCACCGATCACTTGCTCAACGACTTGCGCCGCGTGCATACCGCGTTGCGCGAGACGCTCGGCCGCTTGAATGAGTTGGCGGAACGCGCGGTACAGCGAGGGGCACGCGTCGAGTTGCTCCATTTTCGATTGGCCGAGATCGATGCGATTCGCCCCCAACCTGGCGAAGAGGAGAAGTTGAGAATCGAGCGCGATCGATTGCGTCACGCGGAGGCGATTGCGGAATCGTTGCGGGGCTCGCTGGACGCGGTCTACGAGGGTGAGGGTGCGGCACTCGAAAAGGTCCACGCCGCGACGCGCCGCCTGCGCGCGCAAGCGTCGCATGACCCGCAAATTGGTGAGTTGGCCGACCGGCTCGACGATGTGCGGACTGCGTTGCAAGACGTCGCGGCTGAAATTCGCGATCACCTCGATGCCATGAATAGCGAGCCGACTGCGTTGATCGAGTTGGAGGAACGTCTGGTTGCGTTGGAGCGCTTGCGGCGTCGCTTTGAGGGAGCCGAACTCAATCAAATCGTTGCGGGTGTCGAGGCGTTGAGGCGTGAACTGACGGGGCTAGAAGGACAAACCGGATCCGAGGCCGAACTGATTTTGCAGCGCGACCGGCTATTGATCGAGTATCGCGCCGTATCCGGACACCTCACGGCGGCACGCCGCGATGCCGCAGAGAAGTTTGGCAAGACAGTCTCCGGGTTGTTGGCGCAGTTGGCGATGAATCAAGCACGCCTCGATGTTGCCGTCTCACCGGCAGACGTGGATACCGTCGCCGTGACCGCGTCAGGCGCCGATGGCGCCGACCTGGTCGAGTTTTTGCTCGCGGCCAATCCCGGCGAGCCGGCGCGGCCGCTACGTAAGGTGGCTTCTGGTGGCGAGCTATCGCGCGTGATGTTGGCGCTGGATATTGCGCTGGAAGGCGGGTTGGCGCGGCGCACGTTGCTGTTCGACGAAATCGATCAAGGCTTGGGCGGCAATGCCGCGGACAAGTTGGGTGAATTCTTGGTCCGCGTCGCATTGCACCATCAGGTGATCTGTATCACCCACTTGCCGCAGGTTGCCGTTCGCGCCGAGACCCACCTGCACGTCAGCAAAAAACTCAAGGCTGGCCGCACGGTGGTGGTGGTGAAGCCGTTGGACGATGAGGACGATCGCGTCGAAGAGGTAGCCCGAATGATAGGTGGAAGTTACGTCACCGAAACCGCTCGTCGCCACGCCGAGGCGATGCTGCGCGCGGATCGGTCCGATGCCTCGGAGTCGACGCCATGAGCCCGGGGCATCGGATCGCCATCTATCCCGGGTCGTTCGACCCGGTGACCTATGGACACCTCGATATCGCACGACGGGCCTCGCGGATTTTCGGTGATCTGATCGTCGGCGTACTGCGCAACAGCAGCAAAGCGCCGTTGTTCTCCGCAGAGTTAAGACGCGAGGTGTTCGAAGCCAGCGTGCGCGAGGCTGGCCTTTCGGGCGTGCGCGTGATTGCATTCGAAGGGTTGTTGGTCGACTTCGCGAAGCGCGAGGGCGCGAGTGTCGTAGTTCGCGGCCTTCGAGCGATCTCCGACTTCGAGTACGAACTGCAGCTGGCCGTCATGAATCGCCGTTTGTCTTCGGAGTTGGAAACAATGTTCCTCACGCCCGGCGAGGATGTCGGGTTTATCTCGTCGCGACTCGTGCGCGAGATCGCTCGATTCGGCGGCGATGTCTCCGGCCTGGTGCCCCCGGCGGCCTTGGCAGCGCTAAAAAAGCGGCTGCCTGGCGACGGGAGCATTGGTGAGGCCAGCCGATGAGACTGCTCTCCTCGAGGCTGGGACGCGTGACCCCTTCGGCGACGTTGGCGATGAAGGCCGAGGCCGATCGACTGCGGCGGGAAGGGCGCGATGTGATCGACTTCGGCGCTGGCGAGCCTGATTTCGATACACCTGCTCTCGCCAGTCGAGCGGGTGTCAGGGCGATCGAGTCAGGCTTCACGCACTACACCTCTCCGGCCGGAATCGATGAGTTGCGACAGGCGATTGCCAGCCGCTACACCGCTCAAAGCGGAGTTGCCATCGACGCCAGCGAAGTACTGGTCGGAGCGGGTGGCAAACCGATTTTGTTCGCCGCAGCGCTGGCGCTCATCGAGCCCGGCGACGACGTCGCGATCTTCTCTCCTTACTGGGTTTCGTTTCCCGATCAGGTCAAGTTGGCCGGCGGTAATCCGGTGTTCGTCCCGACGCGTGGCGACGACGGCTTCACGCTCCGCGCCGCCGCGTTGCGAACCGCCCTCACCCCGGCGACGCGCGTTGTGATCGTCAACGCGCCTTGCAATCCGACGGGTGGGTTGTTGCCACCGGCAGAGGCAGAGGCGATCGCGCGGCTTGCCGTCGAACGGGACCTGTGGGTGATTAGCGACGAGACGTATGAACTCTTCGTCTACGGTGACGCGTCGCAGGCGAGCTTCTTGTCGTATCGAGCGATCCTTGGCGAGCGCTTGATTTTCGTCTCCTCGTTCAGCAAGACCTTCGCAATGACGGGCTGGCGCGTCGGCTACTCGATTGCGGCTCCAGCCGTATCAAAAGCGATGCTGACGGTCCAAAGCCACGACACGACTCAGGCCCCGTCGATGTCGCAACAGGCGGCGCTTGCCGCGCTACGCGAGGCGTCCGAAGCTCCTGCGGCAATGCTCGCGGCCTACGAGCAGCGGCGCCGGCTTGTCGTGGACGCGCTCCAGCGAATGCCGGGCGTTGCGCTGGTGCCGCCGCGCGGAGCCTTCTACGCATTCCCTGATGTGCGCGAGTTGTGCGCTCGCGCCGGAATCCCCAGCAGCAATGAATTGTGCCGCAGGTTGCTGGCCGAAGAAGCGGTCGCGACCATTCCCGGCGAGGCGTTCGGAGCGCCCGGTTTCTTGCGAATCAGCTACGCCACCTCCGAACAGAATCTGCACGAAGGTCTCGAGCGGATGGCCGGCTTTGCTGCCCGCCTGCTTGCGACGGTGACGTCATGAGTCTCTGGCGCCGCGGCCTCGTGTTGATGACGCTCTTGGTGGTTGCGCTCAGCGCGGCGTCGGCAGCGTCTGTGCGGTTGTACCGTCACGAGGGCATGATCCACGGCGTTACCGCGGCGATCATCGACGATGTTCTCAGCAGCGCTGCCAAGCAGGGCGATGTCTTGGTCGTGCTGGAATTGGATACGCCCGGCGGGCTGGTGGACTCCTCCGAACAGATCGTTCGCTCGATTCTCAACAGTTCTGTGCCGGTCTGCGTCTATGTCACTCCACGTGGTGCACACGCCGCGTCAGCCGGCTTCTTTCTGCTGCT
>JANNUT010000145.1:0-4305 GCA_031395565.1 Acidobacteriota bacterium | reverse complement strand
TAACATCCCGCTGAGTAGCGTAAGCGTGCTCAACCTCAGCGTGTACACCGAGGCTGAGGGTCCTTCCTCCGCTTAGGGTGGGTCTATAGACGACGACATAGTGCGCCTGATCCACCAGCCGGAAGTCCCTTTGCCGCACCTGGCCATCGATCGCGTCCCGCATCGCGCACAATTCCAAGCGCGGAAGCTGAAGTGGATACTGGAGATCGTCGTCCGTCATGAGGCAGTCAGCCGGGTCTAGTATCGGCCATCGATGTTCCGGCTTCCGCGCGTCATAGCTCAATTCGTTTCCAGATCCTTGAGTTGCTTCGAGAACAGGACGAAACTCATCAATCGTGAGCGGATCGAACGCAACGCAACGAGGAAGCGTACGAATTCGGCGTCTGAACGTGTCTATTACGTTCCGCTTCGTAGGGTGTTGCCATACGTTGGAAATTTCGTAAGACGTGTAAAGCCGAATAATCTCCTTGCCGAGCAAGAGTTTTGCGAGTGTGTTGGCACTGTGCTTGACTGCGAAAATAAAGTTGGGAGGTGGGTCGGATGGGTTGATTAGACCAGCAAGAAGATCGCCAACTAACACCTCCTCCGAGCGCCATAGCAATAGCTCGAAGAGCGTAAACTTGCGGTGTCCACCACGGTGGATACGTTCACGAACGCAGTAGACATCGTCGACAAGGGAGATGATGCAGTCCGGGCGCCATTCCTGGAGTTGAGATAGCGAGGCGCTACAGGTTGGGACCTGTTGAAAATGGTATGTAAGATGCAGCCCAAGAAACTGATGGCTCGCGCGAGCACCGTCGAAGCCTCGGCGTATTTTTCCAAAACTATCCGACCAGCGCTCTTTTTGTTGATCGACATGGAGCCGAAGAAATGGGTGTGCGTCAGCGCCATAGAGTTGATTCTCAAGTATCGGGATGGAGGGCGGTGCGCCACGAACCGCGTCAAGATACAGATGCTCGTTTCCACCGAACATGTCGTTTATCGATCTCGTGAGATTGGCGAGAGCGTTCCTCTTCCCGACTCCCGCCGTCCCGGTGAAGAGTACACGCATCGTCAAGTCTCCTTGTAACCGGAAGCCATTCTCAATCGTTGTCGCACGCTAGTCACGACCATAGCGATTATAGAACAACCTCCCCGGGCAACCTGGGGGGCCAAGTTCCCATCGTTAGGCTAGTTTGGTTGGGCGGCAGGCTTCAGGAGACTGTCTAGAAGAAGTAGGGATACACGCGCTAAGCGAACGACCGAACCACCACGAGGTCAGTCGAGGGGAACAAAAAAAGCCCTAAGCGGACAGCTTAGGGCTTGGACGCATCATCGCAGAAGATCTCAGGGCTGAGTCCGGTTAGATTCCAGTGTTCCAGAAGTCTAACGAACCCCTGAATCTCCTCCACGCCCTGGTAGACGGCTCCGCCGTAGAGCAGAGCGGGCTTCCGTTGGAGAGGGCCAACAGATCCAGCGGTCTCAAAAAAGCTGACCCCAGCTCTGTTGAGTAGTTTTTTTACCTCAGTACTCCTTTCCGAGGCATCAATGTACAAAATCACCTGGTCTCGTAGTGGCGGTAGCTTCCCATCGGATCCCATAAACACTCCTTTCTGTGACCGACTACGTGGTTGGTCATGTAACAGTAATCATAGGCGAAGAAAAAGCAAAAGTAAAGGGAGACTGCCACTGTCACGCTTGCGCTAGGAAGACCATCGTGCTTCGAAAAGGCACTTAGGAGTAGGGACAGAGCGGTGATACCTGTCGCCAGGTGGAGGACGACTTCTCGTGGCAGCTTGGGCTGCAAATTCATGAACGCTAGTATCAGCGAATGAGGTCGCTCCGGAGCGAGGACGGGTCGGAATTTTGAACTAAGTTGGAGTTCCTGCGATTTCAGTACAAGGTCGATTCCGGCAATTCGTGTGGAAGCGCGTTGCCTCGCCCTCGAACTTGGAGGTTCAGGTGATCCAATTCGAGGGAGAATTAGATTACTCAAGACTCGGGGACGAGCCGAAAGCACGATCATCGGGCTCGAACTGTTTGCCTATGACCCCCTAAGAAAAAGCCAAGGACTCATCATCCTTGGCTTTGTGCTGGCCCTAGGCAGCGACGGCGCTGAACTGCGCCTGAAATGAACGATTCACTTTCTCCAGCATGTCGAACGCGGTGCGAGCGCTGCGCATCTTGTGCGTCGCGTGATCGGTCAGGCGGTTGTAGGCCTCGAACACCGACGACGGTGGTGCCTGCTCGAACCAGTGGTGGAAGTGGGTGCCGAGTCGCTGACCCAAGAGTGCTCGCACGTCGGCGAAGTCATTCAACGCAAACGGCATCTGCTTCCACGCCCGATACGTCTCAACGATCGCGTCGAACCCTTGCAGGTACTCAGCGAGTTGCTTCGAGACCCGATCGAGTGCGATCTCGCCGGCATGCACCGACATGAACCCGCCAGCGAACACGCCGCCGCCGCCGACGGCGAGGTTGGTGCAGACAAATCGGAACGCCCCGATGTGGATCGAGATCCGCGACGTGCCGTCGTAGGTGTTTTCGATTTTCAGGCACGGACAGATCGTGTCCGAGCCTTCGATCGGCCGCGCCAACTCCGGGAACTTGTAGAGCGCTCGCATTCGGGCGCCACCGCGGTCGACGTAGATCCCGCGTGGCACGGGGCCCACATCAATCGTGCCGAGTGCCTGATTGACCGACTCCAAAATCGTCCCATGCGTCACCAGTTTGTAACGGTCCGAGATCACCGAGAGCGCTTGTCCGGTGTCCTCGCGCACCACCGCGAGCCGTTTGTGCACCAGGTGCACGTCGTCTCGTGACGGACCTTGAAACACCGGTCGAAGAACGACCGGGAAGTCGGCCGGATGACCGCGCTCAACGCTTGCGTTGAGGTGCGCGGAGAGATCGATGGCTTGTCGTGGCATGAGCAGAACCTCCTTGGGAAGCGGGTCACGCTTCCGGAATGAAAGAACTGCCCGTAAACGTAGCGGGTAGGCGCAGGAGTCGAAGGCGGAGGGTGGTGCGCGGGAGGGCAAGAAACCGGGAAACCCGAGCGCCATCTGAAACGAATCGCACCTCGGGGAAGCCGGATCAAGGTGACATAGGAAGTCACCTTCGGTCATGTTGCTGCGGTGAGTTCTCGCGGTGACGTGCGGTGCTGTGGTCGCATGATTGAGATCAAATCGGACGATTTTCAGTTGCGTTCCAAAAACACCAGGCGTAGCGTCCCGGTCAAGCAGGGTGGGCTGGACCTTTCGGTTTAAGGAGTGCGCGACGATGCTACGAAAAGCACTCGGCGGCGTTTTGCGTGTGCGGTTCACCCGACACAAGCCTCACGGGCGGCAGGCCGGTGGTCGTCCGCAATTCTCGCCCCGTGCAAACGAGACTCAGCGCCCGAACGTATCACCACATCTCAACTCGTGCCGTTGGCCACCAGCGTACCTACATCCAGGCCTCGGCCCGGCAGGGACGCGACACGGCGACCTGTTTTGCAGCCTCGAAAGTCCACGACGACACCGCAGACATAACCAATCGATCGGAAAGCAAGGGGGAAGTATGCGCTCTAGGTTCAGCACTCACGCGTGGCGCGTTGCTTCAATCACGACTCTCGCGGCGGCACTGATCATGCTCTTCCCCCGCCACACCATCGCTCAATCACTCAGCATGCCCAACCCCTCGCAAGCGGTGCAGGCCGGTCTCCCGGTGGTGCCCGGCGCCAACTTGGGCGAGTACTTGCCTACGCAGACTGGAGCTTTCCCGTTCACACCGATCGATCGCGATCCGACCGAGGGCTTACGTCACGAGTGGATGCAAACCTCGACCGGGAAGTTCGGATTTCGCATCGCGGCCTTAGAGCTGCCGTCACGTGTCCCGCTGAAGATCACCTTGCTCTACGACTCCGGCCTCGCCTCGTCACTGCCGGGCATTCCATTTCAAGAGCCGCGTACCGCCTACGACGTTGGGTTGAATTGGCAGTTCGCGCCGGTCAGCGCGCTGCTGGTGACAAGCTCGACCACCTTCGTGGTGCTGACCGATCGCGGCGGCGCCGTGCCGTACGTGAAAGAGACGGGCGGTAACCGCTACTTCCCATCTCCGGATCGCCCTTCCGACTTCGGTCCGGCCGAGCCGACCGGCGATGGCGGCTATCGCATTCGGATGAGTAACGGACTGCTGCGCACCTATCGGCTGGTGCCGAGCGAAAGCAACTACTGGCTGGTCAAAGAAGAGGATGAATCCGGCAACGCCCTCAACTTCACCTACTCGGGCGGCTTGATTCAAAAGATCGCATCAACCGACGGCGCGTGGGTCGAGGTCTTTCGTCCC
>JANNUT010000144.1:0-20964 GCA_031395565.1 Acidobacteriota bacterium | reverse complement strand
AACACCTCAAGGAAGCAGCGTGTCGCGTTCATCGATTGGTTCAACACAACACTCATCAAGCAGTTTGTGGCTCGCTGCTGTGCAAGCCGATCAGGTAGCGTGTCGGTTGGCGGGCGACACGGTGCGCGTGTTGTTGCCGCTGGCGAAGGTGGCGGCAGCGATCATTGACGGTGAGTTGTGGCGTGGGCGTGGGTATTCGTCGGTGCACGACTTCACGCGCGAGGAGTTGGAGCGCAGCAGCAAGTGGTTACGGCTGCATGCAGCGTTGCATCGTGCGGTGGTGAGGCTGCCGGGGTTGCGTGGTGCGGTGACTGGTGAGGATGGGGGCGCGCCGATTGGCATGAGCAAGGCGTTGCTGGTGGCGCGCGTGGCTTCGGTAGAGACGCTCGCGTCGTGGGTGGAGCGCGCACGACGATCGACGGTGGATGAGTTGCGCGACGCTGTGTGTAGCGGTGGCAGTGAGCCTGAGGCCGTTGCGCCGAGTTCTGACGATATCGCTGAGGCGCCAGGTGTGTTGTGGGGTTTCTCAGCGCCGCCGTCGGTGCGCGCGGCGTTCGACAGTGCGCTCGATCTGTATCGCCGGTTGGAAGGCGGCGACGCGACGGTGACGTCGTTCATCGAAGCGCTGGTGGCCGAGGACTATGCCAGCGACCAGCCGCCGGACGTTTTCCAGGAGTGGTTGCGCGCGGCCGAACCACGCCTGGATTCGGTGGAGATTCCGTCCGGGAACGAGCTTCCGGCGATGGTGGTGGCGCGTGAGTTGCTCGCGAAACTCGACGAAACGATCGCGCGTGCGGGTGTGGGGTCCGATAGCGAAGTGCTGGGGCAATTGCAGTGGTTCGTGACGGCTGCCGATCTGATGGAGCGCCATCTCGCGTCGCTCTTGGTTGAAATGAGCGCGAGCGGTTTGGTTCGCGAGTTGGGGTTCTTGAGCATTGGCGCTTACGCCGAGAATCGCTTGGGACTGTCGCGCACGAGCATCGAGGATCGCGTGCGTGTGGCGCGATCGCTGGCCAAGCGTCCACACGTGCAGCAGGCATATGTCACGGGAGCGATTGGTCTGGAGAAGGCGCTGCTGGCGGTGCAGATCTTGGGCACTGCGTCTGTCGATACATCGCGCGAGAACGAGTGGGTGTCGCATTTGAAGGAGTGCACCGTCAAGCGCTTGCGCGATGAGAAGCGTGCGCTGTTGTTTGCGAGCAGCGTCGAGGGTCGCGCTGGCGCACCCGCACCGATGAGCGATGACGCGTGGCTCGCCTCGCTTCGATGTGCGCCCGGCGACACCGCTGCGGCCGTGCAGCGCGCCGGGCACGCGGCGTGCGGCAGCGCGCCGTTGATACCGATCGCGGGCAGCGTGCTGCGCTGGCGCCTGCCGGTAGAACTTGCCCGCGACTTCGGCGCCTGCATCGAAACCCGCTGCAAATACCTCACGCTCGATGCCGCGGCGTGCGATTGGTCGCAACCGATCAGCGATGAAGATCCGCACTCTTGGCGCGCCGCCCGGACGTTTTCCACCGCGTGCCGTCGATTGCCTTCGTGGGTTGGTCTGTTAGCGATGCTCGAGGAGTTTTGTGCGCAATACGATCAGGCCGAGAAAGGCTCAGCCTCGCATTCAGAAGTGTTTGTGCGAGCACGTCATCGCTGCGAGGCCCCCGGATGCACCTGCCGGCGCGTCGAATGGCATCATCGCCAATACAGATCACGCGGCGGTAGCGATCATCACGACAACGGCGATGCGCTCTGCCCGACGCATCATCGACACGGTCAGCACGGCGGGTACATGCAGGTCACTGGCGACACGCCGCTCGAGCGCACGTGGCGCTTGGGACCGGCGCGCAACGGTGTGTGGTATCGCAACGAGCGGCGCATCGATGTGAGAAGCCCGCGCCAACCGGAGTCAACGCGGTGAGCGCCGGCCCGCGGCAACAATGTCGACGAGACCAGCGCTGCTCCTCGCGCAACGCATCCAACACGGTTCACCACTGACTACGCGTGGAACGTCCGGCGCCCGCACTGCGCGAGAGCAGCTCCGGCAGTCATTTCTTCTCGTCCCGCGCTGCCCGCTCGGATCGAGTGTGACTGCGTCGCGCAATTCTCCCTGCCATGACCCGCGCTCCGACCACTTGATGATCGAGCCGCGAGGCCTTGTCCATATCCTGAATCCACTGCGGACGCACGATCGCGATCTTGCATAGTTCCTGCGACACGCCGAAGCTCGCCAGCTCATCGGCCCACTCGTCCCACCACGGTGAGACCTGCGTCGACAAAGGCTCGGCGATGAACAACGCAACCCCCTTGCGCAGATACTTGAACAGCCGTCGCAAAAACTTTGCGCGCGTTACGTCGTCCCACTCACTCAGTGACCAACCGAGCGCAATCATGTCGCCTTCGCCAATTTGCGGTACGCCATCGGGTAACTCGGCGCGCTCGGCGCGGCCGCTAACACCGAACGCTGCCCATGTGCGCTCCGCTTCTTCCAAGGCCCAACCCGAACGATCCACCCCCAACACCGCGGGCGATCCCGGCAGCGCGGTGACGAGCGCCGTTCCTACCGCGCCGGTGCCACACCCCAAGTCGATGATTCGCCGCGGCGTTCCCACGGTGTCGGTGCCGCCCATCATTTCCAGCGCGTGATGCACGGTAATGAAATGCAGCGCGGCGTAGTAGCTCGCGAACGCGCCGCGCTTGCCTTGGCCATCGATGGCGCGGGCCGCCACGTTCCCTTCATCGCGCCGCTGGACATACAGCATCGACAACGCCTGCACACCTTTGCGTAACTCGGCGTAGGTCAAGGGCGGCACATAGCGCGCGACGACCGACTCGAGCCAGTGGTCGAAGGTGGTGGCGAGCGGGTCGTCGAGATACGGGATCAGCATTCGGGTCTCGGGGAAAAGGGAGTCAGTCCTAGAAGCGGGAGGCGCGGATTATCGGGTGCTCTGGCCTGTGGCGCCTCGGCTGCTACACTGCGCCACCGATGCGAAGCTTTGTCGAAAGCCTGGCCCGCGACAAACGGCTGCAACCACACGTTATCTATACGGGTCACGCCCAAGCCCGGGAGGCGCGCTTTGGCGTCCCCCAAAGCGGCTGGCCGGCGGGGTCGCGCGAGGCCTTGGCGGCGCTGGGAATCAAGCAACTCTATCGGCACCAAGCGCAGGCGCTCGACGCCGTCACGGCCGGGGAAAACACGCTGCTGGCCACGCCCACCGCGTCGGGCAAAACGCTGGCGTACCTGCTGGCGCTGTTGGCGCGCCGCGCCGAAAACCCCAACGCGCGCGCGATCTTTTTGTATCCACTCAAAGCGCTCGCGCGCGATCAACTGACCGCCGTGCGACGTTTTCTCGCTCCACTCGGGATTGAGGCCGAGCGCGCGGCCGAGGTGTACGACGGCGATACGCCCGACGCGATGCGCCGCAAGATTCGCAAGAATCCGCCGCTGGTCATCATTACCAACCCCGACATGTTGCACTTGGGGTTGCTCCCGTCGCACGACACCTGGAGCGCGTTCTTCGCACAGTTGTCGCTGATCGTGGTGGACGAAGCGCATGTGTATCGCGGGATCTTCGGCGCGCATGTGCATCACGTGCTGCGCCGCGCGCTGCGCCTCATCCAGCATCACGGCGGCGCCCCGCTATTGGTGGCAGGCTCGGCCACCATCGGTGCACCCCAGCAGTTCATTCAAACGCTTACCGGCGAACCGTTCACCGTGGTTGGCGATAGTGGCGCACCCGCCTCGTTGCGCCACGTCATGTTCCTCGCGCCCGACATGGTCAGTCCGTACACGGTGGCGGTGCATGCGGTTGCCGAAAGCGTGGCGGCAGGGCACAAGACCATTGCCTTCACCAAAGCTCGCCGCATTACCGAGCTGATGCATCAATGGCTCAAGCAGCAGCGGCCCGAGTTGGCGCACAAGATCGCCAGCTATCGCTCGGGGTACTTGCCCGAGGAGCGGCGCGACATCGAAGCGCGGTTGTTTGGCGGGACGCTGGCCGGGGTTATCAGCACGTCGGCATTGGAAGCCGGGATCGACGTAGGTGGGCTCGATGTCTGTGTGCTGGTCGGCTATCCAGGCTCGTTGGCCACGGCTTGGCAGCGCATTGGACGCACCGGCCGCAGCGATCACGAATCGCTCGCCATCTTGGTGGCGATGCCCGATGCACTCGACCGGTTCGTGGTCGAGCACCCGCAACATTTCTTCTCCGGCGAATTCGAACGGGTGGTGCTCGACCCGCGCAACGACACCGTGGCCGATGCGCACCTCGAGTCGGCCGCGGCAGAACTGTCGATCGATCTGCCGGCTGCCGTCTCGCTGCATGGCCCGCATGCCAACGAGCGCGTCGACAGGCTAGTGCAACAAGGCAAACTGATCGAGGTCGACGGCGAGGCGCGTTGGTTTGCGCTGCGCCGTCAACCACAACGCAACATTTCATTGCGCAGCATCAATGCGCCGTACGAACTCAAGCTGCACGGCAGCCATCGACCGATGGGGTCGATCGACGCGGGGCGCGCTTGGTTCGAGGGCCATCCGGGCGCCATCTACTTGCATGCGGGGCAAACGTTCCGATCGTTGGCGCTGGATACCGACACCCGCACGATCTTGATGGAAGCGTGCGATGTCGATCACTACACCCAGGTTTTCGCACGCAAAGAAACCGAGGTTTTGGAGCGCACCGGCGAACGGCCGTTGCCCGGCGCGACGTTGGCGCAGGGACGCGTGCGTGTCACCACCACCATCGAAGGGTTTGCGCGCCGCCGCCTGTTTGGGGGCGAAGAGCTGTCACGCCATCCACTGATCGCGCCGCCGCAGATTCTCGAAACCACGGCGTTTTGGATCGAGCTGCCCGCGCGCCTGACGCCTGCTTTGGTTGAAGAGGGGTTTCATCCGGCCGGATCGCTGCACGCCGCCGAACATGCTGCGATTGGATTGTTCCCGTTGCTCGCGATCTGTGATCGCGGAGACTTGGGTGGCATTAGCTACGCGCGGCATCCGCAGTCGGGCCTGCCGTCGATCTTCGTGTACGACGGCTGGCCGGGTGGTGTTGGTCTCTCCGCCGCAGGCTTCGAACGCGCCGAGGAACTGTTCGATCGCACGCGACAGGTCATCGCCGCATGTCGCTGCGAGGATGGATGTCCTGCGTGCATCCACTCGCCGCGCTGCGGGTCGGGCAATTCACCGCTCGACAAGGCCGGCGCGGTTTGGACGCTCGAATCGGTGCTCGGGCTGCGCGACTTGCCCGAGGTCGTCGCCAGCGATGAATTGCTGGCAGAAGCGCTGTCGACACATCGCTCTCGGGTGCACGGCGGCATACGCGGTGGAGCGACGTTGCCTGAGGGGTTCTTTCCATCGCAAGATGCCGGGCCGCTGCGCGCCGGGCCAGCGAATGGGGCCGCAATCGCTCATGCCGTGGAGACCAGTTCTGTGCCGGAAAAGACCGCACTCAATCAGCCTGTCGACATTGCTGCCGATGGTTGGTTCAACGATTTGCCGCAGCCGAGCGTGCTGCTGCGTCCCGACGAGGGGCGAGTGTTGTTCTTCGATCTCGAAACGCTACGCAGTGCCGACGACGTCGGTGGCTGGAACAACATCCGCGAAATGGGACTCGCGTTGGCGGTCACACTCGATGCCGCGACCGGGTTGTATCGCACGTACTTCGAGCCCGACGCGGCCGCGCTGGTCGACGATCTTGCCGCTGCCGATTGTGTGGTCGGGTTCAACCTCGATCGCTTCGACGTTACGGTGCTGACCGGCTATGTGAGCGATGCCAAGCAGCGGCTTCGTACACTCGACTTGCTGACCCGCTTGTACGAGCGGCTCGGGTTTCGCATCGGCCTCGGGCATCTGGCCGAAGAGACGTTCGGCACCAAGAAGTCGGGCGATGGCTTGCAGTCGCTGCAGTGGGTCAAGCAAGGGCGCTACGACCTGATCGAGCCGTACTGCCGCGACGACGTCAAACTGACCGCCGCGCTGTGGGCCCATGGGCGGGCGCGCGGTCACGTCATGTTCAAGAATCGCGAAGGATTGCGCGGAAAGATTCAGGTGTCGTGGTGATCGGTAAACAGCGTCGATTCACTCCGCGTTCGATTCACTGGGTAACGCTGCTCGCCGCCGTCGTGCTTGTCGCGTGCAGCAAGCCTCCGGTCGAGGCTCCAGCCCCGCCGATGACGCTCGCCACGGCGGCCGATATCGAGGCCGCGCGCCGGCAGCGCGATGACGCCTTCAAGAATGCCCCCGACTCGCCGATCCCCAACGACAAGAAGGCTGCGTTCGCAGGCCTGACCTACTATCCGTTCAATCCAAAGCTGCAGTTCAAGGTCAAACTGACCCGGCTCCCCGACCCGGAACCGCTGCGCCTAATCACCACCGACGGCGTCGAGCGCCCCGCGGTAAGGCTTGGGCAGATAGGCTTTACGTGGCAGGGGGCCGAGCAGCATCTCACCGTTTATCAACTGCGCGATCAGTCGGCCGAGTACTGGACCAACCTGTTTCTCCCCTTCAAGGACGCCACGTCCGGCCGCGACACCTATGGGGCCGGCCGCTACCTGGACCTGGGGGAAGGGGAAAACGATTGGTTTGTCCTGGACTTCAACCTGGCCTACCATCCGGCCTGCGCCTACGGGGGAACCGGTTTCGAATGCCCGGTAACTCCCGAAGAAAACCGCCTGCCGTTTCCGGTCGAAGCGGGAGAGCGTTTAGGGTCTCAGTCCCACTGATATCGAATCAACGCGGAGGTCCCTTCATGATTCCGGATCGCATTTTCTTGGTCGGCTTCCTGGGTGCGCCTGTGCGCGACGTTGGCGATGCTCTCGCCGCTCGTCTTGGGCGGCCGGTCTTCGATACCGAATCGGCCGTCGAGGCAGGCGCACGCATGTCGGCCAACGAGGTTTATCGGAAGGAAGGTGAGAACGGCTTTCGGCAGCGTGAGCGGCGCGCCTTGGTCGGAATCGCCACCGGGCCGCCTGCTGTGGTGATCACTGGGCCCAACACATTTATCGATCGCGGCAACCGCCGCACCGTGACGCAGGCTGGCATCTCGGTGTTCTTGGACTCGACCTTGGAAGAGTGTCTCGAGGGCGCGATGAATCGTGGTCTGATGCGTGCCGACGACGAGACCAACGAGCGCTTTGCCTCGCTCTACGATATTCGCCGGCCGGAATACGACAAGGCCGACGTCATCGTCGAACCGTCAGGGCGTGATGCCGACGCGGTGGCCGAAGAAATCATCCAACGACTCGAGGACCGCGTTTGGTCCGAGAAGATGGCCTAGCTGGCATGAGCGAACCGTCGCGTTTCGGCCGGCTGCTCGGAATTTGCTGTGGAGCCGCCGGGGCCGGTGTGTTGCTCAGTTGGCTCACGTTGTGGATCACGAAGCGCGCGACGCTGTTTCCGTTTTACGACTCGGTGGTCCCGTGGGGGTCGTGGAAGCTGTTCGCGGTGGTCGCCATCTATGCGCTGCTGCTGCTGGCCACCGCTTGGTCGTTGGTGAATCGACGCAAGTTCGCGCCGCTGTTGTTTGCCGTGGCCGGTTGGGGGGCGTTGCTCAACACCACGTTCATGTTGTGGCCGCGCAAGCGTCTGCTTTCGATGATGGAGTTCGGCCTCGGCGCCGCGAAGCAGCGCGGGATGGTGGGCGAAGATGCCAACCTGCTCGACCTGGTCAGGACTCAGCTCACGCCCACTATGTTCAACACCGTGGTCGCGCTGTTGGCGACGGTGGTCGTGGTTTGGCTGGCGCTCTTGATCTTGGGCTCGTTCCATCTCTGGCGCGCTCGCGCGGAATACTCCAACTAGTCAAGCACAGTGCCCGTTCCGCATCCGCATGCAAACAAGGAGTCGCAAATGTTCGGCACGTTCCGTGATCATCTTGGCGCGGAGTTAGCGCAAATCCGGCAGGCCGGGCTTTGGAAAACCGAGCGAGTCATTGCTTCGGTCCAAGGCGCCGAGATCCAGCTTCAGGACGGCTCACGCGTGCTCAACTTTTGCGCCAACAACTACCTGGGGCTGTCGGGGGCGCCGTGGTTGATCGAGGCGTCGCACGAAATTCTGAATCGGCGCGGCTACGGCATGTCGTCGGTGCGTTTCATTTGCGGCACGCAGGACATTCATCGTGAGTTGGAAGAAAAAATCGCGCGATTCCTGCACAAGGACGACACCATTCTTTACGCAGCGTGCTTCGATGCCAACGGCGGCGTGTTCGAGCCGTTGTTCGGTGAAGCCGACGCGATTATCACGGACCAGTTGAATCATGCGTCGATCATCGACGGCATCCGGCTGTGCAAGGCGCAGCGCTCGATCTACAAGCACTGCGACATGCAAGATCTGGAGGACAAACTCAAAGCCGCGCAGGCACAGCGCTTTCGGATCATCGTTACCGACGGCGTGTTTTCGATGGATGGCGACATGGCGCCGCTGCGCGAGATTTGCGATTTGGCCGACAAGTACAACGCGCTGGTGTTCGTCGACGACTGCCACGCCACGGGCTTCATCGGCAAGACCGGGCGCGGCACACCCGAACACTGGGGTGTGGAAGATCGCGTCGATATCGTCAACGGCACGTTGGGCAAGGCCCTGGGTGGCGCCGCTGGCGGATTCGTTTGCTCGCATCGCGAAGTGGTCGACCTGTTGCGGCAGCGCTCGCGACCGTATCTGTTCTCCAACACGCTGGTGCCGGTGGTGGTCGGTGGATCGATTGCGGTCATCGACCGGCTCTCGCAAACCACCGATTTGCGCGACAAACTCGAGCGCAACACCAAGGACTTCCGCACTCGCATTACTGCCGCCGGCTTCGACATCAAACCCGGCTCCACCCCAATCGTGCCGATCATGTTGTACGAGGCGCCGCTGGCGCAGCAGTTCGCGGCAGATCTGCTGGCCGAAGGGATTTACGTCACCGGCTTCTTCTATCCCGTTGTGGCCAAGGGCCAAGCCCGGATTCGCACTCAAATCTCTGCCGGCCACGAACCCTGGATGCTCGACAAGGCGATCGAAGCGTTCACCAAGATCGGCAAAAAACACGGCGTCGTGAAGTAAAAGGGGACAGGCACTTTTTCCTTTCGAAAAAGTGCCTGTCCCGTTTTTCAGTGCAGCGGTGATTCCGACGCGCCGGAGTAGCCGGTCACCAAGAAATACTCGCTGGGTGGGATGACCAGGTTGGCCCACGTGAACTGGCAGGTGTCGTTTACCGTGTCGCCGTTGGTGTCGAAGCAATCCGAGCCGGCGTCGATCGTGTTGTTCCATGGACCGGCGGCATTGCTGCTGCGATAAATGCGGTAGCTCGACGCTCCCGCCACCACCGACCATTGAAATTTCAGCGTGACGGTATTGCCTGGGCCGTACACAGGGCGCAGCACTCGAACCGCGTTGACCCGGGCCAGTGGCGCAGGGGGCGCGTACACCGTCGTCGCTGGTGCGGCCAGACCCGCGCTCTCGACATCGAGCACCAGTGTCTGATTCGGCGACGGAGCCGTGAAGCTGCGCGTCCCCGTTGCCGGAAACGAACCGATCAGCGTCGAGGTACCCAGCACGCTATCGAACCACCAAGCCTTCGACGATGTGCCGCCGACGCGCGTCATGTTGACCGTGACCGGGCCAACTGTGCCAGGCAAGAACGCCATGATCGTTTGGCCATCGTCGGTGCGCGCGGCGGGCACGTAGCTGGCAGTTCCTAGTGTTCCAAAGCCAGAGATCACTGTCGTGTGCACGTAATCAGGCTGAAAGCGCCACCACGCGCGCGAGCGCATCAGCCTGCCGATGTTCGACATTTGCAGTGAGCCGGCCGCGCCGATACCGGTTGAGCCGTCCCACCCCGACGAAAAGTTCCAGACCGGCCGGTTGCCGAACACGTGCCCAACCGCCCCACCGAGAAACGACCACATCGCTTGCGACGTGATGCAACTCGTGGTCGCGCCCTCGTTTTCGTAGCGCGCTTCAAGCAGCATCACCGGCCGAGCCGGCGCGCGCTCGAATTCGGTACGGATGCGTAGCGACGACAGATCGCAGTCGGAGTAGGCGGGGTGTGTGTCGATCCACGGATAGTCCACGGCCGACTCATCGTTGCGGCCGGTGTGTCCCCATCGAAGCAGCGCCGGATTGACCGACACGATGCCATCCTTCACCGCGATCACGCGATTGATCGCGCTGCCGTACTGATTGGCGTCGACATCACCACCATCGAGCCAGACGATGTTGTTGTAACTCTTGTAGCGCGTCGCGATAAAGCGGCCGTAGTCGACCATGGCGGCATCGGACTGCGACTGCATCGACTGGCACCAACCTTCGCTGCCGCATTGATAACCGAGGTACGCAGGGACGAAGATCACCAACAGATCGCGCGCCTTGGCTTTGGACATTACCAGATCAACGGTCTGCCAATACGCTTCGTTGCGCCGGCTCCAATCGTCAGGTCCGTTGAGGAAGGGAACTTCGCCGCGATAATCGGTCGGGCCACCGGCAGCGGCATCGGCATCGATCGCGCGAATGATGAGCGCCGTAAAACCCTTTGCCACGCGATCATCGAGATAGCGGTCCATCTCGACCGGCGTGAGGTTCACCGCGATCGCCCATGACGCATCGCCCACCAGCAAAAACGGCACGCCGTTGTCGTCGATCAAACGGCGGCCATCGGCAGAAAGCCGGAGCGGCCATTGGATAGCCGCGGCCGCTGGGGGTGGAAAGAACGTCATGAGGAGTGCGACTGCTGCTAGCCAAAGAACTCCGCGACCCAGCGTTGACGCGCGTATTTGTCCATTCACGGTTGCAACAACCTCTCTCGATTGGGCGAGGACGGGACCTCGCGCTGGCCTGCGAAGGTCGGGAGAGACAGGAGGTTAACAGGGCTGGATGGTGCCGGCCAGGAAGGGGGTGAGGTTGGTCAAGCGCAGCGCGCGCGCTGAATGAAGGCTTGGCAGTTGAGGATCGTGCCGGCAATACCGTGTCGATTCTCACGAACATGGTACCCCTGCTTCTCAAAAGCATTCCCCCCCAAGTCCGCACTCGAGGGCCCGCTTCATCAACATCGTAGAACGCAAAGTGTGGATCCGGTGAACCCGGTCGAGACAGTGTTCGGTAAGCGCCGGTCTATCGCTTGACGTGCCAACCAATCCGCACCAGCGCAGCCGGCGCCTGCCGCGCGCGAGTGTTGCACCACTGCGCCATGCCGCCGCGTATGTGATCGAGAGGAGCGCTGGACGCGCCTCGCTGTGCTCGAGACGATCAGTCACTACGCGAAGCGCGAGCGCCTGGACCTTGGAGCGGGCTTCATCGCGAAAGCTCCCGTAGACCATCACGCCACAGAGCGCTGCGCCTCCGCGATCCAGCGACCGTCCTGCTCTTGTTCGAACTCAACCAAGAAGGTCACGCTGTCACCCTGCGTGCGTGTGAAGCAGCACTTACAAGCGATGCCGCCACAACTTGGTAGCTACCGGCCAGTTCAGCGGGACAGCATGACTTCGGGAACTATCGCAGGCCGGCCAGGGACGGAATGGTGCTTGAGTTTCACCGAGAACAGAGTCGCACGCTCGAGCGTTAACCAGCGCTGAATACCGGACGTCGATCAGTTCACAAGTTACAACGTTGTGTCGCAGGACCGGATGCCAGTAATAGAGCGATTGCCGTTGGGTACGCTGCACGCAATCGCTGGGTCAAAGTCGTGCTCGCTGGCTAGGCCAGCGCGCGCGAACGCGGTAACGACCGGCTCGTGCGGCAACCATAGTCCAAGGCGCCGAGGCTGCCGGTGGCGTGGGAGGTTTTTGTAACGGTGGCAAGCTGCTGATCTTGCCCCCCTGCACTACAATCCGCGCCACCAATGCGAATCGCGCGGCGAATGCTCCTGCTCACTCTGACCATCCTCTGCGGATCTACGCTTTTCGCTAACGCCGAGGAACTCAACACACTACTCGACCGATCCTCCGAGCACGGACGCTACGGCCGCTGGGAGCAAGCACTCGCCGATTGCGACGCAGCACGGCAAATCGATCAGCGGGCATTCGAGCCCCAGCTTTGCCGCGCGCACGCGCTGTTGTTTCTCGAACGGTACGACGACGCACGGGCAGCAGTTGCGGCGCTCGGATTGGCTGACTTGGCGGGAGTGGTTCCGGTGGTCAGCGACATCTACAGCCGGCACGGCGATATCGAGCAGGCGATCGAGGTCTCGCGCTTCTGCGTTGACAAGGTGAAGAGCAGCGAGCCGCTGTGCTGGAACCAACTGGTGTGGTTGTTGTTGCTGCAAGGCAAGGAGCAGGAAGCAGTCGCCTACGCCGTGCGCGGGTTCGAGGTCCTAAAGGATCCGGAAGCCCGCTCGAGTCTCGGGCAGGTGGTCACCAACACTGCCGTCAGCGAGGCCGACATGAAGCGGCTGCTCGCAGCGCTTGGTCCAGCGGCACCACCGCGGTTGACACCACGGAGCGTGCCTCGGGTCGTGATGCCGAATCGCATCACGAAGCTGAAGCTGCACCCGCTGAAGGGATGGTTCACGACGAAGGTGAAGCTCAACGGCCGATCACTCGAGATGATCGTCGATACCGGTGCCAGCTCGGTCACGTTGCGTTCCGAAGTCGCAAAGCGGCTGGGCCTCGAGCCATCCGGCACCGTCACGACATTGGAAGCGGGGGCCACGGCTCCGACGCAGCGTGGCTCGGTGATGGTAAATCGATTCGAGATCGGCAACGTGCGATTCGAGAATCTCGAGGTAGGGGTCGAAACAGATCCGGTGTTCCCGTCGGACGGAGTTCTTGGGACGGGGATACTCCAAGACGCGTGCCTTGATCTCGATCTGCACGAGCATCGGTTGCAGCTTTCTCCGTCACCGTGCCGACTTCCGCAGGGGGCGGCCACGACGCCCATACTGGTCGTCAGTCACTCTATTTTGGTTCCAGGCTCGATTGCCGATTCATTGGATGGCTGGTTTCTGATCGACTCCGGTGCTGACACCGACTTCTTCAACATGCAGCAGTTGCCTCGCCTCGCCAAGCGTGGCGTCACCTCAATCTCGACGCCGAAGGGTGCGCCACCGCCTGCGGCCTACGGTGGTGGGGGAAGAACAGAAGGAACCTACACCTCTGCTTTCAGCGCGCGATTCGCCGGGATTCCGATCGAGCATCCAGTCCCACGCTTCGTGCCAGCGGACTTCGACATTGGTGTGTTGCTGCTCGGCGCATGGGGAAACCCGACGCTTCGCCAGTTCCGAGTCTTGATCGACTATCGCCGACGAGTACTCGCGCTAGTTCCTGCAGGCCGTGACGCTCGAGTGTCGCTGCGAGATCGGGTTCGTATCGCGAGAGTGCCGAGCCTGGTCGGGATCGGCGATTGATAGAAGGCTGACGCTCCGGCGCGTGTGGCGGTCGCCGTGCTCGACAGGTCATACGAGAGAGCGTTCGAGCGGATTGTCGCGAAAAAAGAGACGGGGGTCTCCGCTTTCGAAAATACGCCGCCGCTTTGACCCATTCAGTCATCGCTGAGGCATCCGGCGAGCAAAGAGCGTTTCTGCGTTTGAACGCCCACGGCTGCAGCTCAGCACCGAGTTCTGCTGGTGGGTGTGCCAGTGATCCACTCTGAGTTCCGGCGATCTGCGTTCGCGATGGCGCACCGCGCGACCATGATCGCGTTGATCGAGCTCTCGACCGTGTCATTGTGATGACACGCACATCACGCGTAGTTGCGTCATCGCGATCGGTTCTCTTGCACACGAACTTCTTTCGCATTTCTCGCGCACTGTCGATTGTTGATCGCGCCAACTCATCGTACCTTCGTGACTCTTCAAGAATGCAGCGTGTCGCATACCGTTCTCGACTCAACACGACGTTCATCGCTCTCGGCTTGGCTCGCTGCACTGCAAGCCGATCAAGTGGCGTGCCGACTTTCAACTGCATCGGTGCGCATCGTGTTGCCGCTGGCGAAGGTGTGCGCGGTGTTTATCGAGCGCGAGATGTGGCGTCATGCTGGGTATTTCTCGTTGCACGACTTCTCGCGCGAGCGGCTGGAGCGAAGTGGCCAATGGGTGTGGATGCATACGGCGCTGCATCGCGCTGTGTTGGTGTTGCCTGAATTGCGTGATGCGGTTGCGGGTAGCGATAGCGGTGCGCCGATTGGAGTGTGCAAGGCCTTGTTGGTGGCGCCTGTGGCGACGGGAGAGACGCTGGCGACGTGGGTGGAGAAGGCACGACAGCTCACGGTGGAACAGCTGCAGCAAGCGGTGCGCGAGGCGGCGAGTGTAGGTGTTATGTCGCAGAGCGGGCCTGCCGAGAGTGCGGTGCCTGTGTCAGGCATCACATCGACGCCACTCGACGACGACATCAGCGCCGTACCGGGTGTTTTGTGGGTGATTCGTGCACCACCGGCGGTGCGTACGGCCTTCGATTCGGCGCTCGACTTGTACCGTCGCGTCGAAGGCGGCGAAGCGACGGTTACCTCATTCATTGAAGCGCTTGTGGCCGAGGAATATGCCAGCGGCTGCCGCCCGGAGGGTATAGAAAAGGCCTCCCTCCCGAAAGAGCGACAATCGCTCCGTTGACCAGCTCGAGAAGGAGGCCAGGCAATGTCGAGAGGATATTTCGCGGGAGTGGATCTGCACAAGTCGGTGATTCAGGTTTGCGCGCTGAATGGACGTGGCGTCGTCATTCTGGAGCAGCGGTTCGCCGGCGCGACCCGAGCTGTCGCGGACGAGATCCTGACCGCACTGAAGCGGTATCGGCGCATCACCGGCGCGGTCAACACGGCGGCTAAATGCGCGTCAGCGGCGAGACTCGGGTGCAGCGTGTGTGGCGCTTGGGACCTGCGGGGAACGGCGCGTGGTATCAAAACGAGCGCCACATTGTGGACAAGTGATGCAGAGCTTGTCTGCCAGGCCACGAAGGCCTGGGCATACAGGGACGCCTGCTGGTGGAGCATCGATGGTTGCAAGTGAACGGCATACGTTGCTTGGGCTGAGGGTATTCGCGCGCCAGTACTGCAACGTCTCAATAGGCGCACTCAAGCACACGACAACAATGGCCGCTGGCATCGACGACCTAGCGTTGTCGCCCGATGGCACTCCACGTCGACTCTTCGCTGGGCGCAGCGATGGGTATGCTCAATGGTCGCGATCTCGTCGGATAACAAAACGCGCGCACTTCCATCTCGTGGAGCAGTAGTCCCGTCAACCATCGAACGTCACAGCATCGCCACCGGGTCGACACATCGCGGCCGCGTCAATGTCACTCGCGCAGCGTTGACTCTACACACCTCGGGGACATCGGCGACGCGCTGATGAGTACGCGCAGAAACGCGTAACACAGCGCGCGGCCGGTGCCCCCGAGGTGCACTCCTCGAGAGAGCACCGCTTCTCTTTTTCGCCAGGAAGAGCGATCCGCGGCCGCGGGTCGCTCTTCCAACTCCCCACGGCCGGTCTGCACCCCATCCACCAATCCCATGTTTCGCCCCCGCCTCTCTCGGGGTTTGTTCGCGCACGCTCGCTGACACAGCGGCGTCACGTGTACGTCGCGCAATCGTCACGCTGGTGCTTCGCGGTCGTTACCTGGGGGGCGTCAAATCCTGTCGGCTCAGGAAGTGGGTCGACAAACATTCGAGAGGGCGAACGTCATGAGAACAGTTCTGCAGGGGCTTCGTGCGACCGCACTGCTGACGGTGTGTACGCTCGGTCTATGGTCGGGAACCGCATTAGCGGCGACCGTCCCCGTGACCGCGGACATCACGACCAGCACCACATGGACGGCAAACAACGAGTACATCCTCACCGACGTGATCTACGTCACCAGCGGTGCCACGCTCACGATCGAGCCTGGAACGCTGATTCGCGGCGAACCCGATGCCGACGGCACGCCGAGCACGGCGGACGCTGGCAACTTGGTGATCACGCGCGGCTCCAAGATTCGCGCGCTCGGTACACAAGACAAGCCGATCGTCTTCACCGATCTGCTCGACGACAACATTGGCACCAATGCAGGATCCTTCCCATACAACAGCCGCGTCGACCTGCCGGGTACCACCGGTAAGTGGGGCGGGTTGGTGTTGTTGGGTCGCGGTTACGTCGCCAACGGAACCGGCGCCGGTCCATCGGCAGCCAAGGAGAATCAGATCGAAGGTCTGACCGCTACCTCCGAGAAAGGTTTCTACGGTGGTTGCGCAGAGTACCCAGCCGAGTTCAACCCGACGCTCGACCCGTCGTCCTGCGATGACGACGACAGCGGCACCGTTCGCTACGTCTCGGTGCGCTACGGCGGCATCTTGCTGTCCGCCAACAACGAGATCAACGGCATCACCTTTGGTGGCGTCGGCCGCAACACTGATCTGGAGTACATCGAGGTCTTCCAAAACAAGGACGACTGCTCCGAGTACTTCGGCGGTGCGACCTACATCAAGCACTTGGTCTGCTATGCGAACTCCGACGACAACCTCGATTGGGATGAAGGTTACCGCGGCAAGATTCAGTACGCGTTGATCGTGCAAGGCGACAACGGCGGCGCCGACAAGTCGGACAAGGGCGCCGAAATGGACAGCGGTATTTCGCCCGACGGCGCGCAGCCGGTCGCCATCCCCACCGTCTACAACGTGACGATGGTCGGTCTCGGTGGAGACGTTTCGCAGAGCTACACCGACAAGGCCAAGAACACGGCCCAGCACTTCCGCGACAACTCGGGTGGTCGCTGGTACAACAGCGCCTTCCTCGACTTCGGTGGTAACCCGGCCTGCATCGAAGGCGCCAACACCGGTGGCAGTCCAACCGGTGCGGCAACCTCCGGTGAGCGCGCCATCACTGCCTACACTCCGGACAACGAGATCTACCAGGGTCCGGCTTCTGCCTTCCAACTTGAAGGACAAGACAACAGCTACTGGTGCTTCGGCGCCGGTGGTGTGCTGCCCAACACACCTGCGGCCGCGGTCACTGCCGGTTGTGACTCGGGCAAGGAACACTACGACAACGGTTGGTTCAGCAACGCCGCATTGCAAAACACGTACGGCGCCTGCAACACGCCGCTGCCGATCCGCTCTCTCACGCGTCAGGCTGTTGGTCTGGGAGCAGGCCGCCCAAATCCGGTCAACCAAATCAATCCGCTTCCCGCCGCCGGCAGCGTACTGCTCAGCACAGACCGCACCGCCCCCGAAGATGGCTTCTTCGAGCCGGCCAACTATCGCGGCGCGTTCAGCAGCGACAACAACGGTAACTGGGCGCAAGGCTGGACGTTGATGTCGCGCCTTGGCTTCTTCCCAGCTCGTCAGGTTGTCAACGTGACGGCCGATGTCACCGCCAGCACCACCTGGACCGCTGACAAGGAATACGTCCTCACCGACGTCATCTACGTCACCGGTGGTTCGACCCTAACGATCGAAGCCGGTACCGTGATTCGCGGCGAGCCGGATGCCGACGGCACGCCGAGCACCGCTGACGCAGGGAACCTGGTCATTACTCGCGGTTCGAAGATCCGTGCACTCGGAACACAAGAAAACCCGATCGTCTTCACCGATCTGGTTGACGACAACATCAAGGGTTATCCGGGGCTGCAGTTCCCGTACAACAGCCGCGTCGACCTGCCGGGTACCACCGGTAAGTGGGGCGGACTGGTGTTGTTGGGTCGTGGTTATGTCGCTAACGGAACCGGTACTGGTCCGTCGGCTGCCAAGGAAAATCAAATCGAAGGTTTGACCGCTACCTCCGAGAAGGGCTTCTACGGCGGTTGCGCGGAATACCCGGCTGAGTTCAACCCGACGCTTGATCCGTCGTCCTGCGACGATGACGACAGCGGAACGGTTTCGTACGTGCAGTTGCGTTACGGCGGCATCCTGCTCTCGGCCAACAACGAGATCAACGGAGTCACCTTCGGTGGCGTCGGCCGCAACACCGATCTCGACTACATCGAAGTTCTGCAAAACAAGGACGACTGCTCCGAGTACTTCGGCGGCGCGACCTACATCAAGCACTTGGTTTGTGTCGCTGCTTCGGATGACAACCTGGACTGGGACGAAGGCTACCGCGGCAAGATCCAGTACGCGTTGATCATGCAGGGCGATAACGGCGGTGCCGACAAGTCGGACAAGGGCGCCGAAATGGACAGCGGTATTTCACCCGACGGCGCGCAGCCGGTCGCTATCCCCACCGTCTACAACGTGACGATGGTTGGCTTGGGCGGTGACGTCTCTGCCAGCTACACCGACAAGGCCAAGAACACGGCCCAGCACTTCCGCGACAACTCGGGTGGTCGTTGGTACAACAGCGCCTTCTTGGACTTCGGTGGTAACCCCGCCTGCATCGAAGGAGCCAGCACCGGTGGCAGTCAAACCGGTCCAGCGACCTCCGGTGAGCGCGCCATCACTGCCTACACTCCGGACAACGAGATCTATCAGGGTCCGGCGTCTGCCTTCCAACTCGAAGCGCAAGACAACAGCTACTGGTGCTTCGGCGCCGGTGGTGTGCTGCCCAACACCCCTGCGGCCGCGGTCACTGCCGGTTGTGACTCGGGCAAGGAACACTACGACAACGGTTGGTTCAGCAACGCTGCACTGCAAAACACCTACGGCGCCTGCAACACGCCGCTGCCGATTCGTACCCTCACGCGTCAGCCTGCTGGTATTGGTGCTGGCCGTCCGTTCCCGATCAATCAAATCGATCCTCGTCCGGCGTCGGGCAGCGTGCTGCTGACCACCGATCGTCAGGCTCCTGGTGACGGCTTCTTCACGCCGTCGAACTACCGTGGCGCTTTCCCCTCGGGCAGCAACTGGGCCCAGGGTTGGACGGCTGCTTCACGCTTGGGCTACTTCCCTGGCTGCTCCGCCGGAGTCGGCGCCGCACCGGGCGAAGCACGTAACCTGCGCTTTATCGGCAAGACGGTTCTCGCCTGGCAGGTTCCGCTCGATGGCCTGTCGGTGAACTTCGATCTGTTGCGCTCCTCCAGCGCCTCGAACTTTGGCTCCGCCACCTGCGTGGTGAAGAACGAGTACGATCGCCAGGCGTCCGACAGCATCGTCCCCGCAGCGGGTGCCGCGAACTTCTACCTGGTTCGCGTCAAGAACACCTGCGGCGACACGTTGGGCACGCAGTCCGATGGCACCGCACGCACGGGCGTTGTTTGCCCGTGAGTAACTGACTGACCTGCGATCCGGTCTGCCGGCCGGCGGACCGGATCGCGGTTTTTTTCAAGGTAGTACTGCTTGTTGGCAATCCCATGGCGAAATTGAGAAAGGAGCTTTACCCATGAAATGGCTCGCATTGGCTGCACTTGCTGCCGTCTGCGTTAACGTCTCCGCGGCCACCCAACCACCGAAACCACCCCGCAACGAGGCGCTCGAAACAGCGATGCGATTTGCGTCCGCGATTACTGCCGACCCGAAGGACATGAGCGCCGCGCAAGCGGATGTGGTGCAGGAATACATTTCGCTCGGACAACTCGATCGTGCGATGGAATTGGCCGACAAAGTCACGCTCTGGAAAAAGGGCATCGTGCTTGCCGATCTCGCCAACGCGCTGGTGCAGGCGGGTCGCAAGCAAGACGCCAAGCAGACGCTGGACAAGGCCCTCGAATTCCGTTCCACCGTCGAGGGCTGGCAGGGACCACGCATCGACGCTCACATCGCGCAGGTCTACGCTTCGATGGGCGAAACCGAAAAAGCCCAGCAAATCTCGCGACGCTTGGCCGAGTCCGATCGCCAATATGCAGGTCGAGACGTGGCCACAGTGGCCAGTGGTTTGGCTGCACAAGGGGAGTTCGACAAGGCGCTGACTGAGGTCAGTAAGCTGGAAACCGACAACCCCGACTTGGAACAAGCATGGTGGCGCACCGCCGCGTTGATTGACCTGGCACGTCGAGCGTCCGTTCCCCGTGACAAGCGGTTGGAAGCGGTTGACAAAGCGCGAGGCTCGGCCAACGACATCGACGGTTGGAAGCAGGTCGAAGCGCTGGTGACCATCGCCGGTATTTATCGTGATCTGGAAATGAAAGACCGCGCCGTAGAAACGCTCGACGCCGCGCAAGTATTGGTAGCGGCGCTCCCCGATAACGAAGCCGCCAAGCCAGCACTGTTTGCCAACCTGGCGCGTGGTTTTTCGAAGTTGGGTGATAGCGAGCGTGCCGCGCAGCTCTTGACTCGAGCGGAGCCCTTGGTACCACAGGCCATGGATCTTTCGCGCGCGGCGCTTTACGCCAACATCGCGAGTAGCTGGCAGCAGGTGGGAAGATCGACCGATGCCGTACGCCTGTACGACCAGGCGTTGAACGCCGCAGAAAGCCTGGTCAATGCGCGCCCGCGCGCCCTGTCGATTGTTCAGGTCTGCCGTTCGCTCGGACGCAGTGGCCTCGAGGTGAGCCCAGCGTTGCGTGCGCACCTGGAAAAACTTTACGCCGGCCTGAAGGCACCGTGGTGATGTGAGCCCCTCGCGCTCACTTTGGTTTCAACCTACCTCTGGCCAAATCGAGATGCCTGTGATCAGACTTCGCGGCCTCATCAGTACTGCTCTGTCCGTCGCACTACTTTCATTCGTGCCCGCAACGTTTCAGCTGCAGGCTCAGGAGTTGGGTGCGGGGTCGTTGCGCGGAAGTGTCTACGACAAAGATTTCTCCGTCCCGGTGGCACAAGCGCGCGTGGTCATCTTGGAAGCAGGCCTGGCCACCATGACCGGCAACGACGGGAACTTTCTGTTTCAGCGTGTGCCGGCAGGGTCGTACACCTTGGCGTTTTCCAAGGATGGGTTCGAGCGACTGATCCAATCCGATGTGGTGGTGGTCCCCGGCCAAGTCGCCGACGTGCGCGTCGATTTGGTTTCGGAAGTATTCGATATGGAAGAGCTGGTGGTGATTGGTGATGATCTGTTCGCCAATGCCGAAAGCGGACTGCTCGATATTCGCGCCGAGGCGCTCACCGTACAGGACGCGATTTCGGCCGACTTGATTAGCAAGGCGGGGGCCGGTGACGTGGCCGGTGCGGTGAAGTTGGTGGTGGGGGTGTCAGTCGCCGATGGTAAGTACGCCACCGTGCGCGGTCTTTCC
>JANNUT010000143.1:0-5303 GCA_031395565.1 Acidobacteriota bacterium | reverse complement strand
GCCCGATCGAGCACCAGTTCGGCGCGCCCATTGCCCAACAGCAGCGCGTGCGACTCGATGAATTGACGTGCGAGCGCTTCCAACTGCTCGATGCTCGGTGCGTTGCCTGGCGCGAGCGTGTTGCCGGGGCCGGAAAACCACTCGATACCGTGTCCGCTGGCCAGCGTCGGGAGGCCTGTGCGTTGGTCGACATACGCATCCCAACCACCGTTCTGCGTCGAGAAACTCTGCCAGCCGCTGCGCAGCAAGTCGCCCTGCGGCAAGCTGCGGACATCGATGGCGGCAACCGCGAGCCCGGCTGATGGGTCGGCGATGACCTTGGTATCGAAACGCGAAGGCTCACGGCGATCGGTGAGCGCCCATGCAGCGCCGGCAAAGGCAAAAACAAGACACAGAGTGAGGCAGCGTTTCATCGAGATCACGGTCCCTCCTGGCCACAAGGGTTCGCACCCTTGACCAGATAGAAGAAGGCGTTTGCGTTGGAGCCCTGATTGAGATCTTCGTAACTGTTGCCAGCGGTGCTGCCCAGCGCCACGAAGCTTCCCGGCGTGCCGTTGGGAGAGCGATAAACGTTATGGCTGGTGGCGTTGGAGGCCGGGCTCCAAGCCAGCCGCACATGGGCCTTGCCCACCAGCGTGACGTTGAGTGCGCTCGCTTCACCCGGTACCGGCCGTGTCGAGGTGTCGTTGGTAGCGACCTGCACGGTGTTGGTTTCGACGGCGCCGCCATTCTTCGGTCCGCCGCCGCAGGTTTCGTCGTTCTCGGCGCGCACGACGTAGTACAGCGTGCCGCCCGGTGCGCTGACGTCGTTGAACGACGTGCCGGAGACACCGGTGCCGACACGATTCGAGTTGCTGGGTACAAATCCCGATGTGGTGCTGCGATAGATGGAGTAACTCCCGCTGCCGCCGGTCCCCCAACTCACCGCTGCGCTCCAGTCGACGGTGACGCCGTTGGCCGCACACGCGTTGTTATCGATGGCGCTGTTGGCGCCAGCGAAGGACGGTGGGCTGCCGCAGCCACCACACGGTCCGTAATCGGGTTTGCTGCCGTCTTTGAGGATGAAGTCGTCGACATTCCATCCGCCCCGCTGATCGGTGGCGTTGCTCTTCTGCCGGAACTCGAAGTACACGGCCGCCTTGCCGTCGGCGGCGGTCGTGAGATCGAAGGTTTGTAGCGTCCAATCGGGATCGGCCACCGTGGTTGTCAGGCTGCGATAAACCGGCAAGCCCTGCGGCGTGAAGATCCACAGCGACGCGTCGTCATTCAACTCGACGTTCAGCTTGCGATAGAACAGCAACTTGGTGTTCACCCACGAGCTAGCGTTGAGTGTTGGGGTACGTGCCGCTTGATTGTTGATGTTCGGCTCGTAGTTGCCCACGTTGGCGCCCAAGCCGGTGAGGTCGTGTCCCAGAACCTTGGTGTTGTTGTAGGCGAAGGCTGGGTCGATGTTGCCCTGGGCTTGCGGTGCATCGACTTGCCACTCGCCTTGGCGCGTCCAGTTGGTTGCGCCGGTTTCGAAGTTCTCGCGGTAGTACAACCCTGGGATTTGGTTGGCCCGGAAACTGAGCGGCGTGCCGTGGTTGTCGCCCACGGCGAGGTTGCCGTACGCGTCGGTGCTTTTGATGCGGAAGTACAGCGTGTTGCAGGTGTCAAAACGATTGAGCAGCACGCTGTGATCGGTGACGAGCCCGCTGACGCTGAGCGTGTTCCCCAACGCCGGGCTGGTGCCCCACTCCAAGACGGAATCGGATAGCTCGCTGGTGGTCCAGCGGATCGACGCGCGTTGATCGGTGAGAGTGCTGGAATCGACGCGCAGATTGGAAATGCCCGGACCGCCGCAGTCGGCCGTGGCGACGTCGAATGAAACGCCGGCAGCGCCGGTGCCGTCGTCGCTATCGAGGTAGGTGACGGTAATGGTGTCGCCATGCTTGACCGAGAGTGTGCCATCGGCGGCCGGTGCGTTGGGCGTGGTTTGGAGGGTGCCGGTGAAGCGGCTGGAGTTGATACCGGTTTCGGTGACGGTCACCAACTCTGGCGTCGTTTCACTGCTCGAGGTGACGCGCAACACCGCGGTATCGATCGCATTCGGATTGCGATTCAGATCGAGGTCGGAAACGCGGAAGCCCAGGTTGGTGCTGCAGGCGTAGAAGTCGTTGTCGATCGTGACCTTGCCGCCGTGACAACTCTGCGGCCCTTGGCCGAAGTCACCGAGCGTTTCAAAGTGATAGTAAAGGCCGGCGTTGTTATCGGTGATGCCGTTCTTCGGCAGATCGGCGCTGTGCACGCTGTAGTAGTAAACGGTGCACGAGGTGAGTCCGCTGAGCGAGACCGCGTGGTCAGTGACCATCGCGCCGCTGCTGGTCTGCGACGAGGGCGGGGTGGTGGCGCCGTAATCGACGCGGCTGTCGGAGCTTTCGTTGGTGCTCCAACGCACTGTCGCCGACGTGAGTGTGGCGTCGGTGGTGCGGACGTTGACGATCACAGGCGCGGTGCAGTCGACCGCGAGTGTGTCGGTCTTGGTGACGTTGGTGCCGCCTTGGCCATCGTTGGCGTCGACATAGGTCGCGGTGACGGTGTCGCCGGCCGAGACCTGCACCACACCATCCGCGGCGGCTGGGCCGCCAGCGACGGAGAACGTTCCTTTGAAGCTGCCGGAGTTGGTGCCTGTTTCGGTGAGGGCGATGTTTTCACCGCCGGGTTCGGTGTTGGACGCGACCTTCACGACGACGGTCAGTGCGCCGCGCAGATCGCTGTCGGTCAGCGCGAGGTTGAGTGTGGCGCTGCACGAGGAGAGGGTTTCTTTGAGGTTGAGGCGGCCGTTGGGCGAGGCACTGTTGAGCACGGCCTCGTAGACATCGACACGGCCCGTGCCGTACTCGTTGTCTTTGCCTGGCGAGCCAAGGTCGACCGACGTTTCTTCCAGCACCTGCTTGATGTCGTCGGGCGTGAAACCTGGATTCGCGGACACCATCAAGGCGACCGCGCCGGCCACATGCGGTGTCGCCATCGACGTCCCCGATTTGAAGCTGTAACCGGTGCAAACATCGTTGCTCTTGGTGTCGACGCCCGGTGCGCTCACGTCGGGTTTGATCAAGCCGGGCGGGAAGGGGTGATCGTTGTAGGGCGCTATGCCTTGCCATGTGATCGGGCCGCGGCTGGAGAAGCCAGCGATATTGTCGTTGCAGTCCACCGCGCCGACTGTAATGACACGTGGTACGTCGCCAGGTGTGCGGACATTGTCGGGCTCCGCTCCCGAGCCTTCATTGCCGGCGGCGATCACCATTGCGGTCCCTGCGTCAATGGTGTTCTCGCAATTGGTACGCCACGTGGGGCGATCCGGGTTTTGGTTGTGCGGCCAGCCGAGACTCATCGAGATCGCATGCGCGCCGTTGGCGGCGGCGTACTGCATCGCGTTCCAGACATCGACTTCATCGCTGAATTGGACGCCGACCTTGACCGCCATCACCTTGGCGTCCGGCGCCATACCGGTTTGCGTGCCCCCCGTGCCGTCACCCGCAACCGTTCCAGCGCAGTGAGAGCCGTGCGAGTTGTCGTCGTTCGGTTCGCGATCGCCGTTGTCGAAGTCCCAACCGATGAGGTCGTCGACAAAGCCGTTGCCATCGTTGTCGACGCCATTCACGTCGGCCGGATCCATCACCACACCGTTGTTGTTGAGGTCTTCGCCCGGGTTGACCCAGATTTGGTTTGCGATGTCGGTGTGGGTCCAGCAAACACCCGTGTCGATCACCGCAATGATCGCGCCGTTGCCGGTATTGCCGAGTTCGTTCCAGACGCGTGGCGCTTGCATCTGCTGCACGCCGCACTCGATTTCGTCGTTGCCAAAGGCGGCCGGCGCGAGCGTCTCAGGACGCAGGTAGGCACGAGCGGCGGCGCTGCGCGCAGCCGGGAGTGGAGCCGGAGTGGAACTCGACTCAGCGCCCAAGAAGACATCGCGCTTGGGGTTGTAGTTGATGTGATCGACTTCGGAGAACTGCGCCAAGCGCATGATCTCGGACTTGGTGAGATCGGCACCAATCACGTTGCCGATCCAAAGCGGGCGTACGCGTCGCGCCATGCCGCGCGCCGTCAGCGCTTGGAGCTGCGCGCGCAACCGCGCTTGCGTGCGCGCTGCATGCGATTGCAGCGCGGAGAGGATCAGCGTGCGGCGTTCGTCGCGGTTGGCGGCGGATTTGCCTTGTGTCGTGAGCGCCGGTCCTGTCAGCTGATCTTTCAAAACGATGCTGACCGGGATGAACTCCGAGTCGGTGGCGCGCTCGAGAACTTGCGGCAGCTCACCTGTGAATTTTGCTCCGGTGTCTTGGGCGAGAACGCTGAGAGAGAGACCGAGGATCAGAACCGAGCTAAGCAAGAAGACGACGACGCGACGACGCAGCATGAAACCCCCCGTGTTTGAGGCAAACCTTGCCCATTGGCCGAGCCCCTCCGCCCGGACCGACGAACTCTACGCCCAAGGCACAAGCTGGAGAAGCAGAAATGCAGGAGAGCCGCGGCGTACAGCCGCAACCAATCGATGCAAGGTGAAGAACTGAGAGCGGTGACCGAATGCGCTGGACGATTCGAACCAGCCTTGGAGAAATTCGGTCAAGCTGAACAGGTGCAAGAGGCCGCTGGCCCACTTATGCGTTTGGCTGGAGCGAGCCCAGGGGGAGCGGAATAATGACGGGACACTCGAAGTGCCAAGGAGAACGGCCATGACACACCCAAATCCTCATCCACACGAGGTACTCGATCGGCTCAAGCAGCGGACCAGCGAGACGCGCATTGCTGTGGTTGGCGCCAGCAACAACCCCGAGAAGTACGGCAACATCATCGTTCGAAATTTGATGGGGAAGGGGTTCACCGTGCTGCCGGTCAACCCGCGCGAGCCGCAGATCGCGGGATTGACTGCGTACCCGTCGCTGCGCGATGTCCCCAAGCCCGTTGATGTCGTCGACATCGTGACGCTGCCAGTCGTAACCCTCGCGGTGCTTCGAGAGGCAGCCGAGTGCGGCATCGAGGCGGTGTTCCTGCAAGACGGCAGCTTCGACGCCGCCGTCCTCGCCTTCGCCGCCACCGCTCCCTTCAAGACCGTCTACAACGCCTGCATCATGGTGGTCACCTAACCCCCATTCGCGATAATTCGGGGACGGTATACGGAATAGGTATTTCGGGGACGGTATACCGAAAACGTAAGGGGTATAAGGCAAAGATGACCGTGAAAGAACCCCGGTCCTATTCGGTATACCGGCACCGTAATACGTAGTACGTATACCGTACGCGAAATATAGCGGATGGGGGTT
>JANNUT010000142.1:0-1131 GCA_031395565.1 Acidobacteriota bacterium | reverse complement strand
GGCCCCTCCCCAGGCACACGCCGCCACAGAGCGAACCCGCCCGGCGGGAAGAGTGTGCGCACCACCTCTTCGACGAGAGGCCCGAGGCGCTCCAGCGCGGCGTCGTCCGCGCGCGTGTCCGGTGTCTTGGTCTCCATGCGGTGGGCGCGGTCGTTGCGAAGCTTCTGGATCGCGTCGTTGGCGCTCTTGGCAGGGCCGCCGCTCAGCCCGCCCAGGCCTGCGAGCAGGGCCTGCCAACGCATGTCGAGCGTGGCGCCCCGCCGCACCAGGTCGACCTGGCTCCACCCGTCGACGAGGGCGGGTACGAAGCTCTGCCGCGATGGCTTGTCCCCCAGGCTATCCTGCCAGAACAGACTCAGCTTGTCGGCGAGCGTGGACCACTCGTTCCAGTGCGGCAGTCGCAGCCCGCGTACCGGGCCCGCCAGCTCGCGACACACTGTGTCGCAGGCGAGGTAATCCGCGGGCAGTACGAGCGCAGTCGTCCGCATGGCCTGATAGGCGGTGAACACCAGGTTCGTGACCCGGTCCCCAGCGGAGAGCCCCATGTCGCGCGCGAAAGCCAGCGGATACGCGACCGGGAACGGGATGACGTCGAGCTGCGCATCGGCCGCGTGCGCAGTAGCGATGGCCGCCGACGGCGCGGCGTCGCGAGGATGCTGGTCGTAGCCGATGACGGCGCGATCGCAGTCCTCGCAGTACCAGCCCTTCTTCTTCGGCTCTAGCGTCGTCTCAGGATGCGTTGGGCAGCGTGGCATCGTCCCCCGCGTGGGTGGCTCTCGCAGCAACGGGCGACTGCGCCGAGAAATCATACATCCCGACAGCACCGTGAGGAATGGGCAGCGCTCGCCACGTTTCACCGGGTGAGCAGGCACATCCTATCGGTACTCGAAGGTCGGGTTCCCGACGGATCCCGGCGGCCCGACGGGCACGGACGCCCGCCGCACGGCCCGGGAGGCCTCGCGGCGGCCCGCTGGCGAGCGGATCGGGGGGGGCACGACGGCTCGCTGACGAGCGGATCGGGGCGTCACGACGGTCGCCGGGGCCACTCCCCCCCCGGTTTATTGTGACTATCGGCCATGGCGGTGGTGCGGGAGCGGGCGTCGGCGTGGGGGTTGAAGAGGGCGGTGGGGG
>JANNUT010000141.1:0-8150 GCA_031395565.1 Acidobacteriota bacterium | reverse complement strand
GATTTGCGTCTTTGCGCAGCGGCTGAGCGCTTCCGAGCCGATCGTGATCAACCCCGGATTCGGGTTCTATTTCACCACCATCATCACACTCACGTGCGGGACAGCCTTCGTGATGTGGCTCGGTGAGCAAATCACCGAACGCGGCATCGGGAACGGCATCTCGCTCATCATCTTTGCCGGCATCGTGGCCGGTTTGCCCCACGCTTTGCTAGGGATCGTTCGCGATCAACTCAGTGGTTCCGAGTCGGGGCCCGGCTTGATACAGTTGTTCGCCATCTTGGCAATCGTGATCTTCACGATCGCGGCCGTGGTCTTCGTCGAGCGGGCCCAACGGCGAATTCCCATCCAATACGCTTCTCGCGTGGTCGGGCGGCGGGTCACCCGCGGTCAAACCAACTTCTTGCCGTTGCGTGTCAATACGGCGGGCGTCATGCCCGTGATCTTCGCGACATCGCTGTTGGCACTGCCGCACGTCCTGATTCAGTTCGCCTACGACAAGACCCAGTCGAGTTTCTTCGCTGCGGTCAATCGACAGATCGCTTACGGCATGCCGTTTTACGACCTGTTGGTTGTCGGCATGATCTTGTTCTTCTGCTTCTTCTACACCTCGATCATTTTCAACCCCCAAGACACCGCCGAGAACATGAAGCGCGTGGGCGGATTTATCCCTGGGGTGCGGCCCGGCAAGCAGACGGGTGAGTACATCGACAACGTGCTGACGCGGTTGACGTTCGCGGGCGCGGTCTACCTGGGATTGATCTGGTTGTTGCCGAACTTCCTGATTCGAGGGTTCCCGCTGCACCAACTGGAGCCGGTTGCGGTCGGTCAGTTCTTCGACGCGATCTTGCCTGGTTTCGTGAAGAACGGTCTCGGCGCCACCTTCTACTTCGGAGGTACGTCGCTCTTGATCGTGGTCGGTGTCGCGATGGACACGGTGCAGCAGATCGAGAGCCAAATGGTGATGCGCCACTACGATGGGTTCCTCAAGGGCACCCGGATCAAGGGGCGACGCGGCTGACCATGAACCTGGTGCTGTTCGGACCGCCCGGGGCGGGAAAAGGGACTCAGGCCAAGCGCATCAGCGCCGCGTGGGGCATTCCACATGTCAGCACCGGCGACATGCTTCGCTCGGCGGTCCAGAGCGGAACTGAATTGGGTCATCAGGTCAAGGAGATATTGGAACGGGGCCACTTGGTAAGCGATGCGTTGGTGGGCGAGGTGGTCGGAGCCCGGTTGCGTACCGCCGATATGGCCAAGGGGTTTTTGCTCGACGGGTTTCCACGCACCGTGACGCAGATCGAGATCCTGGATCGGGCGCTGAACGATTTGGGACGCAAGCTCGACCGGGTGATCAGTTTGGAAATTCCCGAGAAGGTGACGGTGTCGCGGCTCTTGAGCCGGGCCACGGCCGGGGATAGCGGCGCGGTCCGGGCCGATGACAACGAATCGGTGATTCGGGAGCGGCTCGTGGTCTACCGACAGCAGACGGCACCGGTCGCCGACGTTTATCGCCGCCAAGGGATCTTGGCGGAAATCGACGGAACCGGTACCATCGACGAGGTTTTCAGCCGGATTGCACACGTTCTCGAACGCGCGGGGGCCTAAGCGTGACCCGCCGCGGTCCGGAAGAGATAGAAAAGATCGACAGCGCTTGTCGGTTGGTTCGCACGGTGTTGGCCGAACTCGAAGCGATGGTCGAGCCCGGCCTTTCGACGGCGCAGTTGGACGAACACGCCGAGCGGCGCACACGTGAGTTGGGGGGCCAGCCTGCTTTCAAGGGGTACATGGGCTATCCAGCCAGCTTGTGCGTGTCTGTGAACGAAGAGATCGTGCACGGGATTCCGGGTGCTCGGCTGTTATGCGAGGGAGACCTCGTCAGCCTCGACTTCGGGGTCTTGCTCGACGGGTACTACGGCGATTCGGCGGTGACGGTCGGTGTGCCGCCGGTTCGCAGCGAAGACCAGCGGCTTTCGCTGGTGACCCGGGAAAGCCTCATGAAGGCGGTGCAAGAGGTGCGCCCCGGGAAACACCTCTCCGATATCGGCCACGCCGTAGAAACACACGCGCGAGCGGCCGGCTTCGGGGTGGTAAGAGAGTTTGTCGGACACGGAATTGGGACGCGGCTCCACGAAGACCCGCAGGTACCCAATTACGGCCGGCCAGGACAAGGCCCCAAGCTTCAAGAAGGGGTGGTCTTGGCAATCGAGCCGATGATCACCGCCGGCTCGCCGGCAGTGAAGGTGCTCGAAGATGGAACGGCGGTGACGCGGGACGGTTCACGGGCCGCGCACTGGGAGTTGGTGGTGGTAGCGACGGCCGATGGCCCCCGAATCCTCGGCGGCCCGGTCGGTTCATAGAAAGGTTGCACTCTTGGCGAAAGAAGAAGCGATTCAGGTCGAGGCGATCGTTGAAGAAACCCTGCCCAACGCGATGTTCCGGGTAGTGCTCGACAATGGTCACAAGGTCCTCGCCCACATCTCAGGCCGCATGCGCAAGAACTTCATCCGCATCCTGCCTGGGGACAAAGTCCTGATCGAGTTGTCGCCGTACGATCTCACTCGGGGCCGAATCGTTTATCGATACAAGTAATCAGTGTTGCGATCCAGCGAACGATGAAGCGGAGTCAGCAATGAAAGTCAGGGCCTCGGTCAAGAAGATGTGCGAGAAGTGCAAGATGGTGAAGCGCCAAGGCGTGCTGCGCGTCATCTGTGAAAACCCCAAGCACAAGCAGCGCCAGGGCTAGAGAGGACGACGGACCATGGCACGTATTGCCGGTATAGACCTTCCGCTCAACAAGCGGGTTGATGTGGCCCTGACGTATATCTACGGAATCGGCCAATCTCGCTCTTCCAAGATCCTAGGCGCAGCCGAGGTGCCTGAGTCGGTCCGCGTCAAGGACCTGACCGAAGACCAAGTGCGCCGCATCCGCCAAATCATTACGGATGAAGGCCGGGTCGAAGGCGATCTTCGCAAGAACATCCAGATGGACATCAAGCGGCTGATCGAAATCGGCTGCTATCGCGGCGTGCGTCATCGTGTCGGCTTGCCGGTGCGTGGACAACGGACGCACACCAACGCACGCACCAAGAAGGGGCCGCGTATTGCCGTGGCCGGCAAGAAGAAGGTCAAGAAGTAGGGCTGCTTGACCCGCTTTGCCCCCTAGGCCGAAAGGTTGCGGGGTAACGAGGGCGAGGACGCTCGCCCAGGTGATCTCACCCATCACCTCTAACCAGCGGCGAAACACGCGCCGCGTAGGATCGAAACGAATGGCCAAAGCCGCAGCCGGTGCAAAGGTCAAAGTGCGCCGCAAGGAAAAGCGGAGTGTGCCGCATGGCGTCGCGCACATTCACGCCACCTTCAACAACACCATCGTGAGCATTACCGACCAAGTCGGGAACGTGCTGTCGTGGTCTAGCGCAGGACGCTCCGGTTTCAAGGGTTCGCGCAAGGGCACGCCGTTCGCCGCTCAAATGGCCTCGACCAACGCGGTCCAAGCCGCCAAGGAGCACGGGGTCAAGAGCGTCGACGTGCGCGTGATGGGCCCCGGCGCTGGACGCGAGTCGTCGATTCGCGCACTCGCCGCCGCCGGTCTCGAGGTTCGGTCGATCAAGGACGTCACACCCATTCCCCACAACGGTTGCCGCCCCTCCAAGCGGCGACGCGTTTAAGGAGGCAGACTCATGGCTCGTTATACCGAAGCCGTATGCCGTCTCTGCCGCCGAGAGGGAATGCAGTTGTTCCTCAAAGGCGAGCGCTGCTTCAAGGACAAGTGCGCGGTCAAGAAGCGCCCGTTCCCGCCAGGCCAGCACGGTAAACGCCGCATCAAGATTCAAGGTTACGGCCTGCAACTGCGCGAGAAGCAAAAGGTCAAGCGCATCTACGGTGTGCTCGAGCGCCAGTTCCGTTTGTACTTCCAACGTGCTTCGCGCATGAAGGGCGTGACCGGCGAGAACATGTTGGCGCTTTTGGAACGTCGTCTCGACAACGTGGTTTACCGGCTCGGTTTTGCGGCCTCACGGTCGCAAGCACGCCAACTGGTGAATCACGGACATTTCCTAGTCAACGGACGCAAGGTGGACATCCCTTCGTTTCAAGTTGTGAAAGGTGATGCGGTGACGCTCAAGGAAGGGTCGCGTAAGAACACGTTGATCCAGAGCAACCTCGACACCGCCCAGGGACGTGGCATCCCAAGCTGGCTCTCGCTGACCCCTCTGCAGTTCCAGGGTTCGGTGCTGGGCCTGCCGCGCCGCGAAGAGATTCAGCTCCCGATTCAGGAGTCGTTGATCGTCGAGCTCTACTCGAAGTGACGAAGCGGTGGATGGCTTACACCACTGCCTGGGTGGCAACGGGGCCGATGCCCCACACGGAGACGAGATGAGCGAGAAAGGGTTCCAGAAGCCGAAGTACCTCGAGGTCGAAACGTCGAGCTTGTCGCAGACCTACGGCAAGTTCACGGCCCAGCCCTACGAACGCGGCTTTGGCACGACCGTTGGCAACGCTCTGCGCCGCATTCTGCTTTCTTCGATCGAAGGCTCGGCCATCACGGCGGTCAAGATCGAGGGCGTTTTGCATGAGTTTTCGTCGGTATCGGGCGTGATCGAGGACGTCACCGACATCATTCTCAACCTCAAACGCATTCCGGTGAAGCTGCACATCCCTCGCACCGAGACAGTTCGTCTCGTGGCCAAAGGGCCGAAGGTTGTCACCGCTGGCGATATCGAAGTCAACGCGAACGTCCAAATCCTCGATCCGTCGCTGCCGATCGCGACGCTCTCGGATGAAGGATCTTTGGACGTACAACTGCGGCTCAAGCCGGGTCGCGGTTACGTTCCCGCCGACGGCAACATGGACGATGACCTGGCGCTCGGGTACATCCCGATCGACTCAGTCCACTCGCCCGTGCGCCGCGTCAACTTCACCGTCGATCCAGCTCGCGTGGGCCGCTCGACCGACTACGACAAGCTCACCCTGGAGGTTTGGACCGAGGGCTCGATCAGTCCGCAAGAAGCGGTTGCCAAGGCGGCTAAACTGCTCAAGGATCACCTCGCGATCTACATCAACTTTGAAGAGCGGCTTGAAGAAGAGGCGGAAGTCATCACCGCCGAAGACGACAAGATCCGCGAGTACCTCGACCGCTCGATCGACGAGCTCGAGTTGTCGGTTCGCTCGTACAACTGTCTCAAGAACGCTGGCATCGAAACGGTGCGCGACTTGGTGCAGAAGACCGAGTCCGAACTCTTGAAGACCAAGAACTTCGGCCGCAAGTCGCTCAACGAGATCAAAGAGCTGCTGGCGGACATGAAGCTGTCGCTTGGGATGCGCCTCAGTGGGCGTCCGGGCGCAGCTCGCGCTTGAGGAAACCACCATGCGACACCGTTGGGCACACCGGAAGCTTGGCCGTACGACAGAACACCGTCTGGCGACCCTGCGCAATCTGGCCAGCCAGTTGATCGTTCACGAGCGCATCGAAACCACGGTCGAGAAGGCCAAAGAGTTGCGCTCGTACGTCGAGAAACTGATCACCACGGCGCGAGAGGACTCGGTTCACAACCGCCGTCAAATCGCACCGAAACTCAGTAACTACAAGTTGTCTTCCGATCCGAAGAATCGAGAGGACGTGCTCAAGCGGCTGTTCAACGAAGTCGCGCCACGTTTCTCCGGCCGGCCGGGTGGTTATACGCGCATCATGCGAACTGAGACGCGTCGCGGCGACGCTGCCGAGATGGCGATCCTCGAGTTGGTAGTGCGCAAGGAAAAGAAGGTCGCCGCTCCCACCACCGAGCCTGAGAAGAAGAAGGGCGGGTTGGCAGGGTTGGCGCAGCGTGTTGCCGGTCGCGGCCGAAAGAAGTCCGCCGCGGCCGAGGAAAAGGCCGGGGAGTGACCGGCGCGAAAGCGCATTCATCAAGAACGCCGCCGCTCATGGGCGGCGTTTTTTTTGTCACACGTGTGAGTTGTCTTACCTGAGTGTTTTCGTCGCAACGAGGAAACCGGAATGCCGCGTCGGGACGACATCAAGAAAGTGCTCGTGATTGGTTCGGGCCCGATCGTTATCGGTCAGGCCTCTGAGTTCGACTATTCGGGTACGCAAGCGCTGAAGGCACTGCGCGAGGAAGGGATCGAAACCGTCCTCGTCAACTCCAACCCGGCCACGATCATGACCGATCCCGGTGTCGCCGATCGGACCTACGTCGAACCGTTGACCTGGGAAACGGTCGAGCGAATCATCGAACGCGAGCGTCCCGATTCGCTGTTGCCCTCGGTGGGAGGGCAGACCGCACTGAATCTAGCGGTGGAACTATCGCAACACGGCGTGCTCGAACGTCTCGGCTGCCGCCTGATCGGGGTTTCGGTCGAGGCTGTGGAAGTTTGCGAAAACCGCGAGAGGTTTCGCGAGGTCGTTTTGGGGTGCGGTTTGGAGATGCCCTCCGGAGGCTTCGCCACCAACTGGGCGGAAGCTGAAGCGCTGCGCGATCAGATCGGCTTCCCGCTGGTGATTCGACCTTCGTACACACTCGGCGGCACCGGTGGTGGAATCGCCTGGAATGCCGAGGAATTCAAACTCATCGCGTCGTCGGGGCTGGACCTGTCGCCGATCCACCAGGTCTTGATCGAAGAGTCGATTGTCGGCTGGAAAGAATACGAGCTGGAGGTAATGCGCGACCACAACGACAACGTCGTGATTGTCTGCAGCATCGAGAATTTCGACGCCATGGGCGTGCACACGGGCGACTCGGTGACTGTAGCCCCGGCGCAAACGTTGACCGATCGCGAGTACCAGCGGATGCGCGATGCGGCGCTCAAGATCATGCGCGCGGTCGGCATCGAGACCGGCGGGTCCAACGTGCAGTTCGCGGTCGATCCGCGCAGCGGGCGGTTGTCGGTGATTGAAATGAATCCGCGCGTGTCGCGATCTTCCGCACTGGCCTCCAAGGCCACGGGGTTCCCGATCGCGCGGCTGGCTGCCAAACTGGCGATCGGCTACACGCTCGACGAGATTCAAAACGACATCACCAAGGTCACACCCGCCAGCTTCGAACCCTCGATCGACTACGTCGTCACCAAAATTCCGCGCTGGGCCTTCGAGAAGTTCCCCTCGACGGCTCCCGATTTGGGGACGCAAATGAAGTCGGTCGGCGAGTCGATGGCGATCGGCCGCGTGTTTACCGAGTCGCTTCAAAAGGCGATGCGCAGCCTGGAAACCGGCAATTACGGCTTTGGTGCCGATGGTGTGCAGGTCGTCGATCCGCATCGGCTCGCCGATCGTTTGGCAACACCCAACTGGCAACGGCTGCACTACATCCGCCACGCGTTGCTGGCGGGTTGGGGGATCGATCGCATCGCCACCAAGACCGGCGTCGATCCGTGGTTCATCGAGCAACTGGCCACGATTACGGGTGTCGAAGGCAAGCTGCGCGCGTTCACGCTGCCCGACGTGCCCGACGAGCTGCTGCGCGATGCCAAACGCCACGGCTTCAGCGATCGACAGCTAGCCAATGTGTTGCACGCCAGTGAGGACGAGGTTCGTGAGCGCCGGCACGCGATTGGATTGCGCCCGGTCTACAAGCGAGTCGACACCTGCGCCGCCGAGTTCGAGGCGCAGACTCCCTACCTCTACTCGACCTACGAGGAAGAATGTGAGGCCAGGCCGACTGACAACCGCAAGGTCATGATCCTGGGATCGGGCCCCAACCGCATCGGGCAGGGAATCGAGTTCGACTACTGCTGCTGCCACGCCTCGTTCGCACTTCGCGAAGAAGGCGTCGAGTCGATCATGGTCAACTGCAATCCCGAAACGGTGAGCACCGATTACGACATTTCGGACCGCCTCTACTTCGAGCCATTGACCCTGGAAGACGTGCTGGAAATCTACGAGAAAGAGAAACCCGAAGGGGTAATCGTGCAGTTCGGCGGACAGACGCCGCTGCGCTTGACAATCCCGTTGGCCGAACGCGGCGTGAAGGTGCTCGGGACGCCGCCGGACTCGATCGACCTGGCGGAGGATCGCCAACGATTCGGGGCGCTGCTGCGCGAACTGAATGTGCGCGCACCCGAATGGGGAACAGCAAGAAGTCTCGATGAGGCCAAACAAATCGCCGCGCGCATTGGGTACCCGCTGTTGGTTCGCCCCTCTTACGTGCTGGGCGGCCGCG
>JANNUT010000140.1:0-13546 GCA_031395565.1 Acidobacteriota bacterium | reverse complement strand
AAGTCACCAGGCTGAGTGATGGCCTCGTCGACGAGTTCGGGGACCTGATCGATATCGGAAGGAAGATCAGACGCTTGCTTGAAGAGCTGCTCGAGTTCTTGCTCCGTGAAACCAGTCAGTGCCAGATCTGCGCCCGCCGCTTCCAAGTCAGCCAACAGCTCGCCGAGCAGCTTCTCATCCCAGCTGCCAGAGATCCGATTCAAGGCCAGGTTCAGTTGCTTCTCTGACGGGTCATCAAGGTCGACATAGACCACCGGCGGCGGCTACCAAGTCCTCAAGAAGTGGCTCAGCTATCGCGAACAAACCCTGCTCGGCCGCCCGTTGACCGTCGAAGAAGTCAACCACTTCCGCGACGTGATCCGCCGCATCACCGCGTTGCTCTTGCTCGGTCCCACGCTCAACGCGAACTACCTCGCAACAAAAGTGAATACCTACGCCTGGCTCCGTTCCTGAGGCGACGCTACGAATTCGCGCAGAAACCAGCACTTCCTCTTCAGCTAAGCGACCAGCGATGAGGCGATCAAAAAGGGTGTGGCGCGGGTGGCCTCGTGGAGTTCGCGTAACAAGCGATAGTGGCTGCGGCGCCCCCGGCGTCGGCTGCAGTGCGCAGCGCCGCCAGGTGCATGCCGTTGGTTGGAGAGAAACGCCTTTGCTTGTTTGGATAACTGACCCTAACGGCGAGGTATGCGTAACGCAGTATGCAACTGACGCCGGGCGGAGTGTCAGGGGTTCCGGACAAGCGGAATCGAGGACCAGCAGATGCCTTCTCGCCGGCCCTCTCTCAGCCCCTAGAGATCAAGAGAGCCAGAACCCGATTGCCACAATCACCAAGCAGCGACCGGTTGGCTCTCTAGAACTGTCGTCCAATTCGGCCAGGGCGCGACAACCCCGCCACATGCCGGCCCACGGCGCCGCCTAACCGCCCCACCCCTTCACCACTTCAATTGTCTGTTTGAACCTCAACGACTTGGCTCCCCGAGCGAGACGAGTTTCAAACGACGACGACAGTTTGGGTGAGGTTCTCGGCAGGAGGGAGGGACCGCGGATTGGCGCACCCACTTCCGCTGAACGCCCGACTACTCCCCCTCCGTCCAGATCCGAACTCGCACGGCATCGTGGTTGATCCTGATCAACTGCGTCTTCGTATCGAAGTAGAGCACCTGTGCGTTAGCGCGATACCACTCCCGCCATCTAGGAAGGTCTTCGGTTGTAACTCGCTTTAACGGAAGCCTTATCCCAAACCCGCCGCGGTCATCATGTGCCGTGATGCCGGACGTCTCCTCAAGGAAAGCTACCGCACGCGCATAGTCGCCCTGGCGCCATTCCCTGTCGGCACTCACCGCCTCCAGCACCGCGATGTTCTCTTTCCACAACCGATCAACTTCTGGATCGATCGGAAGCGGCGGGAGGTAGGAAAGGTCACGCTTGGGTGGATGGTCCGCTGAGGGATTCTCCGCCGGCCTTTGGCTATCGTTAGAACATGCCAGAGAACACGCCGCAGCGACTAGCGCGAGGCGCAGAAAACACTGGCGGGCTGTCTTCCAATGTGACGTGCCTCCAATCCATATGCCTGTGTTCATGTGCGTCGTCATTTCTTCACCGCGATCACGTCGTTGTCTTTGACCACTATCGTGGATTTTACAGATTGCGCCGCTAGGCTCTGAGGCTTGTACATGATTTCCAGATTTCCGCTCACTAAGTCACTCGAGCTCATCGTGCTTAACAGACTCTGAAAACTGTCTGTTCCCGTGTGCTTCCTTGCGCGGTGTGCCGTATCTCCTCCGCGATCTGCCCGAAGTAAGGTGCGGGCTTGACCAGCCTACGGTCCAGTCACTTCATCTGCGGCACTTCACCAGGGCGCGGGGTCGTTGCGTAGGTATCTGTGAATACCGAACGGATCTCCTTGGCGAGATCCAACTCGGCAGGGCTCATGATGAGTCCGTTGACTGTAGGTACGCCTGCCTGGCAGCCCAGTTCAAACTCTCTGGTCCACTTACTTGGCCTAGCCGGAAATGCCCATCCGATGACACACCGGTACAGACCGCCCTTTTCCTTCTCAGCCGGAGAACACCGGTACCCCGTTACGCCATCTGCCCAAAGCGCCGAATTACCCGAAGGGCCAATGTCGACGTTTAGATCTGCGATCCGTACTGAGTCCGCAGATGGGGAGTCGAGTGCAAGGACCTCGACCGATCGTGTCGGTTCAAATTGGGGATCGTCGGGAAGCGGGCCGAGAATTGGTTCTCCCACATGGACGATCCACATGCCAGCACCCGGCAGCAAACATTCAAGGTGCTCCTTCGCGGAGGACCGACAGGCCGATGGCAGGAGTATTGCGCAGACCAGGGCGGAGGTCAGGAGCGTCGCGAGTGGCGCTCTCATGGCTTGGCCGCTGGCGGAGGCGTAACGGGAACATCGATCGCTACCGGAACACGAGTAGCCTCTTTGGCCGGCAGCGCAAATAGATAGTCGATGATCTTGGTGTCCTTCTCGTAGCAGACACACCTGTCCATCGCCAGAACCCCATCCGCGTCGATCACGCGCGAGTTTCGGCCGGATGATAGCGCCGCCGGATGGTCGGCAGAAGCCGTGCACGTCAACGTCTCGACCGTGCCAACCCGCTCGCTGGTGTGCGCAGAAGTTGATCGGGGCGTTTCCCTTCGACGCCGCGCCGTGCTTTCCGATTCATGTTCGCGATCCGCTCTACATGGCCGGCGAGTTTCAACGTTGGATCGAACACCTCGGCAGCGAGGATGTTCCGACGGCGCCGCGATCGCCGTGGCAGAACGGCCACACCGAACGCGTGATCGGATCGATTCGTCGAGAGTGCACCGATCACCTGCTGGTTTGGAGCGAAGCGCACCTGCGGCGCGTGCTGAAGAAGTACGTCGAGTACTACAACGATTGGCGCCCGCATGCGGCCCTCGATGGCGATGCGCCGAACTCGCGAGCGCCGGATAGAGGCAGTAGCGATGAGATCGTTGCAATTCCGATGGTGGGCGGGCTGCACCATCGATATCGCCGCGCCGCCTGATCAGGTTGGTCTTCCGTCTGACCCAACGGTGTGAGCCACGCTCGAGGTGTGCCTGCGCGCGATGTCGACGGACCGATTGAACTCTTGCGAACTCGCGAATCACGATCACTGCCGGCAAGTTCGCCACCCGAGGGCGAAGGCTCGTTAGCGTTCGTCGGCGACGGGCTCACGTTACGGGTTCATTCCAGATTGGATGGGGTTTTCGGTAGGCACAGGGTTTTCCGTAGAGAAAAGGGACAGCAGCCTCCTCTAATCTGCAGGCTCTGCGGCTACTACCGGATCAAGCCACACCTTGCTGCCTGCCTTCTGACTGAATCGAAACCCCGGAGGCAACGCCAGAAAAGCCGCCAGGTCTGGTCTCGCCGCTGTCACGTGGTATAGGTGCTCCGTCTTCACCTTGTTGATATCTCCGTCGTAGCGATCCGTGAAAAACCACCATCCTGACATGTGGGCGGGCGACGGATATCGAACTCCCTCGACTGGATCGCCGTCCATCACACCCGGTGCTACCGCGACGAGTGTGTCGGGTCTCGGAGGCTTAAAGTCGACACCCGCCTGGGTACAAGTCCGATGTTGATCGCGCCAGTAGCTGAGGGTGAGTGTCGCGCCAGGATCGAAATCCCTGCCATTGGGGCTTCGCTCGAGAATCTCCAGATTCCCCCCTGGAGTCCCTCGGACCTTGAGAAGCCAGTAACCATAGGCGACCGTGTCGCCGTCTCGTAGCCGACGCTCGCCAGAGCGGACATAGCCCGCAAGGCAGTGGAGCAACGACTCTCCTTCCGCGAGGAGGGAAGCATCGGCGAGTCGAAGAGCAATCTCCGGCTCGCCGATGGCACGAAGACCGCTCGTGACGAGGCGCTGTTCCTCCCGTTTGATGCTGACCTTAGAGACCTCGCTCATTGCTTTTTCTGCCTGTCCTTCTCTTGCTTGACTTCACCGCCCTGCCTACGGCTGCAATCGATGCAGTGCGGTTGAAGTGTCTGAGGGCCACCTTCCGGGTTGAGAGCGGTCGCCGGCTGGTGGTCTGGGACCCAGTTCCCACTCTGCGTACCGGGCTCGCTCGCCCCACATGTGTGGCAACCCTGTTCAGCCCCTTGCTGATTGACTTGGCTACGCTCCCCCCTCGTGGCCGTAGGGCCTGTTGCCGGAACGCCCTCGCCTGCGTTCGGCCCAGGCGAAAGCGTGGAGGGCTTGGCACCGTCAGCGGCTGACGCGGCGCGACCGGCATCGCTTGCGTTTTCCACCTTGTTCGCGGTCTGGGCTGCGTCGACTACTCTCGCGCCAGCTTGAGCTGCATCAATCGCTCGCCCCCCAACTGCTGGAACGACAGGGATGACTACGGCCGCGATATCGAGCACGGCACCGGCGACGTTCGCTAAGGACGGGGCTTCCCAGGCCTGCTTGATCGACACGACCGCCATCGCCACGTCGAACGCCGTCTCAACCCACTGGCCCTGCGGGTCCGTCGCATTGACAGGATTGTTGCGGACATACGCGTACTTGTTCCAGCTCTGGGAGGCTTCTAGGTAGGTGTCGTCGCCTGGGTCGGTGCTCAAGAAGCGCGAGATCCCTAGGCCGTTGTACCTCGCCAGCATGTAGTCGTTTCCTGTTCCGTCATCTCGCTCCGCACCAGCGAAACGGTTGATCCCAACCATGTCGCCGACGTGATTGGTCGCAAACTCTTGACCAAACGGGTAGAAGTCGAGCCGAGCCGACGACAATCCGCCTTCGCTCGTTTCAATGCGCAAACTGCCAAGGTGATCAAGATGTCGATATGCGTTCGTAAACACGATCGTTGACGGCGGCCCAGGCGGCTGAGGAGTACCGCATCCATCCTGTGTCCCCTGCTCACCGCCGCGCTCCGATCCAAGGTCAGTTTCGCTACTGCCTCCCGTCTCGATCCCGACGCTGAACTGCGTGCCATAGAAGACACCGCACGGGGATGAAAGCGCCTGACTATTCAGCGTGAGTTCAGTCACGGCCGTGGGTAGCGCCTGCGGCGTCAGCACATAGGTCGCGGCTCCATCGGCGCGGCGAAAGTAGAGTTTCGTAGCCTTGCCGTTGGATTGGCCAAGCGCCCAACGGAGAATGACGTTCCCTCCGTTGCGACTCACACTGAAGGTTCTGATTTGGTTTGCTGTGCTCGGAGTGATGGAAGGGTTGTAGGCGAGAGTCACCGGTGGGGAGTAAGGACTCAGCGTCGGCGATTCGATGCGGACACGAATGAAGTTCGCTTCGTTCGGTGCGAGCTCGCCCTCTGGAATCGAGAAGACACCCGTACCGTCGGGGTGTATCCCAACTACTTGGCGCCGCCAGCCCGAAGGCGCAGAGATATCAACCGAATAGGACGCGTGTCCTGTGCCCGAGGTGAGCATGAAGTTGTATGAGGTGCCTGACTTGAGAACACTGTTTGTTGTCATCGTCGGGTGCATGAGAGCCACGGTCCGTTCAACCACGAGTTGGCCGAGCCCGTAAATGAAGTCCTTGTTCAGCTGCGGATTCGAGTTCGATGGATTGACAACGAATTCCGCGAGTGTATCTCCCTTGTCATTGCGGATACTAAGGACCGGCCTGCCTGATTTGTCGAGATGAATAATGCGGTACCCATTCGCATCGTAGACATATTGCTCCGCGATGGCGGCACCGCTCTCAGGATCGCCGCCGATGAACCCGCGCATCCGGTTCTGTGGGTCCCAAACCGCTGCCACCGATTGCTGTTGCTGCCCCTTGAATCGAAGCGAGTTGCCATTCGAGTCGTAGGCAAATCCCGAGGATGCAATGCGGTTCTTGTTGCTCTGGCCATTGCTCTCTGTGCCAGGGTCGTAGTCCAGCGTGAAGTTGAAACCAAGTGGCGGAATCGCCGCTTCTTGCGGCATTGTCTGCGAGAGGATGTTCCCGAAGGCGTCGTAGGAATAACTAATCTTGTGCAGTCCCGCCGCGGTTGGGTCACTCGCCTTCGGTAGCATCCACGCGTTCGTCAGTCGACCGGCTTGATCGTGTGAGAACTGCTGTGCACCGATTGACATGATGTTCCCGGCGCCGTCATAAACGTAGTTGCCAGGATCAAACGAAGAGATGGCATCGCCAAACCATGTCGAGGCGATGGAACGAACACGATGCATCGTATCCCGGGTAACGCTCTGGATGGTGTCGTTTTGGAACAAAAGTCTGGTTGGCAGAGCCGCTGAGTCGTATTCAATTCCGCCGACAGACCCGGGCTTGAAAAACTGGAGCCCGGATGACACCTGATCGATACCGACCAGGAGATCTCGTCGGTACTTGTTCGTGTACCTCCGTGGGTCCGTGACGCCGGACACGGATGGTGCTACCAATTCAAGCGGGAGTCCGCGGTTTGTGTACGTCATTCGAGCGTTAAGGTCAGCCCAATCGGTTGGGACTGTGCTGCGTGCAAGTCCCGTCCAGTCAATCTGAGCGTGAACGCCCGAAGCGCGACCATTCAGTCCGCGATAGACAGTGTACTTAGTCGCAACGTTCTGACCGTCCTGGTAGGACCTAATCGTAGTAACCCGATCATTGGCGCGATCGGCTGGCTCCGACGTGTCTAAACAAGCGTCGCCGCCCAGGCCCAGCGAGCAGACTGGTTGGTCCCACACCTGTTCGGATAACACTTCGACGTCTTTCCTCCCAACATATAGATCGTCGACGGCGACTCCTGATCCGAGGTTGGCGACCTCGGTGTCGCCCTTCGTGAACACGATGAAGAGCCAGAGGTCTCGCGTTTCACCGTTGCCCCAATTGCTGAAGTAGTCCGCCGGTCGAATAGCGGGCGTTCGATACCATCTCGAGAAAACAGCTTGTGCTTCTGCCGCCGAATAAATCACACGTCGCTGGTCAAGGTCGACGTCATCGGGCGTACCGTCGCTGTCTACATCTCCACTGGAGGCAGGCAGAACCCAGATCGCGACCTCATCCTTCGAACCGCTTCCGGCGATGCTGCTCTCTCGTGTCGAGCGGAAGAGCTTCAGTGAGATAGTATCGTCTCGGCCGACGCCGACCAGTTTTCGGCGCATCGATTCTGGAGAACCGAGCGCGCCGCTGTAACCGCAACTCGAACCAAAGTACAAGACATTGCCAGCGCCGCCATCAGGTGGCGCAGGAATACATCCAAGCGACGATGCTGGCACCAGCCCCCACTGACCATTCTGGGGCTCTGGTAACGGATCAACTCCGAACTGCTTGAATCTCTTGTTCTTGAACCACCCCTCAGTCCACCCCGAGTTGAGTGTGCTGTCGAATAAATCTGCGTAAACCAGATGCTCCCCGGATCCCGACATCGACTCGCCAGCGAGCTGGCCGCTGCGCTTCTCCTGTCGCGTCGGCCTGCCAGCAACATCGTACGAGTTCTTGAAGTGGTAGCCGCGTTCCAGACCAAGCTGGTCTTGCCAAGCGAGAAGATTGCCCCAGACGTCGTAGAGGCGGTTCTTCTCCCAGCCCTTCTCGGGATGACGGCTATCGATCAAGCGGCCTAGCGCGTTGTAGGTGAATTCACGCGTCTGACCTCCGCTCGGACGCGGTCCACTCCGCCAGACTTCGACCGGATCCCCTGTGAGTGTATTGCTCGGGTAGAGCGCGGCGCTCGTCAGTTTTCCTCTCGCGTCATAATCGTAGATCGCGTCAGCGCCGACTGCGGCACCGAGTTCGCCAGCGAGCGGCGTCGTGTCCACGACGACCAGCCGTCCGAGTGCATCGTGGTAGTACCTTGTGGTGACGTCTCGACTCTGATTGGTACCGTCGATCGAAACTCGGACCCCGTGAACGGTTTCTTCCGCATGTGGCCCACAGTAGCGGAGGTCGGTCATCGTTCCATCAGCGCGGACGACTCGTCTGGATCGGCCGAGACCATCAGGCGTTGCGCGAAGCGGGTTACCTGCGTCCGCGGACGATGCGCTTGGGACTCCGTAGAACGTCGTCGTTCCCCACGGCCTGCCATCACAGACCGGAATTCCTGAAATGCGGTAGTCGTTGTTGCCATCCGCGTCGAGGTCGTCGTCAGAATCCCAAGTTGCATCTGCTCCAGGACTTGAGCAGTCACTGGAGCGCATCCACTCGGAGACGAACACCTCACGACTAAACTGGTCGTATCGGACCAACTGCTTGGCGAGCGAGCCATCGGGCATCGCCTTGTAGCGCTCGATAACTCGACCTAGGCCGTCGAATTTCAGTTCAGCAAAGGTCTGCTCGGGATCCGACGGCAAATGCGTGGTCTCGGTACCCGAGGAACGAATAGTTCTCAGGGTCTTGAGGTCCGGATACACGACTCGTGTCGACTGCTCGACGGTGCCCGGTGGATCAAATTGCGTCACGCGGCCAAGCGGGTCGTACGAGTAGTTGGTAACAAGCCCGTTCGCATCGATGGTTTGAGATACGAACCCTTTATCCGGTGTGATTCGCGTTGACTCAAACGGCAGACCGTCGATCCGCGCCGATGTCGCCATCGCGTCCTGCCAATTTAGTTCGACTCGATATTCACGTCGCGCTTCTCCAGGAGCGGCATCGCCTCCCAGTGAACGAACCCAGTGAAGATTGCCGTCGGGGTAGTAGGTCAACTCGGAGACAACGTCTCTGGCTTGCTCCGGCGCATTCGCCGCATAGGTAGGCGTCGTAAGATCGGTTCGAGTGGTCGCTGGCTGCCACGCGTGTCCAATACGAACCCGTTTCAGCAGCCCTGTCGGAGATTCGCCCAGATTGTCGCCCTCAAACGCGTAGTTCACCTCATATCGACTGTCCGAACATCCGCTGGTGCAGGTACCCGTGCTCTCTTCGACGAAGGCGTCCTGGTATTTGTCAAAGACATGCCGATCCAGCCGAGCAATAGGAATCGTCGCGGGTGCATCCCAGCCCACATGGGAAATGCGCTTCATCGGGACGCCGCCGTCGCGTCTCATGTAGTCGCCCGACGTCCAGTTCAGTAGCCATCGACTCCAGGCGGTACGGAGACGACTGGTGTTAGTCACCGTCTTCGGCGATGAACTACCCGCGCCCTCGAAACAACTGTCGGTCGAGTTGGTGTCATCCATGTAGGCCGTTGTCGACTGACTGACCAGCGTCGCGGGCTGATCGAACCCGGGAAAGGACAGTGGGTTCACGGGGTCGTGCACCGACTCAGTCACACGTAGTGCCTGGCTCGTGCTATCGCCGTCATAGACTGTCGTCTTCCGAAACCAGCCGTCATGCGCCATGGGCGACCCCATTCCGCACGGATGCGAGTCGACTTCGGACTCTTCTACACGACCATCTGGGGAGACCATTCGGAAGTAATTCTCAACACCGGTCGGAGCGACACCGCATTTCACTGCATAAAACTTCCGGTTCCATTTCCAGACGGCCTTTGTACTCTGGCTCGACTCCGGGAACAGTTCGCGCCGTACCACTCCGCGGCACAGCCGTTGGCCAGCGGGACAAGTGTCCACCTCCGGGCTGACGCAGGAAGTCTTACTAACACCGCACTTCCAAGTTCCATAGGTGTAAGTTGACTTGCCCCCCACAGGGTAGGTGATCGAGTTGAGCAGCGGGCCGCTTCCGGGTGCCTGATCAGCAAGTTCCGAGTCTGGGAATCCAGGCGCGTACCCGTACGTGATAGAACCCGCGGGACTGCCACCGATCTCGGGCAGAAGAACTTCGGCCAGGACCGGGACATCTACAACCCCGTCGCCGAGATCGTCCTGCATTACAACGTAGCGGTACTCATACGTGATCGTCTGACCCTGCGGTCCTGTCGAGTTGAACTTCCTCAGCATTCCTTGCGTTCCCGGTTCGAAGCCGGGGTCGGTGTCCTTCCAGACCTCGGTCCAGATTCTCAACCCCGGGTGCGCTGGCGAGGAAACCTCCTTGATGGCTTCCCGAAAAGGATAGCGGTTATCACAGGTCTGAGGACTAGGGTCGGTCAAGACGCACTCTCGATAGTGATACTTGACGTCTACGATCGCTCCGGTGCGATAGACGATCTGCGTCGTATACCAGCCCGTTCGGTCGTAGTTTCGGATCCAGTTTCGCAGCCCTAATTCCTTCGGGACCAGGTGTTCAAGTCGATAGGACGTTCCATCCTCAAACAACACCTCGTAGTGCCCGATGTTGTCCGGCGACGTCGAACATTGGTCAGCTAGTTGACCGCATTCCAGGGCTTCAGGCCGCTCAGAGCACCAGGCCGGCTTGCGACTCTGCCGATGGCACTCGCCGCCGGGCTCCTTGAAGTATCGGACTCGGAGGATCGGATGATCCTGACCACCTGGGTCCTTGTTCCCGAACATGTCACTCCACGAGTACCCGAACATCCGCGACGTACCGTTGGGTTCTTCAAAGGCCCATTCGCGCTCGTCGTAGCAGAACAAGCCTGTAGTGCACAGAAACTGGAGTGGATGCGCCATGGCCTTGGGGTACACACGCCCGAGATGCATCATCCAGCCGTAACCTACCCAACTCTTTCCCACCAACAGGCTCTTCCTCGTATCGGTGACGACGTCGCTGTTTCGAATCTGCGCATCAATCACCCGAAGGCTGTTGTAGACGCGGGAGAGCGCGATCTGTCTTTCTCCGTCGACAGGCAGCGACGAACCGTTGGGATGCGTGACAACTAGATTTCCGTTATATGAATTGACAAGTTCGTTGTTTTCAAACCCCGCGAACACAGAACCGTCTGGTGTTCCGGGCGCCGTCGATACTCTGGCGAGGGCATCGTACCGTTCTGCATCGGTAATCGAGGCGAATACAGGAGGTGGCTCTGTACCTCCGGGGGGCTCGGCGAGCGCTGCAGAGGCGGGCACCAACGCCAAGAGAACCATGCAAATTCGCGCCCGCGATCGTGCCCCTTGGCGCCAAGCACTAGTTGACAGGAGTTGGTGAGATGGCGAGTGACTAGCGTGGGACACGACGACGGAATTGTGTTTCATCTTCCCCCTCCATTGGCTAGCGAACCGCGGCTCCCTCGCTCGAATGCCCCTTGAGAACGGCGTCCGGGTCGGCGATTGGTGGCCAACGCGAGTTGCGCGAACTTGACAACTGCACATCTTGAATCAGTCATTGAGGCTGAATCGATCAGCGATTGAGGATGACACCCGTCAACGTGTGCGGAATGGCTGCACACACGGAGCGATGAAGCGACCGTCCAGTGTTCAGGTCCGACACTGAGATCGGCGAGATGGTGAGTTGAGAAGTCGCAGCGACACCCAGGTCCACCCGCTCGCCAACTGACTTCCGCGAGTTCCGTGAACTCCGCGCGCGAAACACCGCCGGATGCTTTTCGTAGCATCGTCGTGCACCCCTCGTCGGTTAGGTCCTACCCCACCCTGCTTGATCGGGATGCTACGCTTGGCGTGGATTCCCGCAAAGTGGAAACTGCTTGCGATCGGTCAAGTCATGCGGATGAGTCGCCGCACTTCTGTGTGAAGGCTCTCCGATGTGACTGCGCCAGCGCATCTCCGCCGACAGTTCGCTGCAATCCAGCCGAACCGTCGGCTTCTAACTCGTGCTCGAACTCCGACAAACAACTCGGCGTCTCACCGCGAGCCGTCTCGCGAACGAAGCGGGCGCGTCCTAGCAACCACCGTCCTCATCTGGCTCCGCGCTGGGCGCGAGGTCGCGAGCCTTGTCCTGGTCGATTCGGCTGATCAACTCAGCCGCGCGGCGCTGCATCATTTTCATATCTGATGCGGTTGCGACTTCTTGAGCACGGGTTGCCATGTTTGTCGCTTCATCGTACGACTTGATAAGCCGCAGGTCGTTCGCATAGTTGTGATAGCCACGTGCGAGAAGAAACGCATCGTCGAGCGCGGCCGCAATCCGAAGTGAGGTCTCGTAGTAGTCGCGCATACGGGCAACTTCAGACCGCGCTTGGGCTGCCAGTTTCGGGACTCGGGAATGAAAATGGTAGAAAAGTGCGAGGGCATTCGCGTGTAACTGATAGATCACTGCCAAGTCAGCGTAGCAGCGAGTCTCGCGGGCACGGTTCTCAGCTTGAAGAAATGTCGCTGCGGCCTCTTCAGCTGCTACTTGAATTCGACGTTGTGTCCCCGAGAACTCGGAGTCGGACATGGTGTGAAAGCCGATGCTATTTCCTGCCTCGATCGTGTAGTAGATATCGATGTCTTCGACGCTCATCTGGAACGAGAGGATCCATGCCTTTTTCGCGAGAAGGCTTGCCCCTATTCCCTGCTCGTTGAGCGATTGTGCGAGCGAGATCCCTTGCTCAACAAGCGCCAGCGTTCTTCCCGGCTCAGTTGCTGGATTCAAGTTGTCGATCGTGATGAGTGTGGCCCAGAGCTGTTCACCACTGTCGCTCGACTCGAGCCGGATCCGGTTCAGCTCTTTCATCGACGGTTTGTCGCCACTCTCAAGTTGTCGACTGAGTTCAACGATCCGGCCGGTGGGCAGCAGCCGCTCCGCTCTCTGGGTAACAGTTCCGGGCTGGTCCATCGGTTCACGAGTTCGAGCCAGTTCGATTAGCCCCCTCTCAACCGCAGACAATCGCTCCACGATCGACGGGTTGATGAGGTCCGGGAAAAGTCCGTGCAAGTGTTGGTGCCGGAGAAACAAATCGCGAAGATGCGTCTCGCCAAAGCAGATCCCCTCCATCCGCGTCTCGGCGGCGCGGTCTCGCACGATCCGCTGCATTGGCTCACGGAGGTCCTCTGGCGTGACAAATATCCAACGGTTGATCGCGTAGCCTTTCTCCTCGCGCAGCGTTGTTGCTTTCTTCAGATCACTCTTGATCTCTCGTTCGTAGGCCGCCCCGTCAACGGGTCGCTTCTCGGGGCAGTAGATCGCGTAGAGCGTGCCGGTCGGGCGGTGATACGCATCAAGCCCGCCGTCACCGCCGCTGTCGTCGACGACTTCGATCTCGTCGCCGAACGTCGCGACCAATATGGCGTGAACGAGGCGTTGGAATACCTCTGGAACATCGATCTCACGGATTCGCATCTACTCCCCCAAGAACGAAGTTCACACGCCGGTCCAGGCCAACAGCTGAAAAGGCGAACACAAATCGCATATCGTCTTTCACTGGATCAACGACATGCGGAACACCATCGCCACGAGCGGCATTCTAGGGGCGCGACCAGGCGATCACAGCGCACATGCGGCGCCCAAGCGGCAGACAAGCGGCACGTTTTGGGCCCGAAATCGTTGCTCAAGCGGCAGGCCGAGGAGCAACTCCGCCGCCATTCCCCGCGAATTCAACCACTTAGCGAAAGCGATCGAGCGAAACGATGCCGCATGGTGCGCTGCACACGGCCGAAAACTGCCGAATAAACGCCCCGTGAAGCGGCAGATCTGCCGATAAACGCACCCTACCCTGCCGCTTAACGCTGATAACTGCCCCCTGAGAGCGCCCCAACCCTCGATTCCAGCACCGTATATATACGTGTCAGAAGACCCACTTCTCAGGGCGCTGGTCGTACGGCAGCCGCACTGGCCCCGTGCGCAGGCCGCCTGAGCCGAAGCGATCGCGGCTCCACGCGATGCAGTCGTAGGTAAACGCCAGCGAGAAGTGATTCGTGC
>JANNUT010000139.1:0-17531 GCA_031395565.1 Acidobacteriota bacterium | reverse complement strand
GCCGCGCCGATTGATGAACACGAACAACGTGCTGCTCAGTGGGTCCTCACCGAGTCGGGATTGAACCACACCGATCAACCCATCAAACGACTTGCGCTTATGCGGTGCACCGCATAACCGCAATTCTGCCGAGCGCCCGGTTATGTGGAGTTGGTGAGGTGCTTCGTATGGTACCCCATCAATCGGAGCGCGTTTCACGCACGCCGGCATTTGACCCACTCCACATGATCGTGGTCCTCCTTGGCCTTCCGCCACGTCGGCGGACGCAGAGGAGATCTCATGATCCGCGACCACTTCAAGTCGTCAGACCCAACTGAACACTTGACCTCCGGAGGTGTCGGACCGTACATCGAGTCCTTCGTGACCCGCGCCGCGACATCCGCAAGGTCGCGTGCTGGCTTGGTCGCGCGAGCCTGCAAACGACCGAAATCTACGTGCGCGCGGATCCAACGGCGAAACTCGAAGCAACTGACGGCGTTCTTCCACCCGCACTGCGGCGCGGTCGCTTTCAGGCTCCTGACAGGCTCCTCGCGACACTGAGGCCATCGCGGAATGGCTCACGATTATGCGGAGTCGCCGCGTGGCCTTGGTCAGGTAGAAGGACCGCCGTGGCTGTCAACTCCGCATAACCGGGCGCTCGGCATAATTACGCATATCGATCGGCTCGCGGTAGGCCAGGATTCGCTGCGGCGCAGAGAACAGCAGCATCGATCAGCTCGTGAAGCGGATCGAGACGCCAGCGGGAAGCTGCACCTCGATCTGCCAACTTGGAGCGTGGTGCTCGGGCTTCGTCGCTGGGATCAACTCGATGAAGCCACCGCCGGCGCTTGACCCCAATCGCCGTCGCCATTTCTGGAGACTGTTTTGCGAGATTCCCTCGGCACGACAAAACGCGATCTGGGAAACACCGCTGGACTCGAATTGCTTGAGGACTCTCGCCCACTCCTCGGGGCTTCGGCGCACTCGAACTCGTCGCTTGCTTTGCATCGCACCCTCCACGTCGACTCTTCGTGATCGATGATGTCGACGGAGAGGATTGTCGGGTGATTACAATGCGGCGAGAAGAACGCCGCTCCGTGACCGCTTACCGCCATCGGCCATGCGCACGCCGAGTTGGCGATGCGGGCCTCCCGGGCGATCAATGCCAACCTCACCCTTCGCAACTGGCTGATCGGCCTGCACATCGTGGAGTACGAACAACGGGGCACCGACTGTGCCGAGTACGGAGATCGACTCATCGAGCGACTGTCGCGCCCCGAGATTCGTGAGTCACTGACTCTCGATTTGGCCCAGGCCCCACTGCCGAAGCAGGAAGCGGCCAGCAATCGAGCGTCACCCGATCTCAAGTTGGGCGTCTGCACGACCGCTGTCTTGATGAAACTTTCGTTCACCCACATCGCCGAGCTGTTGCAGTGCGACGAATCCCTGCCCGAAGGCGACAACTCGCTGGTAGCAGTCGCCGCGAAGGAACTGGTGAACTCGGAACCAGCGAGGGCGAGTCGTAACGAAGCTGGCTGCGATACAAACGCTGCGTCCGTCGGAATTCCGCACTCGACTCACACACCTTTCACCCCCACCAAGAAGTACACTGCGTGCACCGCTTGAGGTAAACGAATGAGCGACAACTCCAAGATCGAGTGGACCGACGCGACCTGGAACCCAGTGCGCGGTTGCACCAAGATCAGCCCCGGTTGCGCACACTGCTACGCGGAGACATTCGCAGAGCGATTTCGCGGGGTACCTGGCCACCCGTTCGAACAGGGCTTCGATCTGCGGCTCGTGCCAGAAAAGCTTGCCGAGCCACTGCTGTGGGCGACGCCGCGAATGATCTTCGTGAACTCGATGAGCGATCTGTTTCACGAGGGAGTTCCGGACGAGTACATCGGCCTCGTGGGGCGCGTCATGACGGTGGGCTGTTGGCACACGTACCAGGTACTCACCAAACGACCTCAGCGTATGGCGCAGGTCATGCAGTCAGTGCTACTCGAACCGGCAACCCTGCCCCACATCTGGTGGGGAGTGAGTGTTGAGGATCGAAAACACGGCCTGCCTCGCGTCGACGTTCTGCGGGAGTCGCTCGCTACACGTAGATTCCTCTCGATCGAACCGCTGCTAGAGGATCTCGGCGAGATCGATCTGTCGGGAATCGACTGGGTGATCGTTGGTGGTGAGAGCGGCCCTCGAGCTCGGCCGATGAGGGCGGAGTGGGTCCGCAGCCTCCAGTTGCAGTGTCACACCGCTGAAGTGCCGTTCTTCTTCAAGCAGTGGGGTGGCACACGCAAGGCTCAGGCCGGACGCTCTCTCGATGGCAGAACGTACGACCAGTTCCCTTCGCGGCAGACAAGCCCTGTTCCGAGCCTCGATACCAGACGACGAATGCATCGCGAACTCGCCGCGATCTAAATACAAAGTGGCCAAGCGCGAGTTCTTCGACAAGCCCTACGACGAGGGGACGCTCACCAAGCTCGGAATCCTCGAGCAATACGCCCGCGAATGGCTCCCGGTCTTTCTGGCGAGCCAGGAACGGCCTGTCCGAACCATCCACCTATTCGATTTCTTTGCTGGTCCGGGAACCGATTCCAAAGGCGTACTTGGGAGCCCACTCAGGCTGCTTCGTCAAATCAGTTCAGCGCAGCCCAAGCGCACAGGCGACGTCAAACTGCACGCTCACTTTTTTGACGACAGCAGCGACCACGTCCAGGAGCTTCGCACCAACATCGCCCGGCGACCGGAACTCGAACCCGATGTGATCGTCGAGGTCGAGCACCTCGACTTCCGCGCCTCTCTCGAGCGTAGCGCAGGGATTCTCGAGGACCGGTCCGCCGCCAAGCTCGTCTTTATCGATCAGTTCGGGGTCGACATGGTCGACGAACAGACCTTCGTGCGGTTAAGCGGCTTCCCCAAGTGCGACGTGCTCTTCTTTGTTGCCTCGAACACCTTGCATCGATTTCGAGACCATCCAGCGATCAAGCAGAAGATCGCGCGCCCTTCCGACAGCCATCAGGTTCACCTCGCCGTGCTGGACTACTACCGGCGGCTGATCCCACCGGGCCGCCAGTTCTACTTGGCGCCTTTCTCGATCAGGAAGGGAGCAAATATCTACGGCTTGATCTTCGGTTCATCGCACATGCTGGGGCTGGACAAGTTTCTGACGGTGGCGTGGAAGAACGACTCGATGAACGGTGAAGCCAATTTCGATGTTCACCGGGACAATCTGATCCCAGGGCAGGCGCGCCTCGACCTCCCCGAGTTTCGCATGTCCAAGGCGAAAGCATTCGAGGCCGACTTGGAAGTACGGCTACGATCTGGAGCGCTCGCCGATGAGGTCGCGATCATGCATGTCTGTTTCGAGCACGGAATGCTCCGGCAGCACGCGCAACCGGTCCTGAGAAAGCTGAAGCGCGAGGGCGTATTGGAACTCGATTTCCGTGTTCCGGATATCAGGCGCCTTAAGAGCCCGCGACCCGTGCGAGTGAAGTCGTGAGCGCGTCTTACTCCGGATGGCGAGCAGCGGGCTCGGCGCCCATCTCTCTTACTAACGCACGCTGTTTGATCTGGGGCGCAGCGGCGAGCGTTTTGGTTCCGAGCTGATCATTCGGTCGCGACTGGGCCAAGGGATCTTCCGCGTCGCGGTGACCGACGCCTATGGCCGCGCCTGCGCGGTCACGGGCGAGCATTCGTTGCCGGTGCTCGAGGCGGCGCACATTCGCCCGCAATCGTCGGTGGGCACGCACGAAGTTTCCAACCGGCTCTTGCTGCGCGCCGATCTGCACAAGCTGTTCGATCGCGGGTATGTGACGGTGAATGCGGAGTACCGGTTTCGCGTGAGTCCACAGTTGCGCAACGCGTGGGGGCACATCGCCCCCAGCGGGCCCAGTGACTCGGAGGCTGAAAGCGGTATGTAACTTGAAAGCGCGCTGTTGTTCGCCCCGCTCCAACGGTTCGCTGCCGCATGCTGCCAGACGTCACGGACAAGCGCCAGTGTCAAGGTTCACGCGTTCACGGCCTGCGCTGTCCCTGCCCCACGTTCCGGCAGCGCATGTCACCGCATGCACTCCACGCACCAAGTAGAAGTACGCCGTCGTCGCAGCCGGCATTGATGTGTCTAGGACCGATAGCGCGGCGATGTCGTTCGCCATGCACCCTCCGTACGATCCGTTACCGATTCCAGGAAGACTGCCGCGCGACACGTCGTATAGCTGCGCACCAGCAAGCGTCGGCCAAGCGATCGACGTGTTCGCGTTGCCGGTGACCGTTAGCGGGCCCACCTCTCCCGGCGGAGAGCCCGCACCCTGATTCACAGTGAACATTTGACCTGCGATTGCAATGGTACCAACGCGCGCTGCGCCGGAGTCGTTCTTGACAGTGAATGACACGGTGCCAGATTGCGCCCCGAACTTACCAGCGGTGACGATGATCCATGGCTCGTTGCTCGAGGCAATCCATTTGCACCCCGCGCCGCAGGTCACGTCGACGGATCCCGTACCACCGCATGGCGTGAACGACTGTGATGTTGACGACAGTCCGAACGCGCAAGAGCTCGTCTCGTACAGTCCGAGGCCCGCTTGAATCGAAAGATCCCAATCGCCTGTGAAGGTCCACCAGTTCGTCATGCGATTAGTGCCGAAAGGGATCGAACCTCCCCGTCCAGGCATCGCCTGCATCCAGTAGATGTACCATTGCGCTTCGGTTGTCCCAGGTGGAGAAACGCCGTCGGGCCACGGATACGGAATGCCGCCCCAGGTCGACGCGCTCACCAGTTTTTGTGATCCAGTGTGATCTGGGTTCCAGTCCTCGATGTCGCTCCACGCAGGCGTTGGGTTGTAGTAGTCGTAGTCAGTATCAGCGTTCGGGGGATGGTGGGTATCGCCGCATCGGCCCATCTGCCACTGTCGGGCACCGTTAAGACCTACGAAGCGCTCCCAGAACAATGAGTTGTTTCCGTCCTGCAGGAAGTTGGCGTGACCCAAGATCGACTCGAGTTGGTGGCCATGGTTGTGAGTAGCTTCGTTGGCTTCGCGTCCGAGATTGATTCCATAGGTCACGTAGGTGCGCGCGTAAATCGGCTGGTCGCCGGTGGTCCGATAGCTGTTGGAGATATCCCCGGTGGTCGGGCTTGACATGTTCGATTCGTTCGGAACGATCCGGCCGAAGTGGTACTGCCACAACCACACTTCCTTGGCACCGAGCTGATTGACGAGTCGATCTAGGCCCCAGCGAACGAGAATTGTGTTGTAGTCGGGAAAGTACGTGCCGTTTCCAGCGTCTGCTGGGAAACCAGGCGGAATGTCCTCGTAGACGGTGATGACTTTGATCACCTGATAGCCGAGCGCACGCGGCATCATCGCATTTGCGTAGCCGCGGAATCGGCTGCCTTCTTCGAGCATAAACTTGTGTTGTTTCTCGATTCGCTCGGCGCGGGTTTTCATCGCCGCTAGCGAGAGGTTCATGCCGGTGAGCGCCGGATCCAGAGTCGTGCCATTGGTCGTTGGGAAGTAGCGCAGGACTACGACGGGGACCTTGAACAAGTAGTCGCCTGTCGCTGTCGCGAGATACGGATCGACCGCCTCTTCGACAGGTGCGAGAACGGGCTTCACAACCTTTACGGTGAAGGAATTCTGCGTTCCGCCCAGGCTTCCGGTAAGGAGCGTGGTCCCTGGGGCGAACGCGTGAACACGCCCGGTGGAACTTTCAAGCACCGCTACTTCCGGTCGCGTGCTCGTCCAACTCGCTGCGAGCGCCGGTAACGAGAGCGTGCCGGCGTTGGTGTCCGCGCTGATACCAAGCGACACCCACCAGTACCATGTAGGCCACAACTCGACCAGACTCGTCGGCGGGTCGAGCGTCCAGGTGAAGATCGTCAACCCCTCCACCATGTGATTGGAGATCTCGAGCGGCGTTCGAACGATGTCGCTGATACGCAGGTTATCGAGTACGGCCTGGGCGTAGCTTCCTGTACCGTCGCCACCGATCTGGAGTGATGTGCTGGTGATCGCCGGCAAGTTGATCGTGAACGACTGTTCCGCTTGGAGCTTGCCGCCCGAGAATGCTTGCAGTCTCTTGCTCGTGTTGCTCCACGTGAACGCAACGTGGTGCCACTCGTTGGCCTGCCAGGTGGCAACATTGAACGCGACGCCGACCTCGCCCCCGGGCGCAGCACCGAAGCGGTTGAGGATGATGCGCATGTTGTTGGCGCCATCCTTGCCAATCAGGATTCCGCCGCCGCCACCCCAACTGAGCAGCATGTGGCCTTGCCCATCATTTCCATTCCACTGCGGCTTGATCCAGCACTCGAACGTGCCTTCCAAGGCGCTGATATTGTTTGCACTCGCGTAGAAGAGTTTGCTCGGCGAGGGAAGTAGTACGCCCCGATCCGAGACGCCGGTTTGGAAGCTGTAACCCTGCGCTTGCGTCGGTGCTTCCCCCGACTCGCCGATTAGGTTTCCATCAAATCGCAAGACAAGCAGATCGTGACTATCCGACGTGGCCGGTCCTGCGATCGCGGCGACGGAATGGGAAGTGCCTTGGATTAAGATGGCTGCAACCAGTGCCACGAGGCTCAATTGGCTTTGCACCTGTAATGAAGCCCACATACGGAAGGTAAGCAGCGTGTTCATTCGTGATCTTCTCCGATAGCGGCTTTCAAACAGTCCTCGTGCTCTCCACTTGGAGAAGTTCACCCATGGGCCTGTCCTTAAGGACAGTCCGCCCCCGATGCCAGGATCTCGGCATCGCGACTGGCCTGCTGTCCGAATCCTGTCTCGTCGTACGTGCCGGCGCCTCCGCAGTTCGCTGCCCGAACTAAGTACCAGTACCCAGCGCCAGGCCCGGGCGAATCGTTGACCGCCAGAGTTGTGCCGGGCTGTTTTCGTGACACGCAGGACTGCGTAGCCAAAGAATAGTCTCCACCTGAGCTACGCAAGGATCCTAGATCGCCGCTGACAACGTCAAACGCAGTTGCTGTTGCAACAACTCCCCATGACAGGATGGTCAAGATTCCAGACTTCTGTATGTCCAACGAACTAACCGCGCCGGGATGGGTGGTGCCCGTGGGGCAACGCCACGAAGTCGTCACATTGAAGGGCACCACTCCCGACGAGGAGAAGGTGATCCACCCTGCGTTCTCCGACCAAGCGCGACCTGAAAAGTCGCCAGAGGTCGGATTGATCATCACGCCAGCACTCGATGGCTTGAAGTTCACCCACCCCAGATTCTCCGACCATGCGAAGCCTGCCAGATGGCCCTGACCGTCGTTTGTGACCTCGAAGGCAGCAGCGCCACAGGTCCCGCGGTTGACGCAGGAGAGCGCGATCCAACCCGCGTTCTCACTCCACATCCACCCAGCCAGGGAGAAATCTCCAACTACCACGCCGGATCCAAGTGCACCGTCGGGTTTGAGGTTGATCCAGCCGAGGTTCTCCGCGTACGCGTACTTCGCATCGACACCGAGCGGGTCAATATTCGTCTGGGAGTGCGCTGGTATGGAAGTGGCCAGCGCGATCACGACCAGGATTCCTGTTCGACGTATTGTCATCTGCGCACCCCATCAGAATTCGAAGTTGGACCACGGAGTGCTTTGAGTGATTGTGCCTCCGCCTGAGAACAGCAGGATTGAGCCGGTCGTGTTACCCGCGGAGATGCTGTAGTTCGCTACCGTATTTCGAGATGCGGTATTACCGATCGTGATGTTGCGAATCGCGCCCGACTCGATCCGAATACCGTAGCCGGCATTGCTCACCAAGTTGTTACCTTCGATCCGGCAGTTCGTTGCTGGGTTGACAACCCAAATGCCAGCGTTCGCGCGGTTGAATGAAATCTGGTTGTGCGCAATCAGAACCGGGCCTACCTCGGCGCGAACTCCACCACCTCCGTTGTTTGTCAGCGTGCTGTTAGTGATCGCGTTCTCGAATGTAGCTTTTACCCCGGCACCCCCGTTGTTCCTCGAGATGCACCGATCAATTAACGAGCCTCCGACGAGGTTCAGGCCATCTCCACCGTTGTCCGAAGCCAGCGAATCCAAGATTGACCCCGGGCCGTCAACGCGTATGCCATCTCCGAAGTTCTCCCGCGCGGCACAGTTCTTGACGACAGCGACGCAGGCAGTGATTCCGTTGAGACCGTTATTGGCAGACGAGATGCTGTCGACGAGACCGTTAAACGTGCAGATTTCAATGCCGGTGAGACCCCACCCGCGGATCGATCCGTTCCGGACCACAGTGTTCCTCTCACCCCCGACGCTTCGAATACCGACCTTGCTCCCAGGGACTCCGATCAACGCGAACCCATTCAAGTCAACCGTCACGTTATCGGTGTTGATCAAGATCCCGTCCTTGCCGGACACGCCGGTGAGGTTCGCGGTCAAGTAGTACGAACCCGGCTGGCTGATCACGTACAGCGCCGTCGCGTCACCCGCGAGCGTTTGGACCGGGGTTCTCGGCTGAACCTGGTCGAGCGTCTTCATCGTGGGCGCAGGCGGTGCGCCGGGATCGAGGTTGCCACTGAAAGCCCAGGGCACCGTAGCAATGCCGATGGTCAACAACATCCACTTCGTCATTAGGTCACCTCACGCAACGGGCTTGGTTATCTTCTGGATCGTTCAATCTCGATTCGGCTCGGGACTGCCTGATCTGCTATACATCTCGAGCCTGGCCAATAAGCGCCTTGTCGCTTCTGAGCCTCTGTTGCTGAACGTCCCTCGGGAACCGCTTCTCGCGTCGCGTAGACTTCATCAAGATGTCGCCATGACTGCGGATCGCTGAGGTTTCAGTACTTCACTAGTAGGAGAAGTTCGCCCAGGGGTTTGTGCTGGCGATCGTTCCTCCGGCAGTCATGTTCACGATCGGACCGACGGTGTTCCCTGCCGCCACGCTGTAGTTGGTGGTGTTGTTCCACGCTGTGTTGCGCACCACGAAGTTTCGTGTGGCTCCTGCGTCTATAAGAATTCCCGTACCACCGTTGACAATCTGATTGTCTTGCACCCGGACGCCCCGGCCAATGAAGGCACCTGACACATGAACTCCAATGCTGTTTGACTCAAGCTGATTCCCCTCGATAGAACTGCCACGAGCCTCTGTGTAGATTCCCGTCCCGGCCTCTCTCACCGAGTTGTCTTTCACGATTACTGAGGTCCCGGCATCGATACCGATACCGCCGCCGCGAATAGTGTTGTTGAGGATCAGTCCCTGGTTTTGGATGACGATCCCTTGGAAAGCTGATTCGAATACGTTCGAGTCTCGAACGGTCGAGTTTTCTTGCGCGAATATGCCCGTGTTGTTTGCTCTTGCCGTGCAGTGGCTGACTACCCCACCCCAGTGAACGAGGATACCTACATCCGCGCTGTTCAAAACCGAACTGTGCTCGATGACACAGGAGTAACCGCCGAGTATCGCCGGATGTCCTGGTCGCCCAGACTGATCGATGAGAATGCCCGCCACATGACAGGCAGTGACGTTGTCCAGATTTATCGCTGAGTCTGGCCAACCACGTAGCGTGCCATTCTGGATGGAGACGTTCTGATGGACGCCTGTGACAACCACTCCGTCAAACGCACCAGCGGTGCCGACGATGCTAAACCCTGCAAGATCGAGCACGACGTCACTCGACGTAATCTCGATCGCCGACTTCCCGGCAACGCCGGCTAGATTCGCCGTCAAGTAGTAGGAACCCGGTGAACTGATCACATGCAGCGCACTGCCGGTCCCCGGGAGCGCCTCCACTGGCACGCGCGGTTCGACCTGGCTCAGCGTTTTCATCGTGGGTGCTGGCGGCGCGCCGGGATCGAGACTCCCACCGATCGCCATGGGAATTCCTACAAACAAGGCACCTAGAAGAACTGAATGCTTCATTTCACCACCCTCCGGATTTGCGGCGACACAGCCCTGTTAGCCAACCTGTGCAAAGGAACCAGCGAAGCTGCCGCGGAGCACACACTCCCCCTGCCGACCGCACCACGCGCCCCAGGCATCTCGATGTTCCCTTTGCTCAGCGGATGTTTTACGCTGTGCGCCTCAAGGTGCTTTCATGAGTTGAGTAGGGCTTGTTAACGGTTGAAGGGATCCACCCCATGGCGAGCGAACCAAACCAGCCCGAGTCCAGGCACCCGGCCATGCCCTGGATAGGCGACTGCCTTCGGGAGTCTCGGCTTGCAACTCATTGGTCGCGCCCGACGACCGTGCGCGATCTCCAGGACGTATCGGTTCGTGACGCCGAGAACTTCGAGCTGCGCGGCCCTCCCGCCTGTGTCACGCCCTTGTTCGCATATTCGCTGGCGGTTCATGCCCACGATGAGGCGATCAGCGCGATCGGCGGATCGCCCTCCCAACCGCTTCATTCCGAAGACCATCCCACCGCACCCACACTGGCGCAGCTGCGAAACGCGTGCGGTGTTACCCAGGAACAACTCAGCCTTGCGCTCCCGTCCGCGTTCTCGCGGGAATCCATCGCTCGGATCGAGAGTGGCCATATCGCGGTGGCAGCACAGCGGTTTGTCCGCTATGCGACAGCAATCAAGGCTGACTTGAGGTTGATCGCGGAGTTGTTGACGATCGCACCTCGCGACCATTCATCCCTTGCAGTTGACTTACGGGGGTCGATTCCGCAGCTCATTGGCAGTATGCGTGCGCCGGCGCGTCGTGGGGATCTCTTTGCTGTCTTCCAACTCGCGATGGCGATTCGCGGGCACAGCGACTACGCGCTCAACCGTGAATGGCGATCCCAGCTCAATCTGTGCCTCTCGATCGCTTGCGGGCTCGATCGGCGCTGGCGCGCGGCGCGGTTCTTCGCCAAGCCCGACGATGGCTCGTTGCCGGCACAAATTCAGCGCGCCTATATCAACTGCGCCGATGGCGACGCGCGCGCTGCACGCATCGAACTCGCACCTCTCATCCGTGCGGCCGAAGCCCGCGGCACCGCCACACTCCAACTCCTGCAATACCAGCTCGGGCATGCTGCGCGCCTGGACCAGGCACTGCTGACGGCACGGACACAACTTCTTTCAGTAGCGAAGCACTCCGACGAGCCGGACCTCAAACTGTCGGCGTTGGCCGAGCTTGCACTCGTCGAGGCCCGCGCTGATGGACGTCGTGCTGTCAGACATGGACTTGATGCTGCCAACGAAATTGCACCAGTGTGCGACGAGTCGGTCGCGATCTATCGACAAATCCAATTCAGCCGCGCCGCCCATCGCTCGGGGCTTTCAATCGCCGCTGAATTGGCGAATGCAGCCGCAGAGCGTGCGGCAGCTATCGGATACCACCACGGACACTTGCTGGCCTTGATGCAGATGCAAGATCAGGCGGAGTGCGCGCGACGCACCGACTGGCTTCGCGAACTCGATGAGTCCGTGATTGATGTGTCGCTGCGCGTACATCCGGACGACGTCATTCGCCGGCGGGTCCTTCACACGGCGCGCCGCCTTCGCCGGCAGGGGCGGGCAACACGGCGAGTTCTGATCGCACCCGCGTTGCCCGCACCCACAACCGAATTCCCGAACTAGTTCAGCACGTTAGTGCGTGCCAGTGCTTTGGCTGCCAGGACGTTCCCGTTCTCGATCGCGATCGCGGCCGGGTACGACCAAGTCGATGTGTTCTCGTCCCATTCCGCGTACTGAACCGATGTTGGGCTGGCGATCCACGTCGCCCACAGGTTTCCACTCTCGGAATTGAGGTCCAGTGCCGTGTTTCCAGGATCGCTGATCGTCGCTAAGAGGTGCCGGGTGAAGGTCGATGGCCATGGCTCTCCACCCGGCTCATTGGCCACGACGATCCGCGTCGTCCCGCCCGCACCCGCTTCACGCCAGGCCACCCACGCAACACCGCCGTGGAAGGCAACGAATGGCGTCGATGCCGCGTAGCCGCCATCGCTGACAGCGACCGCCGCTGGCTGCCAAGTCCAGGTCCCTGACAAGAGCTGTCGCTCTCGATAGAAGATCTGGCTCGGCGTCGTGGCCGACTTCCACACGACGGCCGTAGAGCCGTCGGTAGCGAATCCCAGCGCTGGGCAGCTTTGATCGATCGCATCGAAGGTGAGCTGCGTCTCGTTGATCCAGGCGCCTGAAACGCTCTCCGCATGCTTGATCTCGAAGTCCTGACCATCGTGTTCCTGCCAGACTTTTTCTGGCCGCGCCGTCGCCGCGTTGGTCGCGATTGCTGCGCCACTGCACGCTGCGACGGCTGGCCGCACGAACAAACAGGTTGCAGCGATGACGATTGCTGCAGGGATGCGGATCACCCGGCGCCGTGAAAAATCGAGGGGTCCAAATGCCTGAGTTAAACTGGACATGCCGCACTCCTCCGAGCGCGGTGCGAATGAATCGACCGCGCGGAAATACCTGCGGGCTCGCAGGCTTTGGGGTGCGGCACGAGGCCTCGTGCACGCGAGAGAGACGCTACGGACGAACGCGCTGAGGAGAAATGCAGGCTGTCTGAGTTCTGTCTGAATTCTTCCAGACGTTCGAAGTCGCGTCAGAACAAGCACGCGGAAATGGGGGGTGTCATGTGAATCAGCCGCCCAACCAGCGGTTCTTCAGCTTTGGCGATTGGATCTTCGATACACAGACACGGGAGCTGCGACGCGGCGACCGCGTCACCAACCTTCAGAACGTCCCGGCGCGACTACTCGAGTCGCTACTCCATTCGGCGTCGGCCGACCCGGAGGACCCGAATTTGCGGCGGGTTTTGGAATACGAACCCCTCAAGCAGGCGGTCTGGAATCTAGCTAACGTCGAAGACCACAACGTGCATACCGCGGTTAGGCAAATAAGGGCCGTATTAGGCGATCCAAAACTTGTGCAGAACATCAGCGGCAAGGGATACCGATATGTCGGCCCCAAACCGCGGCTTAGCAACGACCTGGGCGACGAACCCGAAGCCGCCGCGGTGCCATCTAGCGCTCCGACCATTACCGAGGCCGAGCCCCTTGCGGCCCACGCCCGCTCTGTCGAGCGGCCGGGAATTCTCGTTGCGACCGGCGGTTTGGTCGGGGCGCTGATCCTGGTTCTCTGCGGTCGCTACTTTCTCCCCGCCTACACCGCCTGGCGACAGATCGCTCCCGGCGGAACAAGCCCAGCGGAGCTCACGCCGTCCGCGGTCGAGACAGTTGGTGGCCTCGTCTGCGGAGCTCTCGGGGGATTTGCGTTCTTCCGATTGAACGATTGGTTTCATAGATTGAGAGGGCGCAGTCGTCGCTGGCTAGTCGGGCTTGCGATTGCCTGTGCTGGCGGCGGGCTGCTGCTTGGGGCACATCTCCTTCTGGCTCAAGATCAACGCCCGAGCATCCACTGGATCATCGTCGCCCTACAGGGGTCCGCGTTGGCAGTCGCACTGACGCTTCCGCGTCGGATGCTCTACCTGGGCCCGCGCGATTTATTTCTGGCTGGAACGTTGCCGTCGGTTTTGGGCGCGCTCACGCTCGGGGCTGCCGAGCTTCTGGCGATGCTGATCGTCGACGTTGTGGCCCGCTTCGCGCTAATTGTCCTATTACTCTTGGCGAGTGTCGCGGCTGCACTCTTTTGGGCAGTGGTTTTCCACTGGATACGGGCAAGACCTGCTCGCGCCCTCCCGATCTTGCTCGGTTTCTCAATTGCGCTCCTCGCGATTCTCCCAAGCGTCACTCGTGGTCTTGCAGTGCCGGAATCAGAGTTGCAGCAACGAATTGTCTTCGAGGTTGCGCCACGCGCTTCACCGGAGATCCAGCCGATGCTCGTCGAACGAGATGTGTCGGAATTGGTCTTCGAGCAGGTTACGCAGCGACTCGGCAGCCTTACGTACCGCCGCCTGATAGAAGGGTGCGATTGGTTGGCTCTATTCGTTCCACGCTTCCCTGATGAGCTTCTGGAACGTGGAATCGGGCCCATCGACCACGCATACCCCCTTCCGCTCGCCGAGTCATTGGACGGCGCGACCGCGACTCGACACAGACTTGAGGGTCGACCGGTGCTCGCGGAGAGGCAAGGCACGCTGGCGACCGGTGGTCAGGAGAACGTTTTAGTCGCATCGGTGCGCGAGCTCAGGCGATGGCTGCAGCCGGGTGCTGGCTCTGCGGCCCGGGTTGTCTCCTGCAATCTCCTTTCGTCGGGGGTAACGCCCTTCGAGGTCTCGATCCGAGTGCTGGACTCGAAACGGGCTGCCGTTCTTGGCTTGCGAACTACAGGGTCGACCGTACAAGAAGCGATCGACGCGGCAGCAGACGAGCTCGTCCGGAGGCTCTGGCCGTTGCACTCGGCACTGATACAGTTCAACCGCGCCTTCGACCAATCACGAACGCGCGACTGCGTCCCGATCAGGTCCCAAGCGATGCTCCCGCTGCGCGACCGGAGCGCGTTCGAAAGCCTGCTGGTTCATCTCGATCCCTTGACGCAGAGTGAGAATGTGTTCTATCGCCTCTTCGCGTGGGACGTACAAGGCGCAGTCTACCTGACCGGCCTACGAGATCCAGAACGTGCGGAGAGCGCATACGATCAGCTGCGGTGGCAGAGCGAACGCCTGCACCAAGACGCCGTGACACGATCGCTTCACGCCGACTCCCAGTTCGGCTTGGCGTCAGTCGCGTACGCGAAGCGCGACTGGAATGGTGCCGTTGGACGTGTCGATGAAGGCTTGGAGTATCTCCGACAGAACGGCTGCACCAATAGAGATGCTCTTGCGCTACGGCATCTAAGAGCGCTCTGCAGCGTTCGACAGTCAGAGACCGAGACGTCGTTAGAGAAGCGATTTGAACTATTGGGTGATGCTCACCGGACGCTCGCGGATTGCGTCGGTCACAACCCGCGCGCGGTCGCGAATGTCCACCGCCTCGTACTGTCTCAGACGGACTACCTGCTGGGAGCTCGGCAACCACCTAGCAACGCTCAGCGAACGGCTTTCGATCGAGCTGTCGGGGAGGCGGATGCACTAGTCCGCGAGTACCCCGACGACTACAACCTCCACCTCTGGATGCTGCGGGTGCACCGCCTCGCTGGCGTTAAGGGCGCCGAGACCGACTTTGCGTCTCGCTCTGTCGAGCGGTTCCCCGGCCACGTCGCGTTGATGATTGAGGCCGCGATGTTCGAGCTGAACAGAGGAAGGCTCGACGCGGCGACGCGGTTCGCCGACCAGGCGGCTATCGCCTTCGATGCCCAGGTGCGAAGATTTTTCAGGACGCGGCCGTCGATCGCATCCTCGTTGTGGCCATGGCGTTCCGCAAACGAGCCACAGCCGCTTGTGCCATTGGTGCCGCGCGGCTGGGTGTCCGTCGACGCTCGTGACGACGCGGCGCCGCGCGGGGATGCTGGCCCGCCTGTCTTGAGCCCAGACGAAGGACCCGACCCGGAGCGAGAAGAAATCGATCTCCATCTACTGCGCGCGAGAATTCTCCGGTGTGAAGCGAGGTCTGCCGATGCAGCACAAGAAGTGCAGCAGTCGTTCGCGGTTGCAGCGACTGCCCACATCAAGATGTCAGAGCCGTGCGAAGACGCGAATGAGGCACAGTGCCTCGAACGCTTGAATTGTCCGATCTCACGCTAGCTTGGGTTTGAAGCTGTGGCGGGGCTGAGTATCAGACGCAGCAACCGCGTGCTCAATGTGGCCGTGCGCGGTAGCTGGCCGTTTTTTCCCAAGCGCTATCCCGTGGTCTGGTGGTTCTACCACCGTGCGCTCGACTCTAAGCATCAGCGCAGCTCGGAGGTCGGCCCGATCGCCGATGCAGCGCAGCGCCAGCGTTTGCTCGCTGCGATTCAGGGAGCGGGCTTGGGGCAAGGGGAACGGAATTGTTGCAAGCGCGCTCGAAAACACGCGAGCCAGTTCCCCCCAGCGACGTGGTTCCGCGTGCCCACCCGCCGCGCAACCGTCCATCCAACTACATCAATCGCTTGCCACCGGGCCTTCGACACACGTTGGGGGTACCGGGCCAGGTATCACGGTGTCCATCGAATCTGGGTACAACCAGAGTTGCTCGCTTAGCGTGCCCTTCGAGTAGACTTTGTCGCGAACACGCGATGCACCGGATCCCGAACCAAGAAAGGCTCCGGGATGGAACGCTGGTCGAGGCATGCTGTATTCGGCAGCTTTTCCTCATGGCCAGGCACAAACGGACACGGATGAGGATCCTCAACGGTGGCAGCGATGCGAACATCCGATTCGGAGACCTGCGGGGATTGCTTCTCAACCTCGGGTTCCTCGAACGTATCCAGGGCAGTCATCATCTCTTCTACAGATCCGGAATCGAAGAGCTCATCAACCTGCAACGGGCGGGAGCCAAAGCAAAGCCGTATCAAGTGAAGCAGGTTCGTGCTGTCCTCACTCGATACGTCCTGGGAGGCGAAGACTGATGTTCAAATACGAGATCGTCATCTACTGGAGCGAAGACGATCAGGCGTTTATTGCGGAAGTCCCGGAGCTGCCTGGATGTGCCGCGCATGGCGCGTCGCAAGACGAGGCGCTTGGCAATTGCAAACAAGCGATGGCGCATTGGGTCGACACGGCCAAGCAAGCGGGTCGCACGATCCCGAGGCCAAGCGGACGGCGCCTACGCCTCGTTTGACGGCTCCTCGATCAGCCCGCGTGTAACGAATATCCGCAACCCTGCCGATCTCAGCACCTCCCCAGACTCGCGTCGTCTTTCCTCCTAGCCCTTCCAGTCCTGTCGATAGCCCTCCCTGAGCCTAGGTTCATGCTGCGAGTGGGCCCGCACACCGGTCCTCGCAAAGGAGTTCGTCATGGGAGCCATCGCTGACTACCAGAATGCGCGCGCTGCCGACCACGCCCCTTCGCGATTCAGAGCGAAATGGCTAATCCCTGCCCTGCTTCTCTACGGAGTGTATTGCAGCGCCTGCTTCTATATCGAGTTCATGGCGCGCGAACGATTTCAGGTCCCGAGCGATGCCGATGTAGCGAGCGTGACCGAGCGCGTGTCACACCTGCGCATCGAACTGGCACGAACGAACCGGCTCGCTGAGATGAGCGAGTGGGGCCCGTACGCCACCTACGAAGCGTTCCTCATAGCTCTGCTCCTGGGTGGGATTGCGCTAGCTATCGTTTACGGTGGGCGCATGATTTGGCGCGGCGTCAATCGTGACTCGGTGTACAAGGCCAAGACGATCGTCATCGGAACGATGTTTGTTGTGCTCGCTGCTCTGGTCCTTGTCGGCTGGCCTGGATTTGTTGCCATGAAGCTGAGTGAGTCACAACGGACGCACTACCAGATCGTCGACACTGGGCCGCTGCATCGATGATTCGCTAGCAACGCGGCTCGACTGGTCAGCCGCGCGGTCGCAAAGCGCACAACCGCCCGCGTTCCCAGCGCAAGCACGAGGGCCAGCGCCACGAGCAGCGCATCGGCGGGCGCTTCGCGATCGGGCGCGCGCGTCACCGGTGCCTCGAACAAGCTCCGGCTGATCGGCTGCATCCAACCGAGCACAACTCCTGTCACGTCGATTGCGAGCATCCATACCGGCCAGCGCGACGTCCGACCGCTGAGCCAACTCAGATTCACCGCGCTCCACGCGGCCGCGAGCAACAGCCGCGTGATCGCCAACCATGTATGAGCCAGAAGGCGTT
>JANNUT010000138.1:0-4069 GCA_031395565.1 Acidobacteriota bacterium | reverse complement strand
TGTCCACGCCGACCGCGGCGGGAATGATCGCCTTGTGTGTGGGCACCACGCTGCCGACGGTCGCACCCTTACCTAGATCTACCGTTCCGGTAAGGTTGTCCCACAGAGCTGGTTTTGTCGGCTAATCTGCTGCTGGTGGGCGACAAGGGGTCGTCAGGAGGAGAAGCAATGAGCGTTGAGTCCCTGGCCGCACTGAGCGCGGCCTTTGAGAAATGGCGGGGCGGTAAGCGGCATCTGCGCGAAGCGGTTCCCCCAGAGTTGATGGAGCGTGCGCACGCAGCATCGCGGCGTCACGGTCCGGCAGCGGTAGCTCGGGCGACGAGGATAGGACGGGCCCGTCTGTTCAGGGGCGGGCGGAAGGAGCACCGGGGCAGTTCAGTCGCGTTAGTAACCGTGCCGCGGTATACTTGCGTGGAGGTCCCTGTGTCGATTCCTGCGTCGCGTCCTTTTGCGGAGGTCGAGACGGTGACAGGCCTCAAAGTTCGGCTATTTTTGGAGAGCGGCGAGTCGGTAGGGCTGCTGTCCGCTTTGCTGGGGCTGGGAGGCGCGCAGTGATTCAGGTTCCTCCAAATGCTCAGGTGATCGTGATGCACGACCCGGTAACCTTCCGTGCCGGGATCGACGGCACAGCGGCGATAGCGCGGCTCGTACTGGAGCGGGAGCCGATGGACGGCGCTCTCTTCGTCTTTCGCAACCGGCGCGGACACATGTTGCGTGTCCTTATCTACGACGGCTCCGGCTTTTGGCTGTGCACAAAGCGTCTGTCAAAAGGGTGTTTCTCTGCATGGCCTATAGGCGACGGGACGAGTCGCAGCTCTGCGCTACTCGCACGGGAATTGCAGGTTTTGCTTTGGGGTGGTGACCCCGCAAAAGTCGCCTTCCCTGACCTCTGGCGTAAGGTCGCGTAGCATGGCGGGCGTTACGCGCAGAGTGGGGCCGGCGGTGCTTGCGAGGCCACCTCCCCATCCTTGGAACGTTCCCGGTACACCCATGGAAAGTAATGCTCGGGCCTCCGAGCGAGATCTGCGTGATTGCGAAGGCACTCGGTCAGGTAGGCGACCGGCTCGACACCATGGGCCCGCGCAGTGGCGATCAGGGACATGGCGTGGTCGCCGACCAAGGCGCCGGTCTCGGTGTGATAGTTGAATGAGCCCCCGAGGTAGCGAACCGGCATGATGAGCGCCTGTTCGACGAGGTTCGTATCGAGCGGGACGCCAGGCACCTCGCAGAAGCACGTCAGCCGGTCCCACTGGTTGATGACGAAAGTCAAAGGCTCCCACAATGGCGAGTTCGGCTCGACGGTCTTGCTGGCGAGCCGCTCCTCGCACACCTTCTTCAGCTCCAGCATCAACGGCTTCGAGTGCTCGCGATGATAGAGCATCCGGTCGATGGGTCCAAGGCCGAGGTTCTTCGCCTGGTCGTCGTTATCGAAGACTTGCTTGTAGATCTTACCGGCCTCGGCGTATTCGAGGGGATACTTGTCCCTGATATCTCGAAATTTCAAGAATGCGTGCGCGTTGCAGGTTGCGTCGATCAACTTGTCGGCGTGGGCGCGGTCGAAGTTCTTGGAAGCACCGTCAGTGCATTTCACCAGCTTGGGGCTCGAAAGCAACCGATGCCGCATGAGTTGGTCGATGATTTCTCCCGCGTGATGGCGACCGGTGTAGTACACGATGACCGGTCCGCTTGGCGTCTCCCAGTACACGCCGGTCGCGTTGATGCCGGTTCGCACGTGCTTTGTCGACTTGCCGGCAGACCGAGCTGCAGCGAGCTCTGCCTTGATCTCCTTTTTGAGGCTGAGCACAATCGACCCGGTGTCATCGATCCGGAAGTTCGTAGCCATCTGTATCCCGAATTTTTCCAGGGCGCGGCACAGCGGAAGCAGCAGGTCGTCACCGGTGTCGACGAGGTTCCACTGGTTCGCGTCAGCCATCGGGATACCCCAGCCGTGGTGCAGGGATTCCAGGCGCTTAAACGGCGCCCCGCCAAAGTAGTGCATGACCATAAGCATTGCGCACGCAGACCAGTCATACCGGACGTAGTCGGTTCCGAGGCCCTCGTGGATGGTGGCCGGACTCGGGGCTCGCACGATATGCTTGCATTTTCTGCACCGCGCCTGCTGGTGGTGGTGCTGCTCGCCGTGGAACAGGGGCTGGCCGAGGACGCGGATGATGATCTTCTCCCGGTACTTGTGCATCTTGCCGACCTGGCATGCCGCGCACACCGACCCGACCACGCCGGCCGCCAACGCATGGAGAAAATGTTGCGCGCTCCGGTAGGCAGCTGCTCCGTTTCGGCCATGCCCTTTACTACCCTTCGAGTGACCAGAAGCCTTCTCGCCATCGCTACCAGTGGAATCCGTGGACGACCCTGGCTCTGCGCGCTGCGGCGAGTGCACGTCGGACGGATCCGAACCCTCTGACGGCGTAGAGCCACCGGTCGTGGCGTCGCTGTCGGGACGAGCCTCACTGTCGGGACGAGCCTCACTCATGGCCTGCGCTGCGGCGACCATTGCTGCGATCTTGGCGGCCATGAGGTCTTGCCTCGTTTCCGCGCGGCCGAGCTGCTGCGACACCAAGGCGCCTATAAAAGCCCAGTCGGCGGGTTCGAGGTGCCTTGCGTCGATTCGACCACGGAGCGCGCGAAGGCCGTCCAGCGGGACCTCGAACCGCTTCACCGTCGTGTCCACTCCAGAAGTGCTCTTCGGAGACGTCACGGACTCTCCCTAAGAATTCTAGTCGCGTGACGATGAAGAGGATAGGCGAACAATGCCTTACTCGTGCCTCCGTACGAGTAGTCGTTACCGCGCTTCGAACGACCCGCTGTCTGGCCGAGATAGACCCAATTCGCCGCGCGGTAGCACGTCCCGCGAAATCGAGTGGTGTCGACGAACGTCTCAGCCAGCACCACAGGATGCTTCCAGGCATGCTCCCAGTCCGCGCTGAGACGCCGCACGTTCGCAGCCAGGATCTTCGAAGCGAGATGGCGAACCCGAACCCACTGCAGGATCAAGAATCGAACGTTGTTCACCACCAGGTGCAGGCGCCTCCGCTTCGTGGCCTCGTCCCAACCGATGTACTCCTCGCGCCGCGGCGCGTGAAGCGCTGCCGAAGCCCAGCCCAACAACGCCACCAACTCACTGTCCAGGAACGCAGCATACAGAACTTGCTCGCCAACGACCGGCCGGTCACCGAGATAGTGATAGCGATCCATATAAAGACGCCACCCGAGACGTTCCTCGTCCGCAATGGGCCGAATGCTCAGCGTGCGAAGATCCGCGTCCGGGTCGCGCACATCGAGCCCAACCAGCGCAATCAGGTCGGGAGGCAGCGGCAGGCCACTGAAAGCGCGCCGCACGCCCGGCCCACGCGGTCGCGACAACGGTGGCAACCGCAATAGGCCACGTTCCTCCAGTCGAAGCAGAAGGTCCATGCACGCACATACGCTAAAGCCGCCGCTCACCTGCCGCCACTGCCATCCCTCGCACACCGCCAGCGCGCACTCGCGGCGGGTCGCGGTCGACGCGCATTTCTCCTGCAGGAAGTCCAGGTCCGCGTTCGTGACCTCCCTGTTCCGGTATCGAAGGCGTACGATGTCCCCGCCTGCGGTCGAAAGCTCCATGGACGACCGTATGGCATGCCCGCTCAGCGCACGCCAGTCGATTCTGCGTGGCCATGGCCGTGCCGGTCAGCGGGCGCGGCGCCGCCACCGCTTCGTCACACTTGCCGGAACAGTAGCGTTGAAGAGCTCGGCTCCGAATACCCAGACCAGCGGTACTTCGCAGCGGCTCACCAGGGGGTGCGAGGAGGCCTCTCTTACTTCGCCGGCCACTTTCGAGAGGCCGACGCGGCGCTCGCGCTCGCACTGGAGGAGTTGGAAGGGGTCACAGGCACGACCTTTGAAACCAACAACGGAAAGCTGTTTCGAGTCTTCTGTCTGCGCCATCTCGGTGAGCTGACGCAGCTCGCGGCCCTGGCCGATGCGCTGCGGCGCGATGCTCGGCGCCGGGGCGACCTGTTCCTTGAAACCAGCGTGCACCGCTACGCGAGTCGATTCGCTTGCCTTGCGA
>JANNUT010000137.1:0-83887 GCA_031395565.1 Acidobacteriota bacterium | reverse complement strand
CGGCGTCGGTGTTGATGCCGCAACTCAGCTTTGTCGCATCGCTGGTACGCATCCGTTTCACACTGCTAAGCGTTGCGACGCTTTCACGATAGACGTTGTAGCCCACCGCTCGTGCCGGGCGCGTCCACTCCAACGTGGTGGTGACTCCGCTGCGTTGCAGCTTGAGCAGCACCACTTCGGGTGGCGAGACCGGCGACAGCACATACGCAATGCCCGCATCGATCAAGGGGCCGCCGCGATCGGTAAGTGGCGCACCGAACAACGCGTCCGACAAGCCGTCGCCGTTGACATGGAAGCCGCCGCCCACCGGCTTGCGGCGCACCGCTCACGCCAGCCGTCGCGCGCACGCTGTTGAACATCGTGCGCGATTCGCGACCGCCGGCCAACGATCAGCCCGCCGGGGTCAGCCTGTCGGACCAAGAGACCCGTGTGCTGCATGCGCTGGCGCGTGGCCTTGGGTACAGGGCAATCGCGGACGAACTCGATTTGGGGCTCGACACGATTCGCACCTACGTGCGCCGCATCTACACCAAGTGCAAACCCATACGGCGGCCGAAGCGATCTTGAAGGCGGCGAAAGCCGGATTGATTTAGCGAATCAGGTCAGCTCGCCGCCGCTACCGTTGTCACTTCTCGTCGACTTCAACTTCTGCATCGACTCCTGGAGTCTTGGTATCGTCGTCGGGCAGTTGGCTGCCTTCGAGTTCTTTCTTGTTGTCGTCGTTATCCTCACGTGTGATCTCAATTTCTTCGGTCTTGCCGTCGCTGTGCTGCACCACGCTGACTTCGACCTTCGCACCCTCACGCTCGACGACCTTGATTTCTTTCACGACCACGACGTGATTGTCGTGAACCAGCTCCCAGCCAATCGCCAGGCCTAGCGGCACGACCCAAAACGGCCGCCCTGCAATCATGCGAATGGCGACGCGGCGACGGTGACGGCGGCGAATGCGGCGGCGCACGCGGCGACGATGTTTTTGACGCGGCCCGGCGTCGGCATCGCCCGCCGAAAGAAGAGCTGTCAGGCCGAGCGTTGTTGCGCAGGTCAGGACGAATGTGCGGCGATTCATGGGCTGCTCCTTGGGCGGTGTCCACCGGGTTCAGCGACAACTCGGCCGGCTGAGTCTGATGGTGTGCGAACAGAAGATTGGGTCCGGTCGACGCTCCGATCAAGGGGGTACGTGCAGTGCCCTAGCGAAAGGCCGGCGACATCGCGCCCCGCGGAAACCGCCTGCGCTAGACTCCCGCTCCACGAGTAGCACTGCTGCGAGGGGACTCGCTGATGAGGTCGCGGAGAGTACCGGCACTGCTCTTCTTATTGACGCTGGCGCTGGCGTTCGCCCCGGCGCACAGCAGTGGCCGTGCGCCAGAAGAGGTCTCGCCGCTGCCTGCATTCCCTGGGGCTCACGATCTCGTCGTCGCCAGTTGGGACCAAGAATCGGGGATGCCCGATCACGATGTGCTGGCCTTGGCGCGTACGCGTGATCGTTACCTCTGGATTGGAACTCGCCGGGGCTTGTCGCGCTTTGACGGTACGCGGTTCACCGCCTACGACAACACGACGGTAGCAGCACTTCCGCCAGGTCGCGTGACCGTGCTGTACGAGGATAGCGACGCGACACTGTGGATCGGGACTGACAGCGGTTTGGCGAAGCGGGTCGGCGACGCGTTCATTCGCGTTCCTACCGAGGGTCTGACGGAATCATCGATACGCGCGATCTATCGCGATCGGCAGGGCACGCTCTGGGTCGGCACCACCGGTGGGCTCGGGCGCTGGGACGGTCAAAGATTCGTTCCGGTCCAAGGCCCAGGCGATGCCGTGCTGGCACTCGCAGAGGATGCGCGTGGGCGGCTTTGGGCAGGAAGTTACGAGGCTTTCTTGGTCGAGCACGACCAAATGACAGCAGCACCCTCCGGTCCGCCCGACAACTGGATCCGCGCGATTCACCTTGATAAAGCCGGGGCGCTATGGCTCGCGAGCGAAACGGGGTTGATGCGTGTGACGAACACCACTTCGTCGCTCCCGCCTCACCGTGGCGAAATTGTCCCGTTCATGGACGACGGACACAGCGTGATGGTCTGGACGATTGCCGAGTCGCGCGGCGGCACACTGTGGATTGGAACGAGTGGCAACGGCCTGCTCCGATTCGACGGTAAACGACTCGTCACGGCGGAGATCAATGGACTGCAAGGCGATCCTGCGGTCAAGTCGCTCATCGCCGACGATGAGGGAAATCTCTGGATGGGGACCGCCGAGGCGCTTGTGCGGCTGCGCCAGCCGTTGGCGCGAACCATCACACGGCGTGATGGACTTTCGAGTTCGTATGCGTGGGCATTGCTGATCGATCAACGCGGCGCTATCTGGGCCGGCACGCAGGGCGGCGGACTCAACCAGGTTCATAACGGCAAGGTGCGTGTCTACGGGCGGAGCGATGGGTTGCGCGGCGAGATTGTCGTGTGCCTCGGCTTGCAACGGGACGGAACCGTGTGGGCTGCGACTCGTCCTGATGGGCTTGCACGAATCAAAGATGGACGCTTGGAAGATATGACCGTCGCACTCGGTCTAGTGGGAGATCGCGTGCGTGCGATCCACGAAGACCCGCAGGGCAGACTCTGGTTTGGCACGCGGGATCGTGGCTTAGTGCGGTTGGAAAACAATCGGCTCGTCCCGTTCCCTCAAGCCGGCTCTTTTGCTGGCGAATATCTCTCGCAAATCGAGACGGCTCAGGATGGCTCACTGTGGGTCGTGGCAGACAGCTTGGCCCGCGTCACAGAAGGCCGTGTGACGCGATTCGATGAGTCGGCAGGTTTCATCGGTTCGATCCCCTACATGATTCTTCAAGACGGTTCGCTCACCTGGATCGCGACCGACGAGGCGGGCTTGGTGTTGCTTCGCGATGGGCATTTCTATTCGTTTCAAAAGGCTTGTCCCGAAATGATGCCGTGTCTCTACAACGTGATTGGCGACGAGCTTGGCTACCTTTGGCTCAGCGGCCAATTCGGGCTACAGCGAGTTCGCCGCCAAGACTTGCTCGATGTGGCCGATGGCAAGCGCGCGACACTGACGCTTCGCAGCTTCGACAAGCGAGATGGACTCGCCTCGACCGAGTTCAACAGTTATTGCCTGCCCGGTGCTGCGCAGGACGCAGGTGGACGCCTGTGGTTTCCGACAGCAGCTGGGTTGGTGTCGATCGATCCGCGCGAGGTGGTGCTGCAACGTGAGGCGCCGCCGGTGCATATCGAACGAATCGTGGCCGACGAGTCGGTCTGGCCATCGCCCCAATCGGTTGTGCTGCCGGCCGGTGTGCATCGGCTCCAGATCGATTACGCAGCGCTCGCACTCGACAGTCCCGATCGAACACGCTTTCGCTATCAGCTCGAGGGTGTCGATCCGCGCTGGGTCGAGGCCGACACCGATCGCAGCGCCAACTACACGAATCTTCGTGGCGGCAACTACACGTTCCGGCTGCAAGCGTTCAATGTCGATGGTGGCTGGACCGCTCCCGACGCGACGTTGTCGTTTGCGGTCGAGCGGCGGTTGAGCGAGGCGCCGTGGTTTCTTCCGTTGATAGCGGTGTTCGTGGTGGCCGCCGGTTTTGCTGCCCATGCCTGGCGCTCGCGTTCGCTTCGGCTCCGCGCCGCTCGCTTAGAACTCGCGGTCGCCGAGCGCACTTCATTGCTCTCGGAGGCGCGCGATTCTCTCGAGCAGCGCGTGCAAGAACGCACCGAAGCCCTTGCCGTTGAACTGGCCACACGTCAGCGGCTGGAAGAGCAGTTGGTGCAGGCTCGCCTGCTCGAGCGCGTCGGAAGACTGGCGGGCGGCGTGGCGCACGACCTGAACAACTTGATGACCGCGGTGCTGGGGGTTGCCGAGCTCGTCGACGCGCGCTCCTCCGACACGATGGTCAAAGACAGCATGTCGCGCATTCGGCTTGCCGGCGAGCGCGCCGTTTCACTGACGCAGCGGCTGCTCGGGTTTGCACGCAAGCAGTTTTCACAGCCGCGACACTTGGATGCAGGCGTCGCGCTCAAAGAGATGATCCCGGCACTGAGGTTGTTATGCCGCGACGATCTTGCGCTGCATGTCGAACTCGTCGAGAAAGACCTTGGGGTGTTTATCGATCCACTCCAGTTCGAGCAGGTAATCACTAATTTGGTTGCCAATGCTCGCGATGCCTTGCCGAAGGGCGGCACGATCGAGGTCGCGATCGAGCGCCGGTTTCTCAGCACGGCCGACCTGCAGGATGTTGCAGAGGTGTTGCCCGGGGAGTATGTCCAGGTGCGCGTGATCGACCATGGAATCGGGATGAGTGAAGAAGTGCGCCAACATTTGTTCGAGCCGTTTTTCACCACCAAACAACCTGGGCAAGGAACGGGTCTTGGTCTCGCCAGCTGTTGGGGCATCGTCATGCAAAACCACGGCAGCATTCGTGTCGACAGCGCGCCAGGCCGCGGGACAACGGTCTTGGTCTTGTTGCCGCACGTGGCCCAGACCCAGTCGCGAGCCGTCTCGTAGCGGCAGGTTGACGTCGATCGTCGTTAGAACAGCGTCAAGCGCCGCCATCGACGACGGGGCAACAGTCGGCACAAACGGTTCGGCCGCGCAGCGCCTGAATTCCCTCCCAGCCAATCAACGGGACCATCGAGAGCGCCGCCATCGGATCGGCCCACCACCAACCGAAGACTGCGTTCAAGACCAAACCTCCCAGCAGAATCGCCGAGAGATACATGCAGATTTGTGTCTGCCGGGCGTCGGCCGTGAGCGCTCGGCTCGCCAACTGCGCGGCGATGCGACGTTTGGCCCGGGCCAGCAGCGGCATCACCACCACCGATCCCGCGGCGATGATGATTCCCAAAACAGAGCTGCGGGGTGATTCGCGCGTGACCAACGCGCTGATGGCATCGATGGTCACGTAGACCGCCAGCAGCAGAAACGCGACACCAATGAGTCGCAGTGCGATCGTTTCGGAACGCTGTCGCGCGGCTGGCGTTGCATCGGCACGCAGTCGCCACAGGCTCGCCACGCTGCTGCTGAGTTCGATCACGCTGTCCAATCCAAAACCGATCAGCGCGACCGAACCGGCGAGCACTCCCGCAATGAGTGACGCCACCGCCTCGATGCTGTTGTAGCTGATCGTCATCCAGGTGAGTTGTTGACCACGCCGGACGACAGCGCGACGGTTGAGCATGCCGAGCGCGGTCATGCGTTCCGGCCAGGCGACAGGTGTTTCACTTTTGGCGATCGTGCTCGTCTCACGCTCAAATTGTCCCCGCGCCTAACGGCCCTAAGGTCGCAATCCAAATGTCGCCCTCGCTCGCCGTCTCGGTGTAGGTGATCCAGCGATTGTCGCGCGAGACACCAACGCTGCGGCCGATCATGTCGCCACCGACAGAAATCAGTAGATGCCCCGCGCCCGTTTCAGGGTCCACCAACGCTACTCCATCGGGGCGGCGGACGATCAAGCGGCGGCTATCGGCGAGCCAGGTGGGCGTCAGCCAAAAGCTCGCGCGTGCCAGATCACCTGGAACGAGTGTGAATTGCTTTGTCGCCAGCGTGTACACACCGAGCGTCGCGGTCGCACCATCTGCTGCCACGACGAAGCCTGCAATCCGCGCACCGTTTGGCGACCATGAGTTGGGAAGATAGCGTTCGGTTGCGCTCATGTTCGGCTCGGGTGAAGGAGTCGTCGGCTGCGCTGATTTGCCGTCGACGAAATACCAGCGTCCGAAACCGAACGCGAGGCGCGCGCCATCGGGTGACCACACCGGAAAGCCCGCGACACCAGTGTCCTTCGTGAGTGGTGCGAGTCCGCTGCCGTCGGGCCGGATGGCCCACAACTCATAGCCACCAGAACGATCCGAATAAAACGCGATGCGCGCTCCATCCGGCGACCACCCCGGACCGCGATCGCGAAACACGTCGTCGGTAAGCCGGCGGTACTGCGTGCCATCGACGCGCGCGACAAACAGATCCTCTTGTACGCCCGACTCGGTGAATGCAACCCATTCGCCATCCGGCGACAACTCGTGGTCGCGAATTGGGCGCGTGCCCTTCACGATCGGAACAGGAGGTCCAACGACCACGCCGCGCGCAGCGTCGAACGATACGCGCAACAGCGTCGAACGATAGTCCAGGCTCGCAAACGCGAGCCGCGTGCCGTCGTGAGAGAACGAGAAGTTACCACTCCATGCCGACGGCGTGGTGACCGGCTCGGGCGCACTCGACACGCGGCCCGATGTCTGCTCGATTTCTACGCGCCACAAATTCATCGTTCCGCCGCGTGTGCTCGAAAAGTAGAGATACCGGCCGTCCGGTGACCAGGTCGGATTCCAATCGAGCGCCGTGTCGTTGGTGACCGATACGCCTCCCGCGGCGGCGTCGGAGCCGTCGGCGGCGATGAACACGTTTTCCGGTTTCAGATCGCGATGGACGATCCCCTTGTCGTGCGCCGCAGCCAAGCCTTGCGCGATATCGGCGCCGATTTGCACCACCTTGCGCAGCGGCAGCCCGCCCTGCTGCAACCGCTCGCGTAACGTCTCACCCTGCAGCAGTTCCATCACGGCGTACGCGACCCCGTCGTGCAGGCCGAAATCGTAGCTCGCGAGGATGTTGGGGTGCGACAGTGCGGCGACCGCCTTGGCCTCGCGCTCGAAGCGGGTGCGAGAGGCTTGGTCGGCGGCAAGGTGCGCGGGGAGTACTCTGATCGCGACATCGCGATCGAGCTTGGTATCGCGCGCGCGATAAACCTCGCCCATCCCGCCGGCCCCGATCGGGCCGACAATTTCGTAGGGCCCTAAGAGCGTGCGGGGCGTGAGTGGCATGCGCGGATTATCACCGAGGTGCGGGTGGATCAGAAGCCCAGACTGGTGTGATGCGGTTTTGCAGGCCGTCTTTGAGCGTCTAGTTTGATAGCGGATGTACCGGGCAGATGTCTTGTGATGACGTTCTGGCTCATATCGATCTCGCCGCGGGATCGCAGGCCTGACAACAAACCGGCTGGCATCAGCTCAACCAGTTGTCCACCAGCCACTGGAGCGACGATTCCGCGGCACGCAGTTGTGTATCGATCGCCTGCACACCTGCGTCAGGATCGATCGATCCTGCGTACGCGCGCGCGTGCAAGATCCAGTTAGACAACTGGTAGTGATGCAACAGCGGACCGAAGCGATGGGGTTCGAAGCGTTCCAGCACCGCCTGCGCCGCTTCGACGTCAGGGCAGGCTACCAGCGCCACGCAGGCATCGAGCAACAGCGCGCGCAGTTCTTCGAAGGCGCGCTCGGGGTTGTGTGCCACCCCATTGAGCAGTTCTGCAAACGCGTCCTCGTCCGCACCCGCTTCGGCAGCCGCTTCGGCCATGATTGGTGCTTGCGACAATACGAAATCAGACCCTGGAGCGCGGGCCAGCAACTTGCCCAGCAGATACAAATCGAAGGCGCTGGCGATTGATTCCGCGAAGAACGAGGCGTGCGCCGAGGCCCGCTCGCCGTTACGCGCCGGCGACTGCAGCTCCAGTTGCTGCGCGGCCAAGTGGTGCCAGGCGACATGCGCCACCACATCGGCGGCAATGCGCGGCTCGCACAGTACGTCGGCCCCGTCGCTCGAGGCCCAGTACGTCAGGTTGAGGAACGTCGCACGATCCCAGCTTTGCTGGCTTCCCCCTGTGAGCACAAAGAAGCGGCAGCCCGAGCGAAGCAGCACGTCCTTCAGGCGCGGATATACATCGATGGCGGCGAACGCATCGTCGTCGTCGATGATGAGACCGTCGAGTGATACGGATTTCAGCGGCATGGCGGCATCTTACACGGCGCCGTTGAAAAGCTGAGGGCGTCTTGTGTGCGGAGACTCTCTTACCGGCGCTTTTGTTTTCGCGGGGCAGCCTTCACCGGTGCCAGCGCTGCCGCTGTCGCTGGCGCCCAGTCTCGCTCACCAGAAAGCTGGTGCCGCCGTGAAAGCCAGATGTACCCGACCACGGCGAGCACAGCAAGGATCGATCCGATGAACTGCGAGGTGGAGAGTGCGCCACCAAATACCGTCCCTCGCTCTGCATCTCCACGCACGAACTCGATGAAGAAGCGTGTGACCGAGAAGAGAAAAAGAAAGACGCACATGATCTGGCCGTGAAACCGCTTCCGCCGGTAAAGCATAACCAGCACCGCAAGCACAGCGAAACCCACCAGCGACATGTAGATCTGCGTCGGGTGCAGCGGCACGTCCGGTAAACCCCTGTGCAACCGCCGCGCGAGATCGGGGAAGGTCACCGCCCAGGGCAGGTCGGTGGGCGTACCCCAGCAGCATCCCGACGCGAAGCAACCCCAACGTCCGATCGCCTCTGCAATCGCGCCCATCGGCGCGAGAATGTCGAGCCCCTGCAGCAACGGTAGTTTGATCCGGTGAAACCAGTAGATGCCGAACGCGATCGCCCCGATGACGCCACCCACCATGACCCCGGCCGAAACCAACAACAGCTTGAGTCCGCCAGGCACTCCGAAATATCGCTGCCAGTTGATGATCGCTTCGAGCACGTGCGCTGCAACGAAGCCGGCCATCAGCGACCAGAAGATCGCCTCCATGGTTTGCGTGGGATCGCGCCCTTCCAAGCGTGCATAGCGTCGAACTACGAGCATCCCGATCATCAGCGCGATCACCGCAATGATCCCGTAGCTCGGAATCGAGAGTGGTCCTAGCTGGAAGAGAATCGGGTGCATGTGTCGACATGATACGGCGATTGGGCCGTGCGAACTGGACTGTTTAAGGTGTGGGGCTGCGCCGGAATCCACCCTTTTTCTTGAGGATTCCAGAGAACAGTTCGAGGACCGGCCCAACCATCGCCAACGGAAAGTTCCCCGGCGGCACGAGTGCGCTGAGGCGCTGCCATCGACCAGGCAACGCAGCGTTCGCGAAGGTGCGAAAGCTCCGCGGCGAGAGTGGGCGCCGGCCGGTTTCGTCGAGCAATGAGTGCCGCCGCATCACCTCGGCCGCGATTTGGACCTTGCCGGTTTTTCGAAGGACTCGCGGGTCAGCAGCCAGCGCCGCGGCCGCTCTTCCTGTCAACAGCGGCGACTCTGAATACGCATCGAAGACGCGACGATAGCCGGGGCTCGCGTCCTCCATCAACGACGCCGTCAGTTCAGTTCGAACGAGGCCGGGCCACAGCGATATGACGGCCACCCCTTCAGGCCTCAGCTCGGTCGCCATGTCGGACGTCAAGCGATCGAGCGCCGACTTGCCGACGCCGTAGGCAATGTTGAAAAGGTAGGCAATGGCTCCGAACGACGAGATGTTGAGAATGAGCCCGGAGTGCTGACGCACCATCAGTCGCGACGCATAGACCGACGCAACGTAGTGACCGCGCAGGCCGACGTGGTTCATGCGATCCCAGTAGTCGGGCTCGATCTCCCAAAAACGTTGATGCACGCTGTCAGCAATGTCGTGCACGCCGGAGTGCACGTTGTTTACCAGGATGTCCAGGCGGCCCGATTCCCTCTCGATCCGTTCGAATAACAGGGCAATCTCCGCATCGCGGCTGTGGTCGCAGCGAACCGCAATGCCTCGGCCGCCGCGTTCGTTGATCTCCTGCGCGGTGCGCTCGATCGTACCGGGCGCAGGGTCAGAGGTGGCCGCCACCGTTCTCGCAGTGACGTAGACAGTCGCCCCCGCCTCGCCCAGGCCATGGGCAACCCCACGCCCAACGCCGCGGCTGGCCCCGGTAACGAGGGCGACCTTTCCAGCGAGACTCACGCGATCCTCCCTGTGACTCCGATCGATCGAACGGCCCGCAGGATACCAAAGCGCGAATCGTTCCGTGGCACTGCGGCACTCTCGCGATTGAGCCGCGACTGCTGACACAATGTCGCCGGGAGGTTCGGGATGGGTGGACGTAACTTCGAAGTAGCCGACCGGCGAGGCGCCGCCATCGAGAAAGCCGTCCTGACGGCCAGTGCCATCGCGCTGTTCGTGGTCGGCTACTTTTGGGTTGGCCATTCGACCGATCCCAGCCGTGCCCGCGAACTGATGACCCCGCTCGACGCGCAAATCCCGTTTCTACCTGCGACCGTCTGGATTTATCTGTGGGTCTTTCCGGCGTCAGTAATCCCGGTGTTCTTGGTGCGATGCCGCTATCTTTTTCGGCGAACGATCTTGGCGTACGTGATCGTCATGACGGTCTCCTATGTCTGCTTCGTGGCCTTTCCCGTGACGTCGCTGCATTTGCGGGTCAGCACCTACGACCTCGACGTGACGCGCCTTTCCGAATGGGCGGTGGCGCTGTTGTATGTCCTCGATCCGCCGTACAACCTCTTTCCGTCGCTGCATCTTTCGATCGCGGCTCTGGCAACGATTTCGGTCTGGAAGGCCGACTGGCGCTACGGCCTCGTGACGGGGATCGGCGTCGCACTGGTGGGCGTTTCGATCACGACGGTCAAACAGCATTTCGTGCTCGACGGAATTGGCGGGGTGGCGCTCGCGGCCATCGTGCAAGCGTTTACGTTGCGCCCCTATCGACCACCACCAGGAACCGATCCGGCAAGTTCGTGGCGCGCCGTCACGCTGTATGTCGTGCTACTGGCTCTTACGTACGTCGGGTTTTATTTGGCCTTCCGCTTCGCGTCCTGAGTTTGTGACGGTAGATCGGCAGCTACGTCCGATCCACTGCGCCGGATCTTTTCCGAAATGATCCCGTCCTTGAGCATGAACTTCATGAGGTAAGAGACCGTGTTGTCGAGCGACGGATCGCGGCGTTCGCTGCCCGACTCTGCGCGGGCACGACGGTACTCGTCGTTGTTGTACCGCTTGTGTTGCATGGCAGCGATCTTGGGGTGCGAGGAATTGAAGAAGTCCACCAGCGGATAAAGCAGATCCTCGCGTGTACAGCGTTGGTTCATTTGCTCGACGAACTCGGGGATGTCGTAGTACTCGAACGAATAGCCGTAGTCCCGCGTGATCACGCGCGTCACGTCCATCATGTTGTAGTAGTCATCGACGGTCACGTGGAACGTAATCGCCTTGGTCTGGCGTTGCTTGAAGATCGCCGCAATGTTGTGCGCGGCAACATCTACAGGCAGGAAGCTAATCTGGTTTTTCGCCTTGACGGCCACACCGTGCCGAATCATGAACGCCAACAGCCGCACCGCAATGTCGTCGCGCCCGCCGATCCCGTCCGCCGAAGCGGAAATGAGCGACGGCCGGTAGACCCGCACTTTGAGCCCCTGTTTGCCCGCGGCGTAGACCAGTTGTTCGGCGACCCACTTGCTTTGCGAGTAACCAAAGTCGAGATTTTTCATCTCGGCGTTGTGGTCGGTTTCAAGCAGTGTGTTTTTCACCGTCCAGCCGTGGATGAAAGTGCTGGAAATCAGGTGGAATTCCTTTGGCACGCCGGTCGCTGCAAAGCGCAGCAGCTCGCGCGTGCCGTCCACGTTGTGTGGCCGCAGCGCGTCGTAGTTCAGGACGTAGTTCACCAAAGCGGCGTTGTGGCAGATCGCTTGGACCTGCGTCGTGAGCGTCTTCCAATGCTCGGAGCGCAGCCCCAAGTTGTGCCGCGCGAGGTCGCCGCAATAAATGCGCACTCGCTTCTCGAGTTGCTCGTCGAGTGCCGGCGTCCAAAGATTCGCGCGACGCAGTCCGGCTCGAATGCGGTCCAGGCCGTGAACTGGATCGGTGGAGCGCGTCAAGATGAAATAGGTGTAAGGCGTTTCCTGCAGCAGGCTGTTGAGCAGAAACGGGCCAAAAAACCCGGTCGCGCCAGTGAGCAGCACGTTGTGGACAGCAGCTTGGTTCGCCGGCATCTCGACGCGGCCAAGCTCCAACTCGGCGTCGGACTTCATGCAGTCGCGCTCGTAGCTCTCATGCTCGGCTTGGACCCGCCGCAGCACGTATTTGAGTGCCAGCAACGGCTCGTCCGAGGCCTTTTCAAACTGATCGAGCAACGAGAAGAACTCGGCTACTGTTAGCCGCTGGAGCAACCGTACGTCGACTTCCTTCACCAGCGAGCCTGCGCCATGCTCCACGAGTAGCTGCTTGATGTCGTCGAGTAGTTGAACCAGCGTCAACGAATCGATGCCGATTTCAGCGAAGGTGAATTCTTCTCGACCGGTAAGGCTGTACAGCTCGACGAGATACTGGAAGCGCTCTCGCAGACCGGTGACGTCCGCACCCGGATCGGGTCGCTTGGTGGACGTGAAAGTCGCGATGACCGGCATCTCGCTGGCAAGCCAGCGCTCACGCGTGCGTCGACGCGCGAGCTTGCCCGACGTCGTCTTGGCGATGGCACCGTGCGGCACGAAGACGAGCTTCTGCGGCTCGACGTAATACTGCGTGCGAATCGCTCGAAGAATTTCGATCGGGTCGGGCTGGTCCTCGGCGCTGCGAATTTCAGCAACGACCACGAGCGCCTCACCCCCTTCATCGACATCGAATGCCACCACACCGCCCTTACGAATCTTGCGCGACGAGGCTTCGACGATCGCTTCGATGTCCTGTGGGTAGTAGTTGACACCGTGAATGATGATCAGATCCTTGATGCGGCCACAAACGAAAACCTCACCCTCGTAGTAAAAGCCAAGGTCGCCCGTCCGAAGATACTTGCTGCGATTTTCCGGGTCGTTCGCAAGCGTGCCGCCAAAAACCTCGTTGCTCAATTCAGGCCGGTTCCAGTAACCAGCGCAGACGCTTCGGCCACCAATCCAAATCTCACCGATCTGCTTCTCGCCCAAGACTGCCCGGGTTTCTGGATTGGCGATTCGAACGTCCACGCCATCCAACGGCTGGCCACAGCTGACGATTTGCAACTGATTGTTGTTTTTGGGCTGACCGTTTTCGAGGTGTAGCGCGCGCTGCTGCAGTTGCGATTTGTTGACGGTGACGATTTGCCGTCCGTGGTGAGTCACCGCGAGTGTGTTTTCGGCAAGACCGTAGGCAACGACATAGCTTTCGGGACGAAGCCCAAAGGGCGCAAATCGATCGAAGAAACGCGTGTACGTTTCGGAACGAACCGGCTCGGCGGCGTTCATCATGACGCGCACGGAGCTGAGGTCGACACCCTCGAGTTGCTCCAGCGACAGCTTGTCTTCTCGCAGGCAGTATTCGTAGCCGAAGTTGGGCGAGGACGTGTAGGTCGCTTTGACTCTACTGATCATTTGCAGCCACAGCGCGGGCCGCTTGAGGAAGTTGAGTGGAGAAAATCCGTAGGTCGTTCCACCGGTGAGCAGCGGGAAGAGGTAATACCCGATCAGCCCCATGTCGTGATACTGCGGCAGCCAAGAGACACAAATCGGCACGTGATCGAGCGTACTTCCACAGTTGTGAATGACGTTGTCGTGAGTGACGATCACGCCCTTCGGGTCGCTGGTCGAACCAGACGTGTACTGCAAGAAGAGCGTTTCGCCGCAGTTATTGCCAAAGCTGTCGGGCGCGAGGCCGCGTACATCGTCGGTGGTGACCCAATCGAGCTTGGGAAGTTCGGGACCACTCAACCACAGCGACGTAATGCGCCGCTTGGCGAGCAGAAGTTGATAAGAGCGCAAGAAGCCGCGCGTCGTGAGCGCCGCCTTGGCGTTGCAGTCGTGAGCGATGAACGCCAGCTTCGAGAGGCCGGCCTCGAAACTCATCGGCGTCGGCGGATAGACCGGCACCGGAATGGCGCCAATGCGAGCGCAGGCGAAGAACGCGACGATCAACTCGAGTCCGGGCGGATAGACCAACAAAACACGGTCACCCAGCTTCAACCCCACGTCGCCCGCAAGATGAGCGGCAAGGTGTCGAGTCCGCTCGTGGAAGGCGAGGTAGGTGTAGTTGTCTCGCTCCTTCCCGTCCTGGTCGAGAAAGCTGAAGACGCACTTGTCGGGCTGGATCTGCGCCCAATGCTCGAGGTAGTCGATGATCGAGCCCATGCGGGATCCCGATTTGCCGGCCGGATTGAAGAACGAAGACAGTGTCATGGGGAGCTAAACCTCCGGTCACACGAGTCCGGAGCCGATCCAACAGTGCCGCGGCATTGGCAGGGGAAGCTCTCCCGCTTCGCCTGGCAAACCGCTCACTAGAGGCACCCAGCCCGGACAGCCTCATCCGCCGATTTCTGCGAAATCGGAAAGGACACAAGAGGATACGGCGTCGGGTGGCCCCGGGCGTCACCGTTTTGAGCGAAAACTGGCTTCGTGGCCAGCCTGAGCGGGCCGCGGCTGGCAAGAGCGGGCCGTTGGATGGCTCGTTCGCGAGTGTTTGGCGGCTCGCCTCCGGCAGGTCCGGTTAGTTGCCGACGTTCTTCTCGGTTCGATTGATCCTGACGTCGGTGACACCACTTCGATTAGACCCAAGAAATATCGACACGCTCACGGCTCCACGACGCGCCTCGATAGTGGCCTTCGGTTCCCACCGGGTGTCGAACTGTCGACTGGTGATCTTCCAGCTAGCGAACCCTGCGATCAGTTGATCGTAGAGTTTGACCAGCGGTTCCAGCGATTGGTAGCTCAGATCAACAGACGAACTATCGGAGTTATCACGCATGATAACGGCGACGCGACGCGACGCGACCGGCCGCGGTACGTCGGCAAGGTCCTGACCAGGGACATCGGCATCGGGGAGCTTGGCCGGCACTGCCGCCGTTTGTGGCTCCGGCTTCTTTGCCGAGTCTCGGTCGGTCGTCATGTTGCGAAAGGCCAGCAGCTTGAGATCGTCGCTGTTGACGGCGTACAGATAAACGTTGCCTGTCTCGGGTGAGACGATCACCAGGCGGTGCAACTCCTGATCGAGGTGGCTAATCAGTGGGCGCGCGTCCTCGGCGCGCGTTGCAAGACTTGCCGATACGAGAAGTGCGAGTGCTGCCACGCCGAACCGGACTGCCACATTCAAACGCATCGCCGTCTCCTCCTTTGTCGCGGATGATCGCTCTTCTGGGCGTTCCGCGAAGCACAAAGTCTAGTGCGGTAGTTGACGGCGCTCAGTTGACCCCTGTCGCATAGGGGCGTAACGCTGAGCCAGCGTCGAGCCTGTCTATGGTTTTGCTTGTGTTCACGGCCGAAGGTCCAACTGAAGGCGACGGCGTCGAGCGCAGCTATGTCTGCCCATAGTTCGATCGCCTTGATGCTGTTCTGCGCGCTGGCCGCTGGCCGGTCAGCGCCCGGCGGAGACCTTCCTGTCGTGGTCGTGGAGGCGCGCCACGACGCGGAGCCCGCGAAGGCAACCTTTGTCGACCCCGACACGCTCGCTGTGATTGGCAGCGCGAGCCTCGACGCGATGCCTCGGCCGCTGCGCTTCGATGCGAGCGGAACCGTCTTGTATCTGTTCGGCGGGAATCTCTTTTGGGGAAAGCCTTGGACGTTGTGGGGCATCGGCACGCGCACATTCGACACGATGCTGATTGGGGAGGTCGGCAAGCCACCGATCGAGTACCTGATCGATTCGAACAGCACGCGCTTGTATGCCGCCAGCATACCTACGCGAGCAAAGACAAGCTCGATCGCAGCATTCGACCTAGCGACACGAAAGCCGCTGGGCGAGTTCGCGAGCATCGAGCGCCTGAAATCGATGCGGCTCTCCCCGGACGGGACTCTGCTCTTCGCGCTGTGCCAAGGAAAGAAGCACAAGCGGCCCCGCGGGGAGCCCGGGAATCTACACATACTCGACGCGAGCACCGGCGCAGAGATTGCGCGCTACGACGCAGGCCGCGGCGCACCGTCGGTTGCCTTCGACTCGAAACGCACTCTCACCTACGTGCTTGGTGCCGTCGACGAGCAAAACAAGGGGCGACTGACCGTACTACGAGGAAGTGCGATCACCGCGACGGTCACGCTACAAGCGCGCGCGACCGCGCTCGTGACGGGACCTGACGGTACCGGCTACTTGCTCGCCAAGGGCGCTGTGCTGGCGCTAACAGATGACGGCCTTTCCGTGAATGACACGTGGCTGATCGGGTTTGATCCTGCATCCCTCGTCTTCGACATCGACCATCAACGGATGTTCGTCAGCACAGTGACTGGCTCGCATATCGCAGAGCTCGCCATGAACGACGGCCACGTCGTCGTTGAGCACGCGACAGGAAGAGCAGGAGTAAAGGCCGGTAAAGGCATCGGTTTTGGACTGTTGGCGATCCTGACAGGCGGTCGTGCGCCGGCCAGCGTCGTGGCTTCGACTCCGTTCTCCTTCGCAGAAGCAGGTACTACGTCGATGTCGCTCGCGCCGAGCGGCACGTATCTGTACGCCTTGAATCTCTTCACCAACGACGTTTCTGTTTTCGATACTGCCAAGCACGATGTCGTCGACTTCATCCCTGCCGGCGGCGGCGCATCCCGGCTGACACGCGCCGACGGCGATCCGAACCTCTGGATCGAGTCACGGACACACCTGATGCGACTCAATACGTCGACCAACCTGATCGATCGCGCCAACGATCTTGACCAAGGGCTCTTTCGTGGGTCCGTCGCCTACGATCTAGCGCGCCACCGCGCTTGGATTCCGACGAGGACAAAGGTTGTCGTGATCGATCTTCACTCCGGCGAAATCGCCGGAACGGTAGAGCTTTCCTCGCCGGCCGTTGGCGTTTGGATCGACAACACGCTCCCGCGCTGATGCGCGGTCGCTGGCTAAGAATGCGCCGCCTGTTTCTTCTTCCATGCCGCCGCGGCCGCTGCGTTCCCGAGCTTCTCTTGCAGTTCCGCCACGAGTCGCGCGGACTCGCGAGCCAGCGGATAGCGCGTTAGCTTCGTGCGCACGCTGCTGTCAAAGCAGCTCTCTGCGAGCTTGATCGCTTCCTCGTTTCGTCCCGCAGCCGCCACGATCTGGGCCTGCGAATACAGCGATGAGAGCGTATCGGGGTCGTCGTTACCGAGTTTCTCGCGGCGGATCGCCAACGATTCGTCGATTGTCTTCTCGGCCTCGGGCAACTGTCTCGCTCGCCAAAGAGTGACGGCGAGTTCCTTGAGGGTCGCGGCCACCGGACCTTCGCGCTGGTTGAAGGCCTTGCGTTGGATACGAAGCGCCTCGCGCAGGTGTACGAGCGCCTCGTCATATCTCTTCTGTCCAATCAGTGCCGAGGCCAGGCTGAGTCTGACTGACCCGACGTCAACATGATCAGGCCCAACTATGCCAAGTTGCAGCTTCAGCTCAGACTCCAGAATCTTTTGCGATTCCTCGAACTTCCCTTGACTCTTTAACACCACCGCAAGGTTAGAACGCGTTCTCGAAGTGGCAGGATGACTCTCGCCGAGCGCGCGTGTGCGGACATCCAGCACATCGCGCACGATCGTCAGCACCTCGTCAATGCGGCCGAGGCGATAGAGCGCGTTGGCGTAATTCTCGTGAACATTTGCCGTCCATGGACTGTCGTTGCCGTACAGCCGCAGATACGTTTCGTACAACGCCTTCAGTTGTCGCTCGGCCTCCTCGTACCTTCCCAGATGGAATTCGCTCATGGCCTTGTTGTTAGCGAGCAGAAGTGTGGTGGTGTGGTCGGGCCCGAGAACTTGCGAGACATCCTCATAGAGTTCGTGGACAAGTGCGTCGGCCTCTTTGTACTGCTCCTTGGCTTGGAGCAACCCAACGCGGTTGTTCTTCGTGAGCAGTGTTGCCGGGTGCCGTGGACCAAGCGTGCGAGTTTGAATCTCCAACACCTTGTCGTTGACCTTCATCGCGTCGTCGAACTTGCCCTCCGACTGCAGCAAGACGGAATAGTTGCCTAAGGCAACAAGTGTGTCCCGATGCTCGGGGCCCGCGACGCGTGTGCAACTCGCGATCGTTTCCTGAAGCAACTTCCTGGCATCGTCAAAGCGGCCTTGCTCGGAATACAAGAGCGCGAGATCGACCTTGGCCGCCAAAGTCTCGGGGTGATCTTGACCATGCTTGGCGACCTGCACCGCGAGCACCTCCTGATTGAGCTTCTCTGCTTCGGGGTACTCCCCCTTGTCGGCGTATACGATCGAAAGGTTGGTGATCGTACGAAGAGTGTCGGAGTCCTCGTTGCCCAGCGTCGCGCGTTGCTCGGCAAGCGTCTCCAGGTAGACGCGCTTGGCATCCTCGCGACGTCCCAAGTTTCGATAGCAATCGGCCAGCGTGGTGCGCGCCGCGAGCTCGAATTGCGACTTCGCGCCTTTCTTGCGGTCGAAGGGCGACAGCGACGATTCCATCAGTGTCGTGGCCTTGAGAAAGTCGCCTAACTGAAGCAGGTTCTTCGCCAACGCAGCGGCAGATTCCAAGGTTCGCTCGTCCGCGTCGCCAAACAACTCGCGACGTCGTGCGAGCGCTTCATCGAGCAGCGGCTTTGCCACCGAGTCAAGACCAAGGCTGCCGTAGACTTGCCCCATGGTGACCATCAGCGACGATCGAATCTCCGGTTCTGCCGCGAGTTCCTCCTTGACCTGCTTGGCACCACGATCGAGCACCTCGCGCGCCGTGATCACGTTTCCAAGTGCATGACTCGGATCCACCCCTTCGAACATCCCGGTCATAAACTTCAACGCTTGCGTCGCTGTCTTGGCCTCACGCGTCGCCTTGTGTTCTGCGGTCGACGCCCTGTTGTACAAAAAGCTCATCCCCACGGCAAACACCACCAGCAGCGCGAGCATCAGCCCGACCAATGCGGCCGGCACGCGATGCCGGCTGACCAGTTTGCGCAGTTGATAAACGGTGCTGGGCGGACGCGCGAGGATCGGCTGCGAGGTGAGGTAGCGCACGACATCGCCCGACAGTTCCGCAGCGCTGTCGTAGCGCCGATCGACTTCTTTCTCCAACGCCTTCTGCACGATCGTTTCGATGTCGGCATCCAGCGAGGCGAGCTTGGAGTTGGCAGCACGCAACGACTGCGGGCGCGTTTCGGCGATCACGCGGATCGCGTCGGGCAGCGAGCGCTGCGATACGTCGTAGGGGCGCTGCCCGCTGAGCATCTCGAACAGAATGATCCCCAGCGCGTAGACATCGGTGCGCACGTCGATCTCTTCCGACCGGCCCACCGCCTGCTCGGGCGACATATAGGCCAGCGTCCCCTTGATCACGCCGACCTCGGTCGCCATCGACGCGTTGTCGATGTCTCCCTCGGTAATGCGAGCCAGGCCGAAGTCGAGGATCTTGATCCCGGGAAGCTGTATCACCGGCAGGGCCGCCAGTGATCCGCTGTTCTCCCGTGTTCCGCCGGCTTCGGTAACGATGATGTTCGAAGGTTTCAGATCGCGATGAATCACGCCGCGCTGATGGGCGTAGTGCACCGCGTCGGCGATCTTGTGAAACAGCGTCAGTCGAAAGCGAATCTCAGCAGCGTCGAGGGGCGCCGTACGATCGTTGAGATAGACATCGAGCGTCTTGCCATAGATCAGTTCCATGGCGAAGAAGTGCAGACCGTCTTCGGTACAGCCCGACTCGAAAATCCCGCCAATGTCGGGGTGGCTCAATCGAGCCAGCGTGTCGACCTCACGCTGGAACATTCGCACCTGCGACTGGTCGATCATCCGGCCGCCCTTGACTACCTTGACGGCAACCTTGCGCTGCGGGTTTTCTTGCTCGGCCTCGTAGACGACTCCCATCCCGCCTTCACCGAGCTTACGCAGGATCCGGTAACGGCCGATCGTCTTGGGCAGCGGGTGCGTTGATGGGCCCGGCGTGGCGCCGGGCCCCGTGTGCAATCGCGTCTCGTCCGCGTCGCCCGTGTTGGGAGGGTCGCTGGGTGGCAGCGGATAGCGGTGGCGGGTCTCGTCTTCGCTGGGCGACATAGGCCGCGAGTTTACTGCGGCTGGCCGGCGCTTTAGCAGCGGAATTGCGGCGGCTAGGCCCTAGCCTGCGACGGCTTCTTCCTCAGGATCCCGGCCGAGACCAGCGTCACCACCAAACCAATCGGGAACACTTCCATGAACGTCATTCCGACGTTGAAGAATGGGTTGGCGTAAAGCTCCTTGAACCGCAGCATCTCTTTCGTCGCCGCGTCGATCACCGCCTGTGTTTCCCCTTTGGCTCGCATTGTTTCGATCATGTGAGCCCCGTACTTGTCGGCGAAGTCGGGCATGAAGCCGTAGTACACGATTTCCCACGAGAGGATATAGACGGCACAGGCGACCAGACTCACGAGAATCCCAACTGAAACCCTTTGCCAAACGTGATCGAGCCGCCACCGATATTCTCGCGGTACGACCGGATCCCAAGAAACACCATTAGGAACGCCAGCACCATCGACGAGTAGCCAATGATCTCGGCATTGTCGAAGTTGATCGTTCCGCCCCCGGTCAGCGGCATCGCGATCGCCATCATCGCTGCGAAGATGCCGCCGGCGATCAGTCCAAACGTCAGTACGATCTTTCTCATCTCTATCCCCTTTCGGGCGGCAGACTAGGGCAGAGGCCTGTTGTTTGTCGTCATACGTTCGGGTGATTTGGGGCTGTTTTCGCGCAATTCATACTTTGGGTGACCGCGAATTACGGAATCAGTCCGCGACGCCTCGCCTCTTGGACGGCCTGGACTCTGCGATTGACACCCAGCTTCTCGAACAGGCGAGCCGAGTGGGTCTTGACTGTGTTCTCCGACACAAACAGCTTCTCGCCGATTTCCCGATTGGTAAGCCCTTGTGCGATCAGGCCGACGATCTCGTGCTCCCGCGCCGTGATCCCCAGATCCCGCAGCGACTGCGTGTTCAAAACGAAGGGGCCCTCGTCCCGGACGCGGACCTCCTTCACGACGATCGTTTCCTTCGACCGGGTCCACTTCAGCCCGAGGTATGCCCCGACTGCGGTGAAGATCACGGCCAACAAGCCGCCGTAGACCTCCGCCGGGTAGGCCCGGACGAAGTACTGGTACTCGATCAACCGCAGCAACGCGATCAGGACTCCGCCGATCACGCTGTATACGAGGATGCGTTTCAAGGTCGTGGGGTACTCGCTGGTTCAGGCGCTACGAGGTGCGTCCTGATGCGCACAAAAATGCTTCGGGCCGTCTCGCGATCGGCGAGCGCGTGCCCCCAAGGCCCGCACTGGGAGGGCTCGTTTGCAACAGCGCTGCGATATGCTCCCTCCCACGCAAATGATCCCCTGGGAACTGCTGGGCCAAACAACAACACCCGACGGCGATGACATGGCGCTCATGCGCCAGTCGAGCGAGTACTTGATTCTCGCCGGTGGCAAGCCGCTAATGTCGAGCCGGATGCATGGCTCGGAGGAAGCGCTTGCCTCAGTGGCATGTCAGCGGGCGCGCACTCAAGCAGCTGCCGTGGTGCTCGTCGGTGGCTTAGGGATGGGCTTCACGCTGCGGGCCACGCTGGACGTGCTGCCTGCATCGTCCACCGTGGTGGTCGCAGAGTTGGTGCCGGGCGTGGTGGAGTGGAACCGCAGGATTCTCGGCCCACTCGCCAACCATCCGTTGAAGGATCGGCGCGTGCAGGTGGAGGTGGGCGATGTCGCGGCGCTGCTACGTGCGTCGCAGCAGCGCTTCGATGCTGTGCTGCTCGACATCGACAACGGACCTGACGCGTTTACGACGTCGAGCAACGCGTGGCTCTACGGCGATGCGGGCCTGGCCACCATTCGCAAGGCGCTCACCGACGGCGGCGTGATGGCGGTGTGGTCAGCGCGCGAGGATCGCAAGTTCGAGCAGCGGCTTCGTTACGCTGGACTTGCCGTGGAGGTGCAGCGCGTGCGCGCTCGCTTGAGGAAGGGCGGGCCGCGTCACGTGATTTTTCTGGGCAGCACGTAACGGTGCGCGGCAGGTGCTCATCGATCACTTTCCGGCGCTCACGCGAGCCAAGACAAGGCTCTGAGAGGCGCGCCAAGTTTCATTGCTGCCTGTTCGAGGATCTGCTTGGCTTTCGGTATCGATTCGATGGCAACGCAACCTACTCGCTTTGACCACTCAGCCAGGACTCGACGCCATGGCGTGCCGGCCCGGATTCGTGTGGATCTCGCGAACCACTGCGAGAATGCGTCCTTCGAGCTCCTTCACGGCTGCTCCCGCTTCGAGGAGTGGACCGTCGCCGCCGTCGATGCGCTCGAGCAGGTTCGAGGTAGGGGCCGACAGGCCCGGCAGTTGCCAGGATTCGCGAGCGGAACCTACAGCGAGCAGCGCAGGTCACAGCGATCGATAAACGAAGGTTCCCTTTCGATGCAGGAGCTCTGTAAGCAAGACATCCGGATGGTCGGCCAACTCCGAGGAGACGGCGAGGATAAATCGATCCTTGGGGTGGCTCCACCACGAGGTGTTGAGCAAGTTTGGAGAATCCATCGGCAGCAGCGGATAACGCGATGAAAGACCAGCACCCGAGTAGTTACGACCGAAGCTGTACCCAAGAAGGTCGAAGTACTCGCATCCAGCATCACGCACGCTCGTCTGGGCCTCATTCAGGGCCAGACCCATTTGCGTTATTCAGCCGCGGACGACTGTCAGGACCTGTGCAGCATCTCTGCGACAAAGAACGATGAGTCGAGTAGCCCGAGGAGATCTCACCCTCGGGCCCTCAAAGAACCGGACGTGAGACTCTCGCCTCATCCCGCACTTCCGAACTCGGCCGCAGGCGTCGCGCCAAAACGCCAATGTGCGAAGAGGGCAGGCGCGAGTCTCGCAACTCCGCCCAACCAGTGCACTGATGCGCGTTCTCGACGACGAAACCTATTGAACTTCCTTCGAGCCCATGCTGCGAGGGCCGCATGGATATGTCGCAGGACTTGGATGCGCCTCGATCGGCAGAAGCGTCCGTAGTAGTTCATCCAGCCTTGCACCACCGGGTTGACGAGACGTGCCAGATCCCCGATCGAAGGGTTGTTCCTCGTAAAGGCAACCCACCACTCTCGGATCGTCGCACGAATCGACTTGGCCGCCTTGGTACTGTTCGCCGCAAGGAAACCCACGAAGCACTGACCCCACCGGTTTCTCGCTCGTCGAGGTTAGAAGGTGTAACCGAGGAAATCGAACGCAATGTGTTCGTGTTCCCCGTGCCGATCATCGTCCTTGCAGTAGACGATCCGGGTCTCATTCGGATGAAGCCCCAGACCGCACTGCTCGAACCGCTTTCGGATGGCCGCCAGCACCATGCGGGCTTGGCGTTCGCTGTGGCAGTGTACGAGGGCATCGTCCGCATACCTCTCGAACGGCACGTGCGGAAACCCCCTCTGGATCCACATGTCGAACGCGTATTGCAAGAAATGACTCGCCAAGAGGAGTGAAACGATTCCGCCCTGTTACCGCGACGAACTCATCGCGAATCCCACGCTTCTCGGCACGACCTCCAGTCCGATGCCGATCTCAACCGCTTCGATCAACTCCCTCCGCGACTCCCTGCTGATCGCATGGCTCATGCTCACCTCCCGTCTCCGGTAACAAATACGGTCAGGCAACCCCACCCGTTCGGTAGCAAAAGGGACGAGGCAACGCGATGCAGACCTGAAAGAACGGCGCATGACGGTTCGCCCTCTTCGTGGCGCCCAAGCAACGGTGCCCGGCGTGCGAGATCGTCCCGTTCGAGTTTCCTCGAGTTGCTTTTCACCTCAGTTCGATCGCCGCCTCGCGAGAATCACCAATCCGCTTGTCGCGAAGAGCAAGAGCGCCCCCGCGCGTCGCGTTCCCACACCTTCTGTACGGAATCGGATCACCACGATCCGCTTGTTGAAGTGGTCATACCACCACATCCGACTCGATCGACGCGAGCCCGGCGTCCAGTCGGTACAGCCCGGTCCGACGCCGTGGACCGGCACCACTCGTGCAGCCTCGCCGTTAACGATATCTAGTTCCTGGACGAACCCTGTGAACGGAGGCGCCTCGTCGTGGCTCTCGGTACCGACTAGGACGCCCACCCAGAGTGACGTGCCGTCCCAGGCAATGCCCGCGGTCTCCTTGTCACCGCGCAGGTAACGGATCACTCTGCCGCCATCCTGCTGGTCAATGCAGTACACGCGCGACTCAACCCAGTTGGCGACCCACAGATATCGACCATCGAACGCCGTGCCGCTGCACATTCCTTCACCCGGAGACGGGAACGTAGCTAGAATCTTCCCGTCTGCCGGGTCAATTTGGTAGATCCGCCGCTCCATCCAAGCGAGCTGCCACAACCACTTCCCGTCCCAGGCACTTCCGCCCGTCGCCTCTGCCGGGAATGGGATCGTACGGAGCGTCGTGCCTGTGGCCGGATCGACGTACCGTATTCGGTGTTCCCCCTCGATCGTGATCCATAGCCGCTCACCATCAAAAGAGAGTCCAGAAACGTTGTCCCAAGGCCCAGGCATAACGTCCTGTTCCCAACGCCACGCAACTGGGTGCCACGACGTGCCTAGTATCCAGAGCGACAGAAGTACGCCGGTGACACCGATCACTATCGACCAACTCGAGAGCACCCTCATCATGAGTTCTCGGCGTGTCGTTGGCTGCGTCGGCTGTCGGTGCCGCCCGCCGGGCGGCGTCTTACATGTGTCAGCGGTGCTCATGGTCCACCGGACTTGGCTGGCGTGCTGTCACACCTGGCGCGACCGGCCTTTCGTGTCCCGCGGCGGACTCTGTTGCTGGCGCGTCGTAAGCGACCTTCGGATGACCGAGCGTCGACGGGGATGTTGGGTTCTGCTGGACCTGTGTTTTCAGGCGGAATTCTACACGGTGCTCCATCAACGTGAACAAGGCGAAACGCCCGTCGCGCGTGATTGACGGCCACCGCACCCCGTCGCCTGCAGCAACAAGAAACTCGCGCTTGCCGTGCGTCCCCTGGTGCACAAGCATCGGCCGGCCTCGTGCATCTGCGCAGGTAAAGTAGAGGCTACCGTCCGCCACTCGTGTGGGGTAGTTCTTCTCCTCGTAGTCGGCCGCAGTCAGCGGGGAGAGCGCACCGTCACTGAGGCCGACCTGATAGAGCGACCAAGTCCATCCCCCGCCGCGTGTCGACATGAACAACACGTGTTTACCATCCGGCGAGATACGTGGTGCCTCATCGAAATCACCATCGGGGGTGATCGGCGTTAGAGTGCGCGATCGCGTATCGACGGCATAGAGTCGTGCCGCAAACGGGAGCGTGTCCGACTGGAAGAGGATTTGCCTGCCATCGATCGTCCAGTCGATCGGCCCATCGAGGCCGCGTAGGAGCGGATACTCCTCGGTGAGAAAGCGTTGTTCCCCAGAACGGGTGTCGAGCACACCGATTTCCCAGCGAGCGGAAGCCTCGCGGCGCGCGACGAACGCTAGCTCGTCCCCATCTGGAGACCACCGTGGGTAGCATGCACTGGCAAACTCCGACAGTATCTCTGTGGTCGTTCCGCTCGTCAGATCCTTGACTCGCAACACCCACCGCTCGCCAACGTCGGCACAGTACGCGAGTCGATTTCCTGTCGGATCGAGATCCGCCTGCTGCGGCGATTCAATGGCGTCGATGAGTTTTTCTCGCTTGCCCGTCACGAGATCAAGGCGATAGACTCCGAGTCCGCGATCAATCAGCCGGTGGTAGAACAGTTTCTTGCCGTCGTCGCTCCACATTGGCCAACGATCTTCTTGTGTGGTCACCGTCAGCGGACTCACACTGCCATCGAGGGTTCTCATCCAGATCGCCGAAGAGCCTTCAGTACTGCGAGAAAAAGCGATCGACCCGTCGGGCGCTACTGCTGGCTTGTAGTCCCAAGCAGAGTCAGAGGTCAACAACTCCTCGCGACCATCGTCCACGTGGATGCGCACGATGTCACCGGAACCGTTGTCGTAGCGATGACATACGATCGACTCACCGCTTTGCTCGAACGCACACGCGCCCGCCCACCCGCTCTTACGAGACACACGCCGACGTGCACTGCCGTCGGCAGCGATCAAGAAAAAATCCCGCTGCTTCCAGGCCCCACCGGTGAACACGATCGACTCACCGTCCGCGGACCACGCCGGGTACTCATCATCCTCAGGGTCATCGGTGAGTTGTGTTAAACGGTTCTTGGCGACGTCAAGCAGCCACAGATCCTTGTTGCCGGTACGAGTCGAAGTGAAGACGACACGTTCACCATCGGGCGAGAACTTGCCCTCGATATCCTCTGCCGGATCGAACGTCAACTGCGTCCAGGATCCGGAGGCCAGCTCATAAATCCAGAGCTCCCAATTGCCGCTTCGCAGAGAGGAGGTGATTACCCGCTTGCCATCGGCGCTAATCGCCGCGTCAGCGCCGCCCATCTCATCGACCGCCAGTGTCAGTTCTTGCTTGAGCTCCGGAGCACAAGCCAAACACGTCGAGATCAGTGCGGCGAGGGGCAGGAACCGAGAGGGTTTCATCGGTACGCCCACAGCTGCCGACCGCGATGGGTTGACGTGCTCACCAACACGACAGATAGGTACAATAGCCCAGCGACCAGGAAGACCTGTGAGACGCTCATGAGTTGGTTCAGGGTCATCGCGACGCCCATCGACACCAGAAGTGCCGCGCTCTCTCCTTGCCGAACCAACGAAAAAACACGTCCTAGATGGCCTTCGTCGATCAATTTCTGCATCATCGAGTAGAACGGAACGGCGATCAACGAGACGATCGCCCCCCAAAGCAGAATAATCGCGATCGAAACTCCAGCCTGCGGCACCAACGAGTACACCGTCATGATCGTTGCTTCACCCAATAACCCGACTACTAGAATGGCGCCTGGACCGATCCGCTCCAACAAGGTTGGCGCAAGCAGCGCGCCGATTAGTCCCCCTAGGCCGAAGACTCCCATCTGGATTCCTAGCACTCTATCGGACCCCTGTAGGAAATCGCGGACGAAGAAAGGCGCTAGCGGGATCCACACACCGACGCATACCTGAGTGACGAGGTAGAGTAAGGTGATTTGCAGCGCGACCGGCTGCTGGCACAGCACTCTCCAGCCGCTGTGAAGCAACGGCTGACGCGTGGCAAAGATGCTTTGATTTGACATAGCGCGCCCGGGTCTCAGAGATACGAATCCCATGAGCGCGGCGCCGAGTACGTAGGACACGGAGTCGATCACGAGCAAGGTGCGGATGCCTCCAGCGAGGAATAACTGAACGCCGACGATCGGCCCAATAATCATTATCAGGTTGGAGGTTCCTTGTTCCAGGCCGTTGGCGGCCGCGAGTTGGCGACGCCCAACTAGGCTAGGAAGCACGGCGCTTCGCGCCGGCAGGAAGAACGCCGCGGCAACTGAATGCAGCCCGGCCATCGCGTAAATAATCAGCGGGTCGGGCCGTATTAGAACCACGATCATCAGCAGGGCGCGTACCAGGTCCGCTATGATCATGATCCTTCGCTTGTCAAAACGGTCGACCAGCGTCCCAGCAACGTTAATGAACAGAAGGCCCGGAACTGTCTCGACCGCGACGAGCAGGACCAGGTGCGGTACCGAACGTAGTTCATTGAATAGAAATAGTAGCAGGCCGATTCGACTGATCTGGGATCCGAGCGACGAGATAAATCCCGCCCCCCAGAAATACTGGATCGCTCGGTGATGAAACAAGAGTTGCAACGAGCCCATTGTCGTCTTAAACCCGACTCGCGGCGCAGATTTTACTCCCCGTATGCATTTTCGAATGCCGCCATGACCTCACGCCAAAGTCCGGCGTACCGCCTTCTCTCGCGAAGACACGAATCGGCAGGTAGGTTTTCCCAGCCCTTGTGCACGACGCCGAGGTAGAGGCGATCAGGCGCGAGTGCGCGCGACTCAAGAAGAGCTTCCGTTTGCTTTCCGGCCCAGGAGCGCTCACCGAAACGTAGCGTGAGTATGTTTTCATCAGGGCGTTCGATCTCAAACTCGGCATCTGGAAAGTGTTTCGTGAGCCAAGCACTGTCCACCATCTCGGTCGGAAACGGCCGACGGGCTCGAGAGCCGAGGATCACACTGATACCAATAGTCTGGCTCCATTCATATCGAACCCAGCCGCCGTTGTCGACGAATTGGGACAGGCGCATGAGAAAGTCGTCCCAGCCTTCGCGCAGGCTGTCGACCTCCTCGACTGTGAGCGAGCCGTGGTCGATCACCGTGACTTCAGTGCCCTCTGAATGGGGCGAGAGCAGGACACGAACTGTAAAGGTCTGGCCGATGCCCATAAAGCGCCAAGACATGTGAATGTCCGTCGGACGGTTTAGTTCAAGAACCTCGGCGATAAAGTAGTCACCATCACCAAAGTCGAAGCGGGTGGTACTTCCAACAGAGATCGAGTCGGTGTCGCCGAACCAACTCGTCAGCTTCGCGGGTTCGGTAAGACATGCCCACGCGTGTTCAGTGCTACAGCGAACAACCCGCTGCCGGACGACATGGAACATTCTTCTTCCCCTCGTCGAAGCCTAGGCTAGGTGCCGAGGCGCATCCGCCCTCGGCACCGCCCGCAATACACAACGATAAACTTCAGCGTGCCGGGTTGAGACTAACTGTTAGCCCAGGCTGATCGGGAACCCCGTCAAGGTCGGAATCCACCTCGCCTTTCGCAGTCGCATACGACGGTAGGTAGTTCAAATCCAGTACCCCGTCCCCATCCCAATCGAGCACCTTGCCTTTGAAACGACCAATGAGGAACGCGTTGGTCTTCTCGCCGACGATCGGATGATGCAGGGTCGAGAGCACAGAGTTGCCGGGGAACAAGAACTCCCCGCCTGTTCGCTGGATCCTATCCAGGTTGACATATGCCCAACCCTGGAACAGGCCACGTACATATTCGATGGGGTGAACATCCTCGATCGTCACATGATCATTCAAGAACCACTGCCCTTCACGTGCGAACGGCACCATCATTTTTTCTACGTAACCCTCAGAGACATCGTTGGCGCGACCGGAAAGGAAGAATGGCCGCTCCGTCTGCGTCTCGAAGTAGAAATTGCCGCTATCGGTCCCTGTGCGCTCGGTAAAGCCACGGAACAGGAACGCTTCATAATGATCGGAGTCGTCGGCGTGCAAACCGGAGAGGGTCTTGGAGATCACAATCTCTTTCTCGCGGGTCTTAAAAATCGGGCAGGCGAGCGCCTGACCGTAGACACGCGCTAGGGTCTGAGGGCTCAGCAGCACGTGACCCCACGTCTTGTTGTCCTCAGACATTCGGATATAGAGGTTGCACATGATGTGTAGATAGATCGTCTGGTCGAACGTGCGTCCTTGCAGGTGCTTGAACTCGCGTTTGTAGCGAAAGTCCTTAGGGCTCCAGCCCATCTCCCAGGCGAAGACGCGAGCCCACTCGCGCACGCGATGATCCGGATCGTCGAGCAAGGACAGCCCGATCTCGCGGCACCGTGCGCTGTCAAGCCACTCCAGCGCCCAGAGCACGTTGATGCGCACGTCGGTGTTCGGATCCTCGTGGGCAGCGGCCTCGAGCGTGTCGATGCAGCGCGAGCCTTCACGAGCCAGTAACTGATAGAGCGCGAACTCCCGCGTGACGGCGTCAAATGAGGTGCGCCCGTCGCGGATCAACTCCTCGGTTAGACGTTGTTCTAGGCTAGTGGACACATGGTGGATACTTTCGCTGAACCTCGTGGTCGGGTCGCCAAAGGCGACACCGTTTGCGATCATGGGCACGGACTCGTTGCTTCGGATTGCAATCGCTGAATGCATTCAACCTCCCTCGAACTGGCGCCTTACGACCCCGGCGAACGCCGTGACGATGGACGCCTCAGTGACAGTGGGCCAACTCATCCGTGACAGCGGCTGGCGACGGTTCGCCCGCTGCGGGCGCCCCCGCCGTCGATCCTCCTGGTGTCCACTCGACCTCGAACAATCCCTCTTGTCCAACTGCATAGAAACTCAACTTGCCGTAGCGAGAGCCTTCCCGTGTGGCATGTCCGGTCCATGCGATGGTGCCTGCATCGATGCGAGAGTCCGGATCGTCATGACTCGCCAATACAATCCCTGACGACGCGTCAAGCAGCATCCACAGCACCTCCTTCGCACCGTACCGGATCTGCGCCGCAGAGCCATGGTCGGCGCGGTACTGAAACCGGCGGGCCTCGCGCTCGTACTGAACGATGCTCGGATTACTGTTAGCGATAAGCAGCGGTGCCGACCCGTTCTCCGACGCGTGGGCTAGGCCCATCAGGCCTTTGGCCGCATCGATCCGCCGGACCAGTGATCCATCCTTGATGCTCAAGGACAGCAGGCTTCCTAGTGCATCGGAATAGACGAGCAGATCGCCGCCCTCGGCTGCCGCCAGCTGTTGGAAACCGAGAAACGGGAACCGAAAGACATCGTCTTTGTCGGTCGGACCGAGCTCGGTCAAATCTGGAATTCGCAGCGTGCCGAGAATCGCTCCGAATTCCGCTGTTTCAGTAAGCTCGACTTTGTAGACCTTCGATTCAAATGGTACGCCAACGAACAGTACTCCACCGATGACAACTGTCCCTGGTAACTCGCCCAAGAAGGGCAAAACTCGTCTGCGTATGGCACGGCCTGTCTGACGGTCGAGCTCGTACAGCGTACTCGGACCCTTGCTGTTGGCAGGAGGGCCATGTGAGATGAGGAACAGGCGGGCACTCTCGCGATCAAACGCGACGTTGCCGCGGAAGCCTTCAGGGAGCGTGACCACACGCTTGAGTTGGAATTCCCCTTCGGCGCGCACCGGTGGTAACGCGATTGGCAATAGCATGACGAGCAGCGTGGCCAACAACGCACGACGATCGATGGCAGCGACGACAGTGTGGAGAGTCATTGTGGGCTCGTACGAGCCATGCGGCCGGACGGTCGACCGCCGGTCGGAAGTGGGTCGCTGCTGGTTAGGGACTGCAAGAACGCCACCAGATCGCGTTTATCTCGCGCTAGAAGCCGGGACAGTGGCTTGATTGACGAATCGAGTGTGGGGTTTGGCGTTCCACCACGCACATAGAACTCGACTACATCCTCGAGAGTGGCCAGGCTTCCGTCGTGCATGTACGGCCCGGTAAGCGCCACGTTTCTCAATGTCGGAGTCAGATACTCCCCACTGAAGACTCGACGTTCCGTCGTGTTCGCCCCGAGTCCGTTGCCGTTGTAGCCCAGATAGTCGAATCGCATGTGGTAGCCAATGCCGGTGTTGTGGAAACGGTTGTCGGTGAAGAGTGCGTCTTGCGTCCCAATGTGGTGACACGTCGAGCAGCGCGCCTCGCCAATGAACAGTTGGTAGCCCCGCTGAGCCTCGCGGCTCAGCGACGATTCATCGCGCCCGTAGTACCAGCGATCGAATGGACTGTTGCCGGAGACGAGCGTGCGCTCGAAGGCTGCGATCACACGCGCGATATCGGAGAATTCGATCTCGTCGTCGCCGTTGAGTTGTTCGAACGCTAGCCGATATGTCGGTACGCCTCGTACATATTCCAGGACTCGTTCAGCAGAACTATCCATCTCTGCAAAGTGCTGAACCGCGTGCAGCACTTGCTCCTCGAGCGACGATTCGTGCCCATCCCAAAACTCGAACGGACGGTACACTGCGTTGAGCAGCGTCGGCGTGTTGCGCGCCCCTAACCGTCCGGCAAAACCTTGAGGCACCCTAAGGCCGTCTGTAAAGCCTTTCTCGGGGATGTGGCAATCCGCGCAGGAGACAGAACTGGCTCGGGATAACCCGCGATCGTTGAAGAGTGTCCGCCCTAGATCGACGGCCTGTTGTGTCACGGGAGAGGCCATCGGTGCCGGGATCTTCGGTAATCCCAGTGGTTGCTTGACTACCCGCGCCGCATCAGTCCGCGCGATGCGAATCGTGACGATAGGCTGACGAGTTCCTGCTTCGACCCCCGAAACTTCACCGTGTTCACTGGCCGTGGTGGCGAAAAGCGCTGTTCGTGACTCGTCGGTCGGAAGGTCGCTGATTGCGAGGGAGAGCCGATGACGCCGCGAGAGTTCGATTGCAAGCTGCGCCCAGTCGACAGCGTCAGACTTTTCCCAGGACGCCGACACGAGCACCACCTGGGCTCCCAACTCTGCAAGACGGCTGACTCCCACCTGCAGGTCGTCGCCAGCTAGCGGAGCGAGCCAACCCAGCGGAGTGTTGACGGCTCGCAGTTCGCGAGGCCCACCGACAGTGAGGGGTCCATCACCACGCTCACGACGCGTCGTCAGTTTGGGTTGCGAGAGCTGACGGCGTCCAGTTGGGTCGAACAAAGATATGGCGAGCCGCACATTGTCGACTTGACCCGGCGCACGCTCGAGCAGCGGGATGGAGATCCAAACGCTGTACCGACGTGCCAATTGGGAATAGGTCGACGCACCGCGGCTCTGCTGTTCATCGGCTATCTCCAGCAGTCGGTCCATTTCGACCGAACTCCCGTCCAGTCTGCCGGTCTCGGCGTACTCAGGTAGAACGACTACTTCAGCACCTCGCTGAACCGCCTCTCCGATGGCTCGGGCATTGCGCTCCCGATTGCCTAATACGTCCAGTTGCCTCGGTGTAACCCTCACCGCAGCGATCGCGGTGCGCTCACCGATCTGCTTTTCGCGGGGCCAGGAATTAAGGACCGGACGGGCCTCCGTATCGAAACGCTGCTCGCTGCTCAGCGAATGCAAGAAGGTGACTAGGTCGATCCTTTCCTGTTGGTCGAGGTCGAGCGCGGTAATGCCGGGGTCGAGACCAGAATGCGGGATTCCGCCCGCTGCGTAGAAGTTGACGACGTCCTCGAGCGTCGCGAGCGAACCATCATGCATATACGGTGCGGTGTCGGACACGTTTCGCAACGTTGGGGTGAGAAACTGGCCTAGCCGTCGAGAGTCGGTTAGCCAACCGAGGCCGCCATCTCTCGGTGAACCGGTCTCTCGCTCGAAACCAACTCCTGTGTCATGGAAGGCCTGATCACTGAACAGTGCGTACTTATGACCGACGGTGTGACATGTCGTACAATTTGCTTTTCCGCGGAACAAGTCTAAGCCGCGGCGCTCCGAATCGGTCAACGCACCACTATCACCAGCATAGAGGTAGCGATCGGCACGGCTTTCGGCAGCGATAAGTGTGCGCTGGAAGGCGGCCAGGGCGATCGATGCGCGTTCAGCTGATGGAGATGCACCTCCGAAGGCTGCGCGAAACGACTCACGGTAGGTCTCGCTGGCAGTCAACTTCGCTGCAGCCTGATCAAGGTACGGCGCATCCATCTCTTGCGGATGGCTGAGCGGGTACTTCGATTGGTTCTCTAACGAACTGGCATACCCGTCCCAAAACAGTGCTGATCGGAACGCGACATTCAGCAAAGTGGGCACATTGCGCTTAGTTCGGTAACCGTTGACGCCAGTGGCGAGCGGCACATGCGACGTGAAGCCTTGTTCGGGATCGTGGCAGCTAGCGCACGATGTCTTTCCGTCACTCGACAACGACTTGTCGACGAACAGCTTGCGTCCGAGTTCGACGAGTTCCGCCGAGGCTGCTTGATTGGCGGGCACCGGGATCGCCGGGAGGCCCAGGACCGACGGACCCGACCGCCGCGGGGCAGCAGTTGCGATGACTACCCAACGCGCAGCATCTGCGACAACTCCGTTGTGATAGAGACCATCGACATCATATCGGCCGGATGGGTCGTTGGGAGACCCAGCGGCCGCTGGCTGTGCGACAACGAGCTGAACGGCATGACGACGACTCAACTCGCGCAACTCGATCGTCGCTGTCGGCCACTCGGCAGCCGGCCACGATCCTGACACGAGTATCACTTGCGCGCCCCGCGCGGCGAGTGCGGGCACCTCAACGCTCAGATCTGACCCCCAAGTCAATCCGATGCGCGTTCCTGCCTCCTCGAAGACTGCCAGTGGGGACCAGACATCGCCACGTAGCGCACCACTCGAAACCGTTCCGCTGGAGTGGCGTTTCTGCTGAGACTCGATCCGGTCGCCATACCCGTTAATAGCAACCACGCTGACGGCTGAACGCTGGCTCGTAGTCTCAGGGGGCGCGACGATCCAGACCCCCAACTCACGCGCCAGCGATCCCCAACTCTGACTTGAAACGCTCCCCGCCGAAGCGGGCACTGCCGGTGAAGTTGCAACCGAGGTAACAGCGACGATCACGATCCGAACGTCATCTTGCACAGCCTGCCGGATGATTCGTTCGCCGGCGGAGGTGAGTGCCCCTCCCGCCGATCCTGGCACTTGCACAATCGCCACCGTCGGCGCTCCACCAGGACGAGAAGCCGCGCTGATCGCAACGAGCACGAGGAACCCCGCTACGGCCAGACGCGAGAAACCGCGAGTGTCGGCCGTACCTCGTGCTTTGCGATTTCGACTCCACGCGCTAATCGCCCCTGCCATCGTTGCCTCGTGATACGCCGTCCGAGATCAATCCCGCTTCCACTGCACCTGTGAACCATCGTAAGCGTAGGAGCGCACGACACTTGCGCCGGTGCCCCGGTCAGTTGCCACCAACACCATGAAGCCGGGAGAGACCCCAGGGCGAGAGACCGGTGCCATCGCCGTATGCACTCCACCACTCAACGGCGTGCGCCCGATCACTTTGCCGGTCTGGTTGTCGAGCAATCGGAGCTCGCTCTTCGCGAACTCATCGAAGCTCGAGACCCATGTGCACAGCAGGTCTTTCCCGACCTTCGCCAGACCCATAGCGCTCTCATCCGACCAAAGAGATTCAGTGGTGTCGCCTGTCTTAGGGTCGATCACGGCCAACTGGGGCATTCGAGCGAACAACTGTGCGATTAGCGCACCACGCTCCCGGTCAAACTCGAGTCCCCCAGCGGGACCCGCGACTGGGATGCGACGAACAAGCTTATCCGTCGCGAGATCGACCTCGAGGATCTCGGCTGGCTCGAGGCTGGAGATGAACAGTCGTTCATCGTTGCCAGCGATGTCGCCATAGTCGCCGTCAACCAACGCGATCATCTTCAAGATGCGACCGCTCAGTCCGTCGACGAGCAACAACTTGCCACGCTGCGATTCCTGAAGCAAAGTCCGCTGGCCCTGACGACAGGCTGGGTGGCGATCGGTTGCGATGTAATATTGATTGGTGCGCAGCGGGTGTGGGTAAATCCCAGAGAGTTCACACTCCAGACCGGGTGTCTTGAACTCCGCAACCATCGTGAGCCCCGCAGAGTTCGGCGGTGTCCCGAGCGGCGTGCCTGCCTGGTCGAACGGTAGCGTGAACAACACGAGCACAATTGTTACGAGAGAATGTGCCGTGAGCTTTGAGTGGGTCTTCATCGACAGTACCTCCGGGGTTCAACGCTGCGTACGCGGCGTGCCTGCCTGTTCTGGGGTCACGCATCGGACGAGTTGCCGCGATGCGATCCTCACCAGTGCTTGGGTTTTACCAAACTCCTCAGTCGGATCTCTTCTCCAGCTTTGCGCAGTGTGCTGGAGCGATCGAACAGTCAGTTGTCGATACAAGCGCCGAACGATCCCAGCTGCGAAGCTGATAGTTCTCGTCGACTACGGTTGTCTTCACTCCTGCCGGTAAAACTTGGAGTGACTTGAGGAATTCGATCACGGCGTCCCGCTCACTCGCCGGGAGCGCGCGAAAGCGGCTCATAGTAGTTTGCGCTTCACCAGCGTGCGCCTCGATGGCCTCGCGAAGCGTTGTGAATCGCCCGTGGTGGAAATACGGGGATTGATTCCCGACCCCCCATAGTGGCCGCGTAAGAAATCGCGAATTTCCGCCGAAGAAACCGGCTGTTCCTTGGACTTGCTGCATGTCGATCGGTTCACGATTGGGGTCGGCTGGGCCATTGGTGATGTCATGCAACTTGAGATCAGAGTAAAGCGGTACGCGCAGCCGACCTCCACTTGACTGGAGCCGTGGCAGAGGGAGTGCAGGATCGGCTAGGTCTACGGCGACAGGAGGGGCTTCTCCACGACGAAGTGTGCGCCGTGGGTTGTGAGGGCCGGGCTCGATGAAAAGAGCGCGGGCCTCATCGAGTTCCAGGGATGGGCGGTGACAGTCTACGCAACCGACCAGCTTGAAACGCGCCTCACCGAGAGCGATCGCGTTCTCGTGCGCGGAATCATGAGGGATGACCTGCCCAGGAACAGGCAAAGTCGCTTGGAACAGTACGAGCGCGGTGACATCAGCTCTGGAAACTTCATCGACGAACCCATCTCCATCCGGGTCACGACCCTTCCCGAACCGCTCCGAAGCCTGAATCCCATGGTGGTGATTGAGCGCATTGTCGGTGAATAGTCGCAGCGACGAAAAAGCGCCCGCTTGCGAGAACGGCTGAATCAACAGCGATGGCGGATCCTCGGATCCGAAGGTGGCAGTACTCGCTGCCGGCAACCCCTCGACCTCGTGCACATCCCATCGTCCGTCGATAATCCGTTTCAAGCGCCCGAATGAGACACCGCGAACGATGAGCTCGCGCGATTGACCTGGTTGGAGTGTGTCACGCTGCCGCTGGAGCTCGGTCGTCATTTGTCGGGCGAGCAGTTCGACATATCCGGAACCGAACATTCCGATCGATCGCCGCGCGTTACCCGCCGAAGCCAGTGTCACGGCTGCACCAAGTTCATCGCGTGACCCGCGCAACGGTAAGGCATTTTGGGCGTCAAAGTCGACATCATCGAAGCGTTGTGCCTGGACGAATGTCACCGCCACGAAGTCGCCATTGCCACCAGTCCAGTTGTGCGGTGAGTTGTGACAGGCCGCACAAGCGTTGGAATCTGGTCCAGACACTCGGTTGAAGTTACGCGGGAATAGAAGTGGGCGGGAGGGGTCGGTCAGAGCTTCGCCGATTCCATTGGTTTCTGGCCGCCCACCTCCGTCTTGCACGGTCCACTTGGCGCTGAATAATCGCTGCCCATGGTCAAGCAGCGCCGACAGCGGCATTCGGTATTCTTCGCCATCCTGCAGGTGACGCGTGACCGCCATCTCACGCCCAATCAAGCCACTCTCTGTGAATGCGGCCCACGAGGCAATTAGAAGCGTGGCCGCAAGCGCAAGGCCACGACGTGAGGCGTTGGTTCGTAGCCATTCCTCCACAACACTGAGAAAGGTCCGATGTGGCCTACGACTCATCTCGCCCTGGAGTCCACTCGATTTCGAGTATTCCGTCTTCCCCCAGCGCGAAGAGTGTGAACCGACCATACGGCGTCCCTGGAACCTCGTCATGCCGCCGCAGTGCGAGAGTGCTCGCATAGGCTTTCGAATTCTGCTCGCGCCGGGATGCCAATACCTCGCCCGTGCGTCCATCGGTCAAGGCCCAGCTAATGTCTTTCTGCCGCGGACTGCGGCTAACACTCGGCGGGTATGAGAGCGCACAATAGCCGCCACGCGGGTCGGAATTGCCGACGACAAGAAATCGCCCCTGCTTGTCCTTGGTCCCTTCGATACCTCCCATCGCCTTGATCGTGCGTACTCGATTGAGCAGATTGCCTGTCACCGGATCAATAGTTATGTACTCGCCGACGTCATCGGCATGAATCATCAGCTTGTTTTCGGGAGTGACAGTCACGCCACCAAACTCGATGAACGGGTATTGGTGACGCTCGTTGACAAGTTTGAGATCGTTAATCGTCGGCAGCTTAATGACCGCGTCAATCTTGCCAAAATTCGCGCCGATTGCAGTATTGATCTTGTACAGTCTCGACTCGTGGTAGGCACCTTGGTAAAGATGGCCATTCAGGTAGACCGGCTCAGCCAAATCACCACGCAACGGCAGGCTCGCCTGCCGCAAAACTCTACCCGTCGTGGGGTCGAGTTCGTAGAGCATGCTCTGGCCAGTACTATTCGTGGGCGGGCCAAGCGAGACCAGCCAGAGACGATTACTGACGGTGTCATAGGCCATGTTGCCGATAAAACCACTCGGCGGCGCAAAAGAGCGCAGGACCTTCATGTCGTTGATCGTGGCGAGCGAAGGGTACTCTCCTGTCCACTCAAGATGCTCATAGTGTCCTGGTTGCCCAGGTCGACGGTTCCCCTCGGGGTCTGGTTTGGTCTCCGCGGGAAACGCGGGCTGATCGAACTGGGTTTGTGGTGTCTTTGGCGCGGCGGGATCACTGCGCTCTTGGGACCAAATGAACCCCCCGAGAAGAACGCAGATTGCGATCAACACGCCGCTCGCGAGCGACCGGTGCTGGCTGTTTCGTTGCATGCGGGCCTCCTGTTTCAACCCTGAATGTGCCGGCCGACCTTCGGCTAAATTCCACGGACGATTTGGCGTAACTTTGGTTGTGGTTCGTGTTGATACCAGTTCGAGTGGGTGGCGACTTATCCGCCTTTGCCGTCTTCGCCAATGCACCCCGAACTCCAGCAATTGCGCGAGCGGCTAATGGCAGTGCGCAACATTGAAGAAGACCCGTTGAGGGCAAGGACTGATACTTTTTCTCTTCGTCGCTGGCGTTTTCCTTACGAGCCATTGGCGAATTCCAGCGGGCGAGGTGTGCGATGCGTCGTCGAGGGTCGGGACTTCTGTTGGCTTCGTGCCTCGTGTCATTCATGCTGCTCCGCACCTCTGTCGCCGACCCGCCCGCTAAGACCGCGAGCGGGTGGCGACAACCCGAATCGCTCGAGCTTGACTTAAATCGTCTCGAAACGATCACCACAGCGATCAAGGAGCTTTCTTCGCATCAGGTTTGCGACGGGCTTCGTCACGATGATGATGGCGCTCTCTTGCGCGCGTTGAGTCCTCACGCGCGAATCCAGGGATTCGCACCAGGTCGCCGGCAACTGTTGCAACAGGGACGCGCGGGCGAGGTTTACCGCGTCACCCCAGCTCGGCCACTCGAGTACGGAGCCTCGGGAGAGTTCCTGTTGGCGCTCCAGTCGATGACGACCGGATGGGTCGCACTTGAACGCTGTGTCTTCAAACCATTCAGACTGAGCGTGTCCAAGACAACCCCAGGTTGGGCGAGTGCTTCTTTTCATCTGTGGCTGGCTGGCCTCGACGCATCTGGGACCCGCATTACCCAGCGTGGCGATGTCAAGGCGGAGTTGGAAGAGCAAAGCGACGGCTCGTGGGTTTTCCAGCGCGTGGCGTTTGGAGCCCGCACTCTGTTCCGAGCACCGGCGGCGGCCTTCGCCGACTGGACCGAGCGATCGAACGTTCCGACGACTTGGGTCGACGAAGGCTATGACGATCGAGACCTTGCCTTCGGTCAGTTGCTCTATGGCGGCGTCTCTGTGGGTGATTACGATGGCGACGATGATTCAGACATCTATGTGTCGCGTGCAGGTCGGAACTTGCTGTTGCGCAACGACGGAGATGGCGAGTTCGAGGATGTCACGGACGAGGCTGGCGTAGCTGGTGGCGGCAATGGGCAAAGCGCGATTTGGGCCGATTTTGACAACGATGGCGATCAGGATCTGTTCGCAGTGAATGCATCGTATTCCCTGATACCAGTTCGCACGCATGACAATCAACACGTTCTGTTCCGTAACGAAAACAATGGTCGGTTCACGAGGATGGCCACCAGGTTCGATCCGATCGGTCCTGCGTCCGGTGCGACGGCCGCCGACTACGATGGAGACGGTTCGCTCGACATCTACGTGACCTACTATCAGGACAAGGATCTGATCCCGTATCACAGCTTTGTCGATGCGCACTCGGGGTTTGGCAGTCACTTGTTCCGGAACCTCGGTAAGTTCCAGTTCCAGGACGTAACCGAGGCTGCTGGGGTTGGAGGCGACGGCTGGGCCTTAGCTTCCGCGTGGGCCGACTTCGACCTCGACGGTGATCAGGACTTGTTCGTGGCCAATGACTTCTCGGACGACGCTTTGTACCGCAATCGCGGCAATGGGTCGTTCGAGGAGGTCGCGACCGCTCTTGGAGTCGCAGACCCCGCCAACGGGATGAGTGCCGACTGGGGCGATTACGACAACGATGGGTTTCTAGACATGTATGTCTCGAACATGTATTCGAAGACGGGCAACCAATTGCTTCCGCTTGCCAGAGGCGTCGATCCGGATACGGTTCGCAAGCTTCAATGGGGTGCACTCGGGAACACGCTTTATCGCAACAAGGGTGGCGGTCGCTTCCAAGAAACTGGACGCAGCCTCGGCGTGAACGTCGCTGGATGGGCTTGGGGCTCGAACTTCCTTGACGTGGACAACGATGGCTGGCTGGACATCCATGTGGCCAACGGATTCTGGGCCGGAGAGTTTGAGGAAGATGCCTGACCCCTTTACTGGCGCCAGGTCCTGGCGCTCTCGCCGAACACAGGAGAGTCATTCCCAGACCGCCAGACGGCCGCGAAGCGGTTGATCGAACGATTGAAACCGTCTGATCTGCAACTGCTGAGCAGCCGTGATTTGTTTCGCTACTATTCGTTCAACGCCCACGAACGGAACTGCTTGTTCCTGAATTTGGGCGGACGACAGTTCGTTGAGACTGGGTATGCGATGGGTATCGATGTCGATTTGGAAGGCAGAGGTGTTGCGGTCTTGGATCTCGATGAAGATGGTGGGCTCGACCTGGTCGTCCGCAGTGTGGCGCGTCGCAAGATCAGTGTTTTCCACAATGAGATCGGCTCAGAGGTACCAACGCTGCGCGTGAAGTTGATCGGAACGAAGAGCAACCGTGATGCCGTCGGTGCGATCGTCTCGGTTCGTACCGGCTCGATCACACAGACGCGTGTGCGAAGCGCTGGATCAGGGTTTCAGGGCCAATCCGAGGCAACACTCCACTTCGGATTGGGGCGCGCACAGCTGGTCGATGAGTTGAAAATTCGGTGGCCTTCCGGACTGACAGAGCGATTCACCGAGATCGGACCTAATGCTGTCGTGGAGATCCTCGAGGGCGAAGGCCGGTTGAGCACACGCCGCCTACGAGGTTCACGGACGGTTCGAGGGAAGTCGATATCGACCAGTGCGACGCCTTGGACTGGGTGGACGCTCTCGGGTACACCGTGGCACCCCTCACCAGGAGTTCCCACACTGGTTGCGCTCTCGGCGTCATGGTGTCCCGGATGCGCGAAGGAAGTAGCGACTCTCAACGAACTACACGCGAAGTTCTCGCCGCAACTCCGAGTAATCGGTGTTGCGCTCGACGACCAAGCGACCGCGCAATTGTGGGCGAAGGCGCGAGGAGCGAGATATGAGGTCGTACGGGCGACAGGTGAATCGATCTTCCCGCTTGTTCAACGCTTCTTTGGAGAAGCTTCGTTGCCACTGCCAACAACGCTGTTGCTCGATGCCAACGGTCGAGTGCTCAGGCTGTTCTCAGGCCCCGTATCGCAGGCAACCATCGAACGTGCTTTGGCGCACCTTGACATCCACGCAGCCCCAGGTCCGAGCCCGATAACGCCAGGGTCGTCGTTCCGGCTACGCGAGGTGAGCAACCAGCGAGGAGGTGCGGTTGAGCGCTGAACGCCATCCAGCCCGCGAGCCGATTGCGCTGGTCGGAATCGGATGTCGTTTTCCTAACGGCATCACGTCCCCGGCCGAATTCTGGCGTTACTTGTGCGACGGTGCTGTCGCTGTCCGCGACGTTCCGTCGGATCGATGGAACGCGGAACGGCACGTTGCGTCCGATACAAGCCGTCCTGGGAAGTCCTACGTGAAACGCGGCAGTTTTCTGGATCAGCCGTTGGACGGGTTCGATGCACCTTTTTTCGGTATGTCACCACGAGAAGCTGCGCGGCTCGACCCACAGCAGCGGCTTCTTCTCGAGGTGACCTGGGAGGCGTTCGAAGATGCTGGGATACCTTTAGGACGCCTCCGAGGAAGCGATACGGGTGTCTTCGTAGGTGGCTTCTTGATCGACCATGCACACACCATGGTAGGTGGCGCGAATCGCCGACTCATCGACGTTCACACCGCTAGCGGTTCGTGTCTGACGATGCTGGCCGCTCGCCTATCCCACGCATTCGATCTGCGTGGGCCCGCGCTGAGCATTGACACGGCCTGCTCGTCGTCGCTCGTCGCGACGCACTACGCATGTCTGTCGCTCGAGGCTGGCGAGTGCCAGTTCGCCATCGTTGGCGGCGTGAATGTCATGCTCAGCCCGGACTTCTTCGTTACGCTCTGCAAAGCAGGCATGCTCGCCCCCGACGGGATCAGCAAGGCTTTCGACGCGCGAGCTAATGGCTACGGCCGCGGCGAAGGGGCAGCTGTGGTTGTGCTTTGCCCGCTTTCGGTTGCCGAGAAGGCGGGGCTTGAGGTGTATGCGCTAATTCGCGGCAGCGCCGTGAACCAAGATGGGTACACACCGGATGGTATCTCCGTCCCTAGTCCAACCGGCAAGCGTCACGTTATGCTCCGCGCTCTGGCCCGCGCAGGGGTTCGTCCCAGCGAAGTCGGCTACGTCGAAGCACATGGCACTGGCACGCCGGCCGGCGACCCGATTGAAGTGCGATCGATCGGCGCCATTCTCGGCTCACCGCTTCAGCGCGACGTTCCAGTCTGGCTTGGTTCTGTGAAAGCGAACATCGGCCATCTTGAAGGGGCGGCAGGAATCGCAGGCTTGATCAAAGCCACGCTCTGCGTGTTTCACGGCCAGATCCCGCCGCAGCCACAGTTGCTCGATGTCAACAAGGCGCTGGGACTCGATCAATTGCCGCTTGCGATCCCGCGCCGACTCGAGCAATGGTTGCCAGCGAGCCGTACGCGTATTGCATGCGTCAACGCTTTCGGCTTCGGTGGAACCAACGCGCACGCAGTTCTCAGTCAGGTGTCGCACCAACCTGCTGTCGCGCATGATGAGACGACTGACGAGGAACGCTCGTATCTGTGTCCCATCTCCGCCAAGACGGAACCAGCGCTGCGAGCATTCGCGGCGGAATTGTCCGCCCAGTTGAAAAGTGCGACCAACGCGCCTCATCTTTCCGATGTGGCGCATGCGCTTTCCAGTCGTCGTGACCTGCACGATGCGAGAGCGGCATTGGTCGCTGACTCGATCGGGGAGGTCGTAGAGAAGCTGGATCGGCTGAGCAGCGGTGAGCCAGTGACGGAACCACTCTCGGCCGGGCGCCTCCCTCGGCGCCCACGGCTCGTCTTCGTGTACACCGGGATGGGTCCGCAGTGGCCAGGCATGGGTCGTGAACTTATGCGCCGCGAACCGGTCTTCGCCAGGGCGATCGAACGGCTCGACGAGCAATTCAGACTGAACACTGGTTTCTCGCCGCTTGCCTGCTGGCTCACTGACGGACCAACCAACCGCATGTCCGAGACACTCGTCGCCCAAACCACGAACGTGATGCTCCAAGTGGCGCTCACGGATCTTTGGCGCTCTTGGGGAGTCCGACCGGATTCGGTGGTTGGTCACAGCGTGGGCGAGATCGCCGCCGCGTACGCCTGCGGCGCGCTGTCGATGGCCGACACGGTGCGCGTGGTCTACCACCGAAGTCACGCTTTGGCGCAGGTTGCGGGTCAGGGCGGCATGCTCGCTGTGGCAGCTAGCGCAGACGAAGTCGCCGAATGGCTCGTAGGTTTCGAGGGAGTCTCCATCGCAGCGATCAACGCGAGCGAACAGACGACTCTCGCCGGATCTACAGCGCCGCTGGCCGTGTTCGCCGCCTGGCTCGAGCAACGCGGTGTGGAATTCACGCCGTTGCGTGTCGAGATCCCTTATCACAGCGGGGTGCTCGATCCCTTGAGGGACGGAGTGCTCGCAGCTCTTGCCGAGATTCGCCCTCATCGAACCGATATCTCGTTCTATTCGACAGTCAGCGGTGCTCTCCTAGAAGCGCCGCAACTCGACGCGGCCTATTGGTGGCAGAACCTACGCCGGCCTGTGCAGTTCGCTTTGGCGGCGGAGTCACTGATCGACTCGGATCACCGTTTGTTTGTCCAGGTAGGACCGCACCCGGTGCTTTCGTCAGCGCTGCGGTCGGCAGCGGCGGCGGTCAACACGGATATCACGGTTACCTGCTCGCTCCAGCGCGACGCCGCGGAGCAGCGCACGATGCTCCTCGCGGCATCGGTGTTGCATGCGGCAGGCATCGAACTCGAATGGCCGCGCTTGACTCCCTACACTGGACGCGCGGTTAGGTTGCCCCGATATCCGTGGCAACGTCAGAGCCTCTGGTCCGAGTCGCCAATCTCTCTCGCTGAGCGTTGTGGACCATTGGGAAGACCATTTCTCGGCCCTCGTCTCGGCGCTCCACGGCCGACTTGGGAGGTTGATCTCGATGTCGAGGACTGCGCGTTTCTGAGTGATCATCGTGTCGGCGGAGCGCCGGTGTTCCCGGCTGCCGGCTATGTCGAGGCTTTCCTCAGCGCTGCTGAGGAGATTCAGGGGAAGTCCACGCCGCTCTGCCTCAGAGAAATCTGCTTCGATCGTTTGCTGCCGCTTGATCAAGTGAATTCTCGCAGCCTGCGTTTGGAGTACGACGCCAATACTCTCGAGTTGACCGCTAGCGCCCCGACGGACGCCAATCGCCTCGCATGGTCACGGCACGCCACGGCTTGCATCGACCAGGTGCCAGCAAGCCTGGAGTGGCCTTCGCCATCACTCCAGGTCGACGATCCTCCAACCAGCGTGTCACACGCCGACGACTTCTACGAAACGCTACGGGAACGCGGCTACGACTATGGATCTGCGTTCCGCGCGATCCAGCACCTCTATCTGGCAGAAGATGGCGTTCACGCCCAGATCGTCGCGTCGGATCTCGTCGCAGCACAGATTTCAAAGCATTGTTTTCACCCCGCGCTGCTGGACGCATGTTTACATGCCATGTTGGCGTTAATTCCCGTGGATCCGATCGTCCCAGATCGGCGGACATTCCTGCCGATAGCGATCGAACGACTCTACTGGCTTCGTTCCCCTTCGGCTGTTCTGGAATGTCATGCCTGGATCGAGCCCCATGATGACGACGAGTTTCGTGGCGCACTGGTCGTCCACGACGACAAGGGGCGGCCGGTTCTCGCCGCGCATGGCGTCCGCGCACGAGCGATGCCGCTCGATCACAGCGATGACAGCACTACCGTCGAAGCGCTTACCTTCGATTGGGAGGCATGGACCCCGTCTCCTCGCCGAGTCGCGAGCGACGATCGGACCTGGCTGATCCTCGACCAAGGGGACAGCTGGTCTACGTCACTTGCCTCTGCACTCCTCGCGACTGGAAGACCAACTGTTCGGTGCTCAGTCGCCGAACCATGGCAGGACGATGAAGACGGATGGGTCGCGCAATTGACACAATGCGATGTAGTTGGGAAGCGGCTGGCCGGGGTTGTCGTCAACACCGTCTCTCATGACACCGAAATGATGTTCGAGGTGGACGCGCTAGGTGATCGCGCATCGCGCGCTGTGGCTCAGGTCAATGCGCTGTATCGAGCCATCGCGCGTGAATCGTCCGGATTTGGTACGCCACGTGTGCACATCCTTACGCGGGCCAGTGTCAGTGTCGATGACGATGATGACGTACTCGATCCAATGGGCGCCGCCCTCTGGGGGCTAGGTCGTGTCGCGTACCATGAGTTGGGCGAGTTGCATACGACACTCATAGACCTGCCGGCGGGATCCAATCACGAATCGGCAATCGCCGTGGCGAGCGTCCTGGGGAGCGACACCGAGGAAGAGGAGTTGGCACTGCGGTCTGCCGGCTGGTTTGTGCATCGAGTCGACCATGTCGACCTCGAACAGATCGCTCCCAGCTGGCGACCGGCAGTGGCCGACTCCGACTCGAACTGGGGCTGGATCGTTGGCAGCGACGGAGAAGCGTTGCGTGCGGAGTTCATCCCTCGACCGTCTGCCGCTGGCGACGAGCGACTGATCAGACTTGAAGCGGCCCTGACCCAGCCCGTGACACGCGATCGCCCGAGTCGTCCCGGGAATCCCGTCCTCGCCTTTCTTGGGGTGGGGCGAGAGATCGAGCCGCCTCATTTCCCGGTATTGGTGAGGGGCCCATTCAGCGCGCAGGCTCAGGTTGCAGCTCGAGCGCATCTGATCGCAGCACTTCCGCCACACCTTGGCTTGGTGGAAGCCGCGAGCGCGCTCCCGTGGCTTCGCGCGAGTGCGTTGTGGCAACGACTAATCCCGCTGCGCGAAGGAATGTCGATCTGGATGGTCCAGCCTGAATCGTCATTCGCGCAGACGATTCTGCGTGCGGCCGCGCGGCTGGGAGCTCGGGTGTTGGTCTTCGGACCGAAGACGCTCAACTGCGGCCACACCGTCTGCGACCCAGAGATTGCCGGAGTTTTCGCCCGACAGAGTCCGCCCGAAGTCCTGGTGCTCTGCGGTTCAGAGGATGGGGTCGAGTGGGAGCAGTATCTTCCCGCCGACGGCTGGTGGGTGGATGCGCGCGACGACGCGCCACAGCTTACCCGTCGTCGTCAGGATGCAGGGCGACATCACCGCCGCCTGCGCTTCGGGCCGACGGCGCTCGCCGATTGGCCCGCAGCAACTTTGGTCGAGTTCGTCTCGGCAGCAGGAGCGTTGGCGACGAGTTCGACAATAGACGAAGAACTGGAAGACGCGCGAGTGCTGCGGTTTGATCTTCCGCCCGAACCCTGCCTCACGCGCAATCGCCCGAGCGTGCGCGGTGATGCAACGTTCGTTATCACTGGTGGGCTGGGTGGTTTCGGCCTAGCGACGGCGGAGTGGCTGATCGCTCGCGGTGCACGTCACATCGCGCTCCTTGGACGTCATGGGGCGGACGATCTGGCGCGCCAGCGCGCTGTGGCGTCGTTGCGCCAGCATGGGACGACCGTCGATGTGCTGACTTGCGATGTGCGTACATTGTCCGATCTACAAGGGTCGCTCGATTGGTTGCGAACGCACCGTCCGCCCATTCGAGGGGTCGTGCATGCGGCCAACGATCCGTTCGTCGCTGGCGAACGCGGCTTGATGCAGCAGGTTGAGTCCGATTTGTTGACATCGCTGATGGCCGCGAAACTGCAGGGCGCATGGAACCTGCATCGCGCGACCCGACACGATCCGATCGAACTGTTTCTACTCTACTCCTCGATGGCGGCGATGTTCGGGATAACCGGTGCGGCCCCCTACGTGGCCGCCAATGGGTTTCTGGATGGGCTCGCTGGCTACCGACGTGGCCGAGGCTTGCCGGGTCTCAGCATCCAGTGGGGCGCAGTATCGGATGTAGGTGTGCTCCTTCGACATCCGGAACTCGCCGAGTACAATGATTCACTGGGCTTGCTCCCGCGGCCAGTACGGCGACTTCTTCAGGCGCTCGACCAGGCGATCCTCGGGGGAGAGACCGTGATCGCGCTAACACGCATCGATTGGACAGCGTTTGCAGGAGCTCATCCGGCATCGGCGTCTTCACCGCGCTGTAGCCGCTTGCCAGCCGCGGCGATTGCCCTCGAACGTCGCTTCACGATACGCGCCACTATCGCAGCGCTGCGCAGTATGCCGATCTCCGAGCGCCGCCAGTTCGTGCAACAACACACGCGCGAGGCAATCGCCCAGCTGACCGACAGTGACCTCGAGTCAATAGCTGACAATCTGCCGCTTGACCAACTCGGTTTCGACTCACTAACGACGGTCGAGCTACAGCTTGAACTGCAACGCCGCTTCGGTGTGCGCATCCCGCTCGTCGGGCTCCTTCGGGGGGCGACAGTGGAGACACTCGCTGAGGCGTTGGGGGAGCATCTGACAGCACCGACCCACACGCCAGCGCCACGTCGAGTTTGACGTCAGATCGATCCTCTCGCCCCGGGATCCGCTCCCCATCCTTGCAAGCACCGCACAGACCAGACCGTCCCAGCGGTGGTAACGAGAACGAGTGGAAGAAAGTCCGTCAGGAGTGCGCCCCAGCCCACATCGTGCCAGAGAATCTTCGTGACCCCGTCGATGATCCACGTGTTCGGAGTGAGCCATCCGAGTTGTAGAAGCCATTCTGGCATGAACAGTCGCGGCACCATGCTGCCGCCAACTGCCGACATTGCCAGCGCGCAGAGCAGCGTGCTCAGTTCAGCCTGGGCGCGTGTGCGACATGTCGCTGCGACAGCGAGGCCGAATGCAGCGCATGCGGCGGATGAAAGCAGCACGATCGGAATCATCCTATCGAGCCCGCGAAACGCGGGGACGTCATGCACTGCGCGGGCGGCAAGCAAGACCGTGCCAGCCTGGAGCGTACCCTGGAGCGTGAACCATAAGATGTGAGCAACGACGACCGCACCCGACGGAACACCCATCGCGAGTAGACGCAACAGGAGATTTTCGTCACGTGCGGCGTGGATCTGCGCGCCACTCTGCAGCAGTCTGAACATCAGGAATAGCGCGATTACCGAAGCTGTGAAATAGGATGGAAGATCCGCGTCGTGTTGTTGTCCGGTTCGTTCTTCGACGTCGATTGAGCCGCGCAGGTCGAATCCAAGGCCAGGTCGCTCCACGCCAATTGAGGTAGCGAGCGAAGACACAACCAAGTCGAACCGTTCCCGCTGCTCTGGCGTCAGAGTCGCGACGTGGAGTTCGAAATTCGCAATCGCGTTGCGCAAGGCAACATCTTGCAGCGCCGAGAAGAACACCCGCTGGAGCAGACCTTCGAACGGCGCTCTCAATGCTCCACGAGCTGGGCCAGTCACGATCGTCAGTGGCGCCTCAACGCCGGGTACCCTCCCGAAAAACAAACCGGAAAAATCCTGGGCCTCTGGCGAAATGATGAGTCCGATGTCGGCCGCGCCAGCGTCGACGACCATCCTCACGGCATCAGCCCCCGACATCTTGGAGTCGGACTTGTCAAGATCTACGAATGAAACCCCGCGCTCGGCGGAGAGCGCGGCAATAAACCGCGTCGAGGAGGTCGAGCGCGCGCCGTCGTAAACGGCAACCTGCCACTCAGTCAGCGGCTCGCGCCCGGTTGGGAACACCGCGGCGGAAACTAGAAATACCGCGGGCGGCACGATGAAGGTCAACGCCAGAGCGCCGCGATCGCGGAGAAAGTGGAACCATTGTATCTGTACCAAGAAGCGACAACAGATGATCGTTCTCAGTGCAACTGACATGCTGGAGCAGCCTCATCAAGCCAGATCGGGTTGGTGCCTTCCGAAACGAAGTGGATCACGTGGATCACGGCGGCCAGTTCTCCAGCATTTCTAACGAGGGTCAGCTCGCCAGGGCCGCGCTCGAGAGCCGCCTGGCCGGCACTGACGACTCGGGTCTTACAGGCCCCGTCGATCAGTTCGACGCGTCCCTTCGAGACGAGCAACAGCACAGGGGCCGGATGTCGATGCCAGCCCGAGTTTCCCCCCTTGGTGAAGACGAACCTCTCAAGAACGATGTCGGTCGCGCCACGCGTACGCGATTTGGACCCACCGAAATCGAGATTCACTGCTTCGGCGAGCGTGACGCGAACGGGTGGATCGGCGATGACAGCCAACGGCGGTGAGGCCTGGTGGAACGGCAGAACCAACGATAGAGCGAGGGTGAGCAGCAACTTGTCGATCGACACTGGAAGACGTACCCGGATGAGACGAATCACGCCACCACCGAGGATGAGCAATGCATCGTCGCGATTCATGAGCCCGTTATAGCGCTGCGGCGCGTTTGGTGTCAACACATCGCAGATCGCAAGAGGGGAGAAGGAAGCTCCGTTCCATCGACGCAGTCTGTGGCCTTATCGTCGTGGTCTGGTTCTGCTGTGGAGATACGATCGATGACGAATCCGATGACGATGATATTGCATCCTGGATCGAATGACGTTGAGCTACGCGAGCTGCGCTTGCGGTGGCTCGCTTCGTATGGTCACAACGTCTCAGCTCTTCCGACAAATCTGGCCCACGAGTTAGGGGTGATTGACCTGACAACCGACGCCACCTCCGATCCCGGATTTGCTGGGCAGGGGTTCCTGCCCAGCTCATGGACCCCGGTGACAAGGGTCGATCCCCCACATCGCGTGGAGCGGTCCCTACCCTTTGTCGCCGGCCTGAGTGCAGTGCTTTGCCATTCCGGCAAAGCAGCGGAGCGCGTGTGGTGTCGCGTTGCGGCCGCTCCCGGCACCATCGTGCCGACCAACGCACCTTTTCCGACCGCATTGCTCGCTCATCTGGAAGCGCAGACGATCATGTCGGAATGCTGTGATGTCGCCGCCTATCGATTCGATCGTGAGAGTGCCGATCGTGGATTCATCGATGCTGAAAGAATCGCGAGGCTGATCGACCGATCGACTGGGCGGGTACGATATGTTTGGATCGAGCTCGCTTGTAACGCCCTGGCTGGGCAGCCTGTCTCTCTCGCCACGCTCCGTGCGATTCGGGAGGTGACGCAGGCTCGTGGCGTCCTCTTGGTCTTGGCAACCACACGCCTGCTCACCAACGCGGCGCTGTTGCAGCGTCGCGACCCGCAGTTGCGCGAGGTATCAGTCGTTGACATCGCCGCGCTCACTCTAGGCCTCGCGGATGTTTGTATTGGGAGCTTGTCCAAGGAATACGATGTCGGTGTTGGCGGCATGCTCGCCGCGCGTGACCCTGCGTTACTTGTGGAGTTGGCGGCAGCCGCAGCGCTGGACGGCTCGCTGCTGCCCGCAGCATGGTGGCCAGTCGTCGGTCGTTCACTGGGTGCGCGCTTAGGCGACACTCGTCCAATCGAGCGACGAGCCGAGCAAGTCGAGCGATTGCGCACCTCGCTCTGCGACCTAGGGGTACCTGGCGTATTGGAAACAGGTGGTCATGCGGTTTACCTGGACGCGCACAGCCTGAGCAACGAGGCTCACCTATCGTCACTGGCTGCCGAGTCCTGGGCAGCCCACCTCTTCGTGCAGGCAGGGGTTCGACTGACTCCTGCGCCTACGACTCCGACACAGCACACGTTGGGTGTTTCGCTGTTACGCGCCGCTGTTCCAATCGGCCGCTACAGCGACGAGGAGCTGCAGCGCATCACACAACGGATCAGCGTCGCTGTGAACCGCACTCGGCCTGAGCGTCTCGTTCTTCGGAAACCACAAGCGGGCTTTGATGCTATCGCTCCCCATCATGGTTTGTTCCGGCCGGCAATGCCTGGGGAGGTCATCGGGTTCTCATGGGGCCAGGTGCTGCAAGCGCGTTGTGAACGTGCTGGCAACAGGCCGCTCTTCTTCGCCGAAGACGATCGTGGAAGCTTCACTTTGATTACTGGCAATCAACTCTATGACACGATTCGGCACATTGCTGAAGGCCTCACATCTCTCGGCTTGGTAGCTGGTGATCGTGTAGCGTGGCGTCTAGACAATTCGATCGAATGGGTGATCCTCGACGCCGCGTGTCTCTCGCTGGGGCTGATCGGCATTCCGATAACACCGTCCCTCCCCATCGTTCGAACGATTGAGGTGCTGAGACAAGCGCGGGCGCACGTTCTCGTAGGCCAGGGTGCTGACCTAGCGGCGCTGATCGAGGCTGCGGGCTCCTCTGAGAACGATTGGCCAGTAGCCTGGACAGTGAGTCTCCTCGGCGATCCAGCTTTAGAGTGCGCGCGATCTCGCCGCTGGGACGAGCTCATAGAATTGGGACGCCACGCAGCCCGCGAGACGAGTGCGTGGGAAGCGGCGATCTCAGCCCGGGCGCCGGCTGACGCCGCGACGTGGATGCTCACGTCAGGAACGGGTGGAACCCCTCGACTGGTCGAGCTTACTCACGGCAACTTGGCGGCATACGTAACTAGTTTCCGTTGGCCGTTTTTTTCCGCACGCAACTGGTTCTTCCCGTTGCTTGCCGACCTGAACCAGTCGCTCGGTCGAAATGCGCTCTACGCTGCAGTCTTCAACGGTTCGCTTACGATCGTCATCCCGCGACGAAGCGAGTCAGCTATCGACGACGGGCTATTCCAGCGGTTCCCGCCCGCATGCATGGTGGCACCGCCACGTCTGATTGCCCGCTGTATCGAGTATGCGTTGGCACCGATTCAATCCATCGCGCTCCAACCTCAAGAACTCAACCGGCGCCGCGCCGCAGCGATCAGTGCTTATTTCGGCGGGCGGCTGTGGTTCATTGCTTACGGTGGGGCTCCGCTTTCTTCGCAGCTCGAACAGTTACTCGTCTCCAGCGGGGTCATGCTCGCCGACGGTTATGGGATGACGGAGTGCCCGCTCATCGGCATCCGCCACGTCCGTGGCGACGATGATCCACTCGCTCACCATCTTGCTCCGTCGGTCAGGGCGCGGATAGCACCCAGTGGAGAGATTGAAGTGCATGGCGCCGGTGTCGCACCGCGTCTGCTCGACGAGTTCGGATCCAGCGGGCGATGGACCGGTGACGGCTGGCTACGAACCGGCGATCGTGGGCACTGGTCAGTAGACGGGCTCGTGGTTGAAGGTCGCCTGCGCGAGGGTTTGCATCTCGCGGATGGCACCTACCTCGACCCTACATGGCTCGAAGCACGGCTTGAGGCAAAACAAGGCATCGCCCAAGCACTCGTCATCGGTGATGAAAGACCCTATGTCGCGGCGTTGATCGTCGCCGAAGAGGGTTTGCACGGCGATCCCTTCCAGATGATTCGTGTTGCCGTGGACGATGTGAACCGCTCGTTGTCTGCAGCCGAGCAGATCGCGAGATTCGAGGTGCTCGAATCACGCTTCGCACCAGAACTGGTCGGTCTCACTGCATCCGGCGAAAAGCGGCGCGTCGACCGCAACCTAGCCGCCTCGCTGCTTGCCCCACAGATCGACGCTCTCTACGCCGTCCAGTTGGCCCGTGCGCGCCAGAACGACTAGACGACATCTAGAATCAGGTGCAGGCGCGCTAGCCGATCGTCACGGTTGAAGGTCGTATGCGGTATGTCGGTACGTGTTTCATAAATCTTGCCGCGCTGGAGGACCACCTCCAACAACCAGCAGTCCCATGATTCAAGGGTTGGGGCCCAGGCAAAAGAGTTCCGTTCGCTGGTGATCAGCGGAACGTGAATGCGAGAACGCACTCCTTCGTAATCATCATCGGTATGCAATGACCAGGAAAATCCAGGCAGGTTGTACTGGAGATAGCATCCGGTGTCGCCGCCCACCTTCTTGCCGGTCACAAGACTGCAACGGCGGAAGAGTTCTTCGAGCATCGGCAGAGGTCCGGGCCACTTCTTCAACAACAGAATCACCACCGGGACCGTCGAAAGGTGCGTGGTCACCCAGTAGTCGTCATATTCCTGCGCCCGATAGGGCTCCGACTTGACTGTGCCAGCAGCGGACTTAAAGAGTTCTTCCGGCCTCGTGATTGCGGTCACAGGTGCGCAAATCGAGCCTGTGCCGGGCATGTGGGATTCGACTTGCCGCGCCTGTCTGACATGCTCCTCAAGACTCTGAACGTAAGGGATCAGCTCACGATCCAGTTTAGAGAGGTTCTCGTCAGACCAGTCGATGTCCAACTCGCGACAGAGGTCGGGGGTCTCGGCGATATCGACGTATGTGCGCACACCATGCTCGCCCACGAGTTGTATGGTCAAGTCGCTACAACCCGCGCTTCTACTCCTCTCTTGCGCGTGTGCCTTTGCTACCGCGAATTTGCTTATCATCTCTCTCACGAGGAATACCGATGGCACCGAATGACCTCGCTACAGAGATCGGTCGACTCAATCGCCAGGAATACGACGAAGCAGCTGACCTTTTCTGGCAATGGACTGTCTACAACGCCGTCCACGGTGGCTGGTGGCTCGCTAACATCGGTGGTCGGAGAATCCTCGAACACGGGATACGCGCCACGGCTCCGCACCACGAATCGGCGATTCTCGAACTATGCTGCGGAATGGGCGATGCATGCCAGTACCTCGTGGCGCGCACCGGATGTAGTGCAACCGGTATCGAGATCAATCCCCGTCAGGTTGAACGGGCCAAGTTTCGCGCGCTTTCTCGCTGGTCCGGCAGCACCCACCGAGTACGGTTCATCGAGGCCGACGCCCTCCATTGGTCTCCCGATAACGGCTATGACCTCGTGCTCCTGATCGATGCACTCATGCTGATGCCAGATGAGCGCCGAGTCCTCCTCACAGCACATCGCGCCCTCGCTGAGAATGGTGTCTTCCTGTCGGCGGATGTCATTGCTGGCCCTCGTATTGATGAGCGAGCACGCCGGTTCGCCCGGCAAGAAGATGGAATCATCAACCTTCCCTCAGCTGCGGAGCGACGACGACGATTCGAAGAGGCGGGGCTGGAAGTTGTGGAATGGATCGACGCAACTCGGCTGGCCGTCCGCTGCTTCGATCGCGTCGAGCGCGCAACCCGCAAGCACCAGCGCCGATTGCGACCGCACAAAGGACCCGAGCGCTACGCCCGTTGGTTGCGCAACGCGAGTATCTATCGACACATGTTCCTCCGCGGTCGATTGGGTTACCTGATGGCGCTGGCGCGTGTCGCGTCCGGGTCACCCCTCTCCGATCGTCCCCTGTGATGCTCCTCGATTCGCGTCGATCGTCTCGACGAGGAGACGCTTGAGCAACACAGGAGAAGACAAACTACGCACTTTCTATACTGTTGCTGCGATACAACGCACATCGGTGCGACCCACCGGTTCAGTGCTGAAGGGGGTCACATGATTCGGAATCTCCTCGGCAGTTTGGTCCTATTGACAGTCTCCATCGCGACTCTGTCGTCCTGCTCGACTATCCGCACGCCTGGGATAGGCAGTTCGGCCCGGGGACTAGGAGCAGGCTGGAGTGCCACTTTCCCAGTCCCTTACCAGCCGGTAGGTCTGGCCTCAACTGGCCGGTACACCGGCGGATCGGTTCAGGTCAATTTCGACAGCATCAGTCCGGCTCTAATGGAGCCGACACCGACCGGGGCGTGGAAAGTTCTGCCCTTCACACCGGAACCGAGGAAGCAACATGTCACCTTCCAAGATCCAGTCGAGGGCCTGCGCGCAAAAACCGACGCTAGCTCGCCGAATTTCTACGACCGAAGGCCGGGCGCGATATCGGCAGAAGCGTGGGTCGATCAGAAATTCGATGACGTACGAGTCTCGGTAGTGACAAACACTTCAGGCGGCCCGAACGGAATGGGTGCGAAGAGCCGTCAGGGCCCGATGGCGCGTTGGGACAAGGGTAGCAACTGGGTCTGGTGTTCATTGAACTACACCACCGGAGAATACAGCATTGTTCGCGCTCGCGTGATGGGCGTTTACGAATCGCTGGCAGGATCCACCGGCAAGCTGACGGGCTTCAATTCGAAAGTACGTCACCAAGTCGTACTAGAAGTGATCGGCAACACAGCGCGCTGCCAAATTCTGTCGATGGACGGAAAGCTGATGGTGGACACCGGCAAAATCATCGATCCGACACCCACAACCTCGGGGGTCTCCGGTTATCTCGCTGAGGTCGCGATGGAATCGTATCAGCAGCCACTCGAAGGCAGCTTCATGGACCTCTCCTCGTACGCTGTGACGCCCTGAGGTTCGCGCGATCACGGAGGTAACTTCGATGAATCACTTGGACGATGTTCGATGGACCATGCAGGAAGTAGTACGGAAGGCATTCCTCGTCAGCCTCGGTGTTGCGGTCCTAGCCGCCTGTGCAACGCCCCAAGGCGCCCGTTACACGGTGGGGCGCGGCACGGCAAGCTCGTCGTTGCCTGCGCCGCAGGAACCTGTCGCCAAAGCGGCCGATATCTGCCCAGGGACCTACATCCCAACCGATGAAGCCGTAATGCTCTACGAGAGAGGGGAAGCGCTTGAGAAAGCGGCGGACTTGGTTGGTGCTGCCGCCGCATACGAGAGCGCGCTGACGCTCGCGCCAAACTTCGTGAAACCGAACATGGCGTTAAGTTGGATCCGCGGCACTGCCAGCGATACAGGGATTCGCAACGGCAAGGAATCTGTGCGACTCGCCGAACGCGCCTTCGAATGTATGATTCGTCACCTGAACGAGAGGCCGGTGCGTGACGCGTTTCCCGCGGGTTACTCTCGATTCGAGGCGATCCAAGTAGGCGTGACGCTTGGCGCCGCGTATGCCTCGATCGGTTACTTCGACCCCGTTCCCAACGCAGCCACCTTGCGCGAAGCATCTGGAGACCAGGCGACTGCCTACTCGATTGCGTCTACGCACGGAGATGGCGGACCAGAATTCCGCGGTCTCGGCGCCATCCCATCGACTGTCTGGGCGCAGGAGGCCTCCAACTACCTTTATGAGGAGACCTGCGAGGTTGAGGGCGCTGAGGCTCTGGAAGCGCAGCAAGTGGCCGAACTGCAGAGCGACATCGCGGAGTTGTTGGCGAATTACCGGAACAAAGCGGACGCCACTGGGAGGTCTCGACCGGGATGGTTCGAAGCCGGCGAATCCCCCCAACAGCAACTGCCAGCCAGTCAAACTGAGTAGCTCTAACGACTGCATGAGGCAGTCCAAGCTGCCGACCTGTACCGGTCGGCAGCTTCCGAGGAGAACTCACTCGAAGTGATCCGGATGCACCCCGGTCAGCGGGAGGCACCAGGAAGCTCGATGCCACAGCGGTGGTGTTCGTCTACTTTCTTGCCTCGAACGTCGTGGGCTGCGCCGGTCGGCAGCCCTCAGTAGAGTCGCGATTGTCGCGGCGTGGAACGACACCGGTCGGCTGGACCGCAACTTTTCCGACCCCATATTTACCCGTTGGGATGTCTTCAGCGGGCATGTACACCGGCGGGGCCGTCGCAGTCAATCTCGACAGCATCAGCCCCGCTTTGATGGAACCCTCACCCACCGGCTCATGGGCAGTACTACCGTTCCCCTCACGGCCGCTGCTGAATCAGATGTAATTCAGAGACTCTATCGCAGCGCTTCGCACCGTCACTGACCCGCGTTCTCCAAACTTTTATGACCGGGGTGAGGGGGCGATCAGTGCTATGGCCTGGGTTGACCAGAGCTTCGACGCGGTCCGCGTCTCCGTGCTCGCCAACACGGCAAGCATACCAGCGGGACAAGGGGCTGGGAGCCGTCAGGGTCCATTCGCACATTGGGACCGGGGCAGCAATTGGATCTGGTGCTCCGTCAACTACGCATCCGGTACCTATGAGCTCGTGCGTGCCAAACCGATGGGCATCTATGAGACTCTGCCGGGCTCGAAGGGTACGCTGAGTCCGTTCGCTCAGACGGACAGCCACCGTGTCACACTCGAAGTGATCGACAACACGGCGCGCTGCCGCATCGCGACTCTCGACGGCGTTCTGCTCGCCGATACCGGGCCGATCATCGATTCGAACCCGACGATATCTGGTGTATCCGGATTCCTGACCGAAGTGGAACGAACCGCCTATCTGCTGCCGCTCCAAGGCAGTTTCGCCGACCTGTCTTCTTATGTGCCTTAGTAGTGACACTCCCAATTGAGACTGAGGCTCGCGATGAAACGAACTGATTTTTGTGTTCTTCTGACGCTGCTCTCAACTACGGGTGCGATTCAAGCGAAGGATCCTGCCAACCAAAGCGCCGTCATCGACGCGAACCCTAGTCTCCGCGAAGCGCCGTCGAAGAAGCCTGGCCCTTCAGCAGGGGCCGGCCCTGGGGCTTCGACCGGATCCCCCGTTGACTTGTGCGGTGTTGGGTCAGCAACGCCGCCTGATTCCGCAAGTGCGTTATACGAACAAGGAGAAGCACAAGAGCGGGCTGGCGACCTCGCTGGCGCCGCACGCGCCTACCATGAAGCGCTGTGTGTGGCGCCAAACTTTGTCAAGGCAAACATGGGCCTGGGCTGGATTCGAGCGACAGCCACCGACCCCGAACTGCGCAACGCAGCTGAAGCTGTCAGGCTCGCGGAGCGAGGCTTCGAGTGCATGATGCGACAACTCAACCAGCGAACGTTCCGCGACGCCTTCCCCCCCAGCTACAGCCGATTCGAAGCGATCCAAGTCGGTGCAGTTCTTGGTGCTGCATTTGCCGCGAAGCGATTCTTTACACCAGTCGTGACGGCGGAGATCGCGTCTGAGTCGGGTGGGGATGCCCGAGTAGCGTTCTCGCTGGCTTCAACCTATGGGCAGAGTGACGCAGGAGACCGCGGCATCGGTGCAGACGCGGCGATCTACTGGGCGTTCGAGGCGAGCGACCAGTTGCTCAAGGAGCGGATTGCTACTTATGGTGAGGGCTCGCAAGAGGCGAACGAGGCGGCCGAGCTGCGGCGTGACGTCGATGCGCTTGTCACACGATTCCTCAGTCAGATCGACGCCACCGGCGTAACACGTCCCGGCTGGTTCGATTCGACCGATCAATAGAACTCAGCGGCAGTCGGCGACGGGCTCGAGATCCTCGGAGCGTTCACCGCATCCCAAGAGATATTGGCGCATCCAACTCACGATCCTCTCGGAGGGAAGTTCGCGCCCATTCAGCGGCCACGGCTTAGTCTGGTGCGAGCCAGCCGCATAGGCTTGAGCGAAGATACCGTTGACCAACGATCGCTCGAGCAAGCCGCGTTGATCTTTGGGTGGACGGCGCTCCAGTAGAAAAATATTCGCCCTGGCGAGCAGTTTGGTTGAAACGAGCAGTAGCTCTCCCTCAGGGCGGTCAGCACAACCGGCCAAGGGAGCGCGTGGCAGAGGAACGATCAGCGCATCGATTGTCAAGTCGCGAATGAGCTGTCTCGCGATCGACATGCAACTCGGTTGTGGGCTGGTGAACAACATCAGCGGAAAGCGTACCTCGCAACCTGCCTGCCGCAGTTCGCTCTGCATACTCTCAGGCAATTCGAAACGGGATGCTTCGCCGCGTGGAAGACGAAGATCAAGCAGGCGCGTGGCCGGAGCGATCTCGATGACGAGAAGCACCCATTCATCGCCTGGAGCTCCAAACCCTCGCGCTATGACCGGATCAGTGGCAGCGTACAAACCGCTGACAAGCACTCCTTCCTGCTTCGGTTGATCATCGCTCCAGAACCGCTCCACCTTCGCGGCAAGAAACTCGAGGGCGCGCGGATCGTTCGAGTGAGTCGATTGCGTGTCTATCAATCCGACACGCTCACGACCGGCGCCGTGAAACACTTGTATTGGACGCACAGTGGATCTGATCAGACCGTGCAGCGACTCCCGCAACGTCGCGTGTGGACACCAGAAACTACGGTTGCTTTCGCTGCGGCCGGTTGTAACAGCCGACAGGAGGGAAAGAAAGACCCAGACCGTCGCTCGCCGTCGCGTAAGGCTGCATTCAGCGGTGTGCAGCACTGTGCTCATCGCGGCGGCGTCTGATTTGTTCGGCAAGCTCTCGACTTTGATCCTGAATGCGCTCAAGCCAGGGAGGCAAGCGACCAGGCTCGTATCGTGCACCTGCCGCCTCGTAAGCCTGCTGTGCATAGCCCAGAGCATCTTCAAGGCGATTGGCAGCCAGCCCGACGCGGGCGAAGGTTATAGAGTGGCGGAGACGCGCAATCCACGACCAGCGATAGCCACCCGTTGGGAGGCGCGACCGGTAGTGCGACACCTCGATCAAAAGCGCCGCGAGCCGTCCTGCTTCTTCTCGATCGGCATCCGTTGCTGACGCCGAATAGGTCAATGCGAGCGCCAACGCTTCGAGGATCTGCGGTCCATCCGGATCTCGCGACAGAAGTAGCCGCAAGTGGGCGATCGCCGCCGAGATGTTGCCTGCGGCAAACTCGCTCTTTGCGACGCGAAAGCGAAGCCAGGGCGAGCCCGGCTCGGATTCGAGTCGTTCGCGCCAATAGCTGGCAGGGTCGTGCCAGACGGCGTCGGGCAGCGGCTCGTCGTCGGTGGCGCCTCGGCAGCCGAAAATCGCTGAACGCATCCATTCCTCGAGGTTCTCATGTGCGACGGGTTGTCCTTTCCGCCGACGAATGCTCCACGGCGGCATACGCGCGGACCCCGCTTCGTGTGCGCGAGTGAAAAGTTGGTTGATCTGGAACCGTTCTCGCGTCAGCGCGTCGTCAGATCCGTCGACGACGAACAGCGCCGTATCGGTTGGATCAAACACCTCGTCACCCAGCAACAAAAACGCTGCCTCCGGCCGCTCGACGCAACCCTGCAGCGGCGCGGCGCGGTATCCGTAAAGCACAGCGTCCACATCAAGCAGAGCCAGCGTATCGAAAGCGAGTCGCCGGCAGCTTTCACTTGGCGGCGCAAGGAACAATTGTGACGGATGCACCGACGAACAGCCGGCTCGCTGAGCAGCGGCGGCAATGGCGCGTGCGGACGACGAACCTGAAGGAGGCGCGTGACGCACGTCAACGTACCGGAACCCTTCGCGCAGCACGATGCGCACCAGCGCCCACTCGTCACCCACGCCGCCGAAGACGCGGCTCGCGACCGGGTCCGTCGCCACGTAGAGTCCTGACATCATCCCGTCGGCACGTGTCGGTAGCACAACGTCCCAATAAAACAGGGCTTTTGACTTGAGGTAGGAGCGAACGCGCGGGTCGTCCGGTCGGATGTATCCCCGCGCGGGCAAGCCCACATTGGCGCGAGGCGCGTAGTGGTAGACGTGGATCGGGCGCCCGAGTTCAGTTAGCGCGGGTTCGAGTGCGGCGGCAATCTCCTGTGCCGCGCTGAAGGAACTCGCGCCCAGCGCGGCATAACTGCCAAACGAGACAACGGCAAGTCCACAAAGACGAGCAAGTAGCGTCCGAAGTATCACGGGGCGGAAAGCAATGTCGCCAACGCAACCGGGGCATCGTAGTGAGAAGCGCGCGAGGACTTCCGCTCACCGCTCAGTCGGAACCAGTATTCCCGCAAGGAAACGCCGTCCACTACTGGCGCCTGAGATGAGACCTTCGCATAGCGTTCAACAATTCCGTCGACGCAGGACACATACGTCAAGCTGTCCTCGCTGAGCACGATTCGATCCCAGCGACCGGACTCCGAGGTCTTCGGCATCACGCTCGCAAACACGCCCGACTTCTCGAAGAACTCGATCCCTGAGACTTCTCGAGTTCGAGCCTGCAGTACGGGACCCAGCGCGTGCCCCCGGGCAGTCATCGCCAGCCGGTTGAGGGAAGTCTGAGCCAACTGGATAGACCAAAATGCCGCTTCCGGCTTTTCGGGCGGCACTGCAGTTGCGGCGAGGCCGGCCAGCACGAGCATCGCATCGCCAGTGATCTCGCCGGTGCCGCGCGGCATGTTGAAGTAAAGTCTGGCGGCGCGAGTCTCAGTCGCCACAGGCACACCTTGCACCGTTCGAGAGCGCAACGTCCAACTCCCGTTAAGGTTCGTGCCGAATCGCTCGAGGCTGGCTGGATCGTTGGGACTCGCTTTCGCCGCAGCATCCGAGCAAACCGAAAGATCCGCCTTGAGGTACGCTGGGTAGGCTTGCGCCAACTCGGACTCACATGTTGGGGTGAACGCTTGAACCTGGTTCGCCACCATGAGCGCTGCGTAAGCGAACACGGAGGCACAAATCGTGTGCTTGGTCATATTCCTCTCCTCGTGACGGCCGGCTATCGCCTCGCGGCACCGGCCTGCCGCTTCCAAGACGGTTCAACTGGAATTGGAACCGTGACCGTTCCGTCACGTTTGCGCTGCTCCCACGCCGCGAGTAACGAACGCCCATCAAGCGTCGGTTTGCTCGTGTCGACCTTGACGTAGTTTTCGACCACGCGGTTCTTGCAGCTGATATATGTCAGTCGGTGCTCAGTAAGCGAAACGAGGTCCCAAACATCGTCGGCAATACCGAAACCGCCACCTGGCGTGACCAGCTTGCCGCTGTAGTAGTTCTCACCGCTCTTGACGAATTCCAGTTGTTCTCTGAATCGAATGCCCTCTAGGAATTCTCCGTAAGATCCGTAGTATTCGCCATCCATGACAAGCAGCGCCTTGTCGGCCCGCTCGAGTCGAACCGAGACTTTCCACAGAGCGGCCACTGTGGCGTCGGCCTGACACGCTGCAGACCGGCGCAACGGATCCTGCACACTCAGGTTACCCTGATCGATCAGGAGTGCGGTTGCCTCACCGGCAGAGCGGCCGATGTGATCGAAATCGAACTTGAACACGGTGTTCGTATCTATCACTAGCCCTTGAATGGTCCGTTCGTCGAGCACCCACGAGCCGTGGAGTCGGTTGGCAAGGTCGCGGATATCGATTTTCTCGGTACCCGCAATCACCCCTCGGTCTCCATTACAAACCGCTAGATCTGCGGCATGCTGTTGGAGCGGTTCGCGTTGCGCTCCGACCGTCGGAGTTGTATTACGGATGGGTGCTGGCCGCTCCAGCGTCGTACGGCAACTGAGGACGAGCAGAACGAGACCTCCGAGGACGGTCGCTCGACCAGTAAGCCAGATCTGTCCGCTCGTGGTTCTCATCGTTTCCCTTGAGCAGATGCTTCGGCGCACTCTGCAATTCTCGGCAAGCGGACCATAGAAGCGCATCACGAATGGGTCTTCTCCGTGCTTGCTGAAAACGTAGGGGAAGGTCGCGCCTACGATTAACGGCCTGGAGCCCCACTGATCCATCCAGTAATGATGGTGGCGGAGTTGATCTACGCCTGCACGCAGGAGGTCTAATCCTCGTACTAAATCGCGAGGGCGTGCGAAGAGCGCGTCGACTTCAAGGCGGTGACGGGTCTGGTCTTAGACGAATCGAGGCTGCGCCAGCATGGTGGCTTGGTTCAGATCAGTCACGTGGCCTTGGACGCAACGACGATCAGCGCAGACCTGAGCACGTGCAAGGCGATCAGCTATGGCCCGATGACGAAGCGTGAGGACGAGCCTGCCGAGCACAAGCGTTGGTTGCTGCTCGCCGATCGGGCGGATTAGGAGGGGGAGACCAGTCGGTGTCGATACTGCAGCACTCTAAGAGAACACAGGTCGGCAGGCGCGTGAGTTGTTGGGCGACATCGGGCACCGCAGCGAGCACAACCAAAGCGGCTGAATCGACGCCCCGTTTGTGGGGGTGTTACGAGGGGTCGACAGAAGCACGGCCCAGCGGCGAGGACGACGAAACAGGGGGCGCGTGTTGCGGCGAGGGGGCGCAAGCCGATGCGTGTAGGGCATCGTGGTCGCTTTCGGTTGGGAAAGCAGGTCGGCTAGCCGGTCTCTGGTCAGATCGAACAGGCTCGCAGCTTTCGGCAATTCCTGCGTCGCGGCCTTGAGCTGGCCGCAGCCGAATGGAAACTCGTCTCTGCGAGCCACAACCTGCTCAAGCGCGCAGTGGCAAGAGCGAGATGACGCCGTATGCTGCGATTCCTCGCCGCGAAAAGCCATCCGGCGTTCGCTTGGGCGCTACACAACGACCGCTTCGAGAAGCGAACAGTCTGTACGAGACATTGCCCGGATCACCCCAGATCAACCGGGCGAGGGTGGTCGTCGTTTCATGGACAGTCTGGTAGTTCGCTATTTTCCCAATGACCTGGCGCTGGTACGCTGTCTCGTCTCAGCGTGGTTTGGCGACGTGACATGACGGACACTGGTGAGACGATTTCTTTCAGAGCCGCGGAGTTCGAACGAGCAGCGGCCCGGAACCCTTTCAGCCGCAACCGTTCGATAACGCTGAGCGCCAGCGCGTGGTTGACGGAATGCGACTGTACTTGGCTGATTTGCACTGGTTTGGCGAATGGTCGGTATCTGAGTGAGATTAGTCGTTTACGACACCTGTAGTTGGCGACGTTGGACCGCGCGACACCGAGGCTCGTGCGGACTAGAGCCGCGCGATCGAGTCCGCCTGTTGCCCGGTCGACCCGGCATGTCCATTTGAACGGGCGTGTCACGCACTGATGAACACCAACAGGGCCACAAACAGTCAATTGCTGGTCATCACGCGATACGAAGCGCTACGCGCTTGAGGCGCAGAAAGACTACGCGACACGTGTGTGAGCACTCCAGTACCGTCCCGCGATACTCCCGGTCGCCAGGTCGAGCCTGGTGAGGTATCAGCGGCTAGGCGGCCATCGTGATGTGACTCGGCGCTCTGGACACAGTTCGCGTGGCTGAGCAGAAGCCTGTACGCCGCCTTGATGCGCTCGATCCTCTGGCGCTCCGTGTGCCCACGAGCAACGTGCGGGACACCGGAGGTGAAGATCAGTTCGCCGTCGAGGGCACCGCCAGCATGAACGGCAGTGCCTCGCGCTGAAAATCAAGGTCTGCGTTGCGTTGCGTAGTCAGCCCTTCGAACACCAGAAGCGAGAAGATGGCGAGAACGAAGTCGGCTGAGCCACGAAGGCGGTGTCGATGAAGGCACCCGAAAAGGTCAGTGACGAGAATCCCGACGCGGAACTCCCCAGCCAAGCGCCCGGTCGAGCGCGCCACAACTTGGGCCACGTCGGCGGTAAAGACAGATCGATTGAACCGGGCCGGACGCGACTCGACCGTCGAGAGGAGTACCGCTGCCGCTGCCTCTGCATTTCCCAGAGAGATCGCCATGAAAAGGCGGCGAAATGCCGTCACCTGCTCGTGCGAGAGATTAGCTACCAAACCAAAGTCGATGAGGACGGCGCGGCCTGAACCGTCGATTCCAACGTTCCCGGGGTGCATGTCGCAGTGAACGCGGCCAAAGCGAAAAAGCATACGATACAGACTTCGAAGGGCGCTGACGATGACCACTCGGTGCGCGCTTTCCGCGATATCCGCGGAGTCGATGCGGCGCAGATCGCTAATGAACTCCATGACGATGACACCGCCAGCGCAGAGGTCGTCGTGCACACGCGGAATGCGCAGCTCCGTCCCCATGCCGATACAGCGTCGCATTTCGCACTGATTGCTTCGTTCAAGCTCGAAGTCGAGCTGCATCGAGATCGCCAGACATATTTGGTCGATCGCTGCGACGACGGGATACGCACTCAGGATAGGAAGTTTCCCCGCGAGTCGCGCGAGAGTCCGGAGCGCATGCAAGTCGGCCGTGACCGAAGTCTCGAGTCCTGGCCGCCGCAGTTTCACAGCGACGAGTTCGCCAGTATCGCGTCGACGGGCGCGGTGAACCTGCGCCACGGCACCGCATCCCACAGGAACCGAATCGAATTCACTGAAAACGTCTGCAAGCTGACATCCCAGAGCAGCCTCGATCGAGCACTCCACGATCTTGGGATCAAGAGGCGGAAGCGCATCGTGGAGCCGCCGCAACGGTTCGATCGAGTTGCCCGGGAACAAGTCGAATCGCGTTCCCAGCAACTGGCCGCATTTTGGGAACACTCCACCCAGTCGGACAAGAAGGTGGGCGAGGGCCTCGGCCATGATCAGCGCACGCTGGCTTTGCGCTACTCGCGGGCGCAGGAGTGGCCAAGCGTAGCGCAGTGCGGTAGCCGACCCGACCGCGATGACCTCTGCTGTCCTTGCCCAGGTACGCCACGACATTTCGTCACTCTACCACTTGGAGGAACTGGGGATCTTCAGTGTCCGCGACTAGCATGGCGATGGCCGAGTCTCGATACCATTACAGATCGGACGTTGCAGCATCGTCGTCGCCGTAAGGACTGCTTTTTTCAGCCATCATCCGATTGGCACCATCGTGACCGTCACCAACGTGGGCGGTTCGGTCAGCGTTGCGGTGCAGCTTTCTGCTGCGTTTTTAGATCGAGGGAAGTCGGCGCCGATTTGGCTCAAGGAACGCCTGAGGGCGCAAGCGCTCTCGGCAGAGGGACTAGCGAAGACGAGCAATGTCTCAGGCGCCACCGGATCCGCGAAGCGCCAGGAGAATGGGTCGAGACGGACAGAGTCGTCTGATTCAGGTATTCGCGCCCAGACGTGTGCGGGGATGATGCCCCTACGAAGTGGCTCGGGCGATCGCTCACTAAGCGGATTCGGAAGCAGGCAGTTGACTCGGCCGATGCCATCAACCGAGATCACGGTTAGATACGCGCGATCCAGGCTGCGAACCTCGAGGGCAATCTCGGCTCCTGAGAAATCTCCACTGCGAGTGTCAGAATCGGCTGCGCTCGAATGTCGTACGATCCGAGTTTCCAAGCCAGGGCTACTCGGGACTCGTGCCACTAGTGCGACCATCGCGGTGGCGCTCCATTCAATGGGAAGCACCTTCAGCAGCCCATCGGCTAGCTGCTCGGGATTCTCGCCCACAAACTGGCCGACCACGACCGCATCATTCAGCATGCGCAACTGGGCCTGTACTCGCGGGGGCGAAGTACTTGGAGTGGTGACGTGCACGGTCAGCGGTGCAGACCAGACTCTCTCGTACACGAGTCCGGCCTGCCGCGCCGCAGCGAGGGCAACCATGAGCCGCGTGATCGATGGAACCTGCGACGAATCTCCCCAGCCAATAGTCAGTGGCTCTGTGGCGTCGATCGGAACCACCCACACTCGAGGCGGAAGTGTACCGCGCTGTCCTTGGATCTGAGCCACACGTAGGTCGGTCTCCAGTTCGGCGCGGCGCGCTGTCGCCAAACCTCTACCAGCGACCCATTGACGCTCGTCGAAGCGAAACAACTCGAAGCTGCTTGCCCCGCGCGGAATGACACTCGCGGGAACGTCGAGCATTAGGGTTGTGCCGCGAACAGTTGCGGGAAACGCACGGCGTGCTGGCAGATCGATCGGAAGATCGGAGAACAATGGTTGGGACAAACGACTGGGACTCGCATCGATTTCTGGTTCGGGCACTCTGTCTGCTGGACTATCCAGTTGCAGTTTGGCCAGTTCTAGCCTCACTCCGTCCCAAACTCTGGCCACCGTGGACTCTGGCGGTGATGACTCCAGAGCACGTCCAAATGCGTGGGAAAACAATCCTCCCGCCCGTTGCGCCGGCTTACCATCCAGCGCCTGCGTAGTCGTACCACTTGCTGCAAAAAGTACGCGGTGGGTCGAGAGCGCCAGCTGTTTGAAGTGGATCGACGCCGGCCATCCCGGCGACTCTCCCGAGTTCGAAATTCCTCGTGTGACACCACCCGCGTAGCAGGTATCGATCACAACAACGACGTTGGGGCTGGGCAGGGCATCGAGCCATCGTTGAAAGAGATCGTCGCGGATTGCAATACTCTCGATTTCTCCTTTGCCGAATGGAACAATCGCCTCGTCGAAGTCGTCATCTGCTTCGTCTCCATCGTCATCGAGTAGCTGCACGGCATGACCGGAGAAATGGATGTAGACGATGTCCCGTGAGCCAGTCTGACGGGCGAGGTGCTCAAAGGCCGCCGCGATCCGCTCGTGCGATGCCGCTCTATCGATCAGGATCGAAACATCTTCGGGCTGGAACTGAAGGCGCTCAATGAGGATCCGCCGAAGTTCCCTGATGTCGTTCGGCGGACCTTGGAGATCAGCGAGCTGGCCAGACTGGTTCTCCCGGTAGCTGCCCACTCCAACCAGTAGTGCCCGACGTCGCTGACTAAGAGAATTGCTGCGCTCCTTACTTGAGAACTCCGCCAGAACCGGATCGACCGCCCCGGCACAGAACAGAAGGACGAGCAACCCGATTCGACACATTGGTGAAATCGACCCTCCAAATTCCCTAGGGAATGTACACTCTGAAGCGCTATCTTACTGCGATGATATTTCGCGATTTTTGGTGTGCAGGCTTCACACTGCTCGGGCTGGCGATGAGTCCCGTCCTAGTGAGTGGTGCCGCAACCGGTTCCATGGAATCGCCAACAACAGACGAGGCCTGTCCCGCCCACCCTGTCGACCTCGCGATGGAAATGACTTGGAGTCCATCCGAGGTGTCCCGCACCAATACTGCGATGGGTGCCTGGGGTCGGGCCTTTGAGCACCTTGGCGCTGCACGAGTGAGCGAGGCAAGAGAACTCTTGGCGGGGCTCTCGACTCGACTCCCTCCATCGTGCGCCGAGAAAATCACCGCCCGCCTCGATTTGGACCGTGCGGCAACCGCATACGAGGCTGGCGAACTGGAGCATGCATGGCGATTCGCGCGGTCAGCCCGAAGACAGATCACCACCCACAACTATGACCCGCATCTCGTTGCGGCGTCATGGTTGGTCCAAGGCGAAGTTGCGCTTGAATGGGGTGATGCGGGCCTTGCTGTCGTAGCACTTCTGCAAGCAGTCGCGCAGACCGCAGATGATCAACAGAGTGCCCTCGTGCACTGGGCAGCCACGGTCCGACTAAGCGAAGCGAAGGAACAGCTTGGAGCCCTGCGTGAGGCACGGGCGCTGGCGCGTACCGCGCAGCAGGCGGCGGCGACCAGGTCCTGGCGGCTGATCGAGGAACGCGCTGCGCGGGTGTTGCGGAGGACCCGCGCACAGACGCTCGAAGGTGAACCGCATGATCCGTCCGCGTTGAGTCAGATCGACTCACGGGTGCGTGAACCGGCAGTGCTGATGACACGGGACCTGGAGTTGATTGTCGATTTGGATCCGAGTGAACATTCGCCGACGGCTTCGACTTCTCTGAGGAACGCCGTGACATTGCTAGAGCAACGGGCACCCAGAAGCTTGGCGCTAGCGCGCGGCCTCGCCGCGATGCTCGCTTCAGAAGGGCTGAGTACGACCGCTGCTCTGACGCGACAACGAACGCTAGCCTGGAATGCTGTCCGCTCACGTTGCGATGCTGCGATCGATGCTTCGTCGAATCGCTACTGTCAAGCGCGGTATGAGAGTGTGATCTTCACCCTTCTCGTCGCCACCACCGAGGCGGGTGAGATTGAGCTAGCGTTTCGAATCAGTCAAGCATGGAGTCACGAACGAAAAGCCTCGGCCCGTATGGACCGCTGGCCTCTCTCACCACCTTGCTCTCCTCTCGATCGGTCTGTCGACAAACGTCATTGGCGTGAGGCGTCGCAGTCCATGGCGCGAGCCCTCGAGGAGCGACAGGCGGTTGCTCTCACCGCGGAAGACGCGCGCCGTTGGGGCGCGTCATGGAACGTGGAATACGCGCTGGCTGCCCGGAACCGAGAGGCCGAGGCGACTTGGCGACATGCGCTGGAAGACTGGTCGTCCCTTCGCCTCGACGCGGACAACGCTCTTGCGGAATCGGTCGAGCAGCCGCTCGCTAATGGCGTCGCGCTCGTCGACCTTCACGACGACCCTCGCACAGGACTATCAGGCGAGACACTACTCGCGTACGTCGTAGGCGAAGAGAAGACGCTTCTATTTGTCGTTCCCTCCAACCCTCGTAGCCCGATCGTGTCGCACCTACTGCCTCATGGGCGTGCCGGCTGGCAAAGGAGGTCGGAAGAGTTTCGTACGCACCTCTTGACTGAAACGGTAACCCGTTCGATTTCTGTTGCTGGGCGCAGCACGATGGATTGGTGGGGACGTGCAGTCCGACGTGAGCTGCTGCCAGTGACGCTTACGAGCTTGCTCCTCCGGCCGTCGACGCGCCTTTTAATCGAACCCGACGGTCCGCTCTGGTCAATCCCGTTCGGTGCACTGGTCCTCAACGACCAGGGTCCGCCGGTCTGGCTCGGGGCAACGGTCCGTCTCAGTCTTGTTTACGACCTCCTCGCTCCGCAAACGGCACTGGTCAAACCTGCCAAGCGGGCCCAACTCGCCGCCAAAGTCTTACTTGTCGGTGCCACCCGACGGTCCGATTACAAACTCACACGCAGCCGTCGGAGCGGACAGCGACTCCGGTTTTCCGCCCTTCCAAAGGGCACGTCTGCTCCGCAACTAGCCGATCTGCCTGGCGCGCGGGTCGAGATCGATGCGTTGGCGTCGCTATATGACGTCAGAGTGCGACCCTTTCCAGTAGGTATCGGTGACGGGTCGATAGACGAATTGCTTGACGCCCAACTGATTCATTTCGCGACGCACGGTGTTTTCGAATCAGGCCCAGCTGCACTGAGCTATCTCCTTGTGGATCGAGGCAATTCGCGCAACCACATCGATCTCGAGAGTGATCAGAGACTCGAGGCCTGGGAGATTTCTTGCAGCGGTGGGACGCACGCGCAACTGGTGGTTCTGGCGGCGTGCGACTCGGCTCCGCGCGGCTTTGATCCGCTGAAGGCGCCTGGGCTAGCGGAAGCTTTTCTGGAGTCAGGAGCGCGATCGGTGCTCTCTTCGATGTGGCCTGTTGCCGACGCAGCGTCCTCCAAATTCATGCTGGCTTTCCATCGCTCGGTGAAGCTAGGCGTGCCCTTTGACGAGGCGTTGCGTCGTACTGTGGCCGAACACGCCGCCGCTCCCTTTGACCGCTCCCCGGTTCGTTGGGCTGGGTTTGTTCTCGTCGGTCGGTCCGGGATACTAGTTCGTTAGTTTTCTTGCTCGCAGACGCCGTGGGTCTCGCCGTCTCTCTTTCGACGACAAAGTGGCCGAGTCTCTTGCTAGCTTGGTGGTAGCCTCTCGTTATGTCGTCTCGCGAGTAGGAACTCAGGGGGTAACCGACTATGTCTCGACCGTCCAGTCACCGGGACGAACCAATCGCGGTGGTCGGGGTAGGGTGTCGCTTCCCTGATGCCGATCAACCACATGCGCTCTGGCAAACGGTGCTCGCACAGCGCCGTGCGTTCCGCGCGATTCCCACCGATCGACTAACTCTAGCCGACTATGCTGCGCAAGGAGTCGACTCTCTGCTGCCTACATCCGCTGGGTTGCTTGACAATTTCTCGTTCGATCGTCAGCGCTTCAAGACATCGGCGCAGACGTTCCGAAGCGCGGACATCTCGCACTGGCTAGCTCTGGACGTCGCCGATGCTGCGCTCATCGATGCTGGATACCACGGCGGCAAAGGACTTCCGCGCGAGACTACGGGAGTCATCGTGGGCAACACATTGACTGGCGAGGTCACGCGAGCCCACGCCCTTCGGCTGCGGTGGCCATTCGTCAAACGCGTGACGGCCGCCGTTCTCACGGCGCGCGGCTTCGTCGGGGACAGTTTCGCCTCGTTGCTTGACGCGCTCGAGAAAGAGTACAAGCGCCCATTTCCGGAGCCTGATGTGGAGAGTCTGGCCGGAGGACTCGCCAACACAATCGCCGGCAGAATCTGCAACCAATTCGGATTGAACGGCGGCGGTTACGTTGTCGATGCCGCGTGCGCGTCCTCGTTGCTAGCGATCTCGCGGGCGAGCGCTACTCTCGCATCGGGCGAGTGGGATGTTGCAATCGCCGGCGGCGTCGACGTCAGCCTCGACCCCTTCGAGTTGGTCGGATTCAGCCGGCTCGGTGCTTTGGCCGTCGACGAAATGCGAATCTTCGATGTCAAACCTACGGGGTTCTTTCCGGGCGAAGGCTGCGGATTCGTCGTCCTGATGCGTTACGACGATGCCATCGCCGAAGGCCGGCGCATCTACGCACTGATACGCGGCTGGGGTGTCTCTGCCGACGGCGGGGGTTCTATTACACGCCCAGAGTCGAGAGGTCAGCGCTTAGCAATCGAGCGCGCGTACGAGAGCGCCGGCGTTGATATCAACTCGGTAGCGCTCTTCGAGGCACATGGGTCCGGAACAGCCGTAGGTGATGCCGTTGAACTGACCACGTTGCTCGCCGCCACCGCGCATCGCGCGCGGAGCTCGACTCGCGCAGCGATCGGATCCTACAAGGCCAACGTAGGGCACACAAAGGCGGCGGCCGGGGTCGGCGGGCTACTGAAAGCGATCATGGCTCTACACAGCCAGACGATCCCACCAACGACCGGCTGCAATAGGCCAAATCGGTTGCTGTACGAGGACACAACGAGACTGCGGGTCATGAACCAGGCCGAGGCCTGGCCGCGGGACTTGGAACTGCTTGCCGGAGTGAGCGCTTTTGGCTTCGGCGGGATCAACACTCATATCGTTATTGAGGGTATCTCTTCAAGACGCTCAGGTGGTTTGTCGCAACGTGTAGTTGTGGAGTCGCGTGGTTCCTACGATGCTGAACTCTTCGTGCTGTCGGCTGCCGACCCGGCCGAGTTGACTGAAACGGTAGATTTGCTCCGGGCGCGCGCTCCACAACTCTCGATCGCTCAGCTTCGCGATCTAGCGCACTCGCTCAGTGCGCGAACGGCCGGACCAACGCGAGCGATGATTCTCGCGTCGTCCGGTACGGAGTTGGCCGCGCGGCTTGCTCTACTTCGGTCCAAGTTCACTCAAGAATTGAAGCCTGGGCTGCAAATCGACGGTGGTGTCGCGTGGGCCACGGCGCTGAGCGCCCCGCGGATCGGATTCTTGTTCTCAGGACAGGGCTCGTTGGGTGTCGCGGCAGACAGCCCGTGGCGACGGCTCTTCGACCTCGGGGATGACCTCTCTGCCTCGGTTGACTCCTATGCGGAGCGGGCGACCACATCGGATGGCGCGACAACCGATCATCAGCAGAACATCCTCGCCTGCTGCTGGCTGACGGGACTTCGCATTCTTGGACTTCTTGACGTCTCCGGCGCTTTGGCCATTGGCCATAGCGTTGGCGAACTCGGAGCGTTGCATTGGGCTGGCGCGTGCTCAGCCGGAGACCTGCGTGATCTGGTCGCCAAGCGGGGGCGCGCCATGACGGCACCCCATCGCTGCCAAGGCGGCATGCTCAGTCTCGAATGCAGTGTCCCCGAAACGCGGCGACTGATCGATGATCCGGCAGTGGGAGTAGCCTGCGAGAACGCTTCCGATCAGACGATCGTCTCCGGCCCCATTGGTGCCCTCGAAGCCTGGCAGCAGCGCCTGCAACAGCGAGGCATCCTCGCGACTCGCCTTGATGTCGCCGACGCATTCCATTCACCGTTAATGGAGGAGGCGCAACGGACCCTCGCCCCGTTACTGCAGCTGATGAGTTTTGACCGGCTGTCCCGCGCAGTTTTTTCCTCGATCACGGGCGATCGCCTCAGTAGCAATACCAGTATCGCGACGCTCCTCGCCCGACAGCTTTGCGATCCGGTACGCTTCTCTTCGGCCCTTCAAGCCGCGGAGCGATCTGGCGTCGACCTTTGGGTTGAGATCGGACCTGGCCATGTACTGAGCGATTTGGTGCGGCGGAACTCAGGCGCACCTGCAATGTCGTTGGACGTGCTCGGTAACTCCACACTCTCTCTTCTAAGAACTCTCGGGTGCGCGTTTGTGATCGGCGGTGTCGATTCCGTGGCTCGACTACATCTGGAACGGGGTGCCCGTCAGTTCGACTTCACCGCAACTGACCGGCCGATCACCAACCCGTGCGAATCGGCTCCGCGCTTAACGGACGAGCAAGACACTCGACAGCGGGCGACCGTTAAAGCAGCTTCGGAGGTCACTGCCGCGACGGAAACCCTGGTCTCACAAGTTCCGGCACCGATGATGTCGTCCCCAAGCGAGGTCGTACGGCGACTACTGGCCCATCGATTGGAGCTCGATCCCTCTTCCATCGACGATAGCGTGCGGCTTCTCGCAGATCTGCACCTCAATTCGATCACCATCAGTCAACTAGCGGTCGAAGCCGCGCTAGAGTTGGGTCTGGAGCCGCCGCTAGCTCCCAACGAGTTCGCCAGTACAACGGTGGCTCAGTTCGCAGCCGCGCTGACAGAGCTTCCCAAACTCTCAGGCATCGCGGAGCGGAACACATCGCGACAACCGGCCGGGCTTGGCAGCTGGGTGCGTGCTTTCGAAACCGTCTGGCGGCCGATTGATCGGGCCACGCGCGTGCCCGTCGAAAGCCTGGTCGATGGGAACTGGACGGTCGTAGGCTCGCTGGGATTGAACCTTCAACCGACACTAACGTCGCGATTGCAGACTAGTGGGTCCGCTGGGGTTGCATTGATCGTTCCGCCGGTAGCTGACTTCCCTGATCTCTCCCCTTTCCTCCTGGTGGCTCAGGCCGTGGCGGAGTTGAAACCGGGCGACACGTTGCTTGTTCTTGACTCGAGCGGTTGGGCAGGCGGTTTTGCACGATCGCTACACATGGAGTCTCGCGGCTTACGTACATGCATCGTCCGCTCTACGGTGACGGATCCCGCTTCGATCGATCGCATCATCGACGAGGTCGCATCAAATCGTGGTTTTGTTGAGGTCGACTTCGATGCTCGGGGTCGTCGACTCGAGCCAGTGTTGATCGAGTCGACGACGCGATCAACAGAATCGTGGACCTTAGAATCGAATAAAGTGGTGTGGGTCATCGGCGGAGCACTTGGCATTGGTGTGGAATGTGGTGCAGCACTCGCGGAAGAGTACCGAGCGGCACTCGTCGTCTCTGGGCGAGGGGACGATCACGATGATCCGGCGATTGCGCTGCAGCTCGAACGACTGCGTCGCCGCGTTCGATCGGTTACCTACGTTGCAACAGACATCACCAGCCTAGCGAGCATTCGCGCCTCGAGCGACCTGATAGAACGAGAAGTGGGGCCGATCGGAGCAGTGCTCCACGCGGCAGGCATCAACCAGCCCGTCTCTTCCAAGGCGCTGGATGAAGCACAGTTGCTTCGCACGACCAGGCCCAAGTGGGAAGGAATGCGGAACCTCACTGCAGCGTTCTCAGGACGCCCACTACAGATGTTAGTGACCTTCGGGTCGGTGATCGCAAGGACGGGCATGCCCGGTGAGAGCCACTACGCACTCGCTAACGAGGGTCTGGTGCGTGCGACCGAGCGCTTCGCTGTGTCTCATCCTGAGTGTCGTTGTCTAGCCCTGGAATGGTCGGTCTGGTCGGGAGTCGGCATGGGAGAACGCCTTGGTTCGCTCGACGCTTTGCAGCGCGCGGGGATCTCGCCCATCGGCGTCGACGAGGGCACGACAATATTCAAGGAGCTGGCTACGGGCCCGGTACGTGCCATCGACCTAGTGATCTGTGGCCGTCTCGGTGATCCGTTGACATTGCGCTTCGAAGCCCGCGAGCTGCCTTTTCTTCGCTTCCTCGAGAGTCCCCGCGTCTACTATCCAGGCATAGAGCTCGTGGCCGATGCCGAGGTCTCACTCAACTCTGACCCGTACTTCGCCGACCATGCGCTGCAGGGGATCGGGATTCTTCCTGCAGTAATAGGACTCGAGGCTCTCGCTCAGGCCGTATGCGCAATGCACGGAGCACAACAACATTACAGCTTCGAGCAGGTCGAGTTTTCTCGACCGGTCACTCTCCCCAGCGCCTCGTCGCGCACCTTGCGCTTGTTGGCACTCGCTCACACCAACAACACCACGACGGTTGCACTGCGCAGCAGTGAGACCCATTTTGCGGTCGACCATTTGCGCGCGGTGTTTCGCACGGGTTCGGCCGCAGAGACGGACTCACGCGGCGCTGCGCCGTCATGGAGAATGACTCAAGACCCTGCTGCGAACCTGACGCTGTTCGACCCGGATGCCCATCTTTATGGCATATCGCTATTCCAGGCGGGCCGATTCCGCCGTCTCAAGGGTTACGAGGTGCTCTCTGCGCGAACCTGTCGCGCGGAGGTTCCTGCGGACGGCACCTCGACGTGGTTCGCACGCGATTTCCCGCCTGAACTACTGCTTGGCGACCCAGGAGCCCGCGACGCCGCGCTTCACGCCCTCCAGGCATGTGTCCCTCATGCCCGGGTCTTGCCGATCTCGGTGGAGCGAGTCGAGACGAGCCGCCTGGCCACAGATCAGCCTCACTGGGTCCAAGCGATTGAGCAGCAGAGTCTGGGCGATGGGTACTTGTTCGATCTGGAGATTCTCGATCGGAGCGACCGCGTGCTTGAGTCGTGGAAGGGACTCAGGCTGCGACAGATCGAACCGGTTCCGGTGCATGCCTGGTCACCAGCGCTGCTTGGACCCTACATCGAACGACGCGTGGGTGAGTTGCTCCCGCAGTCCAATATTTGTGTGCAAGTCGAGGACGGGCCGTCGGTTGGTGGAAACCGCGAGGAATCCCAGCGAATCCACCGTCCGGATGGCCGCCCGGTGATCGACAAACCAGGCTATATCTCTTTCGCAGACACGGGTGATCTCCGCTTGCTCATCTCCTCGCGTTCAACCGTTGGGTGCGACGTCGAGCCAGCACAAGACCGTTCACAAGAGATCTGGCGCGGTTTGCTCGGAGTCGAGGGATGGCGCCTGGCCTTGATCCTCGGCGCAGCCTACCCGTTGTGTGATGCCTGCACCCTCGTCTGGGCAGCGAGAGAGTCGTTGCGGAAGGTCGGCCTCGTTGGCGAGCAGCCGCTTAGCGCAATTTCACAAAGCGACGATGGTTGGGCGGTGCTGAGTTCTGGTCGATTCAAAATCCCCGCGTTCGTCATGACGATGAAAGGCGCGCCAGAACGCATTGCCGTCGCTATCGCAGTTGAGGGTTGAGCCATGAGAGAGTTCGATTACGAGCATGTCGTTTGCTTCGAGGAGACCAATCTCGTTGGCAATGTGTACTTCGTCAACTATCTGCGTTGGCAGGGACGCTGCCGCGAGCAATTTCTCGATCGGCATTGTCCGGACATCGTAGCGGCACTCGTGAAGGATCTAGCGCTGGTCACTACCCGTTGCTCGTGTGAGTTCCTCGACGAATTGCGCGCGTTCGATCGTGTGCGCGTACGGATGACGTTGACGCGAATGACACAGAATCGGCTTACGATGGGTTTCTCCTATTGGCGTTTGAGCGCGCCGACCAACGCGCTCGTCGCAACTGGCGAGCAGCAGGTCGCATTCATGAACCGGTCCGGCGGGAAATTGGTCCCAGCACCGATTCCAGAATCCGTGAAGGACGTTCTCGACGAGCCAACGGTCGCTCACGCGGCCGTCTCCGAGGTGGTTAGGAGGAGCTCACAATGACCACGCACGATCACGATCACCGACGTGAAGACACACTGCATGTCCATCACAACGCCACCTCCCGAGTGATCATCGCGATGCACGACCGGGCAGACGGTGAGTTTCGACTAGAGGAAATGGCCGAAATCGGGATAATGAGCCCGTTTCATTTCAACCGAGTGTTCGGTAAGATCACGGGCATTCCGCCCTGCCTCTTCTTCCGCGCGCTGCGACTCGAGTACGCTAAGAGGCTCCTGGTCACGACTGCGACTAGTGTGACCGAGATCTGCTGGGACTTGGGCTACCAGAGCCTAGGAACATTCACGCGACGATTCACCGAACTCGTCGGCTTACCGCCCCGCCGCATGCGTGTACTCGCGCGCGAGATGATTCCGTCCTTCATCGGAGCCACCGTTCATGCCGCCGGCGAACAACCGGCGCCGTCGGAGGTGTCGATTCAGGGCACGGTAAGTGCTCCCGCTACGTTTCGCGGCGCAATCTTCGTTGGGCTCTTCGGAGACCCCGTGCCGCAGCGCTTCCCGTTCGCTTGTGCGGTACTTGCAGAGCCGGGTCCTTTCGCACTTGCCGCGGTTCCGAGCGGCAAGTACTACCTCTTCGCCGTTGGGATCCCGGCTGACTCCGACACTGTGGGTGCGGTCGTGATGGATTCTGCGCTTCGTGCGGGCGAACCGGATCACCCTGTCGACATACTTGTGCAAAACCCACCGATCACGGCACAATTGACGTTGCGCGACGCAAAACTGGAGGATCCACCGATCCTGCCGGCCTTGGCGCTGATATGGCGTGCTGCTAGCTGATAGGCTCTGCACCCGATACGGACTATTGGAACTCACTGCGTCGCATAGACGTTCGGAGGTGTCATGCCAGAGATAACCGGAATCGGTGCAATCATGATTTACGCCAACGACCCGGGACGGCTGTCAAGATGGTACGACGAAGTGCTCGGTCTCGGCACGATCCGCGATCTGAATGATGGCAACTACTATGGTGACGTCGTGGATCAGCGCATCGACAAGACGATCCACTTCGGAATTTATGGCGCGCTCGAACCACTCGCGGGCAACACGCATGCGGTGATGGTGAATTTCCGCTTCGACGACCTGCCGGGGCTAGAGGAACGGCTAGCTCAGCGTGGCATCGCAATCGAATCGACAATTGAGGATATGCACGGCCGGTTCGTCTACATTCGCGACCCAGAGGGGAATCCGTTGGAGTTGTGGTCCGAGCCTCTTCGTTAGGCCGCACTTTCTGCGGCGGCAGCATGCGGTCGCCCAACGGCACGCTCAATTGCCATCGACGTCGCCAACAACGCCAGGGCCGCTGCGACTTGGAAGCCTCGAAAACCCAGGAAGAGAGGGACTAATAGAGCGATGATTCCGCCCCACATCGCACCATAGGCGTCCCAGACGTAGATCGTGGAAATGCGCGCCTGACCGGCCTCCAAGAGCCGCGGAAACAGCCAGCCGGTCACGACGGACGCGGCGAGACCAGCAAATAACGACCAACGCCCATCGAACACGGAAATCCCCAAAAGCAACGCAACGCCGGCAGGTCCCCAGCGCCGGATCGGCTCTGGGACACGGACTGTCAATAGCGCACCTGACGCCGCGAGTCCAGCGAACGCAACGATGCCGATCATCGTGGCGTCCATCGGGACATCGAGTCTGTCGAGCAGTCGATAAATGACTAGGTACTCGATCAGCATAAAGTTCATACCTGCGAGAGTTGCAGCAAGTGGCAGGCGGTGACGCCATGAGTTCATTGTCTCAGTCGACGGCTCGATCCAGCGCGCTGCATAGTGCTTCAGGACGACGCCAAGCGCCGAGACTATGAGCGCAAACACGATCAAAGCGGCAGCGACACGATGCAGGCCGATACTATTCACGAGCATCCCCGTGGCGAACGCTCGATCGTCGGTGATCGGTAGGCTGGTACCCGCCTCGGGCGCTTCGTCGACTCGCTCCACGCCAGCGCTTTGCAGCTGGGAGAGATCGCGTTGAATGGCACGGGGGTCGTTGGGGACGTGCGCCGCAATCAGGTAGTGAGTCGAGTCGGAAAGAAGATCCCCAGACTGGGCGCTGTGATCAACGCGGCCCGCGCGCTTGATGAACCCAGTTACACTCAAGCCCAACAGCTCCAGTTGCTGGAAACACTGCGCAAACACAACACCACGTTGGTCGACCGCGGTGAACTTCGAGATGGCGAGAACCCCTCCTGGTGCTAGATGTCCGACCATCTGCGACAACGCCTCTTGCGTGAACATCACCTGCGCCGGCTCGAATAGCGAGCGCAGGCCACTTAGATGGCTCTCTACCGAGGCAAGAACGATCAGGTCGAACCGCTCATCGGTCCGCGCAAGGTATCGGCGAGCGTTGGCGCGAACTAACTCGACACGTTGATCGCGGTAGACGTTCTCGACCTGATCGGACAGCGGGCCGGAGAGCGCGTCGAGAACTTCTGGAACCACTTCAACGGCGATGACGCGGGACGCACCAGCACGCAACGCTGCGCCGACCTGTACTCCGCCACCGGCGCCGAGAACGGCAACGCGATCACCTGGTTGCACCAGCTTCGAGAAGGCGATGTCGAGGTCACGGTACGCGTCGGGATTCACGCGCGGACTGGGTAATTGACGACGGTAGAGCCAGTAGGTCATTCCGTCGTAGAAACCAACGATGCCCCAGCTCGTCTCGACGATGGACAGCCGACAGTAGCGTCCCCATTTGTCATAGATCAGATGATTCGGAGCGACGTTCCAGTGTCGGAGAGTGCTCGGCCCACTTTTGGTCTCCAGCCATGAGAACGCCAGCGACTCAAAAGGCACGCCGACCGCGGCACCAAGCAGCGCACTTGCCACCACCCAACGATGCCAGCGTCTTGAGGACAAGCTTGCTGCTGCTAGCCAGAGCGCTGCCATGCCGATCAGGCCCAAGCTCGTCGTCCCGACTCGCGGAAGGAGCGAACGAAACATCGCGTAGCCGACCAACAGACCAGCCAAATTGAAGGCATATGTCGGAGAGAGACTTCCCCCGAACACTCTGGCGGCGTCGCGGTAGGCTGCGAGTTCGAGAGCACCGAACGCGATGAACAGTGGCAGGAGTGCCAGCGCGATGAGAGTAGACCGTAGGAAGAGCAGCCCGAGTGCCCGGCCGACATCCGGGCCAGGGAACCCGATCTCTGTGGCGCTCAACTGCGCAACCACTATGAAGGCCACAGCACAACCAAGAGCTACAAAGGATGTTGCGATGTTCCACCGCGCAAAACTTCCTTCATGCGCTACTCGTCCGCGCGCAGCGATCACCCCACCGATTGGCATCCCAACCAAGAGTAGGAGCAGGTAGAAGACGGGCGGCAAGCCAAGAAAACCTAGCCAACGCAACATCGTCAGCGACAATAGCGATGCACCGATTGCTTGTAGGAACATCGCGAACGAGTGGCCCGTCTTGGACACGCTCGCATGCTATCACCGTGTTCAGCACGTGACGTGCATTGCTCGACCATCCTGGATGACTTCGACATCCCTTCGTTCTTGGTTCGAGCAATAGAGGATAAGTTTTGTTCTCTTGTCGCAGGCCACCAACGTCACCTGATCTCGTTGTTCGCTCGATCGCGGCGTGACGTGATCCACAAACACTCACTTTCAACGCGATTCCTGTTGGCAGTCGTTGACTCGTGCAGGCGCTCTCGGTGAAAATACCGTCTCGGGTTGCGAGGGGTCATCGTGGGTCGCTTGCTACACGCGTTGTTGCACGTCACGCCTGAGGCGGTCACGCCTCAGGCGCGTGGCTTCTTCGCTGATGACCCCATGATCGTGCGAAGGCTCTCCACGATCGGAACGGTCTTCATCGGCGGGTTCAATCGCTCGTTGGAAACGATCGACGTAGAAGCGATCGCGGGGTGGTGCGACCTCATGCCCAACGAACTGCGAGGCTTTGCGTTCGAGGGCGCCTCGTTCGGTTTGGCGATGCGCGACGCATTTCGCTGGAACTCTTCACCCGCATGGGATCGATTCCTTCGCGGACCTGCGGCCGCCCACACTTACATGGCTCACGTGGGCGCCGGTTGGGCGCTTGCAAGAGTCCCGCGCTCTATCGCGCCTTTTCTGAAACGCTTCGACGAAACGCTACGTTGGCTGGTCGTCGACGGACTGGGTTTCCACGAGGGCTTCTTCCGTACGCGAAGCGTGTTGAAAGGGCATCGTCCGTGGCGTGTCCCGCAGGGCTATGCATGTCGCGCGTTCGACCACGGAGTAGGGCGGAGTCTTTGGTTCGTACTGGGAGCGGACCCGAGCCGTATTGCCAAGGTTATCGACCAGTTTTCGCCGGGGCGCCGCGCCGACCTCTGGAGCGGGATTGGATTGGCCGCGACCTACGCTGGGGGTGTCCCGGGGCAGACATTGAATCGACTCCGCGACGCAGGGAACCAATACGCTCCGATGCTCGCGCAAGGAGCGGCTTTCGCAGCACAGGCGCGCAGGCTCGCTGGAAACGTCTCCGAACACACCGAGACTGCCTGCCAGCAGCTTTGCGGAACCTCCGCCGAACGAGCGGCTGAAATCAGTGATCTTGCGCAGGCGTCAATAAGCACGATGTCAATCAACCCTCGCTACGAAGCGTGGCGGTCAGCAATTCAGTATCGCTTTACTGAGACGACGCGAGGTGTCACGTGACCGGTTCACCGATCGATCGTGCGCGGCGCTGGGCTAGGTTCGTGTCGCTAGTGGCACTCATCGGCCTGTTCATGGCGTCACGTTCACCCGCTCCAGACCAGCAACAGTTGGCCGAGCTCTCGAAGGGGTTCAAGTTCGCGATTGAGCCGCTAGCCGACCCGCCGGTCTCGGCCGAACCGCGGCAGATTCGTGCGGTTCATCCGAGTTTGAAGCGCATCGCGGCATGGATCTCGTCACTGGGCGCGGCAGTCACATTGGCCGACCTCGATAGCAACGGCCGGCCCGACGACGCGATCGTCGTCGATCCGCGGTTCGACACGGTGACGATCGAGCAAATCGGAACTTCGGAGCCGCGATTTCCCCGGTTCGTGCTTGAGTTGGTGGGCGCTGGCGTTGATCCGGCCACGATGGCTCCAATGGGGACTCTTTGCGGCGACTTCAATCGCGACGGCTGGCTGGACGTGATGGTCTATTTTTGGGGCCGCTCGCCATTACTTTTCCTGCGGCGACCGGGGGCCACGATTCCGAGCAGCAGCGCCTTCGGTGCCGAAGAACTGATCGAGCCGCCACAGCGCTGGTTCACCAATTCGGCGGTCCAGGCCGATTTCGACGGAGACGGATTGATCGACCTGCTCCTGTCGAATTACTTCCAAGACGGAGCGCGGATACTCGACGCCTTCGACGCTTCAGCACAGGTGATGCACGATGGCAAAGCTAATGCCGCGAACGGTGGCACGAAGAGATTATTTCTCGCCGAAGCTCATATCAACAGCGGGCCACTACACTGGTTCAGCTATCAATCGGAGGCATTCTCCTCACGAGTTTCGACTGCTTGGACTTTGGCCACAGGTGCGGCGGACCTTGATGGCGATCTCCTTCCCGAGCTTTACTTCGCCAACGACTTCGGGCCAGATTTCCTACTGCACAATCGATCGACGCCTGGTCATGTGAGCTTCGTAACGCTCGATGGAGACCGTGATTGGTCGACCCCGAAGTCGTGCGTACTTGGCCACGACTCCTTCAAGGGAATGGGCGTCGACTTTGGGGACATCAACCATGACGGCGTTCTCGATATTTATGTCAGCAACATTGCCACGACTTTCGGATTGACCGAATCGCACTTCCTCTGGCAAAGCCAAGGCACCCAATCGTTTGTCCGAGAACGAGCGCTACAGGGCCGCGCTGCGTATCGCAACGCGAGCGAGCCGCTTGGCTTGTCGCGTAGCGGTTGGGGTTGGGATTGCCGCCTTGTCGACTTCGATGGCGATGGGCAATTGGAAGCGATTCAAGGGGTGGGTTTCGTGCGCGGCACAATCAACCGCTGGCCTGAGCTGCAAGCTCTAGGAACTAGCAACTCAGCTCTGGTTCATGATCCGCGATTCTGGCCGAGCTTCGGCCTTGGCGCAGATCTCAGCGGCGACGAGCGCACACCGTTCTTCGTGAGGTCTCGGGATGGACGCTACCAAGACGTTGGCGAACGAGTGCTACCGGAACGCGGTTGGCTAACCCGGGGCATCGCTGTTGGTGATGTCGACGACGATGGCCGGGTCGACGCTCTGCTTGCGAATCAGTGGGGGAAGGCGGTGCTGCTGCACAACCAGAGCGGTTCTCAGAATGACTTTGTCGGGCTGCGCTTGGTGTTGGACCCGCCGGAAGCGGGAAATATGGCTGTTGGGGTTCCGGCGATTGGAGCGCAGGCCCAGCTTAGAAAGGGAGACGAGATTGTTGCGATCGGCCAAATCGATGGCGGCTCCGGCCACTCTGGCAAACGTGCCCCTGAGATTTACTTCGGACTGGGGACGGCAATCGGCACGCAGCTCAACGAGGTATCGCTGCGTTGGATCGACACCACGGGTGTTCGACACCACGACGTACTCGAGCTTGAGCCTGGATGGCACACCATCGCATTGGGCCGCTCGCCGCAAGCCGCTCTACTCCGCACGAGGGACGGCCGATGAGAAGTGAGATCAGCAACGCAACGCTGCTGTTTTACCCCGATCGGAGCCCCAGGCGGAGATTGATCGCGCTGTGGTACTTCACGACGTTGCTCATCCTGTGGAACATTCTCGGCCATACGGTACTCGGTTTCGAACAGAGTTGGGCCACACCTCTCGTCGCGGTAGGAACGGCATTGCTGGCGCAGTTCGGGCTCGACCTACTGGACGCCAAGCTCAGCGGACGGTCACCCCGCTTCGCCGGAGGTATCATTCCGCTTCTCAACACGTTGCCGACCGCGCTGATTCCCGGCCTTGCGTGCGGAATGTTGCTCTACGCCAATGAGCGCTTGTGGCCCGTGGTCTTCGCAACGGTACTGGCGATCAGCTCGAAGGTCCTGTTTCGCGCTCCAGTCGCTCCGGGAGTCACGCAGCATTTCCTGAATCCTTCGAACTTCGCCGTTGCCGTTACGTTGTTGTGCCTCCCGTCGGTCGGATTCGCTCCCCCCTATCACTTCACGGCCAACCTGGGCGAAGCTGGTCACTGGATCGTGCCGGGTGGGATCCTGATTACCGGTTTTCTGATCCATTCTGCGTTCACAGGGCGGCTGATGTTAGTCGGTGCTTGGATCGTGGGATTCGTGCTTCAGGCACTCGTACGTTCCTTTGTCCTTGGAACACCACTACTGCCGCCGTTGGTGCCAATGACCAGCGCCGCATTCATACTTTTCACGCTCTACATGATTCCAGATCCCGCCACGACACCACTGCGCCCGAAGCGGCAGCTACTGTTTGGTTTTTCGGTGGCGGCCGTCTACGGCTTGCTTCAAGTGCTGCACGTAGTGTTTGGCCTATTTTTCGCGTTGGTCCTCGTTTCCGCGGCCCGGGGGACCTCTCTTTACTTATACGCCTGGTACGGCCGACGGAGACCGCAGCAGATCTCAGTTCCGCTGCCGCCGGCAGTGGCGTGACCTCCAAGTTCCAACCCCTGTGCGGCGAGCGATTCCCCCGATTGCAGCGTTAGCGGCTCGCAAACATCCATAGACGACTCGCTGGGCTGTGAGAAACGCGATTAGTTTGGCGGATTCGGAGTGCAGGGCCTTGACGCGGCGAGCTGGAAGTCGGACCCATAGTGCGGAAGATGCTCGACGGACGCGTCTGATCCTGCTGCTGGCTGACGGCCAAACCAGGGATGAAGTAGCTGGGCTGATCGAGCGCAACCGTGGCTTCGTAGCGAGCAGGAGCAAGCGATTCGCTGAGCAGCGGATCGCTTGACTCTACAGCCGACATTAGGGACAGGTCGCCACGGTGCTTGTGACTGCATTGGAAGCTCGGATCCTGGAGGCGACGCGACGCA
>JANNUT010000136.1:0-4426 GCA_031395565.1 Acidobacteriota bacterium | reverse complement strand
CAAGCGCGCCCATGGTCCGACCATGGAAGGCGCTTTCGAAGCACAGGAACTCGGTGCGGCCCTCGGCCCGGCCGATCTTGCGCGCAAACTTGAGAGCGCCTTCCCAGGCCTCCGTGCCGGAGTTGCAGAAGAACACACGCGAGGGGAAGGCGAGGGCGGCGAGGCGTTCGGCCAGGAGTGACGCGGGCTCGGTGTGGAACAGGTTGCTCGCGTGCACCAGGCGCCCGGCTTGCTTGCGGATCGCCGCCAGCACGCGAGAATCGCCGTAGCCCAGGCCGTTCACGCCGATGCCCGCGGCGAAGTCGAGAAAGGCCCGGCCGTCGCTGGCGAACAGCCGCGAGCCCTTGCCGCGCGCCAGCACCAGGTCGCGTTCGTAGACGCCGAGGAGCGCGCTCATGCGGTGGCCTGCGCCTTGGGAGCGGCGACGATGCGTGTCCCGGAGAAGCCGCCTTCGAGCCGGGCGCGACCCGCAATCACGACCTCGGGGATGCCGGCCTCAGAGGCCTCGAGCGCAGCACGCACCTTGAGGGCCATGCCGCCGTCGATGCTTCCATTTTCGATCAGGGTCTCCGCGGTCTGGAGGGTCAGCTCGGAAGTGGTCTCTTCGCCGACCCGGACGCCGTCGACATCCGAGAGATAGACGAGCGAGCGTGCCCCGAGGGCCGCCGCGAGGCTGAGGGCCGCTTCGTCAGCGTTCACGTTCAGGGATTCGCCCGAGGGCCCGTTCGAGACGGGCGAGACGACTGGCAGGAGGCCGGCGCTCCAAAGTCCCAAGATCGCGTCGGCCTTCACGCGCACGCCACGGCCGACGCGGCCAAGTCCGGCGTCGACGCGTGCGGTCAGCAAGCCGCCATCGCGTCCCGAGATCCCGACGGCGGGGACTCCGGCCCGGGTCAGCTCCGAGGCGAGCCCCTTGTTGATCACGCCTGAGAGCACCATCTCGATGACCTCCATCGCCGCTGCCGAGGTCTCGCGCCGTCCGCCCACGAAGCGCGACTCGATCCCCAACGTTGCCAGCAGGCGATCGATGTGGCGTCCGCCGCCGTGCACGAGCAGCGCGTGCCCCGGAGCGGCCGCGAGCTCGGCCGCCAGAGGGGCGACGAGGCGCGGGTCTTCGAGGGCGGGCCCGCCGAGCTTGTACACGCGCACCGTCATTGCGCCCTCCGCTTAGGGAAGCCCCGCGCCCTCGTCCCAGCCCAGCGCGAGGTTCAGGTTCTGGAGCGCCTGGCCCGCCGCGCCCTTCAGCAGGTTGTCGAGGGCCGAGAAGACCACCACGCGGCCGGGCGCCGCAGCGTGGACCGAGAGCAGGCAATCGTTGGTCCCGACGACGTCCGAGAGGCGTGGGGGCGTCTCGACCATGCGCACGAAGCGCTCGCCTGCGTAGCAGCGCGAGAGCTCGGCGCGGAGCTCATCGGGCGTCGATCGCGAACGAAGGTAGAGAGCCGAGAGGATGCCGCGCTTGACCGGGAGCAGGTGCGGGCAGAACGTGAGCTCGACCCGATGGCCCGTGCGCTCCTCGAGAACGCTCTCGATCTCGCCGACGTGGCGGTGGCTGCGGCCGGGGGCATAGGCTGAGAGATCGTCGGCGACCTCACAGAACAGCAGCTCCTCCTTCGGCGCACGTCCGGCGCCGGTGGCGCCACTCTTGGCATCGACCACGATGTCGCCGGGGTCGACGAGGCCGGCGCGGAGGAGCGGTACCAGGGGCAGCAGCACAGACGTCGCGTAGCAACCGGGGTTGGCCACGAGGCGCGCACCGGCGAGCCGATCGCGATAGATCTCGGTAAGGCCGTAGGGAGCCGTTCCCAGCAGCCCCGGCGCCTGGTGCTCGTGGCCGTACCAGCGGGCGTACGTCGCGGCATTCGGCAGGCGCAGGTCGCCGGACAGGTCGATGACAACCGCCTGTGGTCTCTCGGCCCGGAGTCGAGCCGCGTAGCCGGCTGAGACGCCGTGGGGAAGGCACAGGAAGTACGAGTCAGCCGCCTCCGCGAGTCCTTTCTCGTGGGGCAGATGGCCCGCGCCCGTCCCCGTGGTGAAACGAACCCGGGCCTTCGGATGTGAGGCGAGCAGCCGGACGAGCTCTCGCCCCGCGTATCCCGTCGCCCCGAAGACCCCGACCTCGTTCACCTAAACCCTCCCCACCGCCCTTGCAGGCAAAAAGCAAAACCCGCTGGATTCCATCTCCAGCGGGTCACGGCCAGTCCGTTTGCTTTTGGCTTGGGACTAGTAGGGCGATTCCTAAATATCATAGCAACGCCCAACGGATGGTGGTACGCTCCTCTCGGGCTACAGGCCCGGGGGGACAGATGCCCTTTCAGTCGAGGCGGGCGGGACTGGCGTTGACGGCCGAGTCGAGAGGCAAACTGACGGCGATCGCACAGTCGAGGACACTCCCCGCCCGCCGTATCGAGCGCGCCCGCATCCTGCTTAGATACGCTGACGGCGAGTCCGTGTCTGGCATCGCGCGGGAACTCCGTACGAATCGGCCGAAGGTGGAGCGTTGCATCGACAAGGCGCTTCAGTTTGGGGTCGGCAGAGCGCTCAAGGATCTGCCGGGCCGAGGCCGCGCTGCCGTGATCACGGCTGATGCCCGAGCCTGGGTTGTTTCGCTCGCGTGCAAGAAGCCCAAGGAGTTGGGCTACTCGTACGAACTGTGGACCACGCGGCTCTTGGCTCAGCATGTCCGCAACCATTGCCACGATGCTGGTCACCCCTCGCTTGGTCGTCTCGGGCGGGGCACGGTCTCGAAGATCCTCTCGAAGGGTGGTGTCAAGCCCCACAAGGTGGAGTACTACCTCGAAAACCGCGATCCGGAGTTCCAGGCAAAGATGGTGCAGGTTCTCTGTGTGTACAAGGAGGTCCAGTTGCTGCGCGAGGAGGGCAAGGACGTGTCCTCGATGATCGCGATCCTCTCGTACGACGAAAAGCCGGGCATCCAGGCGATCGGCGTTACGAGCCCGGATCTGCCGCCCGTTCCTGGCAAGCACCCAGCGATCTCACGCGACTACGAGTACGTGCGCCACGGCACCGTGAGCCTCATGGCGGGAATCGATCTACTGACGGGCAGGGTGCACGGCGTTCCCGTGGACCGCCACCGAAGCCGCGAGTTCGTCGCGTTCCTGAATCTCGTCGATGGCGCCTACCCGAAGACCGCTACGATTCGCGTCATTCTCGACAACCACTCGGCCCACATTTCGAAGGAGACGCGTGCGTACCTCGCGTCGCAGCCGAACCGCTTCGACTTCGTCTTCACACCGAAGCACGGTTCCTGGCTCAATATCATCGAGACCTTCTTTGCCAAGATGACACATACCTTCCTGAGGGGAATCCGAGTCTCGTCCAAGCAGGAGCTCAAAGACCGAATGAAGCACTACCTCGAAGAAGTGAATGACCAGCCTGTCGTGTTCCGCTCGCGTTGGGCGATGGAGTCTATCATCGAGCCCTAGGCATTGCTATGATAACTGGGAATCACGCTACTAGGCGAACAAGGCGGGCACCGAGGCGCGGGGCTCGCTGACACCGCCGGTGTCGCTGAAGTAGGAAGTTCCTGCCGGCACGTCGATGGCGTGCTCGATGCCGTGGAAGCCGGCACGATCCTGCGCGCCAGCCTGCAGCAGTTCGGCGTCATTGCACTGGATCGACCCGCGTCTCTGGAACATGAAAGATGCGGATGGGTGCGAGCGTGGGGGACCACCTCGCCGAGTACAAGGACATCCCGGTCTACCACGTGAGCGGCCGGTACGACTCCTGGGCGGCGCAAGTCGCCAACCTGAGCTACCTGGAGCTGTCGAAGACGAAGACAAGCCTGCAGCGGTTGAGCATGGGCCCCTGGGCCCATGGCGGGCAGGACCAGAGCTTCGCCGGAGAGGCCGAGTTCGGCCCCGCCGCGACCATCGACATCGCCGCGTTCCAGCGACGCTGGTTCGACCGCCGGCTGAAGGGGATCGACAACGGCGTGGACCGTGAGCCGCGCGTTCGGATCTTCGTGATGGGCGGCGGCGACGGCCACCGGACGCCGGCCCCTGGTCACGGACCGTCCGGCGGCCCGTTAGTGCCGTCCGTCACTGCCGGCGGCGCAGCTGCTCCTGACGGCGTATTATCGCGGAGGCGCGCGGGCTTCCTGCTGGGGCTGGGCCTAAACCAGGGGCGAGACGGTTCCGGAGAGCGCCCTCACCCCGGAGCAGCGTGGAAAAGCTGAAGGCGCTGGGATACGTGCAGCAGGGAAGGGAGGGCGGCATGCTCCGGGGCACTCTTGCGGTCTGGCTGCTGTTGTCGGCGGATCCCGCTTCGCGGGAGGCGTATGTCAAGGGCGTCTCGCTCATCGAGCAGGGAAAGCCCGCCGAAGCGCGCGTCGCTCTCGAGCGCGCGCTGTCCGCGTCGCCCCGTGAAGCGGCGGACTACCTGCCGCAGCTCTACCTCGCCATCG
>JANNUT010000135.1:0-6299 GCA_031395565.1 Acidobacteriota bacterium | reverse complement strand
CACTGGTTTTCATCGGCTGTTTGAAGCACTGGTTGGTAAATCGATCAACTTGAGCGAGAGCTGACGAACCGGTTAGTACCCCCCCCCCGACGATGAGTGAGAGACCGCAAACAACTCTGAATCGAGATGAGCTTCTAGGCCTTGCCTGTCCTGTTCTCATGACGTTGCCCTCGTGCTGTTGCAGTGCGGCTTCGCACCGGCCGCGCTCGGGCACGCCATGGCGATCACTTTCATACGCCCATTTCGTGAGGGAGGCAATGGGCCCGGTTCGATTCGTCGGACCAATCCTGCTGAGGTCCTTTTTGAATGAGGACAACGTTGCACGCACGCTCGTGGAGCAATGAAGATCGAACGCCGATAATCACGCAGCTGAACTGAAGCGTGGCGCTGGCATTCGATGCCGTGAGTTTACTGCTTGCAATCGAAACCGCAGAGGCTCGCCGCCCCGCGTGCTGGTGGTGGTCGGCGGACGACCTGCTCATCGCGCGCTCAGCGATGGTTACTGCTTTCTGGTCAGCGGCCGTGATACCGCCGGTGGAGGCGTTGGATCTTGGGGCGTTTCGTCATCGGGGTGCGGAGCGAATCAACACCAACCCTGCGGCTTGCCCTTGATTGCTGGTGCAAGTCTCCACGATCTTTGACTGTCTTGCGGGATCGTCTCTCGGCGTAGATGGTTCTCCGCCGCGCTACTGTCGCGCTGCCCACTCCGGCCGCAACAACGCCAGCATCGCCGTGTCTTGCCATTCACCGTTCACCCAATAGCGCTGGCGCATCAACCCCTCCTGCCGAAACCCATGTCGCGCCAGCAACGCCAACGAACGCGCATTGCGCGGATCGACATCGGCTTCCAAGCGATGCAACTGCATCGACTCGAAGGCAAACGCAACCAACATCGCCAACGCTCGCGACATCAGCCCGCTGCCCCAGAGCGAGCGGCTCAACACAAAGCCGACCTCGGCACGACGATGATCCAGATCGACGCGATGCAGCGCGCAGTGACCGATCAACGTCGGGTCGCCGGGCTGAGCGATCGCCCATTGAAACGCGCGCCGTGTGCGAAACGCGTCGATCACATGCGCAACGTAGGCCTCTGCCTCGGCCAGCTGCTGCATCGGCGGGCGCGACCAATACAGCGTCGTTTCAGCGTCGGAGAAGATGGCGAAGTACGCCGCCGCATCGCTGGTCTCGATCGGCCGCAATACGACGCGCGCTGTGGTGAGCGTGGGCAACGTATCCCCCCACGCATAGCCGGCATCCGTCTCCATCAGCACATCACTCCCTGGCCGCTACGGGCAAACGCCATCGGTGAGCTTGGTGGTCAAGCCGCAAAGCGACGAATGCGAGGGGCGTTCGTGGCCGGCGCTATCGACACCATGCGAACCCTCGATCGCGACACCATCATCCGCCACCACCAACACCGCGACATCGCCAACCGGTGCAGCCCCGGTGAACGACCCCGTGTTGCCAACGGCGCACGATTCGCTAATGACGCTGTAGCTGGCCGTCGCATGCAGATCGAGCCACAAAAGATGGTGATTGACGGCGGGACACGCACCCAGCCCCCAATCGAGCTTCAGTTGATTGCCAGCGGCGCGCGCCACGGTGAGTTGTGTGCCTGGTACCGACCAACCATCGGGCACGATCGGCGGAACGGCGCGACGCGGGTCGGCGTTTCGCCCATCCCACACCGCCAGCGACGGGTGTGCGCTGAGCTGACCGTTCCACAAGCCGGTGTCGCGCCACAGCAACCAGCCATCGTTGGCTTGCCCCAACAACTGCAACCAAAACCACAAACGGTCGTAGTCCACCGCCAAGAACCAAATCACGAAGCGCGCTTTCAAGCGCTCGCATTCCGAAAACATCGCGCGCACATAGTCGGCTTGCCACGCAGCGGTCCCGTTGACGAACAAACCGAACGACGGTGCGTTGAGGTTTTCGGCGAGCCAGCCTGTCTCGGCGATCGCAAACGGTTTGTCGGGCGCCAAGTCGACGGCTTGCTGCAACCAGCCTGGTGGCAAGTTCGCGGGGTTGCCTTTGTCGTTGCCACTGCCGAACAAATAGCGGTAGGTGCTTACCGCCATGTAGTCGGAAACCTTCATCAACTCGTTGACTTCGCCGGTGTAGTCGGTCATCCCGGGTGTGCCCGGATCGCGCAGCGTGATCGACACAAACACCGGCAGCGCAGGGAAGTCGCGCTTGAGCTTGGGGTACACCGCGTTCAACAAGCGCATGAACGCAGGCCAACGTGCCGGTGCATTGCGAGCCAGTTCCAACGACTCGATTGCGTAGTTGAAGTAGGTGGGGTGAAAGCGATTGACCATATCGCGGCAGTACTTGTAGTACGCCTCGATCACCATCGGGTCGTCGAAGTCTTTGTTGGCCCACTCGCCGGGGCGCGGCGCATTGGACGAGTCGCTCCAATAGCCGGCCATGTCATCGCGGTTGCTGTTGAGCGGCGTAACGGCCAAGTAGGACTTCATTCCCGGCGGCGTGTGAGCCAAGCGAAACGCAATGTTGGCTTCGGCGGCGGGGTGATACGGCGTGCCGGCAAACGCCTCGGGCCACGGCACACCGTCGTCGACATGATGAGTTTCCATGTCTTGGCGCGCGTTGACCCGGTTGTAGGTGTCGACCTTCGACTCGTCGGTAATGTCGTAGGCGAACGGGGTGATCGAGACGCGAAACCAGCGCGGGTCGGCCAGCACGGTAGTGGTGGTTGCGAGTAGCGCCACGGTCAGTAGCGCACGTACGGCATTCATCGAGCGACCCTCCCTTCAGGGCGAAGACCGGAACAGTACGTAGAAGTTACGCCGACAATCCCCCAAAGACCTCGCCTAGACTCACGGCACTTAGTGGTGGAGGGTGACTCGGTGGTCCGTACCGGCTGGTGGGAAGCCGGGAGGGCGCTACTCAGGGATCGACAAGCGGGGCTCTTCGCGAGCCTCGTGGTAGTCGTTTATCTCGCGTGCGCACTTCCTGTTCTGCCCACCTCTCGACTTGCATGGTTCTGCGACGATGCCTCGTATGCGATTTTGGCGGCGGCCGCTGCTTGGATATTGGCCCCGCCGCGCCATCGCGTGATAGGACCGGAGGAGCGTCGCTTCTGGTGGCTGCTCAGCGTCAACTTCATGATCTGGGCACTCGTGGACCTGATCGAACTGGCCGACCCGTCCTCCAAGCAGTGGGGGCCGACCGGCTTGGTCACCGACTTGCTCTTCATTCCGAGCTACATGTGTTTGCTTTGGGCTTTGGAAGAACAGCCGCATCACCGCGCGGGCTGGAGCCGCCGGCGACGCCTACTAGGGCTGGAACGGTTTGCGACCATGGCGTTTGTGCTCGCGATCGTTGGCTACTTCGTCTTGCTGCCGCATCTGTTTCGCAGTCCGGCCGACCCGCCGTTGACCCACACCTTCGGATGCTTTGCGGCACTCGATCTGCTGCTCGCGATACGCTTCTTGATCCGTGCGATCTTGCTGGGGAAAACGCTCTGGGGTGCCGTCTATACGCTGCTGATGCTGACGCCGCTGATGTGGGCCGTGACCGATCTCGCCACCCTTAACTCGCTCTCCAGAGATCGATGGCTCGTCGAAGGGCCGGTCTGGAATCTCGTTTGGTTCGGGGCGTTTTTGCCGATCATCTGGGCCGCGCGACTTCGCTTCGCTCCGGCGCGACTCGGCTTCGCAGGGATGCGGCGTGACGATTCTCGCCACCCCATCCCGTCGTCGGTCACGACGTACGCGATTGCCGCACCCTTGGCGCACATTGGAGCGTCACTAGCAGGCCTTGTGCCCATGGCAGCGTCACAGCCTTACTTGGTGTGGTGTTTGGTGATGACAGTCTTGCTGGGGCTATTGGCGATCGTTCATCAGCAACAACTACATCGCCAGGCGGTGCAGCTATCGCACGACCTCGAGCGTGCAACAGAAGACCTGTTGCGCGCAAAAAAACTCGAAGCGGTGGGCCGATTGGCCGGCGGCATTGCGCATGAGTTCAACAACCTGCTGCAGGTCATCTTGGGACACTGCGATTTGCTCTTGAAGCGAGACACCACGGAAGGCTTGGATCGGGAAAGCGCACTGTCGATTCAAGCCGCCGGAGAGCACGCGGCAAGTTTGACGTCGCAACTGCTCTCGTTTTCACGCCGCCAGGTGCTACAGCCTCGCGTTGTTTTGCTCAACGAGGTCGTCATCAGAACGCAGCAGATGCTCGCAAGCATGATTGGTCAGCAGATCGCGCTAAACATGCGACTGGATCCCGGGGTCGGGCGCGTGCGCGTCGATCCCGTGCAGTTGCAACAGGTGCTGATCAACTTGGTGATCAACGCGCGCGATGCGATGCCGGCGGGCGGCAAGTTGCTAATCGAAACGTCGAGCACCGTGTTGGAAGAGACCGCAATAGATCCAGCGGTCCGCGTTCCGTCAGGTTCATACGTGTTGCTGGCCGTCACCGACACCGGCCTTGGAATGGACGCCGCCACCCGCGCCCATGCGTTCGACCCGTTCTTCTCGACGAAAGGGACAGGGCAGGGAGTCGGGCTCGGCTTGGCCTCGGTGTACGGCGTGGTAAAGCAAAGCGGCGGCTATGTCTTTGTCGAGAGTGAGCCGATGCAGGGGACGCAAGTGCGCGTACTTCTGCCCGCTGTCGGGAAGCCTAGCCTGCTGCCTGCATAACGGCTGTGAACAGCCTTCGCCGTCCACCTGGCTTCGAAACAAAGCCACCGTGGCCTCGAAATGAAGCCACGAGTGTGTATGGACCACAGTTATTGGTCCCAATTCGCCTTCGTTCTTGGGCATGCGTATTGCTCTAGGTTTGGCCTGCCAGACAAGGGGAGATCGATGAGCAGACGTCAATGCCACGCCGTATCCGGGACCCCATGCGACAGGTCGCGCCCACGATGTGCGGATCATCTTCCGCAGCAGCGGCTCGATTTGTGGCTCACATCGGGGCCGGTCGCGCGATTCTATGTGCGGGACCAAGCTCGAAAACTCAAAAGTGGGAGTGCTCCATGAAACGCTTCTTCAAGACTATGGTAGGGAGACTAGCGACGACCCGCGCGCGCTTTGTAGGCACCGACAACGACTGCATCGATGCGTGGTTCGAGGCGCAGCCTGAGGACGAGGAGGAAGGACAGTCGATAGACAACGACGAACTCACCGCTCCACATGCCGAACCCATCGGCTGGAGTTCTAGCCCTTCCTCCTGATCAAGACTCATGCGCTAAGGCTGGCGCCGCTCACCAGCAACGATCCGATCAACCGCTAGAAACGGCCTTCCGCAGTGGCCGTCGCCTCCAGGCCCGATGCCGTGGTGGTCTTGAATTTGCGCCCGTCCTTGAAGATATCAACGGTGACCGTGCCATCGCAGTTGAGCGTTGCGGAGATGAAGAGAACATCCTTTTCCTCGGCCGCGAATTTGAACTCCCAACCGCTCGCGACGTCTTGGTCGTTCAGAAAGAGGTTGTTGGCCGCGCGGTAGTCAATGTCCGTGGTGCAAGTCGAGGTCACCAGATAGCGCACAATCCCAGCGGGCTCGCCGTCGCTGCCCCCAGCGCAGCCGATCAACATGGCTACTACCAACGCAATTGCCAAGATTCCCGTACGCCACACGAGTCGTTTCATTGACACCTCCTACGAATGCCGAACGGTGCGATGCCGGTCGGCCCATGCCGCCCACGCTACCAACAACCACAGACCCAACGTCACCCAACCAACCACACGTTCGCTGGGTGGTGGTGATGAAAACGGTCCCGAGGCCCACATCACGGTGGACACGCCAAGGAGCGACCACAAGGCCCACACCCCAATTCGATCGCGCGCGCGGGTGGCGCGCAGATAGAGCGCGATCCCTGCGGCGAAAAGCGCACCTTCCACCACGAACGTGGCGACAATCGAATTCCAAAGGCCAAGACCGACGCGTGGCGACGACCATGGCGCTAGCGGCAAGTCGGGCGCGTGCGTCACGAAGTCGAGCACCCAATGGCTCAACACCAATCCGCCGATGAGTACAGCCGTGGACTGGCTCAGCCCGCGCCAGCGCGCCAGGAGTGCTGCGGCAGCGGCCCACACCACCGACATCAACAGGCTGTGCGAGTAGGGATAACTCTGGAAGTCGAACGGTGTGAAGGCCGTGAACCCAGGCGCAATGAGCACATGCTCGATGTCGAGCAACAGCAACACTGGCCAAATGAGATCCAGCGCAATCGCCGCCGCGAGCAGCCAACCCAATGAGACCTCGCGCGCGCGGCTCTTGGCGGCCAAGGCAACAGCTGTGTGCCCTACGAACATGGCGGCGCCCTAGCC
>JANNUT010000134.1:0-1602 GCA_031395565.1 Acidobacteriota bacterium | reverse complement strand
CTGGCCTCGCTCGGACGGCGCATGCGGACGGCGAACTCGTTTCGAGCGGAGCGCTTAACCTGGGGCTCGGCCCCAGCCCCCCGACTCACGCGTGGCGCAGCGCCCGGATGTACATACGCAACCCGCCGTCGACCGCGGCCTCGGCGTGCATGACTGCGAACATGATCTGGCTCGGCATGTGGCGTCGTATCGAAGTCTGAGCGTCCTGTCGTCGTCGTCGACGGTTCGTGTCTTAGCGGACTGGGAGTTGAGAGGCGAGACTTGCGGCTCCTCGAGCCGCATGGGCCATCGCGTGCGCCGAGGAGCCGCCGGCCCTGATGCCCGCACCGTGCAGTAACGATGGCCAGGCGCTCGCCGCCCCTCGGTCCTGAGCGCACCCAGGCCGCAAGCCATATCAGCATTGCGTGAGAACCCGTCGGGTATCGTGCGCAGCATTGAGCGCGGCAACAGGGCACGAATCGCTCTGCTGAGCTAGGCGCGCAGCACGCGAACGGCTTGGAAGCAGCGCGCGCGTACGCGTTCGAGGTCCTCGAAGTCGGTGGTGTAGACCACGTCACCTCGTTGCGCGGCTGAGGTGATGACGAGCGCATCGATGGGCGTTGCGCCCGGGACTGCGGCGATCGCCTCGCCTGCGAGCTTTGCGAGCCTCTCGGTGGTCTGCTCAACGGTGACGGCCTCGAGTACGGCGCGCTGCCTTGTTCCGTTTCGCCACCACTCGATCAGCACGGGCGCGGGAACAGTGACATCGAGGCCCTCGCGCTCAGCTGCGAGCAGCACGCCGCGCATCCGCTTGTTGCCCCGCTCGAGCGCTATGAGAGCGCCAGTGTCGAAGGTCAGGCCAGGCGCAGTCACTGCCGCCACTCGGCGCGAATGGCGGCGAGGTCCTCTTCGGTGATGTCGTCCGTTCCAAGCTCATCGAGCAATCTCCGCCTCGCGAGGTATTGGCGCTGCTTGCGAAGCGCCTCGGTCAGGACGGCCGAGAGGCTGCTGCCGGAGGCCTCCGCTTGCTCGCGTGCCCATGCGGCCTCTTCGGTTCCGAGGGAGACGCTGAGCTTCTCGACTCTTGCTGTCATCCTACCGATGGTAGCACCGCTTCGAAGAATTGGGTGACAGCGTGCCTCGCGTGCGTGCGTGCGTGCGCGCCGCCGCCGGCCCTGATGCCCATACCGCCCGCAAGCTCGCGCACCCCGGCCGTCCAGCGGCGCGACCTGGGTGCGCTCGCAGCCTGTCGCCCCTGAGCGCAGCCAGGCCCCCAGTCTCGTCTGCATTGCGCGCTCCCATTCGCGGACTTGTCGTCTTCGTCCCTCACGCCCCGCTCTCCAATTGTTGGCGGAACGCGCGTGAAAGAAGTTGCTGACAGGCGGCGAGCCGGTCAGAATCCGGCCCCTGAGCGAAGCGATAGGCGCGTTTAGCCGTAATCGCTTTCAGCGAACGGTAAAACGCGCAGCCGAAGAAAGCGAGATCGTGCCCGCCGCCGTCCCCCGTTACTTCGAAGAAGAGCGCATTTGCGAAGAGTGCGGCGAGCGCTTTTGGGGCACGGTGAAGGCGAACTTCTGCGGCGTGTCGTGCCGATGCCGTGCGTGGCGCAAGCAGCGTTCGATG
>JANNUT010000133.1:0-5604 GCA_031395565.1 Acidobacteriota bacterium | reverse complement strand
GGAAAGAAATGGCGTGCACGTGCCGTATCGCTTCGCCGGTCAACGCTTCGATCCCGATACAGGTTTGTATTTGATGGGCGCGCGCTGGTACAGCGCGGAGCTGGGCCGCTTCATCGAGCAAGATCCGATTGCCGAAGGCGGAGGCTTGAATCTGTACGCCTACACCGGATCGAGTCCGACGATGTGGGTCGATCCGAGTGGGTTGCGCGCGGATGATCTGGAACTCCATGCACCGTCGGCAGGCAGTCTCGCCCCCTGGGCACGAGATCGAGTTGGAGGCGGAGGTGGCTTCAGCACGAAAGTGGTCGTAGACGGTGTCAGCACCGTCGATCCGCTCACGGGCGAGGCATTCGGGGGAATGGTCGAAGGGTTCATGGCGACAGCTCAGATGCAGCAAGAGGCTGGCGAATGGGCGATCGAGCGCGCACAAACAGCAAGCACAGAAGGCTCCGACACAGCCGTAGCGAGCATCGCTGGGCAGCAGTCAGGAGCGGAAGTCCCCGGAGGGTGTCCAGTTGGCGGCAGCAGCATCCCCTTTATCGGGGGCCCCGGCGGCTCTGAGCCTGGAGGGATGGCCAATAGGCTTGAGGTCGGTGATTCGCAGCAGTCAGAACTTGATTTGGATTCAGACGGCAACTCGAACGAAGAAGTGGAAGGCTCAGACGGCGGCTCAACGCCGAATCCCTCAGGGGATCCGGAACTGCCTCCCTTGATTCCGCCCCTTACGCTTCTTGAATCGCCACCCTCCGGTCCGCCACCTGTGAAGGTGCCGGGTGCACCGGAGGGCACTGGATGGAAGTTTCACAAGAACCTGAAGGCTGGACGAGTAGGTAAATGGGGTCCGGACCCGCCGATAAAGGGGGGAATCCAAAAGGGAAGCCAGCCGGGTGCCTCTTGGGAGAACGGAGGACAACACTGGGATATTGACAAAGGAACCGGAAGTAGGTTTAAGACGGATAGATGGGGGAGCCTACTCCCAGAATCCCAATCTCATAGTCCTGCGGGGTGGTATCGAACTCAGGCGTATTTGATCGGTGGAGCGCTATTGAATACCTTCACTACCTTCGCGATCGTAGTGGATCCTTGCGCAACCGGGGCGATCTCTTGCGGCTCTCAAACCGTGCATGACTAAAACGGAACACCCCGGCATATCACGCCAAGGGTGCCCAGCTAGGTTGGGTAACACGCGGTAGCTCGAAGCTGCCAGAAGCATCTGGAGTACTAAAGTGAGATTCGTGACTGCGGAAGAAGCCCGGAGTTGGTCAGACTCCAACTTCTGGGGTAGCAAGAAGCCCTCGTTCGATTTCGAACGACAGCGAGTTTCAATCAAGGGGCTCGACTCCGGTCACAAGACCGAGATTGCACGCCGCCTCGCATACAACCTGCTATCCCGAAACGATCAGCAGTGCATGGTGACTCTCACAGAGAGGTCAAGGTCGCCGCTCTCGGAGTGTCTTCCACTCGCAGAGAGATTCCGCATGGCGCTCGGGGCGAGTGAGTCGATTGCGACTTCGCCTGGGCACAGCTTCGATGAAGGAGAAGCAGACCTGCTGTTCGCGTTGCTCGCTATCGTCTTGTATTTCAGTTGGGGCTGTGAGTGCGTCAGTTCTGACTCCGGTTGGTCCATTCGAATCAGCAGCGACGACTCCCTAGAGGTGGTCACTGCAGAGCCGGGCTCATCGGACGAGGTCCTTGCAGTGCTCTGTGATACCGGACTGGCGAACCTAGAGTCTGGTTCTGATTCGCTACATGAGGGCAACAATTGAGTCCCCAGCGAAGATCGATTGCTTTGCGTAGCAGTCTACTTGCGCTGCACGACTAGTTCGGTGCAGTGAAGAGCGACGAGTGAGATTCCTAACAAATACAGATGCGAGGCGGTGGTCCGACAGAGCCTTCTGGGCCGGCAAAAAGCCCTGGACAGGCTTTCGTCGACAGGAGTTCTCGATCGAAAAACTAGACGCTGGCCTTAAGACACAGATCGCTCGGGTACTCGCGAAGAATCTGCTCTCCATTGACAATCACGAGTGCCTTCTAACACTCACCGAATGGGGCGTATGGGAATCGGCGGAGTGTATGCCGCTAGCCGAGAAATACCGACTGTCGCTCGGGTGTACAGATCCGATCATCGATGTTCCTGGACACTGCTTCGATCCTTCGGAGCAAGACCTCCTTTTCGCTCTTCTCGCGATGGTGCTGTATTTCATCTGGGGTTGTGAGTGCGTCAGCGTGGCGGGTGGATGGGCGATCCGAATCAGCCATGACGAGTATCTCGAGGTGATCACGGCGAAGCGCGGCACTTCGGACGAGGTTCTTGCGGAACTTCGCGGACTTGGGTTAAAGAAGTTGTAGCCGGTCGGTACGACGATCACGACCCTGACCTCCGCGCACGAATGGAACCTCGACGAGCTCGGCAATTGGCATCAGCACCGCGACAAGAGCAGCAACCTGAACAACCCGATGGTCGATGTTGCCGTCGACCCGGTCAACGCCTACACCGCGTGGCCCGTCGACCTCAACCTCGACGGCACGGTGCAAACCACCGAAACCGCCACACTCAACTACGACGACGCCCGCGGCTTCATGGTCAAGCAGCCCGACAGCGCCACGACCGGCTGGAAGTACTGGCACGACGGCTTCGGCCGCTTGAGTCAAGTCGATCGCTTGGGGATTCCGGTCATCGTGATCACCTGTTCCGGTCATCGTGATCACTGATTCTGGTTCATCGTGATCACCTGTCGGAGCGAAGCGACGGTCTTTTCGTTTCGGTTACGCCTCCAGGTCAGGCCGCGTGCTCGTGGTGCTTGTTATCAAGTCTCGAAAGGATGATAGCAGCAGGGCCTGTGGGCGGCGCGCTGTTGGCGCCGTCCAAGGAGCTGTGGAAAACACCGCGGTTGGTGTTTTCCATAGATCCGGCAGGATCCATAGGCCGTCGCGCGCCAGCGCGAGTTCGGAGCGAAGCGACGATCATTTGCTCTTCTCGGCAGCCTTGATCGCGCTGCGCGACTCGCGCTGCGATGGTCCTTTCAAAGCAATCCGATGCGAGCGATGCACCAAGCGATCCAGAATCGCATCCGCGACCATCGCTTCGCCGATCACTTCGTGCCACGACTTGACCGGTAGTTGACCAGCCAACAGTGTCGATCCACGCTCGGCTCGATCTTCGACCAGTTCCAAGAGATCACGACGCTCGGTTTCTTTCAGCGGTGACAGCAGCCAATCATCGATCACCAACAGATCCAGTTTCGCCAAGCGCGTGAGCAAGCGGCTGTACGATCCATCGCCGCGCGCGACCATCAGCTCTTGCAGCAAGCGCGGCATCCGGGTGTACTGCGCCGTGTATCCTTTGCGACAGGCGCGCTCAGCCAGCGCGCACGCGAGATAGCTCTTTCCTGTTCCCGTCGACCCGGACACGATCACGTTCTGGTGCTCGGCAATCCAGCTGCAGCTCCCCAGCGACAGCACGACTTGCCGATCAAGCCCGCGACCAGGCGTGTAGTCCACATCCTCCAAGGCCGCGTCATGCCGCAGCTTGGCCTGCTTCAAGCGCCGATCCAGCTTGCGCTGCTCACGCTGAGTCCACTCGTGATCGACTAATAAACCCATCCGCTCCTCGAAGCTCAGCGACGCATGCTTGCCGTCGCTGCGCTGTCGATCCAGCGCCTCAGCCATTCCATGCAGATTCATCGCTTGCAGTTTGTCGATCGTTTGCTCCGTCAGCATTCACCCTCCTCGGGCGCGAAGTAGTCCGCGCCTCGAATGTTCTCGTGATCCGGCAGCACTGTGCTCGCACCGTCATCCACGATCGGTACGCGGTCCAGACCAGATCCCAAGATGTTCTTGACCGTCTTGTAGCTGAAGCCCGCCAAACGCTCAGCCCGCACACAGGCCGCTTCCAGCCGCGCGGCGCCGTGCTTCTGACCCAAGCGCAGCAATCCCAAACACGACCTGAAGCCCATTTCCGGATGCGGCCGCAGGCGCATGATCTGATCCACCATCCGGCCCGTCGCTGGCCCGCTCTTCTCGGCCCAGCTAATCAAGCGCGAGGGCGTCCACTCAGCATGGGCACGATGCGAGGCCGGCATGTGCTCGGGCTGCGTCGAGGCCTTGCCACGACCGCGCAATCGGGCATGCGAGGTGACACGACGCCCGTTGTGGAAGATCTCGATTACCGCGGCGGTCAGTCGCACGTCCACGCGCTCGTGGATCAGCGCGTACGGCACGCTGTAGACGTTGTGCTCCAACTCGATGTGATAGTCGATACTGACCCGGCAGAATTTCCAGTCTCCAAGCTCGTAGCGGTTGGAGGGCAAAGGCTTCAGCTGGGGCCGATCCAGCTCTTCAAACAGCTCGAGCCGGCTTCTGCCGATCATCCGCATCGGCTTGCGATTCATTCGATCGGTCAGCTCGACAATCGCTACGTTGAGTTCACCGAGACTGAAACACGTGTGGTTACGCAAGCACGCCAGGATCCAGCGCTGCGCCAGCAAAACGGCGCCCTCGACCTTGGCCTTGTCGCGCGGCCGCCGGCTTCTGGCTGGGATCACCACGGCTCCATAGTGCGTCGCCATCTCGCCGTAGCTGCGATGCACCTCCGGCTCGTAGCGACAGGTCTTCGTCACGGCTGTCTTGGTGTTGTCAGGAATCAGCTGCTCAGGGGCACCGCCCCAGGTCTCAAACATCCGGACGTGCGCACCGATCCACGACTCCAATTGCTGATCCATCGTCGCTTCGGCATAGACCAAGCCGCTCGCGCCGGCGACTCCGACAAACAGCTCGATCTCCTGCCGTTGTCCCGTGACTGGATCGACCAGCGTCGGGCCATCGCCGGAGAAATCGACGAAGGCTTTCTCGCCGCCGTGATGCACCTGTCGCATTGTCGGCTTCAGCCGCGCTGCCCAATCGCGATACCGCGCACAAAACTGGCTGTAACAGATGTGGTCCGCGGTGTGGGCCTGCGCGTACTCGCTCCACAACAGCATCAAGGTCACGTGCTTGCGCTTCAGTTCGTTGTGGACCCACACCCAGTCCGGGATCGATCGCGACTCGCCTCCGACAGTCGCGCGAGGAAACAGCAGCTGCTCCAAACCCGCATCGTCGAGGTCTTCCGGCAGCGGCCAGGACAGACCGGCTGCACTCGCCCGCGCCACGTACTCGCTCACCGTCCCGAGCCCTGCTCCCGCGGCCAAGGCGATCTTGCGATGGGGCAGACGGCACTCCCACTTCAGTCTCAAAATCTCGCGCAACTTCCTCATCAGTAGCCTCTCGCCAGCCATCGACCCCTCCGAAAAGGGGTCACTGTGACCGTGTTTGCTACCGACAGGACGGGCTGATCACGATGACCAGAATCCGCGATCACGATGGCCAGAATCCGTGATCACGATGACCAGAATCCGTGATCACGATGGCCAGAATGAGCGATCACGATGAACCAGAATCAGTGATCACGATGGGCCAGAACACGCACGATCGCTGTCAGAACACCGCCTGCACCGGTAGCCCGAGTTGGTCGGTGGAATATCGCTACATGGCCGATGGCCGCATGGCCACGCGCACCTATCGCGGCACGAGCGTTTCGGAGATGTGGTACCTGTACGACGGCAGCCA
>JANNUT010000132.1:0-4591 GCA_031395565.1 Acidobacteriota bacterium | reverse complement strand
CGTTGTAGCGGATCCAGTAGCAGGCGGGGGTGGGGGGGTTGGGGTCGAGGAATTTGCCGGCGGGGGTGGTGCCGATGATCAGTTCGTCGCTGAGATTGGGGAGTGAGGCGCGATGGACTTGGCAGAGGCCGGGGAAGTAGTGCTGCCATTCCAAGAGTACGGCGCCGTTGGCGAGACGTGAGACGGTGAGCAGTGCGCCGGAGGACCAGACGTCGAGCCAGCGATAGTCGATTTTGGTGTAGAGCATGTTGAGTGGGTTGAAGCGTTGGCCGCTGGGGAGCGTGACGTGATCGTGCACGCCTTGACCGCGGCTCTCGGCGATTTGCAGGTAACGACGCGCCCAACTGCGCACGCTGCCGCAGCCGCCATCGCTGGCGGGCTCGCCTTCGAGCAAATCGAACATCACCGAGTCGGCGGCCACGACGTCGTCGGAAACGACGAGCGAGTTGGGCCACTCGTTGCCGAACAGCGACCACGGCCGCGGCGTCGCGTCCCAATTGCGGCACGGTTGCCCGAACAACATGTCGCCGACGGTGAGCACTGTTTTGCGATACAGCGGCTTTACGCTGGGATCGCTGGCCACGTAGGGGCTGCCCATGATGTCGGCGAGCACCGAGCCTTCGGGCGTGTCGTTGAAGACGTACGAATGCAAGTTGTCGCAACGATTGATCGAGCCGAAGTGGTTCTTGAACCCCAGCGAGACGTTGGCTTGGCCATGACGCTTGACGATGGGGATGTTGACGACGTAGTCGGCGTTGATCACGGCACCTTTGATCGCCGTGTCGACCGGGCGATTGGCGCCCCAGCCTGCGTCCCAGGTCACGCACTTGCGCGCGTCGCACCCTGGCGCGACGCTCCACGGCGCGTTGAAGAGCACGTCAGGAAACAGCGCGCGCACTTTGTCCTTGAACCAGGTCGCGATGAAACGCGTGGGCGCGGTGTCGGTGCCGTCGTAGATGTTGACGTTGCTGGCCAAGCCACCGGCGCGCACGAACCCCTGCATCACGGCGATCGCTGGCTCGGGGATGGCGTCGATATCGTTTCCCGCGCCGTTGACCGAGTCGGTGGAGTTGTTGAGGCTGATCTTGATCGAGAGCTTGCGGGTGGCAGGGTCGGCCAATGGGAAGACCTGCTGCCAGGCTTGATCGATGCCGGTGCGCTTGAGCTGCGCCACCGCTTGGTCGAGCGCGGCCGAGACAGCGGCCTGATCGACGAAGTCCCGATAGTAGCCGCCGGTGCGCGGCCATCGCGCGGCGCGGCCGTGATGCACGTGCACGACACGCGGCACGGCGGTTGGATTGGCGTCAGGAAAGCCGAGCCGCGGCAGCGCCAGCGTGCCGGCCGAGGCGAGTGCGGAGCGATACAGGAAATCTCGCCGATCGATGCGCGTCATGAGGCCCCTCCGAGTCGATGAGTCGGGGAGACTCTACGCCGACGGGGAGCCTCGCGGCGCTTGATTTGGGTTGCGTCGAGCCGGCCCGGCTACGCCTCCCGCAGTGCCGCCGTTACCGGCAGCCGCGCGGCGCGGATCGCGGGAAACAGCCCGCCCACAAGGCCAAGCACCAACGCGAAGAAAATCCCCATTGCCATCAGTTGGGGCGTGACATCGAACGCAAACGTCACTTGGCTGAACGTGTCGAAGTTCATCGTGGACGTGCGGTAGCCATCGAAGAACGCCCACGCGCCGATGGCGCCAATCAGCCCGCCCACCGTCGCGAGCAGCATCGACTCGGCCAACACAGAAATGACCACCGGAATCGCGCCGAACCCTATCGCGCGCAAGGTGGCTACCTCGCGCGTGCGCGCGGCGACCGCGGAGTACATCGTGTTGAGCGCGCCGAAAACGGCGCCGATCCCCATCAACACGGCGAGCAGAAAGCCGAGGCGGCGGATGATCGCTTGCAACGTGCGGCCTTGGTTGGCGAAGAACTCGCTCTCACGCATGACCTGCACATCGAGTCGAGGATCGGTGGTGAGTGCATCCTTGAACGTGTCGAAAGAGTCCACCGAATCCAACCGGACCAACACGGTTTGAAACGAGTTGCCGCGGCGATACGCCGGTTGAAGCACGCGGGCATCGGTCCACAACTCTGATTCCCACAGCGCGCCGCCCGCCGAGAAGGTGCCCGCCACGGTCCATTCGTTTTGGCCCCATTTCAACTTGGAGCCAAGCTCCAACCCGCGAAACTGCTTCAGCGCACCTTCACCGACCAGTACCTCGTTTTTGCCCCACTCGAACTTTCGTCCCGACGTGATTGTCACTTCGGGTCGGGCCGCGAAGGCGGCGGGTTGAATCCCGCGCAGTGGGACATTCGCCGGTGTGCCGGTGGAGCGCTTGGGGACATCGACCACGACAAACAGCTCGGCCGACGACAGCGGCGTCGCGGTGGTGCCGCCGTCGACCGTGCCACGTGCGACACCAGGGGCTTGCGCAATGATCTCGACGGCATCGCCGAGCAACACACTCATCATTTCGCTGTCACTGCCGGCCCGCATGACCAGCGCGTTTTGAGGCGAGCCAGCGATCGTGAGCGCCTTGCGAAATCCTTCGGCAATCGACAACACGGCGACGAGCACTACCACCACGCCGGCAATCCCAAACACGGTGGCCAACGACGCACCGCGCCGTTGAACGATGGTTCGCAGCGCGGTTGCGGTGACAGCGACAACTTGCGTGGCTGAATTGACGAGCGACATAGCCTAGCCCCTCCGCAGTGCGTCGGTAATACGCAGTTGGCGCGCCTGCAGCGCGGGCAAAATGCCGGCCACGATGCCGAGCACCACCACCAACACCACGCCGATCACGACATCACGTTCCGGGAAGTAGAACACCGGTAGAAACCCGCCGGTGGGATCGCCGCCAGCCACCATCAGAGCGCCGAGCGCGAGTCCAAGGTAGCCACCGACGCAGGCGATCAAGCACGACTCGGCCAGCACCAACGCCAGCACGCGGCCATCCGAGAAGCCGACGGTCTTCAACACCGCGAGTTCCGCGGTTCGTTCGCGCACCGATTGCGCCATGGTGTTGCCGGCGACCAAGAGCAACGTGAAGAACACCGCCGCGAGAATCAGTTGAATGATCATCCCAATGTCGCCGATTTGGTCAGCGAAACTCTGCGCCAGCGCTTTCTCGGTAACGGTCTTGGTTTCTGCCGGAGAGTTTTCGAAAATGGCGTCGATTCTCTTTCCTACGTCGGCGGCTAGCTTTGGATCGGAAATGCGCTCCACATACCAACCGACGATCCCTTGGCCGAATTGTCGCGCCTCGTCGAAGTAGTCGTAGTGAAACAGAAACTGCGTGGTGTCGACGCCCTTACCGCCGTCGTAGATTGCGCGCACGTTGAATTCCCACAGCGCCGTGCCGTCCTTCTTGCGCCAGATCGTGCCCTGCACTGGCACGCGATCCCCGACCTTCCAGCCGTAGCGAGCCGCCGTGGTCTTGCCGATCAAGACTCCCTCGCGGTCTTCGAGCCAGGCGCGCTTCTGATCGTCGGGCACCTTGAACTCGGGGTACATCGCCAAGTACGACTCGGGTTCAACGGGGGATTGGAAGACACCTTGAAATCCCTGATTCGGATTTTGATAGACACCGCCGAACCAAGAGGAGTGCGTGACCGCCACCACGCCCGGCACGTTCTTGATTTGCGCGAGGTAGCTGACGGGAAGCGGTTGGATGATCGACGTTTTGTGCGTGGTAAACAGTCGGTCGGCACCGGCGACATCGACGCCGGCGCGGAACGCCACCTTCACCGCGGCCAGGAACGCGAACAACAGAAACGCGATGAGAATCGAGAGCAGCGTGAAGGCGGTGCGCGTCTTGTGCCGCCACAAGTTGCTCCACAGCAAGTGAAAGAACTTCATGCGGCTGTCGCCGCCAGCACCCCTTTGTCGAGGTGCACCGTGCGCGTCGCTCGTTCTGCTGCATGCGGATCGTGCGTCACCATGATCACCGTCTTGCCCTGATCGCGATTGAGTGCCTGCAGCAAGTCGAGGATTTCGTCACCGGCCTTGCGGTCGAGATCGCCGGTTGGCTCGTCGCAAAGCAACAGCGTTGGGTCGGTCACGATCGCGCGCGCAATGCCGACGCGCTGCTCCTGACCACCGGAGAGTTGGCGGGGAAGATGCTTGGCGCGATCGGACAACCCCACCAACGACAGCGCGACCTCGGCCTGCTGCTTGCGCCGCGCTCGCGAGAGGTTGGTAAGCAGCAGCGGCAGTTCGACGTTGCGCTCGGCCGTCAGGCCCGGCAGCAGGTTGTACATTTGAAACACAAACCCAATGTGCCGCGCGCGCCATGACGTCAGCGCTCCACCGGAAAGTTGATCGATGCGCTGCTCGCCTACGCGGATCGATCCGCCGTTGGGACTGTCGAGTCCGCCGATCAGATTGAGCAGCGTCGACTTGCCCGACCCCGAGGGGCCCATCAGTGCCAGAAATTCGCCCTTGGCCACATTCAGGCTCAACCCTTGCAGCACCGCGATCTTCTCACCGCCTCGCGAGAAGGTTTTGCGCAGATCTTTGACTTCGACGAGTGTTTCCACGTCTAGCTCCTCACTTCGTTGTTTCGCTGACCAACGTGCCGGCCGCAAGG
>JANNUT010000131.1:0-19369 GCA_031395565.1 Acidobacteriota bacterium | reverse complement strand
GTCATCGAGTGCCCGCGGCCGTCGCTCGACGTTCCGACCCCCCGAATCACGGCGTGAATCCGGTCGTTGTCACGCAGCGCGTCGCGGAGGCGTTTCAAGACGAAGACGCCCGCGCCCTCGCCGAACACGACGCCGTCCGCTGACTTGTCGAAGGGACGGGATCCGCTGCCGGAGATCGCCCGGCACTTCGACATCAAAGTGAAGAGCAGGGGACCGTTGGCGCGATTGACGCCGCCCGTGAGAACCATGTCCCACTTGCCTGATCTCAAACCACGCACCGCGACCGCGACTGCTGCGAGAGCGCTGCCGCAGGCCGCGTCCAGGGTCAGATGCGTCCCCATCAGATCGAGCGCTTTCATGAAGCGCCCCGGACCGATCTGTGCGCAGATTCCGAGAATGGTGTCCTCAGTGATGGGAGCGCGGCCCTCGAGCGCTGCGCGCCGCACCACCGCTGCCAATTCTCGGCGGCGCTCCAAATCGAATCCCGACTCCTCCAGTGCGCGCGACGAACGAAGTGCGTGTTCAGCGCGCGTGGCGTTCAGACGGAAGGAGAATCGCCACGCCGTCTCCTGACAGCCCCAACTGGCGGCGAGCACGACGGCGGTTTTCCGCTTGTCGTAAGGGCGGGCGTCGTACCCGGCATCCTGCATCGCGGCCCACGCCGCTCCAAGAAACAGTCGCTGCTCGGGGTCCATCTGGGCGAGGGTGGACGGGGCGATGCGGAACACCTGTGAGTCCATAGGCGGTGGCTGCAGAAACGCACCGAGTTTGCTGTAGCTCTTGTCCGCGGCCTCGGGGTCAGGGTCGAAGAAGAGTCCGGGCTCACCTTCCCAGCGCTCGGCCGGCCCCTCCTCGATCGCGCTGCTGCCGGAGACCACGTTGCGCCAGAAGGCCTCCGGATCGGGTGCGTTGGGGAATCGTGAGCCGATCCCGACGATCGCGATCGGCTCGGAGGCGCCGGGGCATCGCGCGTTTGTCGCACTCACGCTGGACCGCGAGTGCGCGGCTCCATCGCCGAGCAACCGTGCGTGATAGTCCTGGTCGTACGCCTCCAGCGCCGCATGGAAGTTGTTGCCGCCGAACCCGAACGCGGTCACGTTCGCGCGCCGCGGGAGTTCGCCGTTCTCGGGCCAGGGCCGCGGCGCGGTGAGCACATCGAAGGGGACCGTGGCCCAGGGAATCGCCGGCGTCGGCGTTTCGTGGCGCATCGTCGGGGGCAACACGCGGTGATGGAGCCCCAGGATCGTCCGCAGGAGGGCCGGCGCCCCTGACGCCCCCGCCAAGTGCCCGATCTGGGCCTTGATGGACCCGAGCGCGATCCGCTGGTCCACCGCGAGGTGGGGCGCGAACACCTCGACCATCGCCGCCATCTCGCTGGGATCGCCGACGGGCGTCCCGGCGCCGTGCGTCTCCACGTACTGCACGGTCTGGGGAGAGTAGCCGGCGCGCTCGAACGCGCGCTCCATCGCCAGCGCCTGAGCCTTCGGGTTGGGAGCGCCAATACCCTTCTCGCGCCCGTCGCTCGACGACCCGATGCCGCGCACGACGGCGTAGATCTTGTCACCGTCGCGCCGCGCATCCGCGAGTCGCTTGAGTACGAACATGGCGGTGCCCTCGCCGAGCACGAAGCCGTCGGCCGCCGCATCGAACGGGCGTACCGCCGTGCGTGACAGGCCGCGGAACTTGCTGAAACCGATGAAGAAGACAGGGCTCAGATTGGCGTGACACCCGCCCGCGAGGGCCAGGTCGAATTCGCGCGCTTGCAGGCCGTCGATCGCGCAGTCCAACGCGGCGAGCGAGGAGGCGCACGCGGCGTCGACGGCGAAGCTCGGCCCCTTCAGGTCGAAGTAGTTCGCCACGCGGCCGGCGGCGACGTTGACGATGAACCCCGGAAACGAGTCCTCCGTGAACGCAGCGGCGTTGCCGACCACCTCGCGTCTGAAGTCCGCGACGAGCGCTTCGATCCGGTCTGGCGCGAGCGCCTCGGCCTCGAGCGCGCGACGGAGGTGCTGCTCGAACAGCGGGGCTTGCAGGCGGAGCCGGTACTGCTCGCCGATCTCCAGTTGTCCGGAAGAGTTGCCGAGGATCACCGCCGCGCGTTCCCGGTCGAACGGCCGATGATCGTAGCCCGCGTCGCGCATCGCCTCGGCTGCTGCGACGAGCACCATCTTCTGCGCGCGATCCATCACGCGCGCCGTGCTCGGCGGAATCCGGAAGCTCCGGCTGTCGAACGGGATCTCGTCGACAAATCCGCCGCGCTTGCAGTAGGTGCGGTCCTCGGCGTCCGGGTCGGGATCGTAGAACAACTCGGGGTCCCAGCGATCCCGCGGCACCTCCGAGAGGCAATCGCGACCGGCGAGGACGTTCTCCCAGAACTCGGCGACGTTGCGTGCCTTGGGCAGCACCGCGCCCAGTCCGATGACGGCGATCAAATGGTCGGGATCGACCTCACCCAACTGTGCCGGCGGGATCAGCTCTGGCTTCGTCTCACCCATCCGCGAGTACTCCACCTTTCAACAGCGCACCGCTCGCGCGGGCTCTTCTCAATGGCCACGCTGCCGTCGCGCTGACTTCGGCGACGCTGGCGTCACCCCGACCGCGCGCGACGCGCAGGTCGCTCGGCGGTGCGCACCGGTTGAACTCAGCAAACCCCAACAACCCATCGGAGACGTCCGACCACCGGGAAGCCCCACCGTCGAGTGGTGACTCGAGAAACCGGCCAGCGCTGGGGAAGGTACTGCGTCCAACACGCCCCGTAAACTCCAACCTCACGCACGACGAGTAATTCTGGTCCTAACAATTGTGTAAGTCATACGATCCCCGGCCGCTCGGAGGTTGCCTCAGCCCACCTCCGCCTCCCGCTGGTCCCCGCCGGACTGGAACCGCCAGCGGCATCGACACCTGGCAGGCGGCGGACCTCTCGGACAACCGCGCCGACATCCCTTTGAGAAACGTTCAACTCGAAGGCGTCGCGTAGCGGATGACCGTCGAGACTGCGGACACGCGCCGCTTGCCGTTCGCCGACGGCACGATCGACACCGTGGTATTGCGCGCGGCGATCGCCCCTGTTCAAGGCGGTGCAGCACAAGACACTTGACCTGCCCATAGGATCGGCGTCTTATCCCGACGGACCTGTGTCTGTGGGGGACCGTCCGTGAAAATTCGCCGGGGGCGCACTTGCCTTCCGATCGCGATCGTTCTTCTGAGTGCGGCGCTTGCCGTGCCGGGGACGGTGCTGGCGCAAAGCGGTGACGACCTCGATCTGGACGGCATTGTCGATCGTGCCGACAACTGTCCTGCGGTCTCCAATCCCGACCAACTCGACACCGACCGCGACGAACGCGGTGACCTCTGCGACCCCTACCCGGCCCGCGCCTTGCGGGTCGTCCCGAATGTGCCGCGCTACGGGCTGACATCGGAAAGCACGCTTCTCACCTACCGCCTCGAGGATCGAGACGGTGTGCTGCAAAGCGACCTCGACGGGGTGCAGATCACGCTCACGCTCGATGGTGCGGCGCGGTTCGCGACGACGGCAGAACAAGGACTGCTCTTGAGCGGCGGCGGCACCGGCCGCGCGCTCGTGCAGTTCGAGCAGGGGCTGGTGCGCATCGGCGCGCAGCAAGAAACACCGTTGGCGGTGAGACTCGGTGCCGAGGACAGCTCAACACTCGGGATCGCGCCGTTCGATCGCTTCGAGCAGGGGTTCGAGGTCAGCGACGGCGGGATGTCGCACAGCGGTGTGAACGACAGTTGGGTTTGGGGAACACCGCAGTTCGGACCAGGCAGTGGTTACACAGGCACCAAACTGTGGGCGACCAACCTGACCGAGCGGTATGCACCCGATGTCGACGCAGTGCTCCTGACGCCGACGATCAGGATCGATCCCAGCGCCATCGCACCCCGTTTCGATTTCCAGCACTGGACCTGGCTCGAGAGGGATCGCGACACGGTCGACATCGAGGTTTCCCCCACGGGCGAGCCGCCGTGGACCTTCCTCGGGCGAATAACCGGGCCTATCCGCGCCTGGCAGAGTTTCGGATATGGCCTCAAGCCGTTCGCCGGTGAGTCGTTGAAGTTGCGCTTCCGGTTCTCATCGAACGCCTCGTTCGAGCGGCAAGGTTTCTACCTCGACGATCTCGTGTTCAGCGACATCGGCCCGGCGATCGACTTCCTCAACCCAAATGACGACCTCGACAGCGACGGCCTCGACAACCGCAGCGAGTTGGCTCGCGGCACCGACCCGCGACGCGAAGATACCGACAGCGATACGGTCAACGACCGCCTCGACAACTGCCCGCTGCACTCAAACCAGTCGCAGTCGGACGTGATCGATCCCAACGGTGTCGGCGATGCGTGTGACGACGATGATGGCGACGGAGTGTTCGACGCGGTCGACAACTGCATCGGCCAACCGAACCCCGATCAACTGGATGCTGACAGCGATGGACCCGGCAACGCTTGCGACAACTGTCCGTCGACTCCGAACGTCGATCAGCTCGACAACGTGCATGCCGGCAACGGAATCGGTGATCTGTGCGACGACCCCGACAGCGACGGAATCGTCGACGCCAACGAGCTGTGTCCCGACCATCCCGATCCCGCACGCGAGGACTACGACGCCGATGGCCGCGGCGACGCCTGCGACAACTGCCCGCAGACGATCAACCCGGAGCAACGCGACAACGTCCACCCCGGCAACGGGCTGGGTGATGCGTGCGATGACCCCGACGGCGACACCGTTTCGGATCGCGACGACAACTGCGCCGACATCGCCAACCTCGACCAAGCGAATGCCGACGACGATCCGCTGGGTGATCTCTGCGATCCATTGCCGCAGGTGCGATTGGTCGTTCGTCCGGTGGCACCGCGGTACGTCGCGCGCGGGACAGCCCCGACCATCGTCTACCGTCTCGAAGATGGCGATGGTCAGCTGCGCCGCGACATGACCGGGATTCGCGCCCAACTGCGGATCAGCGGCGGCGCCCGTTTCGCCAACGAAGCGTCGCGCGGCGTGCTGCTCGACGGCGGCGGAACGACGGAAGTTCTCGCCGAGTTCGTCGACGGCGAGTTCGCGATTGCAATCTCTAACGATCGGCTCGAAGCGGTGACGTTGACAGGCAGCGATGCGAGTGGGCTCGGGCTGGAAGTCTGGAATCGTTTCGTCGAGCGGTTCGAGTCGAGCAACGGCGGAATCACCGCCGCCGCACTGCCGCCGGCGACCGAAGATCTTTGGTCCTGGCGATCGCCCAATCCCGACCGATCCGAGCCGCCACCTGCCTCCGGCGCGCGGTACTGGATCGCCACGCGTCCTCGCGGGGACGAGGGATCGCTGACCGGATACCTGATCCTCCCGGCGTTCGATCTCGACCCCGATCCAACGCGATTCCTCGAGTTCTCGTCGTTCCTCCCCCGCGATTACCGGTACCCGGCCTTCGCAGAGATCGAGTACAGCCTCGACCGCGGCGCCAGTTGGCAATTTCTCGACCTGAACGTCGGGGGCCTCTCTCAGTGGTTCACCAGAAGGCTCGTTCTGTCGCGTCCCCCCGAAGGAACGCTGCGACTCCGTTTCGCGTTCACGAGTCTCTATTCCCGCTCCTCCGTCTTTTGGGCGATCGATAACCTGAAGCTCGATCGCCTCGCCTCGATCGTCGAGTGGATCGATCCAGCGATCGACCTCGATGGTGACGAACTCGACAACGCCGCCGAGTTGGTCCTCGGAACCGATCTGCGCGGGTTCGATACCGATGCCGACGGACTCTCCGATCGCGACGACAACTGTCTGCTGCGCTACAACCCGCTGCAGGAGGATCGGTTCCATCCAGGCGGCGCCGGCGACGCTTGCGACGATCCAGACCAGGACGGGATCGCCGACAGCGACGACAACTGCCGCGACATCGCCAACGCGCAGCAACTCGATCGCGACCGCGACAGCTGGGGTGATGTTTGCGACAACTGCTACGCGGTCTACAACAGCGATCAGTCCGATGTCTACCACGTCAACGGAATCGGCGATGCTTGCGACGATCCGGACGGCGATAAGATCGCCGACGACCTCGACCTCTGCCCCGACATCGCCAGCAACGGGCGCGACACCGATGGCGACGGACTCGGCGACGCGTGTGACCCGCATCCACTGTTCGGGTTGGTGGCGCGCGTCACGCTGCCGCGCTTCGCGCTGGTCGACAGGCCGCAGCCGTTGACGCTCGAGCTGTACGACGAACTCGGGATCCCGCGCGCACTCGACGGTGTGAAGCTTCGGTTGCAACTCGATCTTGCAACCGCGCGTTTCGGAGAGATGGCCAGTGAGGGAGTGCTGCTTTCCGGTGGCGGAACCGCCACCGTGATCGTCGAGTTCCGCGCCGGACGGGTGACGCTCCCTTTGTTCTGCAACCGGCGCGATGTGGTGCAGCTCTCGGCTGACGACTTCGAGTTCGCGGGGATTCGTTTGGACGGCGATCTGATCGAGGGGTTCGAGCGGGGCGACGGCGGTTTCACGCATGACGCCGTGCTCTCGCGCTATTTCGATCCATGGCGCTGGGGAATACCGACATGGGGACCGGGTTCGGCGCACGGCGGACGACGCGTTTGGGGTACGCAGCTCGACGGCGATCCGCCGCACGGATCGTGGGCGCAATTGCTTCCGCCACCGATCGACGTGCCGCACGGTTCCAATCCGGTCGTTCGCTGGTGGGAGTGGATGGAGCGGTCGCGAAACAACGGTAACGGCGAAGCCTATGGCTACATTCAGGTGCGGGTCGAGCCCGACGGCGTGTGGGAGTGGCCCGGCGTATCGGTCGGAGACACGCGCGGCAACTGGAGTCAACGACTGATCGAGCTGTCCGCTTACGCCGGCAAACGGATACGGCTGCGGCTCGACTTCGGCGTGTACGACTCGCCCTGGCTACCGCGCGCGATCTTCGCCGGCTGGTACCTCGACGACTACGAAGTACTCGGACTGCAACCGGCGCTGCTGTTCATACATGCCGATGAGGATGAAGACGGCGACGGTCTGACCAACGAGACGGAGTTGACGCGCGGCCTCGATCCCTCGAGTTCTGACAGCGATAGCGACGGGATCGGGGACGTCAACGACAACTGCCCGATCGTAGCCAACGCCGATCAGCTCGATCGTTTCGGCACGAATGGTGTTGGTGACGCCTGCGAGGACAGCGATGGCGACACCATCGTCGACAGCCTCGACAACTGTCCGATGGTGGCAGCACGTGACCTGGTCGATACCGATGCTGACGGCGTCGGTGATGCGTGCGATCCGTTCCCAGCGCTGGCGCTTCGGGCCACGCTGCGGATCGAGCGGCACGGCCTGACCGGAAGCGCTCTGCCGCTGACATTGGAGCTGAGAGATTCGGACGGCGCGTTCCGCGACGATCTCGCTGGCGTGCGAGTGGCGCTGACGATCACCGGCCAGGCGCACTTCGGCGACCATGCGACGGCAGGCGTGCTGGTCGAAGGGGGCGGCACCGAGCGCGTGGTGGTTGCGTTCGAGCAGGGGCGCGCTGCGCTCGACGTGCTGGCCGACGTTGCCGGAGGCTTGCGGATCGTCGGCAGCGACGTCGATGCCGTCGGAATCGAAACGCTTCACGAGTTTTATCGCGCCGACTTCGAACTAGGGGACGACCGGTTCGACGCGAGCGCACCGTGGAAGATCGACGCGATTCCGCCGAACCTGGCCGGTGCCCGCGGTGCGCGCGGCGTGTTGTTGAGTTTGGCCAGCGGCGAGCAGCACGAGTCGAGGCAACTCGCGAGCGGACCGGCGGTGGCGTTGCCCGAGGAGAATCTCTGGCTGTCGTGGTCGGCACGCTTCGATGGCGTCCGAAGCGGCAACAGCGCCTACGTCTCGCTCCGCCAGGGAGATGGTTTCATCGGCGGGGTCGGTCAATCGATCACCGGTGCGTTCGGCGTCTGGCGGCAATTCCGGCTCGATGCTTCCGCGCTGCAGGGTAGCCAATCGCGCCTGCACCTCGCCTTCACCAACTACGACGAACTACCGCTCACGTTCGCGGTCGACGACGTCGCGCTGTGGGCCGCGGCCGCACGCGTGACGATCGATGATCCGAGCAGCGATCGCGATGGCGATCAACTCGACGCCGCCAGTGAACGGCAGCGCGGCACCGATCCGGGCGATCCAGATAGCGATGACGACCTTGTGCCCGACGATCGCGACAACTGCCCCACCGTGCCGAATGACGGACAGCGCGATGCGATCGTACCCGACGGCATCGGTGACGCGTGCGGCAATGCCGACGGCGACTTCCTCCGCGACTTCATCGACTTCTGTCCCCAACACCCGAGCGTGGACAACCGCGATCGTGACCGCGATGGTGTCGGCGACGCGTGCGACCCAGTGCCGGACGTGCGGCTGCGGGTCAGACCTGTCGTGTCGCGCTACGCGCTGGCTGGCGTGCCGCAGATGGTGCGATTCCAATTGGAAGATGCGGCCTCCGGTCGCGTGCGCGACGATCTCGCCGGCATTCGATTCGTGTTGCGGTTGGAAGGCGGGGCGAACTTCGGCACCGTCGCCGCGCAGGGGATCTTGATCTCGGGCGGTGGCACGTCGCGAGTCGAAGTCGAGTTCGTTGCGGGTGTCGTGGTGTTGCCGATCGATTCGACTGAGCCTGCTGCTGTCATCTTCCTTGGAGACGATGCGTGGCGCAGCGGAGTTGTGCTGCCGCACGACCTGCTGCTCGATTTCGAACAGGACGAGGGGGGTTTCCGCCACGCCGCCACGGAGTACGCGGCCGCCGTGGTCGACTCGTGGGCGTGGGGTCCTGCACCCCACGGCGACGACAACGGGCACTCAGCGCCGCACGTGCTGCACACCTGGCGTCATCAGCGCTACTTCAACGGCTACAGCGCGACCCTCACCGCGCCGGAGATCTGGTTGCCGCCCGATAGCGAACCGGTGCTTCGATTCCGTTACTGGCTCGACGAGCCGGGATGTTGCGGGTCGGGGCAATTGACGGTGCGCGCCGATCGCGGTCTGCGCTCCGGTTTCCTCGCCGAGTACGCTTACACCCGCGGGGAGCCGGTCTGGCAGGAGAGCACCGTTCCGCTCGATGTCTACGCGGGCCGCAGCGTGCAACTTCAGTTCACGCACAGCGGTACTTACTACGGGACATCGAATCGCGGTTGGATGATCGACGACTACGAGATCACCGGCCTATCGAGTGGCTTCGAGTTCATCGCGGCTACCGGCGATGACGACGGCGACGGCCTGAGCAACGCCGACGAGTTGGCCCTCGGCAGCGATCCGCGTCTGGTTGACAGCGACGATGACGGCTACGACGACTCGCTCGATAACTGCCCATCGACGGCCAACGCCGATCAGGCCGACGCAATCCACCCCGGCGGAGCCGGAGATGTCTGCGACGATCCGGATGCCGACGCAATCCCCGACGCGCGCGATCTTTGCCCTGACATTCCCGACCCGAGCAATGCCGACGGCGATGTCGATCGCATCGGCGACGTCTGCGACCGCTTCCCAGCATTGCGGCTGCGGCTCGACGCCGAGCGCAATCAATCCGCGCTGGCCGGCAACGCGCTGCCACTGCGAGTGACGCTGCGCGATCAGTACGGCGCGCTGCGCAGTGAGCTGATCGGCGTCAGGGTTCAACTCAGCTTGAGCGGCGGCGCGCGATTCGACGCGCTTGCACGAACCGGGACCATCGTCTCGGGCGGGGAAAGCGCCGAGGCCGTGGTCGAGTTCGCGGGCGGAGTCGTCGAACTCGATGTGCACGACGCCATTGCCGAGACGGTGTCGTTGAACTCATCGGATGTCGAGCAGATCGGGATCGAGCCGATCGACGTTTGGTGGGAGACGTTCGAGGAGGGGGATGGAGGCTACGTCGCTCCCCCCAGTTCGCAGCCCTCGTACTACACCAACACCTGGCATTGGACGGAGAACCTCTCGTTCCTCCCACCTGCTCCGTCTGGACGGCGGATCTGGACCACCGGTCTGGAACCGGGCGGGGAGCGGGTCTACGCGCAGGGCTCGCTGACCGGCCCCGCGACGCAACTCCCTCGTGGTGCCACCCCCGAGTTGCGCCTGACGAGTTGGGTGCGGGCCAACACGCGCGACGAGGCGAGCATCAACATCTCCGTCGACGGCGATTGGCGGACCACGGAGTTGGGCGACCTCGTCGCCGGCGAACGCGCCTGGCGCGAGTACCGCTTCGACCTGTCGCGCTGGGCCGGCCAGCGAGTGAAATGGTTCTTCAGATTCGAAGCGTTGATCGACGGTCGCGAGGGCTGGGCGATCGACGACGTGCAAGTCGCCGGTGTCGCACCTCGGCTGCAGTTCTTCAACCCGAGTGGTGATGACGATGGCGATGGTTTCGACAATGCTGCTGAATTCGCGGCCGGCACCGACCCGTTGGTGGCCGACAGCGATCGAGATGGCATTGCCGACGCGCTCGACAACTGCGTGCTGATCGCGAATGCCGATCAACTCGACGCGGTGCACCTCGGTGGTCCGGGCGATGCGTGCGACGACCCTGATGGCGACGGCACGTTCGATGCGTTCGATCTATGTCCGGATCTGGCTGCCGATCCTGGTGACAACCCCGACGGTGACCGGTTGGGCGATGCGTGCGATCCGTATCCGGCGTTGGCGCTGCGAGTAGTACCGGTGCTGCCGCTCGGCGCGCGCACCGATCGACAAACAACGGTTCGGTTCCAATTGGTCGATCGGCTCGGAGAACTTCGGAGCGAGCTCAGCGGCGTGCGTTTCACCCTCATCGCGGGAGGATCGTCGCGGTTCGGTGAACAGGCGAGCCGCGGCATCCTGCATCAAGGTGGTGGCACGAATCGCGTGGTGCTCGAGTTCGAGCAAGGCGTTGCGGAGCTGCCGCTCGGTGATGATGTCGCCGAAACAGTGCGCTTCGATCTATTCGACTCCGAGCATCTCGGCCTTGACCTTGCCGCCGATCGTCTCGAGACCTTCGAGCAAGACGACGGCGGCTTTACTCACGAAGGGGTCAACGATCCATGGGGTTGGGGCGTACCGGCCGTTGCGCCGGCCGACTCGGGCCGTCGCGCGTGGGGTGCACGGCTCGACGGACCGCAAAACGGCTTCAGCTACTCTCTGCTCACGGCGCCTGCCGTGCGGCTCCCCACCACACGCCCAGCAGCGATCCGGATGCGGCTGTGGCTGAGCCCTGCTGATTCCCGCTACAAGTTCCGCCTCTACGTTTATCGCTCGATCGACGGCGGCAAGAGCTGGGAGTATTTCTGGGCCTTTGAAAACGCCTGGGCGCCTCGCGGCTGGTCCTCACACCGACTTCCACTGGCAGGACTTGGTGGCGTGCGCACCCTGCTTCGTTTTTCGCTAACCACATCTGAAGGAAACGACACCTCGGCACTGATCGACGACATCGTGTTCGAAGGAGTCGACGGCGAGCTGATGTTCTTCGACCCCGCGACCGACGACGATGACGACGGTGTGAGCAACGGCGCCGAGTTGGACCGTGGCGGCGATCCGCGCGCGATCGATGGCGACGGCGATGGCATCGGCGACGAGATCGATCTCTGCCCATTGGCAATCGATCGAGCACAGCGTGACGTTGTGCACCCGGGCGGCTTGGGTGATGCCTGCGACGACCCGGACAACGACGGCGTGGTCGATGCACTCGATCTGTGCCCCGACAACCGCGACCCGATCAACGCCGATCGAGATGCTGATGGATTGGGTGACGACTGTGATCCACACCCCGACCTGGCGTTGTTCGTGCGGGCTGTCACGCCGGTGCAAGCTATCGCCGGCGTGCCGATCGCGATGACCTATCGACTCGAAGATCGCGATGGCCGGTTGCGGGAGGATCTCTTTGGTGCGCGTGCGGTGTTGACGCTCAGCGGTTCAGCGCGCTTCGGCCAATCGGCCAGCCACGGGGAACTGCTCGACGGCGGTGGCACAGCACAGGCGACGGTGAGGTTCGATCACGGGTTGGTGATACTCCCGATCGAGGATCGCGTGCTCGAGACGGTGCGGTTCGGTGGCCTCGATCTCGACGGCATCGGCTTGCGCTTCGATCCGCCGCGTCGCTACGACTACGAAAGCGGGCAGCAGTCGTTCACGACCAGCGGTGCACTCGCGGCCTGGAGTTGGGGTGGACCGAGCGACGGCGCACCTGCGCCGCCCAGCGGGCAGCGTTTGATGCAAACTCGGCTCGCGTCGTTCGCAACCGGTTATCTCAACGAGGCGCTGACCTCACCGCCGATACCACTCGCATCGCAACGGCCGCTGGTGCTGTCGCTCCGCAGTTGGCTGTACCTCGTACCGTTGGTGCCGAAGGTCGAGGCGATCACCGAGATCGAGGGAGGCGACGGTATTTGGCGCACGCTCGAGCGGCGCAACAGTCTACCGCGCGGTTGGGAAACGCTGCGCTATGACGTCTCCGACTTCGCCGGGCGCACGGTAAAACTGCGCCTTCGTGTTTCTGGCGACAGCGGCTCGTACAACCCCGGGCGAGGTTGGGCGGTCGACGACATCGAGGTGCAAGGGGCCGAGACGACACTCCGCTTCGTCGACGGTGCGGCCGACAGCGATGGGGATGGCTTGAGCGATGGCGACGAGGTGACACTCGGCACCGATCCGTTGAACGTCGACTCCGATCGCGACGGTGTCGACGATCTGCGGGATCTCTGCCCGCAGGTGGCCGACCCGAAGCAGCAAGATCGCGTGCACCCCGGTGGTCTCGGCGACGCCTGCGAGGACGCCGACGGCGATGGCGTGGTGGATGCGCTCGACCTCTGCGCCGATACGCTCGACCCGCTGCAACTGAATGCCGATGCCGATCGATTCCCCGATGCTTGCGACAACTGCCCGCAGGTCTTCAACCCGCTGCAGAGCGATCGCGATGGCGACGGCGTCGGCGACATGTGCATGCCGGACGATGGCACGTCGGTCGAGGCGGAGTCGCCCTTCGTGCTGCCGTTCGATCCCGCCGATACCGCGTTCGACACCACGAGCGGCCGGTTGTTTGCGCTCGATCGGCGCGGCCGGCGTGTGGTGCAGGTCGACTTAGCCAGCGGCCGCATGGTGAAGAGTTGGAGCTTCGAGACCGATCCTGTTTCATTGGCGCTGACGCCGGACGGGACCAAGTTACGGGTCGCGCTGCAGGTGCGCGTGCCGAGAGAGGAGCGCGGTTCCTACTACGATACGGAGCGCGGCCAGTTGGCTTTGATCGATCCGCAGCGCGGCGTTCGCGAGCAAATCGTGGCGATTCCGATCGATCCCTACGACGTCGAGGCGATCACGAACACGCGGCTGGCGATCGTCTCCGCATCGGGCTACTGGGACGGCAATTGGATGACGATCCACGATGCCGCCGACGGCCGAATGTTGAAGACGCTCGGGGTTTCCATGAACGGACGGATCGTGCGGTTCGCCGGGCAACGGCGCTTCCTCGTCACCGGTATCGGTTGGTACTACTACTGGTACACAACGGTCGATCGCTACCGGATCGACGACGACGGCAACGTCGACTACGAATGGTGCTGCTGGGCCAACGGCTCCGCCCACGGTGGTCGCTTGTGGACCGGGAGCGACGACACGCGCTTGTACTCGCGCGCTGGCTACCTCTACTGGGGTGAGCCGGGCACATTCGACTACTCCTACTACGACCGTTTGCCGATCACCGCACCGATCCTCGATCTGTGGCCAGACGATTCGGCGGGCGAGTTCTGGGCCTCCTCCGGGTCGACCGTGCAGCTCTACGATCGTGACGCCACGCAGGAACTGGGACGGTATGCGATGCCCGGTCCGGTCGGCACGCTCGGTCGTGTGCGCAAAACGACCTACGCGCTGACCGATATTGGCCCGCGAACCTCGATCGAGCGAATCGAGCGCAACCATACGCCACGCCCCAACGCCGGCGACGATCAACGCGTCGAGTGCGGCGGGGAGCGGCAGGCAACAATCTCGCTCGACGCACGAGCGAGCCGCGATTCCGACTCGAGTCCGGGCACGACCGACGACCTGATCGACTACCGCTGGTCACTCGGGGCTGAGTTGCTCGCCAGCGGCGAAACAGCCGAGGCGACGCTGCCGCTCGGCGTGAACGACGTCACGCTCACCGTCACCGACGGCTCGCAGGTGCAGGTGCAGGACCAGTTGCAGATCACCGTGCAGGATGCGATGCCGCCGAGCGGCACGATCACCAACCCTGTACCGCACAGTTGCTTCGGTCCGGCCGCGCTGCCGGTGCGCGTACAGGACAACTTCGTCGATCGTTGCCACGGCGCGGAGATCTCGCGACGTTACGAGCCGGCACCTGCCGATCCGAACAACCCGAGCTACAGCGCTCACGGCGACTACCCGCTGGTGCTCACCGCCACCGACCCGAGCGACAATGTCGCTGAGGCGCAGGTCGACTTCACCATCGACGTCACGGCACCAAAGGCCAACCTGACCATCAGCGGCACACCGCCGCGAATCGACGTGCAAAGCAGTGACGCCGACGGCGCAACCGGCGATGTCGTACACGATCAGCTGCTCTTGGATGGTTGCCTGCTCTACGACGGCGACAGCTACGGCGATCGCGATGGCCGTCTCGATGATGAAACGATCGTGCTCGACCAGACGGCACTTTGTCGCGCGGCACAACTGTGCGGCCGCCGCACCTGGAACAACCCACTGATTACCCTGCAGGCCCGCGACTGCGGCGGCAACATCGGTGAGGCCCGTCGCCCGCTCCCTGGCCGGTACTCGGCGAGTTCTTGCCCATAGGACTTCGGCGGGTAGCGATTCATACGAGCAGGGTCTGTGCGCCTACAAGCGTTTCAAACCACGTTTCGTACAACAGGCGGAGTAGCGCAAAGCGGCGGAAGCTGAACAAGGAATCTTGGCGATCAGGCAATAGGCATGAAGCTGGTGCAAGAGCCGGCTGACGCGCGCGCTTTGTCGCTTTTCATCAGCGTCGGGCGGCAACACCTATGCCGGGAGTCTGTTCCGAAGATCGCGATTGGTGAAGACGTGGATCGAGTTCGGTGGCATTCGTCGAGAAACGGTCCAGGCAACATTCGGAACTGAGGCAAAAGGGACCGGCGGCGCCTCACATCGTGACGGCCACATTGGCGTTCGATTGCTCGAGTCGTTTGTGCTGAACTTCGACTACACGCAAAAGCGTATCGCGTTTGTGAAACGGGGATGACGGTTGTCCCCGTTCAGTCGGCGACTACCAACGCAGTCCGGCAAACAGTCCCAGTTCACGCGAGTCGAGTTCACCATCGATCCCGAATCTCTTGTCGACCCCGAAGCGCCGACGGTAACGAATTCCGACATCCCACGATCGCGCCACACGCAGGTCGAGACCGACCTCGGCATACGCGACCGTATCGCTGTAATCGAAGCGACCGATCTCTCCGGTGAATGTCGCTGTCCATTCGATGCGTGCATCGATGTAGGCAACCCCGGTTCCGAGTGAAGGGCTCAGCCGTCCGCGCGTGAGTCGAAACACGGTTCCGAACGAATACTCCTGCCAAGACACCTCGAAGTTTTCCCGCTCTTCGCAAGGAGCACCGGTATCGGGACACGCGTCACCGCTACCGCTCACGCGTTGCACACAAAACACGGTGTGCATCCAGTTGGTTGGCTCTCCCCACTCGAAACGCAGCGCAAACCCTGAGGGGTCGTCGAGCTGTTTCCAGCCGTCTGCGCTTAACTTGTGGCGCACAGCTTCAAGCTCGATGCGCCCTTTGAACTCTTGTGCGCCGGTTGGCGTTTCGAACGCGAGTGCCAGCACTAAGCACGGCCACGACTTTTGCAGAAACTGACTCATGGTTCCCCCAGCCGGATCCTGCGCAGCGTACTGCAACCATTTTTCTGGTGACTTGATACTCGTCACCTCATTGGCGAGGGTGATTGCTGCTCACCATCGAGGCGCTGGGCGCGTTTCCAACCACTGCAAGGCCGCACCTGACGCTCGGCCGCGTGCGCGAACCGCGCGGCTGATGTCGGCTGCGCAGCGGCTTCGCCCCGCGACGATCGCTCTCTCATTAGATCGGCTGGTGTTGTTTAGATCGACACTCACAGCACAGGGATCAATTTACGAGCCGCTGCACGAGCAGAGGCTGGGATCACCAAGCAGGTTTTCGGACTGAGCCACGTCCGCGTTTCCGCCAAGTTGCTGACCTCGCCCGCCCGCTGGCGCCAAGTAAGAGACTCGTTCGTTTATCGACGCTCAGGTCGACGTAGGGATTGCGAGCACGGTCGAGCGGCCGCCGGTGTCGGTTGCGCCCTGACCTGAGCGATACGACCTAGGGGACGCCGTGGCGTTCCCGAGGTCGGTGATGCGGTACTTTCAAGCCGCGCGGGCAGCCCTACGGAAGCGTGATCTTGAACGCTTCCCAGTTGCCGGCCGGGTTGCGGCCGGTGCCAACGATGATCTTCCCGTTGTTCGAGATCGCGGCCGGAGTCGCGAAGTCCCACTTGCTGCACGGCTGGAGCGGGCCGCGCACGGCGGAGCAGATCTTCGCTCGGGTCGCCGGGTCGGTGTACTGGCGGACGTAGTCCTGCAGCATCCGGATTCCGCCGGTCTTCGTCCAGATGAAGGCCCAGCGCTCACCGAGATTGAAGAGCGTGTCGAAGCCGACGACAACGCTTCCGTCGTCGCTGACGTCGTTGGCGTAGTGCTGGCCGTCGATCACGTCGCCGCGCAACCCCTTCACGGTCCCCAGGTGGATCAGGCCGGTGGCCTCGCTCCACAGCCAGGGTTGGTAGGCCGGTGCTCCAAAGTTGGCGGTGTTCTCGAAGTACCCCCCGCCGACGATGACGCTGCCGTCCGAGTTGACCGCGAGCGCCTCGCCGGCCTGGATCGTCTGGCCATCGGGGGTGAACCACTCCCAGGGCCCGCCGTTGCGGAACTGCGCGCCCAGTCGCGAGCCGAACTCAGCGTCGTTCCAGCCGGCGATCACGGCGCCATCGGCGGAGATCGCGTTGGCGCGGCTCGCTCGGCCGTCGACGATCGCGCCCAGGTCTTCCATTCCGGTCTGCTCCGTCCACTGGAAGCCGTGCGCGGTGCCGGCGCAGTTCGGCTCGAGCCAGGTGAGGCCCACCACCTTGCTGCCGTCGCCGCTGACGTCGAAGGCGGAGGTCAAGTTGAGGCCGCAGGGGCCCGTACCCGGAAGGTAGCCGAGCGAGCGCCACTGATCCCCACCGAGCCAAATCGCGGCCTCGAGGTGCGGTTCCAGCGGACCGTCGGTCACGAGAATGTCGCCGACAACGGTCGACCCGTCATCGGAGAGCGCCGTTACAAAGTAGACGCCGCTGGGAGGAGCGCCGATCGGGAGGACCTGGCCGTCGGCGGTCCAGACGCGGTCCTGAAACAGGAGCGTCTTGCCGTCGCCGGACATGTCCACGACGCACAGAGTCGGGAAGAAAGCGGGGCCACACTCGACGCCCAGCGGGGTGAACTGCACGGTTTGCGCGGCCGACGGCGCGATGCCGCCGATGGCAACGGCCACGGTGACCGCCAATGCCGCAAGGCTTAGGCGTGTTCGGGGACGAATCATGAAAACCTCTCTCTCTCTTCTGGAAACGCGGGACGAGCCGCCCGCCGGGACCCAACCCGGGAGCTGTGCTCGCTGAGTGATACGCTGCGGAGGGACCACTAACCAGAAGGTTTTTTCTGAGCGCGGCTTCTCGCGCGTCGACAGTCATTGACGGGGTCACACGAACAGGTTCGAACCGGCCTCTCGCGTGCGCGGGACACGTCCAGCGCTACGGGCACGCGATGATCGACTGCGGCAGGCACGCGCCGGTGTCGGGAGGTCGCTCCGCGCCGTCGCTGGTGCGCCCATAAGAACCCTCGGCGGACGCGCTGCGAGGTACCACAAGGAAGAAGCGTGAACCGGGCAACGGAGTGATCGTCGCGTGGGTCGCGCCGCCGGTGCTGCAGAGCCGCGGCGATTTGCTTCGCGGCGCTCCCAGCGGTCCTTCGTAGACCGCATAGTCGGACGCGCCTCCGCAGGCTCCGGCCCAGGCCAGGTCGAGTTCACCGGATTGGACGCCGCGCACGACGGTGAGCGGCGTCCCGGGTAGCCCGTGGTCGCCGTAAAGCCGGCCGGCGCCCGCCACGCCGTTTCCGGGGGCGATGCGCTCGGCGTAGACGTCGACCGAGTCGCCGCTCGCGCCGCTTTCGCTGCGGTTATCGGTGAAGCTTGCGAGCAAGTCGACACCGGCCGCGTCGAGGCCGTTGTAGTCGCCGAGTTCGAATAGGTCATTGATCAGCGGCGATGTCACGGTCGTGATGCGTCGGGCCTGCGACCAACTCCGGCCGCCGTCGGTCGAGTAGCTGTAGTAGAGGTCGACTCCGCTTCGGTCCACCGCATGCCGCGTGTCGTAGAAAACCACGTGGACCGTACCGTCGGGGCTCACGGCCAACGCGGGATTGAAGCGGTCCACCGTGGCTGCATCGTCGGTGCTGTGCGGCGTCGTCAGGATCCAACTCGCCCCGCCGTCGTGTGATGCGGCAACCCGGATCCGTGCGTGATTCGCTGCGGGATCCTCTTGGACAGGTCCCGTTGTGTCGCTGAACGCCAGGTAGACCGCGTTGCTGTACGGCCCCGTCGTCAAGTCGGCGGCTGCGGAGACCGCGATGCGAACCTTGCGCGCCGGCTGAGCGGGGATTGCGAAGCTGAACGCGGCCTCGGTTGCTGTCACGACCGAAGAGGCGCCGAAGCTCACGCCGCCATCGCTCGACTTCCGCAGCCGGACCGTGCGGCTGTTGTATGCGGGCCAGGCGTAGAAGACGGTGCCAGCGCGGTCGGTCGTGACGTCGCCGCCCAATCCCAGTTCATCGGCGGCTGGTGACAGGCTGACTGCGCTCCACGCGCTGCCGAAATTCGTCGAGCGTGCGAGCTGCATCACGTTGCTCGAGTGGTAGGGGAGGTAGATCCGTTCGCGGTAGGGGGACGACGTCGACGTGTCGACGTGGAGCGCCTCGCGGTCGGCCGAGAACGAAACGGTGCGACGCGGATTGCCGGGGGTGCTGAGTTCGAGATCGGACCAACTCGCTCCTCCGTCGCCCGATCGATAGAACAGCAGTTCGCAGCGGAAGGTCGCACAGTGAGCGAGTGCTGCGGCGTAGACGTAGCGCCCGTCGCTGGACCAGCCGACGGCGGGGTGGCAACAGGTGTTTCCCAACGGCAGCTCGACCTGCGTCCAGCTTGATCCTCCGTTGACGGAGACGTGCATCCGGACCTGCTGCAGCGGGCCCATCGTTCCGGCGACGACACGCTGCGACTGCGCCGGATCGATGGCGATTGCTGATTCTGCCGCCGATGCGGGCTGCGTGATCCGAAACTCGCCCGGCGCACCGACGGCGAGCGCGGGCGCCGCGGCCAGCACGCCGAG
>JANNUT010000130.1:0-3204 GCA_031395565.1 Acidobacteriota bacterium | reverse complement strand
GAAGGCAAAGCCAGGAGATTTACAGTCTCCCCCCGTTGGCCACTTAGGTACCTGCCCGGTGGCCCTCCACCACCACATGGCCCCGGCGGACGGAGGGTTCGACCTTGACGGAGACGACGACTAGCGATCCGTACGGTCTGTGCGGGTCCGCTCTGGAGAAGCAAGCGCGGATCCTCGAACTGGGCGGTCGGGGCGGCCCGGCGGAGTGCTACGTCCGCCGGATCGTGAGCCGGTCCGTTCGTGTTCAAGGCGACACCGCCGCGGACGCTGAGGAGATGGACCGGACCGAAGCCGCTCTGCGGCTCGTTCGCGATGGCCGCGTCGGCATCTGGGGCGGCTCGATCCCTGCCGGAGAGGGAGCGATCACCGATGCCGTTGGCCGATAGTCACTTCAAACCGGGGGTAGGGGGCCCGGACTTTCCATAAAATCGCTTGAACGAACCCGCTCCGCGGCAAGCTCAGAGCGCGCTTGGCGCGCCGAACTCAGAGGCGCTCCGCCTCGCATGAGCGGCCGGTTCGCTGCAGGTGCGGAGCTAGCCACACGTTCTCTTCAGCGCCGGCCTTGGAGCTATCCACTCGTGCCGGGATCGTAACCCACGCGGCCTACCGGGCGCCCGCGTAGCCACAGGGGCCCCACGCGCGCACAACGTCGCGAGATGACGAAGAAATCAGAAAGCGACTAAAAGGGAAGGATAGGCCGATGCCGAGCTTTCGCGGATCCGGTAAAACGGCGCAGTTGGAACAGTTCTATCCCGGCGTCGAAACACCTTCTTGAGCGCGTCCCGTGTCGGGGCGCCGAGGAGGCAAACATGGGCCGTGTTCGAATCAAGATGGAGAACGATCTGGTGCTGCGAGGCCTGAGTCTCGCGACCCAGGAATCGTATCTGCGCTGTGCCAAGGCGTTCATCGCGCACTACCGCCGGCCGCCCGAGTCGCTGTCGACAGAGCACGTCAAGCAGTGGCTCCTGTATCTGTTGAAGGAGAAGAAGAGAAAGCCCGCAACCGTCAATGTCATGATCGGGGCGCTCCACTTTTTGTTCGTCACGACGCTCGGGCGACCCGAAGTAATGCAGGGCATTCGATGCGTTCGCAGGGAACACCCGACTCCAAATATTCTGAGCGGTGGCGAGGTGGCACGCCTAATCGAACATGCGCCGTCACTCAAGCACAAGGCATTGTTCATGCTGATGGTTGGGGAGGGACTGAGAGTCGGCGAAGCGTGCTGGCTGCAAGTTGAGGACATCGATTTGATCGGCACCGAGGAGGGCCGCGTTCTCGGGTAAAGGCGCATGGTTGCGCCACTGGCCTGCACCGACCGCGCGCGTGAACAGAAACGCGTGCTAGTCGGTGACATTGCGCGCGCCCACGGCGACGCGCTCAGGGCGAGTTTCACCCTGTCGTCGGAGCAACACGTGGTGCTCAGCGCGCTTGAGCGATGTCGGACGGCCGCGCTCGGGGGGCACCTGTATACCTGCGACAGCTGCGGCCATAGCGTTCCCATGTACAACTCGTGCCGCAATCGACACTGCCCGACCTGTCAGAGTCTCGAACAGCACAAGTGGCTCGAGCGACGACGCGACACAATCCTTCCGGCGCCTTACTTTCATCTCGTCTTCACGCTTCCCAGCGACCTGCGCCCGGTCGTTGCGATGAATCGCGAACACATGTTTGCGCTCATGTTCGAGGCTGCGAGCAAAACCGTGCTCATCCTGAGCCGCGACCCGAAGCGCCTCGGCGGCACGCCGGCCTTGACGATGGTTCTGCACACCTGGGCGCGCGACCTTACTTTCCATCCGCACGTGCACGCGATCGTCAGCGCCGGCGCGCTCAGTCCTGAGGGTGCCTGGGTCGCGAGTCGCAAGAGTTACCTGTTTCCAGTCAAGGTCATGGCGCGGCTCTTTCGCAGGTTGCTTCGCGAGGCTATGCTCGCAGCCATCGATAACGGCGAGTTGAAGATGGCAGCCGAGGACGATGCTCCCATGCGCAAGGCACTGTTTGAGACCCGCTGGCATGTCTACGCGAAAGCACCCTTCGGTGGCGCAGAGCAAGTCTTCAGCTACTTGGGTCGCTACACACATCGTGTAGGCATCTCAAACGCTCGCATCCTCGACATGGATGAGTCCGGAGTGAACTTCGCCACGAAAGACGGGCGTACCTGTCGCTTGACTGGTGTGGAGTTTCTTCGGCGCTTGTTGCTGCACGTGCTGCCGCGTGGGTTTCACAAGATCCGGCACTACGGTCTCTGCTCCAGTCATCACGTCGCTGTCGACACCATTGGTAAGGTGCGCGCAATGCTGCAATCTGCTGGGCAGGGGGGCATCCCAGAACCTAACCCACCGGTGGCCGAAGCGGCAGAGGAACTCAAGTCGCCGGAGACCTGGGCCGAGTGCTTGCTCGCTCTCACTGGTGTCGACGTAAGGCGATGCCCGCGTTGCGAGCACGGCCGCATGCTGCCTGCGCCGCTCGACGTCGTGAATGGCCACAATCGGCGGGACAGCTCATGACGGCAAGGTCGTACTGCACTGCGAAGCTCTCTCAGACGCGGGTCGCAAACCGGACGTCGCTGCATCGGTGCGTCCGCGATGCCCGACCTGCCCGGTTCAGCCCAGTGGCACCCGGTCGCGAAGCCCAGGATCTGCGCCACGTTCGCCACGTTCGCCACGTGCTCGCCTCGCCTGCGACACGACTGGGCGTCCCGCGGCATGCGCAGTCGCGACGCGCCCTGGCTTTTTCCACTTAGCAGCCTTTCGAGGGCTCCCGCGGCTTCGTTCAAAAGGCATTCCCCAAAGCGCGGGTTACCTTGGCGCTGCCTCTCGCCATGCGCTTCGGCGAATCCCTTCTACTTCTGCGCACCTCACCCACGATGTCAGGCATGGCCGAACGGCGGATTCGGCGAAGGGACACGCCATGCCAGCACGATGACGCACGGATGGTCGTCGCCATGCCGCAACTTGACAGGCCCTCAGTTCGACTACGGAAGGCCCTCACCCGCCAGCGTAGAAGAACTCTTCGCGCGTGATCTTGTCGCCCTTGACCGTAAAAACGCCGATTTCTTTCATCTGCATGCGCTGCTTCGACTCCTTGTTGGTGATGTCCATGTCGAAGATCACAGCGAAGCGGTCATCGCCATGCGGGAACGGACCTTCGGCTTTCGCAGCGTGAATCTCGTGCGCGCCAAGCCACCACTCACCCTTGCCGCGCACC
>JANNUT010000129.1:0-4826 GCA_031395565.1 Acidobacteriota bacterium | reverse complement strand
CCAGTTCCGACGATATCGCTGAAGTGCCGGGTGTTTTGTGGGGTTTCTCAGCGCCGCCGTCGGTGCGCGCGGCGTTCGACAGTGCGCTCGATCTGTATCGCCGGTTGGAAGGTGGTGATGCGACGGTGACGTCGTTCATCGAGGCGCTCGTGGCCGAGGACTACTCCAGCGATCGCCCCCCGGACGTTTTCCAAGAATGGCTGCGTGCGGCGGAGCCGCGCTTGGATGTGGTGGAGATTCCTTCAGGGAACGAGCTTCCGGCCATGGTGGTCGCGCGTGAGTTGCTTGCAAAACTCGACGAGACGATTGAGCGCGCCGGTGTGGGGTCCGAGCGCGAGGTGCTGGGGCAGTTGAAGTGGTTCGTCACGGCTGCTGATCTGATGGAACGCCATCTGGCCTCGCTGTTGATGGAGATGAGCGCCAGCGGGTTGGTCCGCGAACTCGGTTTCTTGAGCATCGGTGCCTACGCCGAGAATCGGTTGGGACTGTCGCGTACGAGCATCGAGGATCGCGTGCGTGTGGCGCGATCGCTGGCCAAGCGTCCGCGTGTGCAGCGGACGTATGTCACCGGCGCGATTGGGCTCGAGAAGGCGCTGTTGGCAGTGCAGATCTTGGGCCCGGGGTATGTCGATGCGTCGAGTGAGAACGAATGGGTGGCGCATCTAAAGGAGTGCACCGTCAAACGCTTGCGCGATGAGAAGCGCGCGTTGTTGTTTGCGAGCAGCGTCGAGGGTCGCGCTGGCACACCGTCGCTGATGTCGGATGAGGCGTGGCTCGCATCACTGCGCTGCGCGCCCGGCGACACCGCGGTGGCAGTGCAACGCGCCGGTCATGCGGCGTGCAGCAACGGGCCGTTGATCCCGATCGCGGGCAGCGTGCTCCGCTGGCGCTTGCCGATAGAACTGGCCCGCGACTTCGGCGCCTGCATCGAAACCCGCTGCAAGTACCTCACGCTCGACGCCGCCGCCTGCGATTGGTCGCAACCGATCAGCGATGAAGATCCGCCCTCGTGGCGTGCTGCCCGGATGTTTTCCACGGCGTGTCGCCGATTACCCTCGTGGGTTGGTCTCTTGGCGATGCTCGAGGAGTTTTGTGCGCAACACGATCAAGCGCCGAAGCGTTCAGCCTCGCGTTCCGAGGTTTTCGTGCGCGCGCGACACCGATGCGAGGCGCCCGGCTGCACCAGCCGGCGCGTCGAGTGGCACCATCGCCAATACAGATCACGCGGTGGCAGCGATCACCACGACAACGGCGACGCGCTCTGCCCGACGCATCATCGATATGGTCAACACGGCGGATGCATGCAGGTCACCGGCGACACGCCGCTCGAACGCACCTGGCGCTTGGGACCCGCACGCAACGGCATCTGGTATCGCAACGAGCGGCGCATCGAGGTGAGCGACTAGACACGAACCCCGCCTCTGCGGCGCAGGTTCCTAGCTCTGCCGCGCAAGCTTCGTCAGCAACCGGTCCAGCGCATCGATAAATCGCTTGCGATCGTTAGGCGACGGCGATGCCGGTCCGCCGCTGACGGCGCCTGACGAGCGCAGTTCACTCATCAGGTCACGCGTGGCGAGTTTGTCTCCAACATTGCCGGCGTCGAACACCTCGCCGCGTGCACTCAAAGCCCAGGCACCCAACCCCACTACCGATGCCGCCAGTGGCACGTCGGCGGTAATCACCAGATCGCCTGCCTCGAGATTCTCGACAATGTAGCGATCGGCAGCATCGAAGCTATCGTCCACGCGCACGGCGCTAACCAGCGGCGAGGCGTGCGCGGGCAGGTTGCGGTTGGCCACGCGCACGATGGCCAGTTGGCGGCGCTCCGACACGCGCAGCAGCACGTCGTTGATCTCGCGCGATAACCCATCGGCATCTACCCAAATGCGCATCTGCGAACTCACGTGTCTGCTGGACGGTGATCGTACGTGGTAACCAACGACCAAGCGATGATGGTCGACAACCCCGCGAGTGCCACGACGTAAAGCACACTCCACGACAAGTGCGCGCTGTGGCGAAACGCCGGAAAGCTCCACGCGATGCGAATCATCACCATCGAGCTAACCGACGCATAGAGCGTAGCGGTCTCCACACGATGCTCGCGCCAATGCCACAGCAGCCACACCCCGATGAGCAACAGCACCAGCACAGAAACACTGGCAGTCGCCAACGTCGCACCGAAGTAGCGATCGACCAGCCCTTGCTGCATCGAATAGCGCGCCGCACTGGGTGCCAACGGCACATAGAGAACTTGCCACAACACGGCAGTCTGCACCTGGCACAGCGCCGCGGCCGCGATTCCAGCAATAACAGCAGAGATGTGGCGCACGGTGGCCGTCATGGAAGAGTCGGAGTCTACCTTCTGCCGCTACAGCAGGTGTCGCAAATCGGGAAGGTACTTTTCGAGCGAGCCGGTGTTGACCACCACCACGCGCTCGCCGCTGTGGATCATTCGCTGCTCCACCAATGGACCGAGCGCCGCCAAACAGGCAGCGGCCTCCGAACAAATCCACCAGTGTTTGTCACGCCAAACGGTACGCAGCGCCTGCTCCATCTGCGGCTCTTCCACGGCAATCGCGCAGCCGCCGCTGCTGCGCACGATTTGCAGCACCTTGAAGTGCCCAACGCCGCCCGGCACATTCAATCCAACACAGCGCGTGCTGCCCGCCTCGACCGCGGTGGTATCGGCAGCGCCGCGTTGGAATGCATCGACCAAGGGTGGCGTCGCCGCGGACTGCACGCAGATCATCCGCGGACGCTGGCTGCCGATCACGCCCAGCGCTTGCAGCTCGTCGAATGCCTTCCACATCCCCAACACGCCGGTGCCGCCGCCGGTTGGATAAACGATCACATCGGGCACGCGCCAGTCGCGTTCGCCGGGCAACGGCTCGGCCAGTTCTAGCCCCAGCGTCTTCTTGCCTTCGATCCGCCAACCCGGCTCTTGAAACGTGGCGACGTTGAAATACCCCTGCGGCAGATACTGCTCGCGCATCACCGCGCCCGCTTCTCGAATGGTGCCTGTCACCAAGTGCAGCGTGACGTTGGAGGTGCGCAACGACATCGCGGCCACTCGGCCTTGGATCGGCATTGGCGTGTCGTCGGGCATGATCACGGCCACCTTCATTCCGGCCGCGAGTGCGTATTCCATCAACGAGTCGCCCGCGTTTCCCTGCGTTGGCACGACCAGTTTTTGCAGGCCGAACTTCTTGGCCATCGACGCTGTCATCGACATGCCGCGATCTTTGAACGACTGCGTAGGGTTGGCGCCGAAGCCTGGCTCGGCTCTGCCTTCCTCTTTGATCTGCAGCGTAAAGGCGTGGGCGCGCGCCACCGGATGATCGGAATAGTCCAAGAGCGGTGTGCACCCCTCGCCCAACGTGACGATGTGCGCACGATCGCCGGGGTCGTCAATGTCCAGCGCCAACAGCGCGCCGAAGCGCCACATGTCGCGCCGATCGGGCCGGTACCAACCGAGCTGCGGCTTCTCGCGAGCCAGTCGCGCAGTATCGATCACGATCTCGACCGGACGATTGTCGACCGGGTCGAGATTCATCAGCGTGTCGAGCGGATACGTTTTACCCGAACCGAGGCCGCGCAGATGCTGTGCGTAACTCATGTCCATACCCCGCGCGTGCCGAAAACAACAGCGCCGAGGAAGTTGCACTCCCCCGGCGCGTGGTTGCTGCTGCTCTGCTCTACGGCACTCGCCTCACTTCAACGGTGCCTTGGTCTTGATCGGGTCGGCCGGACGCGGCGGCAAGTCGTACGGGTTGATGGCCAGCTTCTTCATCAACTCCGCCACACCGCGCTCGAGCTGATTGTCACGCCCAGCGATCTCAGACGCCGGATCGTTTTCGACCTCGATGTCCGGCGCGACCCCCTCCCCTTCCATCACGTGACGCCCCTCTTTAGACGTGGTGCCGAACTGCGGCACATTCGTCACGCCGCCATCGATCAGTTGGCCATGATTGGTGATGCCGATCACGCCGCCCCACGTGCGCTTACCGATCAACGGGCCGAGCCCGGACTCACGGAACATGTACGGAAAGATGTCGCCGTCCGACGCGCTGGTTTCACTGATCAGCATCGCCATCGGGCCGCGCATCACGACGTCGGGGTACGTTCCGGGGTCTTCGGCAAGGCGGTTGAATCGCGTCCCCAGCAACTTGCGGCTCAGGCGATCGATGATCCAGGCCGAGATGTTGCCGCCGCCGTTGGCGCGATCGTCGATGAGCATCGCGTTCTTGCGCGCCTGCGGGTAGTACCACTTGATGAATTCGGCCGCGCCCTCGGCGCCCATATTGGGAATGTGCATGTAGCCGATCTTGCCGCCGGAGAGTTTGTCTACCGCCAAGCGATTTTTCTCGGTCCAATCGAGGTAGATCAGCGACCCCTCCTCGCGCACGGGGTTGACGCTCACCGTGCGTTTGTCTTTGCCGTCGGCGGTGCTGGCCACCGTGAGGACCAGTGGTGCATCGGCTTTGTTGCGCAGCACGCTGTACGGGTCGACATCGGCGCGCAGTTCCTCGCCATTCACGGCCAACAAGTACGAGCCTTCCTTGACATCGACACCAACCTCGGTGAGCGGCGAGCGGTACTTCGGCTCGGCGTTATGGCCGCGCCAAATCTTCGCGATCTTGTACTTCTTGCTCGCCGGATCCAGCGCCAAGCGCGCCCCGAGCAACGCGACCGGCGCGCGCTTGGGTCGAACCCAATCGCCACCGTCGATGTACGCATGGCCAATGTTCAACTCGGCCACCATCTCGCCAATCACGTAGTTAAGGTCGGACCGATGCGACACATGCTCGAGCAACGGCTCGTACTGC